>CBFHKU010000001.1:0-50682 GCA_965656495.1 Coraliomargaritaceae bacterium
CAGGCCGAGTTCTCGGCGCAGGCGTTGCACCATGCGTGTGCCAACCTTCCAGCCTTCATCTTTGAGTAACTTCGTCACCTTGGGATACCCCATCTCGGGATGCTGGTTGGAGACGCGTCGCAGGGCTGCCTTGAGCCTGGCCAGCCATGCATCCGGTTGCTTCGCTTCATAGGCAAAAGTGCTGCGGTGCAGCCCAAAGTGACGACAGGCCGCACGGGCCGTGCAACGTCCCCCGGAAACAAACTCTTCAGCGACCTGACGCTTGTGTCCGGGGCTCATAACTTTTTTTCAAGTGCCTCCTTCAGCAGCTCTTTGCCGAGCATCTCATCGGCCAACATCCGCTTGAGCCGGGCGTTCTCACGCTGGAGTTCTTTCAATTGCTTTGCCTGATCAACTTCAAGCATCCCCATCTCACGCTTCCAGCGGTGGAAGGTCTGCTCGCTGATCTGACGCTCACGACAGACGTCTTGGATCGTCTTGTCACTGCTCTCCGCCTCCCGGAGGATGCGGATCTTCTGTTCGGTTGTGTATCTTTTGCCTTTCATTGTCTGGTTCCTTTCTAGGGTTCTAGACTAACTTTTCAAGTGGACCAGTTTAAGTCACCTCGACCAGAATCAAGCCATCCGGCAACTGACCTCCCCGTGTTAATGCGGCAGCCTGCAGAGCCTTGCAGCAGAGGGTGGCATCGTTATGGTCGGAAACGCTCCACCCGATGATCCGCCGACTGAACAAATCCATGACAGTGGCCAGGTAGCTCCAGCCGTCCTCAGTGCGCAAATAGGTCGTGTCGGCCACCCAGACCTGGTCGCAGCACTCGGGAGCACCCAATTCGCGCAGCAGGTTCGGGCTGTAGCCAAAGTTGTGCGCACTGTCGGTGCCAAGAGGCTTGAAGCCCTTCTTCTGCATGCCCTCTATGCCCATCTCATTCATCAGGCGCAGGGTCCGGTCGCGACCGCAATCCACTTCCTCATCCTTGAGATGATGGTAGATCGGACGGTAGCCGTAGCGGCGTTTTGACTTCTTGTGCAGCGCGTCGATACGTTCCTTGAAGCCTTCGTCCTCAAGCGAACGTTCGCTGGGACCGCGCCCACGCCATGCATAGTAGCCGCTCCGACTCACTTCCAGACACTCGCACATCTCATCGACCGGGTAGGCCGACTTGTTCGATTCTATGAAACGGAAACGCATCACTCGGGATTGCTGAAAAAGCCCACCGTTTTTTTTAGAATCTCATTCATCCGCTTCTGCTTGGCCAGTTCCTTGCGCAGCTGCGCCAGTTCTTCCGCCATCGCCTTGGGGCTCTGGACACCCTCCGGAACGTTTTCCTCGAGTTCCTTGAGGTGCTTCTGTTTCCAGCTGTAAAGAACGCCCTCGGGCACTCCCAGTTGCTCGGAGACCTCCTTGACCGGGGTCCCGTCGATTATGATCATCTTAGCCGCTTCTTTTTTAAACTCGGCAGTGTAACGTCGTTTCTTCATGGTTGGATCCTCTCGTTAAGAGAATCCCGTGTCCACTTTTCTCAGGCCAGATCAGTGTCTGAAGATACGATTGAACGAATGGAATCAGATAAGCTCCTCAATTTAACTGTATTGTTGGAGTATAGTTTCCACACTACCTCCTCATCTTTTCCACCTCCTTTGAGACCTTTTCCTTTATAGTCTGGGTCAAATCTCAAAAAATTCATTATCTTCATGTAAACACCGTTTACATTACGAAACTTATCGTATGTTTCACCTCCTAGCTTCTCTTGAAGTCGGTTTAGAAAATCACTAAGTTCGTGTATCTCTTTAGAGTTCCTATTTGGAATTTTCGGTTTGTGACGGAGGTAAAAATCGAGTGTAACTATAAGTTCATCTCGTGACCAAGTTGGGTTTTTCATTGATTTTGTGTAGTCGATTCTAACCCTCAGAATTATTTGAAGATCAGAGTGAGAAAAGTAATAGAGGATACATTTTTTATTTTATAAAATTAAGAAGAGAATTCAAATGTAGATGCTCCGATTTGACCTAATGACCGAGGTATCATTTTGTCACTATAACAATCGTAGCCCATCTCGAATAGGTTTCTTTGTCTTAAAATCTTATATACCTTCCTTTCGTCTGACCCTCCCTTTTCTGAATATATTCCATCCGGACTCTCAATTACGACTCTGATTCCTATACGGTCATTTCTTAGCAACGTCTTTTTTGTCTCGTCGTACTCGGACGGATCTAAAATGAGCAATATGCTTAACGTATTAATCGTTCGATGGTCTCTCTTTTCGACATCATATTTCCTTCCGGTACTTAATTTGATTTCAGTCTTACAAAAGTTCTTTCCGTCACCTCTATAGATCATTAATTTGTAAGATTCGATCTTCCAATTCTGTTCGTAGGCATCTTTGCATTTAAATAATTCAAATTCTGGAACTCTTTTATCAATCTCTGGAAATGTTGGAGAAGGGTCTAATTCTATTTCCAATGAATTAGAATAGGTATTTTCATATGGTATTCCTTCCCATTTTCTCTTCATCCATTTTTTCCGACTTTTGATTTTTTTGCTGTAGGGGTTGATCCAGAAATTTAATTTTGATAAACATTTCACAGATTTGTTTACAAAAGTAAGACGTTCATCGTGATTGGACACCCATTCATGGATCACTCCATCGATATCTTCAGATATTTCAGCTGAATACCCGTTGTCATCACTAGTGAATTTTAAGCTCATCTTTGGACACGTTTGAATTTTTAACCCTTTGGATTAATTTAAGTATAGGTTTCGACGAATTTCTGGAAAATCTCTTAAATCAGTTTTGGACTTACCTGACCATTTTCCCGTTATAGGTATATACTTTAATAATGGAATTCTCTCCCATTTATTATTCTTCCAGGTTCCTATTACGGAAAGTCCATCAATAGATAATATTCCTCTTAAATTGATAAGTTCATCGTTAAATGATATGTATAGGTTTTCGTTATATACTCTCCATCTATCTTTTTCGTCATTATAGGTATATCCTTTATTAGATCCGTTGATCACAGAGTAACTGACTTTTTGATTAGGTTTCAAGAAAACCTTCAATATCAGTTTTTCTTTCTCTAAACCTTCGATGTAAATTTCCCAGACTGTATTAGAAATTCGGTCTATATATTTTCCGTAATTATCTCCGTAAACTGGATTGGTTAACTGTACACAAGATGTAAGTCCCAACACTAATATTATAAGTAGTAAAAGTTGGGTGAGTTTAGTTTTCATCAATCTATCGTGATTTCAGGAAGATTTTATATGTTTATTTTATATATTTTACCTTATCCATTTACTATGTTCAGATATTTTTGTTTGATGAGGTAAATGAGGTAATCGATATCGGTATTTTGAGTCACCGGAATCTTATACTTACCACCCTGAACTCCGGACTTAAACGTCCAAGTCTGTTCCTTTGAAATGTTCTTTGGATCATCCAAGGTAAAAAAGTTCTTTTGTTTGGAACCATCAAGTCGGATATTCCCACGGTTGAGTTCAATAACCAGTTTAGATTTTTGAACATTAATGAAACAAACCTTCTTTTGATTGTATCCAAGTGAAATGTATCTGGGGATGGACTCGAAGTAGGTCTCTTCAAATTCTAGAAGTCGTTCAGAAAGTTGGTTCCAAAATTCAACTAAACCGGGATTAGATCCCTCAAAATGATCCTCGACATTTACAGTCTTCACTTCTTTTGAGATATCACTCATGACTCCTTGTGTCTCTGGATTCGAAACAGTCTCGATACTTTCTTTGGAGGTGGAGTGATGTTGATCCAAAATCACCACTCCATTTGAGAACCTCTTAATCTCCCACAGTTCAAAAGGAAGGTTTTTGAAATTTACACTATCCTTCTGGTAGGAGTTAAAAGAAGGGGAAATGAATACGACACGAGATTGAGACCAATCAATGTCTTCGACCTTAAGGACACGGTTGAAATACTGAGATAACGTCAGGAGGAATTCTGACTTATTGTTCAGAAGAAGTTGTAGGTAGGTATATCCTTGATCAATAACTGAATAACTACTCCCTTTTTTGTATTCGATGATTACAAAAGAGTTAGTCTCTTCGTCGAAACACAGGGTATCCAATCTGTATTTCTGGATAGTTAACTCAGACGAAATGAATAGGTATCCGAATATCGTATCGAGGTTCTTTTCAACCAACTTTTGGATGTCTCTTTCTAGCTTGAAAGGTTCACTTAAAACCTCCAGGAGAAGAAGTTCTCTTGTCTTAAATAATTTCATCTCAGTTCAGGGTGATCTTCTTCTCGTTTGATTTTGATTATTTTTAAGTAATTCTAAATTCGATCCGTATTCAAGTGATTTATCGTACTATCAGGTCTAGGGTTAAATTGGTCCGGTTCTTTAAAGGTTTGATTGGATACGTCGGTCGTCTAATGAGAACCCAAAATCCTATCCCAAAAGGATAACCATCTAAACTAAAGAAATCTATAAAATACTATTATATAATGATTTATGAAAATATAAATAAAAGATTCGAATCCCTCTCTCTCCGCCATTTGGCACAGCCAAATCAACACACTCGCGCAGCGAGCAGGGATGAGAACCCGGTTCGACGGAAGGAGCGAATGCGACTGGAGATGGGGCGCCGTAGGCGATCGCGCTGCGATGAGGCCTAGCCTCACCAATCCCTCTCTCTCCGCCATTGCTTCGCCCTCTCCATTTCATTCCGTCGACGCGTTCCGCTTGCTCATGGCAGGCCACAAAGCATCAGAGACTTTAGAATTACCCGAGGGGCTACAACGCGCCGGATGCCCTGAGCAACTCCATTCCGCCTACAAAGCCAACGCATCCTAAACCTCAAGCCGGTTTTGAAATAGTCTACTCCAATGAGGCGCAACGCCCTGCAAACGACCTAAGCGAATACGCTTTCAGGTCCTTGAGATCAATCAGGCTCAATTGATCCTGCTCAATTTGGGGAATTTTGGAGATGAGCTATCTCAAGTTTCTTTATTAGCCCCTTAATTGATATTCTCTAGGGGCGCCCAAAAACAATTCATTTAGTGAAGACCCTCTAATTTTGAAGAGAGGCCCTTTCTCTGTGACCCTTCCTTTAGGCGTTTTCTTTATCAAATGATCAACTGTTATCTCACCACTTCCAATCATTCGGTCAAATTGGTTACTAGACGGTCTGCGTGTATGCTTAACATTCTCTAGCTCAAAGAATTTGTTAGCTCCTCTCTTTAGCTCTTTGGCTTTGATCCAGAAGGTTTCAGCATGCTTCTCATGAAGGCGATCATGCAATTTTTCAAGCTGCCACATGCACACAGCGTGACGTTGGTTATCTATTTTTTGCAGTTCATCCAAGCGCTTCTTGTCTAGGTCAAGGTCGAGCAGTAGTCCCTGACTGTTTATGTTCGATGTGCTGACAGTGCAATAGAGTTTTCGAATCTCGCCATCGACGTCGTAACCTATGCGTTCAACCATTTCGCGTGCGCTACCAAACTGGCTAAGATTCCAGTTCGGAACCTGCGCAAATAGGTTAGAGCGTGTGCTTGAGCGTGAGCGTTTGGCTTTAATCTCGATGCCTTTGTAGTCGGGGTTTTTGCTCGAATTAATGGCTATGCCTAGAGCAGTTTCAATAGTTCGGCCGATTGCTGTGTCGCCCTCGCAAACGGCTTCGATAGGGCCGCTTGCAGCAAGGTTTCGTAGCTTGGAGAGTAATTCATTAGCCACCCGATCATAGTCACCTTTGAGTGAGCTCAACAATGTCTCAAGATCGTTGGTGCTATCTTTGAGATCAACCACTGGATCGACTGATAAGTT
Organism: Coraliomargaritaceae bacterium; assembly: GCA_965656495.1. GTDB lineage: Bacteria > Verrucomicrobiota > Verrucomicrobiia > Opitutales > Coraliomargaritaceae > UBA7445. The sequence continues at coordinate 5,793 of CBFHKU010000001.1, forward strand.
TTGTAAATATATACGCTGATTTTGAACAAAGATCGCAAGCACATCATTTGGGTTTGCGAATTGTTGCAGCCTGTATGGCCAGATCCTTGGATCTCCCTTTTTAGTTTTAGGGCGGTAGAGTGATATGTTGGCGTTAACCGCAGTTCCAAGCTCATCAAAGAGCGTGTAGTTGAGTATGACCTTGCTTGAGTCGCCTTGCGCTTGCTGGCTGTAGTCGTGGATGCCGTTCTCTTTCAGTAATTCGCGGACGGGTGTCGTGGCGTCGAGGATGGATTTCTTCAAGCCGGTCTCCGTTAGATAAATTAGGGCGCATTCAAGGCCAGCCTCTGAGAGTCTGCCGAGCTTTATTGACTCCGATTTGCCTAAAGGGCGAGAGTTCATAAACTCTTTTCTAGTATGCTTCGCACGTGCTTGGCTACCTTATTTGCAAGTAATACAGGAACAGCATTTCCAATCTGGGTATATTTAGGGACTTCGCGATCCCACAAGCCTGCATCTGGGTCACCGGCTCGTCGGCGACCTCCTGTGGTACGTGGTCCTGCAAATTGATACCAGTCCGGGAAGGTCTGGATGCGTGCCCATTCTCTTACGGTCGGAACGCGAGGTTGGCTAAAATGCACATAGTCGTCAGGCAGTGAGGTGGCCGTGATGTTTGGTCCGGTGCCGTTCCATTCCTTGGGGAGGACCCGTTGAGCAAACTTCTTGGTTTTCATGTGCTCAGGGATTTCTCCGCCCGAGTGCAGCATGTATTCGAATTTCTCCACAATCTTGGCTGAGTGGGCGCTGTATTCCTGCTCAGTAACTATAGCGCCCCTACGTGCAAGTTTTCCACTCTTAGAGGTGCGAAGCCACTTCTGAATTTCTGTGTCCGGAGATGCAGGGTAGTGTGTTGTTGTGCTGCCTCCAATGTAGTCTGGATCGACCAAGTCACTAAGTAATTCTTTTAGGCTAGGTGGCGCAGTGCTTTTATTGGGCAAAAGACCATTCTTTACTGCACTACCGCCTTTTGCGTAGGGCGAGCTGTCCTCAGCTGCAAATTCAAGCTGTCGCTGTGTATAGTTTTCCCAAATATCTTTTCGGTAGCCAATGATCAAAACGCGTGGCCTGTTTTGGGGCACTCCATAGTCTTTTGCATGAACAAGGTCCCACTCACAGTAGTAGCCTGTAATTGCCTGAAAGGCTTTTAAAATGTCGGTGAATATCTCGCCCTTCTTGCCACTCTTCGTCCAACGTCCTGAGAGTAGGCCTTTGACATTTTCAAAGAGAAAGACTTTTGGTTTCACGAACTCCACCACGCGAACCATCTCCTGATAGAGCTTGTTCGAGGGAATTTCATTCTTGTGGAGATCAAAGGTTCGGCGGTGGCCGATGCCACTATAACCCTGACAAGGTGGGCCGCCGCAAACGATATCTATATCTTTGATCCCTTGGAGTTTCCAGTTCTCCATGAACAGGCGGAGATTGTCGTTGGTCAGTGAGTAGATGTCGCCGACTGGGATCGTGTTTTCCGACATGCGGTTAATCATATAGGTCTGTGCCGCATTGAGGTTGATCTCACTAAATAGAAGCGGGTGGAAGCCCTCCATCTCAAAGCCAAGTGAGAGTCCACCGCATCCAGCGAACAGGTCGATCATACTAAAATTTCCGCTCATTTATAAGTATCATAGCTAAGTATTTTTATTTTTACTTATCAAGGCTCTTGTGAACTTTAACCCGTAGGGTTATTCGCCATTAACTTTTTTCAGGGGGAGGTGCGGTGTTGCTTGGAAGTTGAATTTTATCAATCAGATCACTCGGGAGAGAAAACGGTTTTGAAGGGAAGTGAGCGACGCTTTATATCAGGCCTGTTGGTAGATCCTGACGCGCATCTGCTCGCGATTGATTGGGTTTTAGCGAGTAAGGGTCGGATTGGAATCGCATGGCGGCGACTTCACCGGGAAGACAGTGCATTGTGCCTCTGGTTTTAGGCCGGGACATGATCATAAAGCTTAGCTTGCAAAGGGTGGCGGGAATCGTGAATAGTCTCCGTGAGTAATCAAAGAGTTTGATGTAATTTATGAAGCGACCGTTACAGCATGAAAAAAAATCGTATAAGCATACATGCATTGGCAAAACATTTAGGGGTTTCGCCCGGCACCGTTAGTCGCGTCATTAATAATCGGGATCGTGTGAAAGCTGAAACCCGTGAGCGTGTTTTATCAGCAGCCAAGGAACTGGGGTTCGCGCCACAGGCAGCTGCCCGCAGGCCTGAAATTTCAATTGTCACGGAGGAGGATTATCTGGATCGAATTACCGGTTATTCCGCTAGCTTGGTTCAACATTTGTCCTTCAAATTGACGCGCAAGGGAATGAATATTCAACTGCCGGAACAGATTGATGAGGGCACTGAAACTGCATACATCAATGGTGCGATTGTCGTGACACACGGTGCGCACGTTAATCCTATAATGAAGCGCCTGGAACGCAGGGTGCCGACCGTTCACTTTGATCTCTTTGAAAATGAGGAGACACGTTATGTTGTGCGATCGGACCACGAACAGGCGGGCTTTTTAGCAGCGTCACATTTTATTGAAACGGGTCGCAAAAAACCGGCCATTCTGTGTCCGGATGGGCAACCGCCAAACCGTCAGCGAGTAGCAGGCTTTAAGCGTGCACTTGAAGGAGCAGGGCATAAAGCCAATGACTCGCAATGTGTATGTATTATTAGTTCCGGGGAACAGTTTTTCTCAAGTATCGATCGTTTGATCAAATCCGGGGTGGATGCAATTTATGTGCCGGGGGCGAGCCTGGAAGCCTTGGAGGCGCTTCATATCCTGACCTATGTCATGAAACTGAAAGTCCCGGAAGAAGTTGCGCTTATTGGTGGTGAAAATAGTCGAATCTCCAGTTTGCTGAATCCACCACTGACGACGATTGAGGAACCGCTGGAGCAGCTGAGTGCAGAGGCGGTTAATATGTTGGAACAACTCCTAAGCGGACAGACCCCTGAGCAGCGACACATAACCCTGCCGGTACGTTTAATTCGACGTGTTACCGGTGGTTAGAGTGGTGTAATACGGTTGCTAGTTTCTGATTGCGCATAAAAAAAGGTACTGGTAAATTTAGGAGATAAGGAAAAAATTAAAATTTTTCTTGACTAAAGTAAAACTGTTTTACTTGATTATTGAATAATATTAGATAAGAGTATGTCATGAAAATAAAACTACCCCTTGTTTTGATAATCTTTGTTTCTGTTACGTCTGTTCAGGCACAGGAGCTACTTGCTGGTTGGGATTTTTCTCAACAAGATGCAAATCGAGATCGTCCTTCAGTTGCTGCAACAGGTGTTCATGTCTTTCAAAGTTCTTTATCAAATTTTACTTTTAATGGTAATAAATACTCTAGTAATGGTCTTTGGGGAACAGCAGCATTAAATCCTCAGTCTTCAAAAACCACAACGGTAAGTACTTCCTTGAAGCAAGGCGTTACTGCAATTCAGGATCTTACCTTAATCCTTGATGCGGGAAGTCCAGACTACCTTTTATCCTCTTTGAATTTTCAATTCTTAATACCTTTTAATAATAGTGCCCGTGATTTAAAGGTGTCTTATTTAAGTGGACTGGACGGTGCCACAAATGCCGTAACTCTTTTTTCTTTGAGCAACTCCGTCATAGTTGATGACTGGGCGGGTCAAGATATTGATTTAACAAATTTTTTCTCAGAGTCTCAATTAACCATTTCTGCTGGTGACAGTATCGTTTTTAGATTTGATTTTACTGATCTGGATAAAAGCGGTTCTTCATTTTTGGATAATATTGCCATTGTAGGTTCTGTTGTTCCTGAAGCTCATAGTTATAGCCTAATATGCGCTTGTATAGGTTTGATTACAGTCATGGTCAGAAGGGCAAAACTGTTTCTGTAAAGTATCAACATTCAAAACCAATTCATACTTTTTGAATAATAAAACAATATTAACTAAAAATAGAAATGCCATGAAAATAAAGCTACCCCTTACTTTGATAATCCTTGCTTCAATAGCGTCCGTTCAGGCACAAGAGTTATTAATAGGATGGGATCGCTTTAATAATCCTACTGGCGGAACAACTACAAATACCCCTGGATATAGTCTAACAGATATCGCTGGTACAATTACGTATAGTGGTACGACTGTAGCTCCCGAGTGGAAGCGCTCGAGCAATGGTTCCAATGATGGCACGTTTGGTGGCTTTGCGGGACCACCCAATGCCGACAACACCAATACGGATGGGTTTTTTGGCACGCTAGAGCCTGCCAATGCGGATGCGGATGGAATTACCCTTAGTTTTACGATAGAAAATAACACGAGTGTGGATTACTCGCTGGCATCGTTTGAGTTTGATGTTTGGAGAGCCTTTGGAGGTTCACCCAGTACCATAACGCTCAGTGTTGCATCGGGTTCCATCAGCACCGGACTCATTGAAACTACCGGAAATTTTAACCAACTAGGCGCAGCTACATTGGGGAACGCGAATAATTTCGACGATCATTCCATAGACCTTACAGGGCTTACAGACAGTATTTTGGAGGCGGGAACGAGTGCCACTTTCACTTTTACGGTAAATGATCAAGCCCCAACCAAAACCGCGGGGGTGTATTACGATAATTTTGGAATCGTGGGCGCAGCAGTGCCGGAACCCGGTAGGTATGCTTTGCTTGCGGGTTTACTGGGACTTGCAGTTGTTCTTATTCGTCGAAAAACAAATTAGAGTGCCTCGATCAGGGAAGGAAGTAAGCAGTTTTCATTACAATTGATATAAATACACCATTGTGGATAAAAATTTCAGATGCATAATTTGTTTTCTATTCATTGGATTATCACAGGCGATTGCGCTGGATGATGCGGAAGGTGTGAAAAATGATCCGGCGGTGCTGGATGCCCCTGAGATAACTGAGAAAGAAAAAGAAGCGGAGACAAAGGGGAAGCAGGCCAGTGCAGAAGCGCTTACAACGGATGAGGAAATTTATATTTTAAATGACTTTGAGGTTAGTGCGGAGCAGGACAGGGGCTACCACTCTGCTCACACGCTCTCCGGTTCACGAACCAGTGCCTTGATAAAGGACACGCCGATGACGGTCACTGTTGTGAACGAAGAATTGATTGAGGATCTTAATTTAACGGGACTTTCTGATCTAAGCAAGGTTGTCGCTGGTATGGAGCGGGACTCCGATCCATTTCAGTTGGGCAGTGCCCAGAGTTCCAAAATACGAGGCATACCCTCTTCGCGACCACTCTTTGATTTTTTCAAGCGTGACTTGAATATGAACCGCTACAATATGGGGCGTACCGAGGTGGCGATTGGGACGAACTCGCTCGTGTTTGGCCAGGCAGAACCCGGAGGGAAAGTGAATGTTTTGCCCAAGCGGGCAGTATTTATAAACGACAAGACGAGCGCAAATCTGACTTCCGGAGATCATCGGTTTGAGGGCAGGTTTGATTTAAATAAACAACTCAACGATGCATTTGCGGTTCGTGTAATGGGCGTTAGCACGACCAAGGACAGCCAGAATTCATACGGGGAGTCGAATTATGATGGCAGTACGGTGGCGCTAACCTACCGTCCGTCTCCAAAAACGTCCGTTCAGTTACATTGGGAGGCTGCCAGACAAAAGAATAAACTGGATGTACAGAAGTATCTGGATAATTCGGCATCTGGAGGAACTTTGAGGAAAACAATAGAAACCCCTGATAGGTCCAGTTCTTCAGGTCTCTTTCCCGGCAAGGTAATTATCCACGATCCCAATTTCGTTCAATATCTTCCTCAGGCATACGTTGATGCCATCTCGGGCTTGGGTGGTGACAACGCGACTATTACATTTAACAGTCGTCAGGATATTTATGACTATATGCTGAAGAGCGGTGTCACTTATCAGAATCTGGGTGATTTTGCGGAGGGGCAAAAAGCACAGGAAAAAGGCTATCTGGGCATTGTAAACTTGATGCATGTTTTTACCAATAACATTCAGGGTAAAGTTTCATTCATGCATGAAAAAACCAAGACGGACTATACTCGTCAGACAAGTGGAAGTATTATACTGCATGACGTTAAGGAGGACAGCAAAGGCTTCGATATCCTCACGCCCGAGATGGAGGCAGCAGACGAAACCCATATTAGTCATGGCTGGCAAGAGGAAGATCTGGAGTTTCAATCCAGTGCAATTCGTGCAACTTTGAGTTGTGATTTCGAATTAGAGAAATCGAAGCATCAACTTCTTTTTGGTTTTGATTATGATTATACGAATCGGGATAAGGATTTGTATAAATTAGTACGTTTTCAGGATGCAACTTTTGCTGCTAATTATTCATTTGGAGATTTTTATAGCATCAATAATAATCTTACCAAAGCCGACGGTTCTCAGGTTTATGATTACTACTCGTTGAGTGCGGCGCGGGGTCGTGTGCCAGGGTTTAACATGAGTAGTGATGTGGTTCTCAGTTCGGGAACAAGGTATGGTGTGGGCGATCCCGGTCAATGGGCATTGCAATCGAGCGAGTCACAGAAAGTGGATATTTTAGCGGGATGGATGGCAGTCCAGAGTAAGTTCTTGAGTGGACGCCTCAATACGATGGTAGGTCTGCGACTTGATTTAACGGAAATCGACATCGACAAGACCGTTTATCAAAGAACAAACAAGAATGATAATCCGGCAGATAGCCGCTTTAATATTGATGAATCGCGAACCTATCGTTCGGCGAGTCCAACCGCGGGGGCAGTCTATTGGTTCACTCCAAGCTTTGGCGTTTATGGCAGCTACTCGCGATCTATTATGTCGCCAGATGGTGTTCAGGTCGATGCCTTGGGCAATACACTGCCGCTTACAATTGGAAAGGGCGTGGATTTGGGCTTTCGTTTTGAGCTATTGGACGGGAAGCTTTATGGTGACATAACGGGGTATCATATTATTAAGGAAAATGACAAAGGCAGGACGCTTGCCTCGGATCAGGACGTGATAGATTACTATGCTGCCCAGAGCATAATAGTCGATGTTAATGACCTAGCAAATAAAATCCTGCCCGGTACGACATTGCGCGCACAGGGAATTGAAACAAATTTGAATTATAATCCGAATAGCGAAATTTCGCTGCGATTTAGCTACCAAACGGGGATCTCTGACTATAAGGAAACCCCACTGGATCTGGCGACCGGTGAATGGGTGCCCGGCACTTCACGGCACAACTTGCGCTTTACCGGAAAATACACTTTTAGAGATGGAAAGCTGCGGGGAACCTATGTTGGTCTTAACCAGAGCTACGCATCCAAAAGCTTTTATGATGCCTTTCGCCTCAGTAACAAATCAGAGGATATTGAAGACTTTGACCTTGAAAAGTATACAATCTGGTTACCGGAAACCTATAGCACGGAGATTTTCTGCGGATGGAAGGGGAAAATGCCCTGGGCGAAGGGACGAAACGCAGCACTGTATAATATTCGTTTGAATGTTGAGAATGTATTCAACCAAATACGTTTAAATCGACGCGGCAGCTACACCAGCGGGCGCGAATTTGCCTTACAGTTTGGTGCTGAATGGTAAGCGGCAGATTGATCTGGCTGCTCCTTATTTGATTTTATCTGTTGTGAGCGTAGTACGTGGTTTGCTGCGATGGGCGATGTAGGCGGCTTTAAGGGTAGCCACTGTTTGCTTATGATTCGGGTCGTGTAGCAGATTCCGGTTTTCGTTCTCGAGGGGATTCTCATTTAAGTTGAAAAGCGCAATAGGGATGAATTCTTTCGGACGCCATGCCTCGGCGCGCTTTAGCCAGTCGCTCCGGCTCATGTAGTGCCCGGAGCCTGTTTCAACTCTGGCTTTTAAAACTAATTTCCAGGGACCCCGGTAGTAAGCCAAGTGGAACTTGCCGTTACTTTGTCCCGTTATCGTGTATTCACGGCGTGCAGTTGTTTCCTCCTTGCCAAAAAGGGCAGGCAGGAGATTGTGTGAATCGAGGCCAATGTCCTTAGCAGGTGAAGTTCCTGCCAGGGCGGATGCGGTGGCAACGATGTCGTGTGTCAATGTGGGCTCGGTCGCTACGGATTGGGGTTTGATTTTCCCTGGCCAGTATGCGATGAAGGGTACGCGGTGGCCTCCCTCCCAGATGTCGCCTTTTTCGCCACGCAGTCCCATGGTCGGGTCGTGTCCGGATTGCTCGGTACTTGGCACTTGTTTGAGCATGCCACCGTTGTCGGATGTGAAAATGATAAGGGTATTCTTAGCCTCGCCGGATGCTTCGACCGCTTCTAGGATGGTTCTAACCTGAAGATCGAGTTCATAAATCATATCAAGGTGCGGGGTTTTCCCGTTGGTGGTGGTACCTTTAACGGGCGTACCCATAAACTTTGCTGGAGGGTTGTGAGGGTGATGGACCGCTTGAGTGAAATAGAGGAGAAAGTAGGGTGCCCCTGAGCTGTGATCTTCAATGAACTTTTTGGCTTTACCTGCGAGCAGGGGGCCAATTTGCCTCGCATCCCAATGACTGTCTCCAATCCCTTCTTTTTTGCCAAGCTCGGCGCCTGCTGGCATGTCGCTCCATTTCAAGGGCTTCAATGTTGAATCATTGGCCAATGGTAGCCATTGGGCGTTTTCGTAAACTGCATATGGAATATTTTGAATGCCGGCAGGAAGACACAGGGAATAATCAAAGCCGAGTGCCCGCGGATAGCCACCGGCCAGTTGGCGTGCATCAAACGCTCCATCGGTGCCATAAATATTGTGGGTATAAATTTCATGCGAGTTGTTTTGATAGAAATCACCCCCAAGATGCCACTTTCCTATAAACCCCGTCGTATAACCGGATTCTTTAAGGGCTGTTGCAACGGTATTGCCATTTTGAAAGGGCGAAGTGTTGAAGCTGGCCCAGACGCCCCACTCATCATAACTGCGATGCGAGTAGTTACCGCTCAGGACGCAATAGCGAGTAGGGGAGCACAGTGCCGTAGAAGAATGGGCACGTTCAAACCGCATTCCATTTTCAATTAGTCGATCAAGGGTGGGGGTCTCTACGTAGGTCTTTCCTTTATTGAATTGCTTTTGATAAAAACTGAGATCCCCAATTCCGATGTCATCTGCCATAATAAATATAATATTAGGGCGTGGATCCGTTTTCTGCCTTAATGGGTTTTGCGGCAGCATAGCAGCAATACTGACTAATGGGAATATGGAATAGATCCATGTTGCGGAAAATAGGGTTCGCCATTGCAATGTAAAATTCATATAATTAGAGGTGAAGTAAATAAAATAATTTTTTATATTAATAAAACTGTTTGACAAATAAAGTCCAGCATTGTTTTAATTATTGAACCACCTCGCTCTGTTTCAGCACAAGAATTCCATTGTTTATGCTAGTCCCGAAAGCTATAAGTTCAAACACAGTGCCCTTGTGGGAAAAGTGTGCGCTGGGCTTGGGCACCTTATCAGGGTTCTTTGGCTTTGCTGGCATTAGTATTCTGGCGTATCCAGTTTATAACATGGTGCTTGGTCTAGAACCGGCATTGGTGGGTTTGGCTTTAATGATACCCCGCCTATGGGATGCGGTAACAGACCCCATTATGGGTCGAATCACGGACAATTATCGCTCCAAGTGGGGACGCCGTCGACCTTTCATTATCGGCGGTTCAGTCTTGATGGGCATTGTTTTTGCGCTGACTTGGATGGTGCCGGAGGAGTGGAGTAGCACCTGGAAAATTAGCTATCTTATCGGGATGCAATTGATTTTCTTCAGTTGCTATACTGTTTTTGCGGTTCCCTATACAGCACTCACCTATGAAATGACGCCGGACTACAATGAGCGCACGACAGTAATGTCCTTTTGTGCTTTCTTTCATAAGTTGGGAGAACTTGCCTCGGGTTGGATGCTACCGCTTGCGGGTTTTCTTAGCGTCGCATTGGTGGCGGGTGCCAGTGATCTGAATCGCAGCGGCATTATAACGATGGGTGTTTTTGTAGGCGTCTTTTTGCTTGCACTACCCGGTAGTCTTTCGGGGTTCTTTGTAAAGGAGCGTTTCAAACACAATGTCGTCGAGGGCGAAAAGATAGAGATAATCCAGGGAATTAAGGACGCGGTCAAAAATCGGGCATTCGTAATTCTGGTTGGTATTATTATTCTCAATACATTGTCGGGGATAATTGCCTCGGGTATCGACCAATACCTGCTGGTCTACTACATGCATGGTGGTGAGAAGGCGGTAGGCTTGATGCAGAAGGGCCTTCTTACGACCGGCTATGCGGTGGTTGGCTTTCTTTCCATTCCAGTCATCTCATGGTTGGCTTCGCGTTTCGACAAGAAGGGTGCATTGGTTTTTGTGTATACGCTGATGATGGTGGGAGCGGTGGCAAAGTGGTATATTTTTCAGCCCGGACATCCCTTAATTGAGATCGGACTGATTCAGGTTTCTCCGATACTCTTAATTGATCCCTTGCTCTGTGGACCCATGTGGGTGGCGGTTAAGATTTTACTGGCTTCGATGATGGCGGACATCTGTGACTCGGATGAACTGAAGAATAGGAGTCGCCGGGAAGGCATGTTCGGTGCGGTGTTTTCCTGGCTGGAAAAGATGATCGTTTCGTTGGCGTTCTTTGGAACCGGCATTGCTTTGAGCTTATCTGGTTTTGCCGCTGATCTCGGAGCAAATCAATCACCTGAAACTTTCCTCAGTATGCGTCTCTTTTTGAGTGTTGCGTCTGGGGTTACCGCACTGGCGGCTTTGATTGTTCTGTATTGGTATCCAATAAATCAGGGAGTTGCAGCGCGTACACGCATGGAATTGGAAGCACGCCGTGGAAAGGTGAGTGCCCTGAATTAACTTTTGAATTTATGAATTTTAAGTCTCTAAAAAGGATCATCTCGACTGGCGTTATATTGGGTGCGCTCACACTCACTGAAGCTTTTGCAGTGGCGCAGTCCATGCGGGACGGATTTGTGGTGGGAGCCGATTTGTCCGCACTGTCGGAAATGCAGCGGGCGCAGGCGGTTTATACGGTAGAGGGTGTTGAGCGTCCGCTACTGGAGATTTTTAAGGATGCCGGTTATGAAGTGGTGCGGCTCCGCCTGTTTTTGGAGGCTGACGGACGTTGGGGAGCGGTGAACGATTTGGAGACGACCCTGGCGATTGCAGCACAGGTTGTCGAAGCCGGTTTTGGTTTCATGCTTGATTTTCATTATTCGGATACCTGGGCGGATCCCGGGCATCAGACCAAGCCCAAGGCATGGGCGGGATTATCTTACAAGGAACTGGTAAAGCAGGTTTATGATTACACTTACGAGACCTTAAAGATTTTTGAAGCGCGCGGATTGACACCTCAATACGTGCAAATTGGCAATGAAGTCACGCCGGGGATGCTCTGGCCGGATGGGCGTGTTTCGGGGGATAGTTTTAATACTCCGGAGCAGTGGGCTAAATTCGCAGAGCTTTTGCAGTCGGGGTGCAATGCAGTGGATGCCGCACTTCCGGAAAACACGCCCAAGAAAATCGTACATATTGATCGGGGCGGAAGCCTGCATGTCGTGAAATATTTTTTTGAGAATCTGGATAAGCATCAAGTCGATTACGATATCATCGGTCTCAGTCATTACCCATTCTATCACAATACAATGGATGAGCTACGTGAGTCGCTGACTTACATTGATACGGTCTTGCAAAAGTCTTTTATGCTTGTCGAAACAGGCCACCCACATGCCAAGTTGAGTAAGGCAGATGCTAGAAATCCCACAGGCTACCCGCATACGCCTGCCGGGCAGTATGCGTACCTTTATGAATTGACCGAGTTGGTCGCTGGATTCGATCATAGCTTGGGCATCTTTTATTGGTACCCTGAAGGTATACCAACGAAGCTGGAGCCGAAGCCCTGGTGTTATGGTGCAAATGCCCTTTTCTCAAAAGAAGGCGCGGCCTTGCCAGCCCTATCTGCAATGGCGGATGCGCTCAAAGATATACAGGAGAAGCAACTCACTGAAGATGCGCCATTGAATATCCTGCTGATTTTTGCGGAGGATCTTGGGCTACAAATTGGACCTTATGGCGATAAAACTGCGCCTACGCCAGCTTTGGATGCGCTTGCTTTCAGTGGAACTGTTTTTGAAAATGCCTACGCCACTGCTGCAACATGCAGTCCCTCGCGTTCAAGTCTGTTCACCGGACGCTATCCATTTCAGACCGGTCATCTTGGCTTGGCATCCTCGTATGGGTATTCAATTGGTTCCGGCGATGTGCTCTACACCGAGTTGCTCAAACAGGCGGGGTATACCCTCGGATTGAGTTACAAGATTCATGTCAATCCCGAGGAGCGCTTGAAGGCACCTTTTGATTTTCTTTACGATCATTCCCGTATTAGGAAGGATGATACCGATACAAAAGACTGGCAACAGCACCTCGCATACTTCAGCGAGTTTCTGGATGCGCGCGACCCAGCGAAGCCATTTTACTATCAAGCGCAAACGCATGATACTCATGAGCCTTTCGGGCGCGGGGTATTCAAGAATGCGCCAGCGCAGTCGCCTTATCGAACCCTTGGCCCCGGTGAGGCTGCAACGCTTCCGGCTTTTGGCAATGACATCCGGCGAACAGATTGGCTGAATCGACAACTTGCGGCCTATTACAACTCGATCCAAAGGGTGGATGCTTTTGTCGGGGGTCTGATGGAAGAGCTTGAGCGTCGCGGATTGCGCGAGTCCACCTTGGTCGTTTTTTCATCTGACCATGGCCCATCCTTTACGCGGGGTAAACTCTCCGTGCATGAGTTGGGGATCAAGGTACCGCTGATTGTAAATTGGCCGAAGAGCGAACTGGCTGGCCAGCGTATCGCTAGGCTTACATCGCTGCTGGATTTGGCGCCAACATTTTTAGAGGCGGCAAGCTTGCCTCAACGCAATGACTTTATGGGCTATTCGTTGCGACCGATGCTGCAGAAAGGGGTCGCTCCGCGCGACTGGCGCGATACTTATGTCGCGGAATATGACTCGCATACCTCGGTGGATTGGTGGCCGATGCGCTCTTTGCGCGATGATCGTTATAAATTGATTATGAACCTGCTAGCGGAGACCGAGCATGCGGCATTTCTCATAAAGGGCGGGCGCATTCAAAGTGAAGGCATGAAGGCGGACCGCTTGGCGAGCCAGGAATCACCGCTTAATGGTCAAACTGCTGCCATTTATAAGCGCGCGAAGAACCCACCACGGTTTGAGCTGTATGATTTGCAGGAGGATCCGATTGAAGCGGTCAACCTAGCCAGTCAACCCGAGCATAAAGCACGGGTAGAGGCGATGGCTTTAAAGTTGCAATCGTTTTTGCAGCGGCACGGCGATCCGCTAGCGGACTCTGGATTTCTGGATCGGTTTACTCGCGCCCAGATCAAAAAACAAAAGGAGATTCGCGCATATGAGGCGAGGCACGGGGAAGGGAGCTTTTGGGGTAAGGCGGTGACCCATGCGGATTGGTCGGACTGGCTAAACGATTAAACTAAAAGAATTTTGAAATGATATATACTTTAATTAAAATTTATATGCTCTCTGTTCTTTTGTTGTCATGTGCCTATGCCGGCAAGGGAAGTTGGGAAGCGCAGCAGTTGCGCGCGGAAGCAATTTCGGCTGACTATCAGCAACGTTATCCGAATCTTTGCTCGGATCGTCATGTCTTTAAGGTTGTTGAGTTGGCGGATGGTTCAAAACTGGAGCTGGACTTACGTTTGGTTCGCCCCAAGGAAGGTGGCCCTTTCCCGGTGGTTTTCTTTGTGCATGGGGGTGCATGGGCGACTGGAAGCAAGGCGCAATTTACCCATGAGTCCTATGTGCTCGCCGATCATGGTATTGCGGGAGTACGAATGGAGTATCGATGGAAAAGCCATGGCGCAAAGTATCAGGAGGCATTTAGTGATCTGATGGATTCGATTGATTATATTCGGAAACGAGCGGATGCGCTGAAGATTGATTTTTCCAGAGTGGGTCTTGCGGGTGGCTCGGCTGGCGGACATCTTTCTGCGATAGCAGCGCAACTGACCCCCGAATGTATTTCTTATGATGGTTATAATGGACTCTATGATGCCTTTGACCGGGGTCATAGTTCTTTTGGCGGTGGCGATTATACAGGAGAAACAGAAGCAGAAAAAAAGAAAGCTTCTGCAATTTATAACATTAAAGAAAATCCGCCTCATACCTTTCTTTATCACGGCACCGAGGATTTAACGGTGTCTATCGAGGTGGCGCGCCGATTTAGAGATGCTATTCGTGATCAGGGCGGTCATGCAGAGCTCCTTGCCTACGAGGGAGCCGGCCATGCCTTTTTCAATAAAAACCCCTATCAAGCGGCGACCACAAGCGCACTTCTTGCGCATACCCGCTATGTTTTTGGGTTAACTAATTTGGAGCCGAATCTTCCTGATTTTCAGCTGCCTCCAGCGATTGCTAAAGGTATGAAAGGTTTCGACTTAATTGGGGAGTGGAGGCTCGAGGGAGACTCGGCCAAGATGTTAAATTTTAACGCGGACTACAGCTTGAAATCAACCGCGCGAAAGGCAGAGAGATGGGAGCGTCGTTATGGAGCGTATTACATTATTTGGGACAGTGGGCATCAAAGTTTGATTGAGCCAGTTGACCCTACCGCATTCCAAATCAAGGGAACATTATATAAAAAGATCGATGAATGATTTAATAAAACACCAAATTCTTTTCTGTATTCTTATGATGGCGATTTCGGTTAATGGAGATCGACCGAATATTCTGTTCATCCACATGGAGGACATGGGCTGTGAAATACCTGCCTATGGCGACCATACGCAGGAAACACCTGCGCTGACTAAGTTGTCAGAGGAAGGGATGGTTTTTGAGCGGGCGCATGTCACTGCCGCTTCCTGCGCGCCGTCGCGGGGGAGTTTGTTCACGGGTCTCTATCCGCACCAAAATGGAATATGGGCTTTTGATAAGACGCATGGTTTTCACTTCCGTGAAGGCGTACCGACTTTTGTGCAGTTATTAAAGGATGCCGGCTATGCTACGGGGGTTTCCTACAAGACCGGTGTGAGTCCACAAAGTGCTGTGCCTTTTGATCGAAAATATAATTATAATAAAAACGCACTCGGCAAGGATCCCGGCAAGTTCCAGGTTTCCAACTGTATCGATGGCTTTGAGCATTTTCTGAAAAACCTGCCCAAAGGCAAGCGGTTCTATTTCCAGGCGCAGACCAACGACAGCCATGTGGACTGGTCGCCCTCATTCGAGCCCATCCGTGGGGAAAAATCGAAGCTTGGCTTTGATCCGGTTGATCCTCAAAGCGTGCGACCATTGCCCCACTGGGGTAAGGTGGAGATGACTGCCCAAGCTCGGGAATGGTTGGCCAGTTATTATGGAGCAATTCAACGCGTGGATTATTTTGTCGAAAAAGTGCTCACGCTTCTTGAAGCATATGGTCATGCGGAGGATACTCTGGTAATCTTTTCTGCTGACCACGGGCCGTCCGATTTGCATCGGGGCAAAACGACTTCCTATGAATTCGGCATACGCGTGCCGTTCATCGTAAAGTGGCCGGGCGTTGTGAAGCCGGGGTCACGCTCGGAGGCATTGGTTTCGTTTGTTGATCTCATGCCGACCTTTCTGGAGGCAGCGGGACTGGCGAAACCAACTTATCTACCCGGGAAATCCATTTTACCTGCGCTGACCGGCGAACGACCCAAGGGGGATCGCAAATTACTTTACTCGGCCTATAACAGTCACACCACCGGAATGAAAAATTTCTGGCCTGCACGGACCGTTACGGATGGGCGCTTTAAATTGATCCACAACCTGCTTGGCGACGGAAAAACCACGCGTCCGGGTGAAAACGGATCCAGCTTTTCAATCATCAAAATGATGGAAGCAACGGACGCAGGCCGTACCTTGATTCAACGTACCGCTACGCCGCCCGCCTATGAACTATATGATTTAACTCGCGATCCGGGCGAGCTGATCGATCTGGCGGGTAATCCGAAATACAAAGGCATCGAAGAAGATTTAAAAGCATCACTGACTCACTGGCGTAAGGATATCGTAGCGGATCCGCTATCGAATCCGGCTACCTTGAAGGAATTTACCGAAGAGTATATGGCTCACTGCGAGCAATGGGAGGCTAAGTCCGAAGCAATGGGAGGTAGCAAAGCGATGCAAAAAAAAGGATGGGCCCTGAATAAATCACGCTGGATTCCTGTCTGGGATGCTGCGCCCTATAAATCTGAGCCATGAGAATATTCAAAATGAAGCTACGAACCTTTTTGTTTACAGCGTTACTGATCGCGGGCATCGCATCCGCGGAAAAACCGAACGTATTATTTATTGCGATCGATGACCTGCGTAATTTTGTCAATTGCTTTGGTTATGATCAGGTGCATACGCCTAATATGGACCGGCTCGCGGAGCGTTCGACAATCTTTACCAATGCCCATAATCAAGCGCCGATGTGCGGGCCATCGCGTGCCTCGGTGATGACGGGCATCCAGCCGTACAATTCGGGAGCCTACGGGTTTGTCGACTGGCGCGCTGTTCCAGTGCTTCAGGCAGCGACGACCTTGAACCGACACTTTAAGGATAATGGCTACCATACTATGTCAGGCGGGAAAATCTATCACGGCAATGCCGGTGACACAGACTGGGATGAAGTCTATTGTAAGGCGAATCATAAGAATGGAACGTGGGGTGAAAAAGAGATACGAAATGAAGATCTGGCGCTCAAAGCCTACGGCGGGATGAAGCGCAACGGGCCGGTCGATCTGCCGGATGAAGCCTTTCATGATACTCTTACTGCGAACTTGGCGATCGAGCGTTTACAGCGCGATTATGACAAGCCCTTCTTTTTGGCTGTGGGATTTACGAAACCGCATTTATCGTGGATTGCGCCGCGAAAGTATTTCGACCTATATGATGCGGAAAAGCTGAAGTTGCCGATTGTGTTGAAGGATGATGTCATGGATACGCCGGAAGCTGCTCAATTTCCGTCTTCTCCGGTTGAGGCCCTCACGATTGATCTAGAAGCGGAGGCGGCGAGACGCTTGTTACATGCGTACCTGGCAACTATCAGCTATATGGATGCGCAGCTCGGGCGAGTGCTGGATGCCCTCGATAAACGCGATGATGCCGAGAACACAATCATTGTTTTGTGGTCGGATCATGGCTGGCATCTGGGGGAGAAACAGTGTTGGAAAAAATTCACCTTATGGAATGAGGCCACCCGCAACCCATTGATGATTTCAGCTCCCGGGCTAAAGGCAAAAAAGCAGTGCGCCAAGCCGGCTCAGCTGGTGGATATTTATCCAACACTGGTTCAATTGTGTGCTCTGCCAATGCCGCAGAGTCAGTTAGACGGACGCAGTTTGGTGCCACTCATGAAAAACCCTGCCGCTGAATGGAAGTGGCCAGCTATTACCTGTAACGGACGCGACTCGTATTCGCTGACGTTTGAGCACTGGAAATATAACCGCTTCTTTGACGGTTCTGAGGAGCTCTATAATCATTCTGTAGACCCGCATGAGCACACTAATCTTGCTCGCGAGGCGGAATATAATGAATTAAAAAGAAGCTTTGGTGAATATTTGCCAAAGCAAAGCCATCCCAATGTCAGTGATGGTAAGGAGTGGATGCTTTGGTTGGTGGATTACCCACCTTTGGATCTATGGCGGAAGGAATTGGCGGATATACGCAAAGAGCTTTCCCAAACGGGCAAGGTAAATAACAAAATTTTTCGACGCTACTGTCGCAAGTCGATTCTAGGTTATGCGGAAAATCCCCCGCGCAATAAGTAAGTTTAAAATATATAGATATGAACTACGCATTATTAAAGAACTTTTGGTGTTTCATGGCAGTCAGCCTTTTACTTTTTGGGAAGTGCGTTGCAGGCGATGTAGAGAAGCGAAATATTCTCCTGCTTTGTATTGATGATTTGCGTCCGGTAATGGGTTGCTATGGGGGTGCTGCAAAGAGTCCGCATATGGATGCCTTTGGAGAGCAGGCCGTGATCTTTACGCGGCACTATGTGCAATGGCCTGTTTGCGGTCCCTCACGCGCTTCGCTTCTTGGAGGACTTCGACCCGATTCGAGCGGGATTTACGAGATTGGGGATTCCTGGCAAATCACCAAGCGACCGGAGACGCACCCAACCTTACCTTTGTATTTTAAGAAGCATGGTTATACAACCTTGTCCTACGGGAAAGTCTATCACGGGTCGGGTAATGGCAAGGGTTATGGCTGGAGTGAAGCTCCATGGAAGCTGAATTGGGACTGCTATGTGAACTTTGAGCAACTAAAGGAAAAGAACGCCTTTCGACCTGCCTATGAGATATATGACGGACCAGATTCCCGACACAATGATTATCAGACTGCTGACCGGGTGATTGCAGCCTTACGAAAGAACAAGGATCGACCCTTCTTTATTGCGGGCGGCTTCTACAAACCGCACCTTCCTTTTGTCGCTCCAAAGCGTTACTGGGATTGGTACACCCCTGATGAAATTGAACGCATTCAGCCGGATACATTGCCTTTAGGGGCAGCGGATTATATGTATCATTGGAACGAAATTAGCGCTTATGGAGATCCTCAAGGCAAGGAACTGTATGAATCCGATGTTGCTGTTGGGAAAGACCAGACTTTGCGCATGATTCATGCCTACTACGCCTGCGTTTCATTTATCGATGCTCAGGTTGGTCGTATTCTCGACGCCTTGGAAACTGAAGGATTGGCAGATAGCACTGCAGTGGTCCTCTGGGGGGATCATGGTTTTCATTTAGGCGATCAAGGACGTTGGGCTAAGCATACTCAATTTGAAGGGGCGATGCGAGCCCCTTTAATGGTACGCCTACCCGGCCAACAAAAAATATCCGGGGTAACTCAGGCTATAGTGGAATCTTTGGACCTTTACCCAACCTTGTGCGATTTTGCGGGATTACCCATTCCAGAATTTGTTGAAGGAGAAAGCCTAATTCCATTCATAAGAGGCACCAGTAAAGGTAAGCAGGCGGCTTACAGTCAAATTCGTCCAGTGGGAGGAGCGAAAAAGTTTAGACCGATGGCATACAGCGTGCGCACAAAAGATTTTCGTTACGTAGAGTGGCGATTATCCGCAGAGGGAAGCGAAATTGTTAAGCAGGAGCTCTACGATTTAAGTCAAGACGGTGTTGAGACCGTTAATCTTGCCGATGATTCAGATATGATAACGGTTCTTCAATCGCATCAAAAGCTGCTTGCCAAAGTGCACCCGCATGAGTGAGCCCCTTGATTTTTCTTTCTATAACCCTCTCTAATTAAATCAAAAGTATGATGAATCCATTTGTTAAAAAACACCTTATCTT
The DNA here is from genome assembly GCA_965656495.1 of Coraliomargaritaceae bacterium. Lineage (GTDB taxonomy): Bacteria > Verrucomicrobiota > Verrucomicrobiia > Opitutales > Coraliomargaritaceae > UBA7445. The sequence continues at coordinate 25,101 of CBFHKU010000001.1, forward strand.
TACTGCCGTATTCTTATTCAGTGCTAGAAGTATAATCGGGGTAGAAGAAGCAGGCAAAACGGAACCTGTTCCCAAATGGGTTCAAAAGATGGATGCGAATAAGGACGCATATGTCTCGAAAGAAGAATGGTTGAGTAATCGCAAGGCGAATGCCTCTAAGGAGGGTCGGCCGTTTGATGAAAAAAAACTCTCAAGGATCTTTTCGCAAATGGATCTTGATGGAGACGAAAAGGTCTCGTTTGTCGAATTCAGCACCTACATCGCAAAGAAAAAATCAAAGTAAATATAGTCAACCTTGGAAGGTTTGGAGGGCAAGAGTTATGCATTTTATTAAGTCCAATTCTTTTATTATTATCGTATGGTTTGCAGCCTTCCTGCAGCATGTTACAGCTGATTACTTATCGGTCACAATAAATTCCGATATTTCTCAGTGGACGATTAGTCCCTATTTGGTTGGCCTGCATCAGGTTTATTTTAACGTGCCGGATGCCGAGTTTGTGGATGGGGAAATCAGCGCCTGGGCTAAACGCGTGGGAGTCTCAACATCCCGATACCCCGGAGGCAGTGTGGTTAAGACCTGGGATTGGGAAAATCCGAGCGGTTTCTTTGGTAATGACCCCTATGCTCCCGACTACGATCCAAGTAAGAATGTAGACGAATCAGAATGGATGAGCCTCGATGAATATCTGGATTTTGTGGAGGAATCGGGCATCATGCCGATGTTTGGGGTCAACTCACTCTCTGGAACCCTCTACGACCGGGAGGCTGACAGCATTGCGCGGGCGGTTCGTATGGTGCAGTACGTTAAGGATCGCGGGCACGGGGGTGCACTTTGGTATATTGGTAATGAGGAGGCTTACCAGCATGGAGGGATGGCTGAATACGCAGGTGTTTTAGCGCGGCATGCGGAAGCGATGAAGGGAGTGGATTCGGATATCCGAATATTTTGGAACCAGAATGACGCACTAGAAGCGAACATAGATGAATTTCTTGCGAACGATGGCGGATGGATTGACGGACTTGAGACGCATGGAAAGTGGCCTTTTGGCGGGGATCCCGGGTTGCCGGTAGCTACCTTTGAGGAATGGGGGGTTGAGGTGCCCTTGCGCGATCGGAAAAACGGGACGGCTGCCGAGATTGCTGCGGGAGGTCGGGCGTGGCGCGAGGTGGCAGACAAATACCGGGCTATCGCAACCTTGGAGGGCCGTGAAATCCTTGTAGCAAATAATGAATACGGAATGGGGCCGAGTAAGTACTACACAGGATTTACCCGTTACACCAAGGGGCTTGTTCTCACGGAAATGTTGATGGAACACTTTATTGGAAATTGGTTTTCCGCCTGCCTGTGGGATCTGGAAAACGGAACCGATCGGGGCGTATTGGACAAGGCAAACGATTACCGCTTCAATCCGGTTCACTATGGCATGAATATGCTGGCAGATTGTCAGGGTGGGGAATATATATCTACTGTCTCAACCGAAATTCCCTCCGTGCATGGATTTGCCGCACGGAAGGATGACATCATTTTCATCTATCTCCTGAACAAGACCCTTGAGAATCATCAAGTGAACATCAGCCTGACCGGAGGAGGGGATCTCGCTGGATTTGGTCGCCGTATGCAAGATAGTGCCGATGGTTACGGTGAGCTTGTTCCAGTGGCGATGGGGCATGGAGATGTCCTTCTCGCCGCATGGGACTTTGAACAGAATGGCAACCGCGACTTGCCAAACTACACGGCTTCTGGAGTGGATATAGCAACGTATGATTCATCGTCGAACGAGCTTACTAGCAAAAATAGTATGCTGCAAAACTTTGTCTTTAGCAGTTCGAAATCGTCCTCAGATGTCACGTGGGGCAACCTAAGCCTTACCCCAGCACCGTTAAGTCGGGATGATAATATCTCTGAAGGCATTAGCACTAAGTTCCGCGACAGTGACGGGTCGATCATACAGGACCTAGTCGTGAAGTTGCTTCCCGGTGCAGAGTACACCTTGCAAAGCCTACACTTCGACTTCATAACACCCTTTAACAACAGTCCGAAGAATTTTACGGTCAGTCTTGTCGGTGGACTTGATGGTGGACCGAAAATCTTGTGGACCCGCAGCGTGGCTGGCACTAATACAGCTGACACTATGGACGCATTTGAGGGAGTAGATATCGATCTCTCGACCGTTCTTACAGACCTTGTTTTGTCAGGAGAAGAGACCCTCACGATACGGTTTGATATGAGTGTCGACGTAGCTAGTGGGAAGACAGGGGCCTCCTTTGTCGACAATGTTGCGCTGGTAGCTTCTGCTTTACAAACTTCCCTTCCGCCACTGACCTTTACTCAGATGGCTTTTGTCGATCTGAACAAAGGCACATATCCAGCCTTAAAAGATATTTCCGCGAAAGCGGATGAAAGCTTCAATTTTCGGTGGTCCTCTATCCCGGGAGCACGCTTTGAGTTGGAGCGGTCCACAAATCTGCAGAACTGGACACCTACCGGCGAGTTTATCTATCCAGACAATACCTGGACTGAAAGTTGTGTACCGATTGATCCGCAAAACAATACCTTCTATAGAGTTTTGTTTAGGAACGAATAAATAGAATCTGCTTTTGTTGCGCTTATGAAAGTATTTTCCTTGCATTTTAAGGTTAAAATATCTGCTGTTTTTTTATTACTTAACCAAGCTGGCTCAGCTGATTCTGCATCAGAATATTTCGTAGACTTGAGCGATAATCTTCGGGTTATTTCCCAAGGTGTGGCAGGAATAGGTATGCTGGATCGTGCCAGTTCTTCTGCTTTTGCAAAGAGTTCGGATTACAAAGAGGCGATACAAGCTTATGGCGCTGGCTCACTTCGATGGCCAAATGCGGGTCATGATAATTTACTCATTACGCATTGGGATAATGATCATACCTTCTACTACAGTAATGGGCCGTTCTCAACGCTTGAAGCCGGCAATATTTGGGATCCTCACTATAATTTGGAGTCGGCCGCAGATCACAGTGAGGTAATTGATCTTGAATCATTTGTAAACGTCCTGAACGGCACGGGTGCCGACCCTATCATGATGTTTACATGGCGTTCCGCAGAGCTATGGAGGAATATTAATGGGCAGAATGTCTTTTACCGAGACCCGGAGCCGCTGCGCCTTGACGATTCCCCCATGCCGCAGGAAGAGGCGGACCGCCTCAGTAGTCGGGAGTTGCAGTTCCTGGAAAACAACCGCCAGTTGAGAACATATTTTGATTACGGAGGAACTGATTATCCTGTCTGTCAGGTGGGTGGAGAGGTATTTATTGGTTGGGAGGAAGGCCAAAAGCCATGGGAGCTTTACGGCGTGGATAGGGGAGTATGGATAGGAGAGACACTCCATGATTATTTGGAAGATTTGCAGAAATTTGCCCGGCATTCAGGGTATGGCATTAGGCTCATGGCCCAATTCAAGGAAGCCAATAGTGGCGGAAATGAAATTCCTACACCCGTTACCCACCTCCAGGGTGAACTAGAAAAACTTATTAATGCAACAGGTGATTTGGTGTCCTTTTATGGATGTTCAATGCATTATCGCCACAGTTTTGAGACCTGGCTCGATCAAGCGAATATGACCTGGGGATTTATTGTTGATGACGGCGAGGGTACCGCTGAAGAAATACGGACCTGGTTTGAAAACTTTACAGCCGCAAAGGGGTATCCGGGTATAAAGTTGATTCCCCATGCGAATGGAATCGGAAGCAGTCAGACAGACCTCATTCCAAATGACTACAATCGATTTAAAATGGGGCTCGTCAACACCCAGTTCATTATGGAGCTTATCGAGGCCGGTTACCCATATGCCTGCCACTATGGAGGTATCAAGGGAGAGTACACCGATAATGTGGGCCTAAAAAATAGTAATTCCATCGCTTTTATGTCTAATAATGGCGAGTATACCTATAATCCAGTTTTGCATGCAACCGGCCTAATTGGCCGTGCCGTAATGGAAGAAGATGACCGTCCCGCCCGCTTGGTTGCCCATTCTTTGGTAAGTGGCAACGAAACCGGAAAGACTCAGTTTATGGTCATCGAGTCATCCAGTGGGCAGGCCGATCTGGCAGCAAATGGAGGCAATCTTGATTCAGCCATTACGCAGGTTCTGGATGTTTACGTGCTTAACAAGCGCAACCTAAGTCATGAGGTGAGCGTCGATTTTTCTGCTGAAGTGCAGAATTCATTTGAGGTCAGGCGTTATTCGGAAGGCTCCGAGGAGACCGCTCCCATGATTTCAGATACCGCTGGTGTCGTCTGGATTGATGCCCTGAATAACTCGCGACTTAATGTTAGCGCTCCTCCCTTGAGTATCACTCGGGTCAAGGTTCATATTTTGGGCGATACCGGAACGTCCACAAGCAATCGGCCTCCACGCTTCAATTCACATCTACTTATTATGCCGGAAGTGGAGCAGGGCTTGGCTTACTCGGGAAGCCTTCAAGGCAGCGCAGTGGATAGAGATACAGGAGATGAATCAAATTATACTAAAGTGGACGGCCCCGATTGGCTTAGTATTGCTTCTGATGGCTCATTCAGTGGCACCCCAACCAGTGAGCATCTTGGGCTGAACTCTTTTACCGTTGAGGTAAGCGACGGCAAGGAAGTCGATCAGGCGACGCTTCGCATTACAGTCATAGAGGAACGGTCGGATATAGAGCGTTGGCGTCATCTGAACTTTAGTGCTTATGAAATTTCCAGGAGTCAGGCTGAATGGACAAAGGATTTGGATAATGACGGTTTGAGTAATTTTGAGGAGTACGTGTTTTGTGCGAATCCACGCAGTGGGAACATGGACAATGTCATACGCCTTGAAAAAGTGAATGTAAATGGGCAGGCTTTTGCCGAAATAGCTTATGCCCGTCGCGAAGCTTATTCAGGGCTGAGCTATTCTCTTCGTCAAAGTGCCGACCTTAGCGCATGGGAAACCGTTCCCGTTGAAGCGTACATGATGCTCCCGGATTATCCCCAGAGCCTTGGTGATGGAAAAGAACTCGTACGTCTTCGTATAACACCTTCGCTCACAGAGCCGGGCCAAAGTAAAATTTTTTTCCGGGTAGATGTTCAGTGAAGTCTCTGGTAGGGGTTAGTCTACAGCCAAAAGAGCGATTATGTTAAAATAACCTTTTTCTTGCTTATTGCTTTTGATCCAATCTCCAGTCGCTCTAAGTGAACCTCGTAGGGTTTCAATTCAATGCTCTTTTGATTGCCCTCTGAACTTTCAAGGCGGACCGTTTGTTTTTGATCTGAATAATTAATTAGAAATTGGTACTTCTTATTCTCATTTATGCGAACAGTTGCATGAACTCCTGTTGGCATCGGTGTCGCAACAACACATTCAAGTGATAATTCTTGTACTAAATAGCGTACAAAATCTTTATGAAAGGCATCACAGAAATTGGCAGCTAGTTGAAAAACATGTCCCTTGCCAAACTTGCAGTGCGAGGCGATTGAGCTTCCTGCCCAGTGACCTTCAGTTAAGGTCACTACACTTTGAGCACCTTCCAAATGTAGAAGTCCATAAGAATGGGTAATCTGGTAGTTGCCCTCTAGCTTTTTCAGAATTCCAGAAGTTTCTATCCTTCGACTCTCCTTTTCAAAAAGAGCGTCGATTTCTTCAACTTTAGCTCCAGCAATTTTCCATAAACCCTGTCCGGGCAGGCCGTCCCGCAGCACACGGTTGCACTCATCAACAACCCCACTTAGGTGGCTCAGAATGAGACAGCCGCCAGTCTCTACGAAATCTATCAGGATTTTCGCGACCGTCTCGGGTAACATGTAAAGCGCGGGAGCCAACACTACCTTACGACCTCTTAGGTCGACCTCAAGGGTTTTAGGGTCTGGGCATATGATGTCGGTCGCGACACTGGCTTGCCACCAGCCGCGGTGATGCTCCTTTAATAGCTCGTGATAGGCATCTTCCGGGTGTGTTTCGATCCCCTTTGGAACCGGCTGGCGGATGCCTTCGGAGCTATTGAGTGCCCATTGGCTTTCCCAGTCGTGGATGATCGCGACCTCTGCCCTGGGTGAGGTAGATGCGGCTAGGTCATTGCAAGACGCGAGCCAACTGCCGACTTGTGCTACTTCCTTAAATATACGAGTATCAGTGCGACTATCGTGATCAAGAATCGCACCATGGAATTTTTCGGCTCCGCCACGGCTTTTTCGAAACTGAAAATAATGAAGCCCATTTCCGCCATGCGCAATGACTTGCGCTGATTCTGCCATATGCATGCCTCGAGGTTTAAGTTTGTTAATTGGTTTCCAATTAATAGCCGAGGGGGAGCATTCAATTTGCATCCATGGCTTTCCTTTGCCCAGGCCGCGCATTAGGTCATGGGTCAGGGAGGTCGATGCTGCGGATCGCCACATGTCGGGTGCCCCATCGTAGGATGGGTAGGAATCATTTGTCACAACATCTAAAACTTTGGACCAGCGCCAATAATCCAGATCCGGATGAAAGCACATAAAATTCGTGGTAATGGGTATGCTTGGTGTGTGCTTTTTTAAGGGGGCAATTTCATTTTCAATAAATTCCACGTGTAGATCGTTGTTAAAGCGTTTCCAGTCAATGATTAATCCATCAATGCTTGAATCTCTCGGATCAATCTGGTGCCATTCCGTGAAGGTATGATTCCAGAAACGTGTCCACCACGCTTCATTCAGTCGTTCCAATGACTGGTAGCGCTGTTCGAGCCATTCGTGAAAGCGAGTCAAGCAATGCTTGCAGTAACACTCACCTTGCAACTCATTTCCAACATGCCACATCGCTAAAGCTGGATGATTTTTATATCGCACTGCAAGTTGCTCATTTATTAGAGCGACTTTCTCACGGTAAAATTTTGAAGAGGGGCAGTGATTGTGACGCAACCCAGACTGTTCCAATACGCCATCTTTGTTGACGCGACGAATTTCCGGATATTTCGCGGACATCCACATTGGCTTACTGCCGGATACGGTTCCCAGAAAAGCCATAACGCCTTCACTGGCGAGACGATCCATTAATTGGTCCATCCACTCAAACTGAAATACGCCTTCTTGAGGTTCATACAGTGTCCATGAAAAAATTCCTATTGATACGCTGGTAATCCCAGCGAGGCGCATCGATTCAAAGTCTTCATCTAATATGGATGTAGCGAGATTCCATTGCTCAGGATTGTAATCTGCACCATGTAGGAGGCGCGGATTGCAGTTATTGAATTCAGAATGAAGCGGTGCTTTCATTCATCCTGATTAAATTATGTTTTATAAATAAGTAAAACAGTTTTTCGTGTGGGTTTCCGAAAATTTTTAGATCAGTGAACTCAATTTTGATTCCATAGCTGGATCTATTGCGAAGCTTGGATGTGGTGACATTGATTTTGTGACTTGTAGTATTTGATCGCTGATCCTCAGTGGAACTTTCGGGTGGGAATTTTGACTTATTTAGGGTAACTTTAATGGAAATTTCACGATAGGTTTATTATGAAAAAATTATCTACGCTTACTTCGTTGCCGCTTTCGCTGCTTTTAATTTTGAGTTTTACCGGTTGCGAGAGCACGGGTCCGAATACGGGTGAGAAGGCGGCCGCGGGTGCGGTGCTGGGCGGTATCGCGGGTGCGGTGATCGGGAATCAGTCGGGTAATGCGGGCGAGGGCGCGGCAGTTGGCGCGGCAACGGGCGCAATTCTCGGCGGGGCTGTGGGTCGTTCGCAGGATAAACGCGAGGCGGAATACCGGGCGGAGCAGGCGCGGATTCGGGCGGAACGCCGGGCTCAGGATGCGGCCGTGCTTGAGGCGGAAACCGAGCGCGATATCGCACGGGGTTACAATGTGACGGATCAGGAGGTTTTGGAAGCGGAACAACGTGCCATCGCGGCGGAGAATGAATTGCGTCGCAAGCAAAAGGAACGGGCGGAGGCGATTGAGCGTCAGCGTCGGATCGAGGAAGCGGAAGCCCGGGCGCGTGCCGCTCAGCAAGAGGCGGAGGCGTTGAAGACGTATTAGTTTTTTGAAGGGGAAAGTTTGATGGTGGGAAAGTTTGAAGGTTGAAGAACTTCGAACATTGAACATCGAACATTGAACGTTGAAGGGGGGGGAGAACTTCCAACATTCAACTCCTCACTCTAACTCTTAGAAACGTCGACTAGGTTGTATCACGTGGAAGCGGCAATCCTGCCGCTTTGCTTGTTGCTGGAAAGCGACAGGAGTGTCGCTTCTACGGCTGGTGGTCGAACTTTGAACACTGAAGAGGGGAGAACTTCGAACATTGAAAGGAGTTGTTCGTTGAACGTTGTTGGTTGTTAGTTGGGATTACTCTTAATAAGAGGGAATATTCACCACGGAGACTCGGAGAGCACGGAGTGAAGCTTGGACATTGAATCTTTATTGAAAATCTCCGTGTCCTTTCTGTCTTTGTGGTGAGTTGAAAGGGGGTATGAACATCGAACATCGAAGGTTGAAGGGGTTGGGCTGGGGTGTGTTTTGGCTTGTCTTCCTGTGATGCTGTGGCAATTTACGCGATCAGGTTTTTAAACATTTATGGAAGAAACACTTATAATTCTGAAGCCCGACTGCATGGAAAAGGGTTTGGCTGGCGATGTAATCGGGCGTTTTGAACGCGCGGGATTTGAAATTGTAGCGTCGAAGGTGATGCTGCTGGATGCGGCGCTCCTGCGGGAGCATTACGCGCATGTGGCGGATTTGCCGTTTTTCCCGGAGATTGAGGCTTTCATGAGCAGCCGTCCGGTGATGCCGATGATTCTGCGGGGTGAGAATGTCATTGCGGCGGTGCGGGATTTGCTGGGTCCGACGAATTCGAAGGAGGCTCCGGCGGGTACGATTCGGGGGGATTTGGGCACGGATATGATGCGCAATGTGGTGCATGCTTCGGATGGACCCGAGACCGCGGCGCTTGAAAAAAAGCGTTTTTTCCCTGAACTTTAGGGTGTGAAAGCTAAAACCGGACTTGGAGTCGACAGTCATCGTTTTGTAGAGGGCGAAACGGATCGCCCTTTGATGTTGGGTGGTTTGCGCTTTGAGGATGCGCCGGCGCTGGCGGGCAATAGTGATGCGGATGTGATTCTGCATGCTCTGACGGATGCGATCAGCGGGGTGACGGGGGTCACTATAATCGGGGCGGTGGCGGATGAACTCTGCAAAAGGGGCATCACCGACAGTGCGGAATATTTAAAGTTGGCGCTGGAACATCTGGGCGAATGGCGTCTGACGCATGTTTCCATTGCGCTGGAATGTCTGCGTCCGAAGATCGATCCGAAGGTGCCGGCCTTGCGTGAACACCTGGCGGGTTTGCTGGGCTTGACGGTGTCGGAGGTGTGCATCACCGCGACGACCGGCGAAGGTCTGACGGGGATGGGTCGCGGAGAGGGAATCCACGCATCGGTCGTCGTGACGGCGGTTTCGGGCTAGGTTTTTGGAAAGGGGCAGAAAAAAGGGCCGCACCCCCCAGCGCGACCCTTTAACTTGAACCTAGGTTTCCCTGTTGAATAAACTACAAACAGGAAAGTTTTTCTATATTTGGTATAAAAACACTAATTATTGCTGAAGTAAAGCACTTTTTTGAGTTATTTTGCGCTTTAGATGTTAATAAACGTTACTATAAAAGCATTCCAAAGTTTATACGTAAAGTTTTTATACCTGCGATCCTCAGAGAATGAGCATGGCGTCACCGTAGCTGTAGAAGCGGTAATCTTTTTGAATGGCTTCTTGGTAGAGTTGGTGGAGCCATTGAATGCCATCGCTGGAGCCTGGGGTGAGGAAGGCGGAGACCAGGCAGAGGAGGGTTGATTTGGGCAGGTGGAAGTTGGTGATGAGATGATCGACGCCCGCAAAGGTGGCGGGCGGGTAGATAAAGATATCGGCCTCCGCCTGAAAGGAACCATCGGGAAGGCGGGGGGTGCTGGGGTTTTGTTGGAGGCGTTGGAGGGCGTCTTCCATGGAGCGGACGCTGGTGGTTCCGATCGCGACGCGCGGACCGGCGGTAGGATTTTGAAGGGCGGCGAGGCTTGCGGCGGGGATGGTGTACCATTCGTGGTGGATGGGATGCTCGCGGATGTCCTCGACCTGAATGGGATGAAAGGTGCCAATGCCGACTTGGAGGGTCAGGTCGTGGAAGGTGGTGCTACCTGTTTCGAGTTGGCGGATGAGCTCGGGGGTAAAATGGAGACCGGCGGTGGGAGCGGCGACTGCTTGTTGTTTGGAATAGTCGGCGTACACGGTTTGGTAGCGATGGTTGTCGCTTTGCTGGCGCGGGTCGTCGGGGCTGCGTTCGATATAGGGCGGGAGGGGCATAATGCCGATGCGTTCGGCGAGGGCGGTGACGGGTTCGTCGTTGGCGGTTTGAAAGCGGACGCGGTAGTTGCCGTTTTGTCCGACTTCGAGGACTTGGGCGGAGAACTGGCCGGCTTGTTCGAAGGAACCGGCGGCGAAGGTTTTTTTGCCGGGCTTGAGGAGGCACCACCAGGTTTGGGGATCTTCGGCGGGGTGCAGGAGGAGGCATTCGACTTTTCCGCCGGTGGGGCGTTGACCGTAGAGGCGGGCTTTGAGGACGGCGGCATTGTTGCGGAAGCAGCGCGCGCCTTGGGGGAGGTGTTCGCCGATTTGGTCGAAGGTGGTATGGCTGACGCGGCGGGTGGCGCGGTCGATGACCATGAGGCGGGCGGCGTCGCGCCGGGGCGCGGGTTCTTGCGCGATGCGTTCAGGCGGGAGGTGATAGTCGAAGCGGGTGGCGTCCATGGTTTAAAATAAACTGGTTCTCTGTGGGCGGGTTGTCATGTTAAAAGACGTTCAGCATGAAAGGAGAGGATGTCGATTCCGGAAAAAGAAATTGATTGGGAAGCGTTGGCGCAGTCATTGGCTGCGGGGGCGGGGCTGGAGCTATGGGCGCCGGAGGTGCGCGCTTGGCTGGCGGACGGGTCAGGTGGTCGGGTGCTGGTGGCGTGCTCGGGGGGCGCGGATTCGGTCTTTTTATTGTGTCAATTATGGGGGCGGCGTGCTGAGTTGGGTTTGGAATTGGTGGTCGCGCATTACAATCACGGCTGGCGAGGGCTCGCCTCGGACGGTGATGCGGTCTTTGTGGAGGGATTGGCGCGCGGTTTGGGCTGTGAATTTTTGACGGAGCGGCGGGCGGCGGAAACGGATGGCTCAACGGAGACCAGGGCGCGCGCCCTGCGAATGGAATTTTTACGGGGCGCGGCGAAGGCGCGCGCTTGCGGGGCGATTTTTTTCGGGCATCAACGGGATGACATTCTGGAGACGCAGTTGCAACGGTTGGCGCGTGGAGCGGGCCTTGAGGGGATGGCGGCGCCGCGACCGGTGCATCGCTTTAAGGACAATGAACCGGTGCACTTGCGGCCGTTGTTGGATCTGAGCGCGGAGGCCCTGCGCAGGCACTTGGAGGGGGCGGGGATTCCCTGGAGGGAAGACGCCACGAATGCGGACATGGGAATCGCGCGGAATGCCTTGCGGGGTAAATTCATCCCTGAACTGGAAGGGATGCTGGGCCGGGATGCCTCGGCGGGGGCGGCGCGGACACGTCGTCTACTCGAGGCGGACGCGGTGGCTTTGGTGGAACTGGCGCAGGTGGCGCTGCCGGAGGCGTTCACCGGTTCGGATTTCTTGGTGCGGGAAACGCTGCAGTTGTTACCGGAGGCCTTGAGTCGGCGTGCTTTGACGGCGTGGCTGGAGGGTCATGGATTACTGGAATCCTTGAGTGCGGCGGGGTTCGATGGTTTGTTGGCGGCTTTGTGCGGGAGCGAAGCGAAGGGCCGTCAAAGTGTCGGGGCGAGCTTTGTGGTTTTTGATGGCGAGCGGGTTTGGTTTGAAGGCGCGGAGGGATCGGTTGCGGTTTTGGTGGATTGCGAACTGCGGCCCGGGGCGTTGCTTGAACTGAGCACCGGGGCGATTTTGGTAAGCGAAAGGGTCGTGGTGGATGCGGCGCTGCGGTCACGACTGGAGGCTGGGGCGGTCGATCCGGCGGTGGAATGTTATGCGGTTTTACCGGAGGGGGCCCGGGTTTTGGCGGTGCGGGCGCTGGCATCCGGCGATCGTTATCAGGCGTTGGGAGCCCCCGGGAGTCGCAAGTTAAAAGATTGTTTACTGGATCGCGGGATGGGTGAAAAGGAACGGAAGTTGCTCCCGGTGGTCTCTACAACAGGGGGATTGATTCTATGGGTCCCCGGTTTACCGGTTTCGGAGCGTTGCCGTGTGGGGCCTGATACGAAAGAGGCTCTTAGGTTGACTTACGTGGCAGGTGAAGCACTTTAAGTACTCTACATTGATGCCAGAAAAGACACCAAAACCACAAAAAAATACTCCACCGGAGCGCTTTCAACCGAAGGTGCTGTTGCTTTGGGCAGTCATCATCACCGCCATTGTGGCGTTGTGGTATTCGACACCCGGCGTGAGCGGCAACCAGCGGGTGCTGAGTGTGAGCGAATTAATGGAGGCGGTTGAGGCCGGTCAGATCGCCAAGGATTCAGGCGTGATGAAGCCGGATCCATCCCTCGGGGAGGAAGGTTACATCATCACGGGCGAGATGAGCAGCCTGGTCGAGGCGGGGGAAGATTCCCCGAAGATCCCGTATCGGGTGGAGGGTCGTTTGACCGAAGCGGATTTCCTGAAATTGCGGGTCTTTTTAAAGGAGGAGCGCAGCAGCACCGCGATGCAGGATTTGCTTTTCAGTTTTCTGCCGTTTCTGCTGATCATCGGGCTTTTGTATTTTCTCTTTGTACGGCAGCTCCGCAATGCCGGTCGCGGGGCGATGAGTTTTGGCAAGAGTAAAGCCAAGATGCTGACGCGCGAAAAAGATGGGGTGACCTTTAAAAACGTGGCGGGTTGCGATGAAGCGAAGGAGGAAGTCGGGGAAGTGGTTGATTTCCTGAAGGACCCGAAGAAGTTTCAGGCGATTGGCGGTCGGATTCCGAAAGGGGTGCTGATGGTGGGCCCTCCGGGAACGGGTAAGACCTTGCTCGCGAAAGCGGTGGCGGGGGAGGCGGACGTGCCGTTCTTTTCGATCAGCGGATCGGATTTTGTTGAAATGTTCGTGGGCGTCGGCGCGGCTCGCGTGCGCGATATGTTTGAACAGGGCCGCAAGAACGCGCCCTGTATTGTGTTTATTGATGAAATCGACGCAGTGGGTCGTCAGCGCGGTGCGGGTCTCGGCGGCGGGAATGACGAGCGCGAGCAAACCCTGAATTCTTTGCTGGTTGAAATGGATGGCTTCGACGGTCACGAAGGGGTCATCATCATCGCGGCAACCAACCGCCCTGATGTACTCGATAATGCCCTCCTGCGTCCCGGACGTTTTGACCGACAGGTCACGATTGATTTGCCGGATTTAAACGGCCGCCATGAGATCCTGCAGGTACACGCCAAGAAAATCGCGCTCTCGGAGGAAGTGAACCTCGAATACGTGGCACGCAATACGCCCGGTTTCTCCGGCGCGGATTTGGCGAATCTCTTGAATGAGGGCGCCCTCATTGCGGCGCGTTACAACAAGAAGGTGGTTGAGATGCAGGACCTCGATGAGGCCCGCGACAAGATTTCCTTTGGACGAGAGCGCCGCAAGTTGATGGACGAGGAGGACCGCAAGATCACCGCTTATCATGAAGCGGGTCACGCCCTGGTGCAGGCGGTAGTGGATGACGGAAACATGCCGGTTCACAAGGTGACGATCATACCGCGCGGGCAGAGTCTGGGTTCGACGATGTTCATGCCCAAGAAGGATATTTTGAATCACTCCAAGCGCCGATTGCTCAATCAGATTTGCTGTGCGATGGGCGGGCGTTGCGCGGAGGAAATCGTGATGGGTGACATCACGTCGGGCGCCTCGGGTGATATCCGGATGGCAACCAAGACCGCGCGTCACATGGTTTGCGACTGGGGCATGACGGATCTCGGACCGGTGGCCTACGGCGAGAACAAGGACCACATCTTCCTTGGGCAGGAAATCGAGCGATCGCAGAATTACAGCGAGGCGACTGCCCAGCGTATCGACAAGATGATTCACGACATCGTCGAGGAACAATATCAGCGTTCCCTTGAGATTTTAAAGGAACACCGCACTGCTTTGGATGTGTGCGCGGAGGCGCTTCTGGAGCATGAAACAATTGACGGCAAGCATGTGCAGGAAATCCTCGAGCATGGGGAAATGCGTTCGCCGATCATTAAACGCGAAACTATTGTAGCGGATCCGGAGCCCGAGGAACAGGATGCGGAGACAAAGGAACCGGAAACGAAGGAAGCGGAGGATGGCGACCTCGCGGGCGAAAGCACCCCGGCGGGCGCACCGGCATAAGCCGCGTATCGAATCTTTGAATACAGGAAACGATCATGGAAATCGAAACCTTCCCCAATCCTAGCCCCGGGCGCGACTACACCATTCAGCACATTCAGGAGGAGTTCACTTCCACCTGTCCGATGACGGGTCATCCCGATTACGCCACGGTGGTTTTCAGCTATGCGCCCGGTGAGATTTGCCTGGAGTTAAAATCGATGAAGCTCTACCTGCACAGTTTCCGGAACAAGGGCATTTTCTTTGAAGCGGCGAGCAACAAGATTTTTGATGATTTGTATGCCGCCGCGAAGCCGCGCTGGGCACGACTGGAAACGATTTGGCGCGGACGCGGCGGGATTCGCTCAAACGTGGTGGTAGAGGCGCAGGCCGAGGATTATCAGGGGCCGAAGACCGAAGCCTTCAGGGCTTAGGCTTGAGCATTAGAGTTCTGTCGAGGCGGCGCTGGGAATGCGATACTGTTGCAGGACCCGCTCCGTGGCGGCGTCCAAACTGGCAGCGTCCAGCACGAGGTGTTTCAGGGTGTCGTCGTGCATGAATTCGATGCGGTGGAATCCGTTGGGCGGGTTGTCGAGGGCATGCGCGACATCCTTGAGGGTATGGATGGACTGGCCGTTGATGCGGTCGAGCATGAGGGGACCGATGTTCTCATAGCCTAGGTTGTAATCATCCGGCAAAACGGTGGACAAAATGACAAGGGAAGGCCGCCCGATGTCCGGCTGCATTTCCCGGTAGTATTGCATCGCGCCGGAATTTTTCTTGGAGAGGGCGCGCATGAGGGGACCGTCGAGGGGTTGAAAGAGGAGGCCGCCCGCGATGAGGTAGCGCGGCTCGACATCATACTGGCGATCGGGAATGAGCCCGTGGTTGAAATCGGCGCGGGGCAGGGGGTAGTCGATTTGCAGCCGTTGTTGGTCGCGCCAGATCTCCATGGGGATGGATTCACCTGCGGCGTGTCGGCGGGTTGAGAGCCCTTCAAGGGAGAGGCGTCCGTATTGCGGGTCGATGTATTTGCCCTCTTTGTCGAGGGGGAAGCCGTCAATTTCAAGAATGACATCGCCATCACGAAGGGTATTGGAGTGGTCCTCAAAGACGCGGGCACGGGTCACGACGACGCCCTCGTTGGCCTCGGGATCGAGACCCTTGGATTCAAGGAGGGCGGGGTTGCTGGCGCGCATCCAGTAGAAATCAAAAAAGCCGTGCCCCGGGCCGTCGCTGCAGGGGCCGCGTTCGAGGGCGGCGGCGATAAAAGTGGCGGGTAGGATCGTGAGTTGTTTGTTCTTGGAGCCGGAAGTGGTGAGGCCGACGAGGCGGTCGCCGTCCATCACGATCTCCGCCCAACCGGCGGCGTTGATTTCACTGGAGGCGAGGAGGACGAGATGGCTGAGGTCGCTCAATTTCGCGGAACCGATGTAGAGGCGGACGATTTCGGCGGCGCGTTCCTCGATGCGACCTGAGCGCCAGCGGTAGATTTGGAGATTGCCGTTTTGTGGTATTTCACTGGCAAGTTTGACGGGCTTCATCTCGGGCCAGAAATCCGGATCCTCGACATCGAGCAGGGCAATATTTGCCTGAAAATCAATGGAGCGAAGTTGGGCCTCATAACGGCGGCTTTCGCCGCCTTTGCGAATGCGGAAGGTGGCGTTTGATCTGAGCCCGTCGGCGGTGGTCAGGATTTGGTTGGGGCCGATGACGAGGCCGTTTTTATTGCCGGTCTGGTTATGGCTGAGCCAAGGTTGTTGATAGCTGTGGGTTTTTTTGGTGAGCTCAATTTCAACGAGCGAGTCTTCCGGCTGAAAGGATTTATCGCTTTGCCAGGGGAGGGCGTCGAGCTGGGTGCCGACGCAGACGAAAAAGAGGAGGCAGCGTATGAATGTATGCTTAGTCATGGATCCGGTTGGTGGCGGGGATTTGGTAGGCTTCCATGAGTTCCCGGTCAATGGCGGCAGCCTCTTCTTCGGCGAGCGCTTCGATGCGGTGATTGGAAAATTCAAAATGGTGGAAACCGTCGGTTGGGTGTTGCAGCGCGGCCTGCAAATCCTGCATGGAATGAATGGGCTGTCCGTTGAGTGCGGTCAGGATGGAGCGCAAGGGGACGCGGAAATCGATATTGCCCGGATGGTTGATCTGGCTGGCTAGAATGATGGGCTTGGTGCGTGAGCTGTCCTCGTCCTGAAAGTTGCGATAAAAGAGCTCGTAGAGGGTCTCGGCGTCGGCATTGCGTTTGTCGCGCCCGAGGCTACGGAGGAAATCGAGGCTGAGTTCGGTAAAGACGAGTCCGCCAATCATGAGGTAGGGCGGGGGCGTATCATATTGGCTGCCGCTGATGCGGTCCTCGGTGTTCACGTAGACCGGCAGGTCGATTTGAAGGGCGGCGCCGTCACGCCAAATTTTGATGGGGACGCTTGCTCCGTGTTGGGCGGCATCGAACAGGACGCTCGCCTGCACACGGTTGCCCTTGTAGAGAATCATGCCGTCGCTGCCGACGGTGGCGCCGTCAATCTCGAGGAGGACGTCGTTTTCACGGATTCGTTTTTGCGTTTCGGGAAAGGGTTCAAAGATACGGTCGATACGGGCGCCTTCACCGTTGGGCAATTTTAGGAAGGCGCGGAAGGCGGGGTTGTGGAGGGGTACAATGTTAATACCGGCATCGGGGAAGCCGTGGTAATGGCCATCCTCGATATCGCTGAGGAAATGTCGGATCACCTCGGGAGGAATGATGAAGCCGGCGTTTTCGAGGTCGGGATTGCCTTGAAAGGAGACCCCCACGACGCGGCCATCCTGAATGGCGGGGCCGCCGCTATTGCCCGGGTTGAGGGCGGCGTCGGTTTGCAGGGTGAGGAGGGAGCGGTTGTAGATATGGGAATAGCGTTGGATTTCGATGCGCGAGACCACCCCGCTGGTGTAGGAGATTTGTTGGCCGCCGGCGGGGTAACCGTAGGTCGTTACAGAGGAGCGGACGGTGGGGAGTTCGCCTATTTCGAGCGGGTTGAGGCCTTCGAAGAAGGCGGGGTCTTCAACTTGCAGAACCGCGAGGTCGCAGTCGTGCCCGATGTATTCAATGGAGGCGCGATAGGGTTGAGGATCCTGATAACGGAAGACGAGGATTTGGCGCGACCAACTGACGACGTGGGCGTTGGTCATGATGCGGTTACCGGCAATGACAAAGCCGCTACCCGCGCCGGGGCGCACCTGCGAAAATTTCCAGGGTTCCTGCCAGTTGGGTGCCTGGCTGAAGTTGACGATTTTAACAACGGCGCGCTCGGCTTCGTTACCCTGCAGGATGCCCGTTAGGAACAGGCAGAGGAAAGGAAGGATGTTTCGAATTCGGAGCACGGACGAAATGGAAACGGTTTTGGGAAGGGCAATCAAGTCCGGACCTGCAAAACAGCCTGCAATTCGACGGTGGAATTAAGGGGAAGTCCGGTGACGGCAAGGGCGGCGCGGGTGTGGCGCCCGGCATCACCGAGGATTTCAACGAGGACATCGGAGGCGCCGTTGATAACGGCGGGGCTATCAGGGAAACCGGGGACGGCGTTGACGAATCCGTTGAGTTGAAGGACGGCTTCAACCTGATCGAGGGAACCGAGATGGGCACGGGCGACGGAGAGGAGGTTGAGGGCGCAGACACGGGCGGCGGCCTGCCCATAGGCGATATCACGCTCGTCGCCGACCTTACCGGTATGGGTCATGGCGCCGTCGACGAGGCAGATCGCGCCGGAAAGGTAGAGTTGGTTGCCGTTTTGGCGGGCGGGCAGGTAATTTCCGGCGGGCGCGGGTGCGTCGGGGAGGGTGATTCCGAGTTCGGTGAGTCGTGCTTCAATATTCATGGATTTGTTTTTCTTTGAGCATGCGAGTGACATTCCGGCAGTCACAAGGCTAGCGGTGAGGAGGAATTTTCGACGGGTGTAATCCTTGTTTAAAGGCACATGCCTTTAGTCATGTGCAACGGTGCTTGGTTCCCGAGGATAGGGTTGTTCGCCTTCACTTTTTGCGATGACGACCGCCCCGACGGTATCGCTGAAAACGTTGACGGCGGTGCGGCACATATCGAGGAGGCGGTCGGTGATCCAAACCACCCCGATCGCTTCAACCGGCAACCCGACTGCGGGGAGAATGACGGCAATCGCAACGAGGCTGGCGGCGGGGATTCCGGCGACCCCGATGCTGGTGGTGAGCGCGAGGATCACCACGAGTAATTGTTGCCCGAGGTCGAGGGCGACTTGCCCGGTGGCGGCGTAGAGTTGCGCGATAAAGAGGACCACCACGCATTCGTAGAGGGCGGTGCCGTCCATGTTGACGGTCGCACCCAGCGGGAGAGTGAAGGCGCAGGTTTTGTTGGAGATTTTGGCGCGCTCTTCAACGGTCTCAATGGTGAGGGGGAGGGTCGCGGAGGAACTGGCAGTGGAAAAAGCGGTCAGGAGGACGGGCGCCATTTGGCGGAAGTGGGTGATGGGGTTGATCCCCCCGAGGAGGCGCAGGGCGAGCCCCAGGCTAAAGACGAGGTGAATTGCGAGGGCGAGCAGGACGGTGAGGAAAAAGAGGGCAATGGAACCGAGGAGATCCGCAAAGGGTGCGTGCAGGAGCACCGGGGTCACGAGTCCAAAGACGCCAATGGGAACGAAGCGGATAATGAAATTGGTGAGGTGCAGCATGACCGCTTGGGCACTGTCCCAGAATTGCGTCTGCGCCTTGCGCAGTTCGGGCGGGAGCACCCCGATGAAGGCTCCGAAGAGAATGGAAAAGGTAATGACGCCGAGGAGTTGTCCGTTATCGGTGGCGGCCTCTACGATATTGGAGGGGAACATCCGCAGGAAGATATCGAGGAGGTCGCCGGAGTCACGGCCCTCGACTTTTTGAAGGAGGCCTTCGCTTTCGGCGGTGGCACTGGCTTGTCCGAGCAGGGCGGTGGCGGTTTCGCTATCGACCCGCCCGGGGCCGATGAGATTGACGAGGAGCAAGCCCACGAGAATGGCGGCGGCACCGCTGAGGCTGTAATACATAAAGGTCTTAAGGCTCATGCGACCCACGCCCTTGTTGGCCCCGAGGTGCATCACGCCCGAGATGATGGACGCCACAATGAGCGGCACGATCAACATCTTGAGGGCGTTCATGAAGAGGCTGCCCATGAAATTGCAGATTTGCTCGATGGTGGCGGCGGTGGCGGGATTGAGATTTGGGAGGAGCCCGCGCCCGAAGAGGAGGGCGAGGAGGAGGGCGGTCAGGATTTGCCAATGGAGCGACCAGCGAAGGGGATTGGTTTTCATAAGACGGCGCGGTTTTGAGTTTTAGATTTTGAGGCGGGACCACGCTTCACCGGGGATGTCCTCGGGACGCGCGGTGGCGGGGTAGCCTTCTTCAAGGAGTGATTCAAACCATTGCTGGAGGGAGGGCGAGTCCTCTTTGCGGCAGAGGCTCCCCAGTTGTTTGCGGCGTTGCGTAAAGATCCGGCGGATGCATTCGCGGGTTGCTTGGTCAAAGCGGGCCGCATCTTTTTTGCGGTCGAGGCGCAGCAGGAGGGAATCGACTTTGGGGGCGGGGTGGAAACAGGCACCCGAAACAAGGTGTCGGCCTTCCACCGAATACGCCGCTTGTAGAAAAATCGAGATTGCGCCGAAATTCTTGGTGCCGTGCGTGGCAGTGTAGCGGTCGCCCGCTTCCTTTTGAAGCATGAGCACCATTCGTTCCGGTAAGGGACCGGCGAGGAGGGCATCCATCCAGGGGGTCGAGACTGCGTAGGGTAGATTGGCGACGACGTGGAAGCCCGCCTCCGCTTCAGCCTCGGGTAATTGCGCGGTGGGGAAGTCGAGGCAATCGCCTTGGGTGAGATGGAGCTTTGTTTGCTCGGGGACGAGCTCGCGTTTCAGGTAATCCGCGAGGGTCGGGTCGCGCTCGACTGCCCAGACGGGCTGCCCGTTTTCGAGGAGGGCGCGGGTGAGGGTGCCGAGACCGGGGCCGATTTCCACCACCGCCTGTCCGGGTTTCAACTCCGCGAGTTCCAGCGATTTGCGCACGATGTTGCCATCGATCAGGAAATTTTGCCCCAGTTTTTTATTGGGAAGGTGCGCGAGGGTTTCGAGCAGTTGTCGGGTCTGGCTGGGATTGAGTGGCACGCGGCGTTTGAGGGGATCATGCCTCGTGGAAGGCTTGCATTAAAGCGTCGCAGTCCTCGGCGTTCATGAGCGCTTCGCCCACCAGAATGGCGTCGGCCCCGCAATCCCGCGCGCGTTCGGCGTCTTCCGGGGTAAAGATGCCGCTCTCGCTGATACGGACGATGCCATCGGGGATTTGCGGTATCAGGGATTCCGATACGGCAAGGTCGGTTTTGAATCGCTTGAGATCGCGGTTGTTGACGCCGATGATCTTGGGTTGGAATTGGAGGGCGCGTTCCAGTTCGGCGGCCTCGTGGATTTCGTAGAGGGCGTCAAGTCCCGCGAGTCGGGCGGCGTGGTCGAGGGCGCGGATTTCGTCATCATTGAGGGCGCGCACGATGATAAGAATGCAACGCGCTCCGGCTTCTGCCGCTTCCACTACCTGAACGGGATGCACCATGAAGTCTTTGCGGAGGCAGGGAGTCTTACGGTTGTGGACCTCAAGGAATTCAACAACATCCCAAAGGTCCTGCATTTTGCCGCCGAAATAATCATAGTCCGTCAGGATGGAAAGGCAATCGGCCTCGGCATTGACGTATTGGCGCGCCTGATCGACGGCGTTGAGCGTGGGGTCGGCGATCTCGCCGGCGGAGGGAGACTTGCGTTTGATTTCGGCGATGACCGAGAGGCGGTCCGGGCGCGCGAGGGCGTCATGAAAGGAAGCCCCGGCGTCAATGTTTTGCGCCAAGCGTTCCAGTTCAGAATCGCGCACCGGCCGGATGGAAGTTTTGAGGGCTTCCCGTTTGGCGGCCATGATCTCGGCAAGTTTATCCATCCGGGTTGTCGCGACGGGCCTCGACCCAATCGATAATTTTATCGGGTTCGTCCTCGTATGCCCAGGCGACGCGCAGGAACTCGGCGGGGTGGATATTGTGAGCCTTGAAGAAAGCGCGATCCCCGCCGCAGTTATACATGGTGACCGGAGGCAGTTCACCCCGGAGTTTGGCGATCGCCTTCGGGATGATGCGGGGGAGCCACTCGATGCCCCGCACCGCGTCGGTTTTGGCGGGAAGGGTTTCGGGGTCGAGTTCCTTTTCGGAGGGCTGCCCCTTTTGCACCGTGATGAAGTAATCACGGCGCGCCTCACTCATCATGAGAAAGGTTTCAAAATCCGGCTCGCCGCGATTGATCCAATCTTCGGCGGCATCGTAGAGATCCATGATTTTCAGGCCGAAAGCCGCGAGTTGTTCGAGGCCTGCGGCATCAAAGTAGGTTTCCGGTTCCCGGTTCCCGCTTTCGTATTTTGCAACCGCTTCAGTCCAAATGGCCTTGAGCGTTTCCTGGTAATTGTAGTGGTTCATGGAGGCTCACATTTTATACTTCAGCGCCGCCGCGATGAAGTTGGCAAAGAGCGGGTGCGCGGCATTGGGCTTTGATTTGAATTCGGGGTGGAATTGCACCGCCACGAACCAGGGGTGCTCCGCGATCTCCACGATTTCAACCAAGTCGCGCTCGGGATTGACCCCTGCGATGTGGAGCCCGGCTTTTTCGAGTTGTTCGCGGTAGTGGTTGTTGAATTCGTAACGGTGGCGGTGGCGTTCCTGGATCTCCTGCCGTTCGTAGGCGTGGTAGCTGAAGCTCTCATCCGAGAGTTTACAGGGGCAGGCGCCGAGCCGCATGTTGTTGCCCTTGGTGGTCAGTTCCTTCTGATCCTCCATTATATCGATCACGGGGTGGGCGGTCTCGGGATCAAACTCGGTACTGTTGGCACCCTCCAGTCCGGCGACGTGGCGGGCAAATTCAATGACCGCGATCTGCATCCCAAGGCAGAGGCCAAAGTAGGGGATGTTGTTTTCGCGGGCGTATTTCGCGGCGGCGATTTTACCCTCGGTGCCCCGGTCGCCGAAGCCGCCCGGGATCAGGACGCCATTCAGGCCCGCGAGATATTTGGCGGGGTCGGCTTCAATTTCCTCCGCATCGAGGCGCACGATTCGCACCTTTGCATCGTTTGCAATGCCGGCGTGGATGATCGATTCGTAAACCGATTTGTAGGCGTCCTGGAGTTCGATGTATTTCCCGACGACTCCGATTTCGACCTCGTGTTTTGGTTCCTTGAGGCGGCGCACCACGTCCTTCCAGACCTGCATGGAATTGTCGGGCGCATTGAGTTCCAGGTGTTCGATGATGAGGTCGTCGACTTCCTCCGCCTTGAGGGCGAGGGGCAATTCATAGATGGAGGTCTCGACATCCTGTTCCTCGATGACGGCCTTGAGGGGGACGTTACAAAAGAGGGAGAGCTTCTCGCGCATCTCATGGGTCATGGGTTGCTCGGTGCGGCAGACGAGGATGTCCGGCTGGATGCCGATTTCGCGGAGTTTCGCGACGGACTGCTGGCTTGGCTTGGTTTTGAGTTCACCAGCGGCCTTGAGGTAGGGCAGGAGGGTGCAATGCAGGAAGAGGACGTTTTTGCGGCCCGCTTCGAGGGCAAATTGCCGCATCGCTTCGAGGAAGGGTAGCCCTTCGATATCGCCGATCGTTCCGCCCAGTTCCGTGATGAGAATGTCCACTTCCTCCTGTCCCTCCGCGTAGATTCGCTCCTTGATCTCGTTCGTGACGTGCGGAATGACTTGTACCGTCGCGCCAAGGTAATCGCCACGCCGTTCCTTCTTAAGGACGCTCTCGTAAACCTGACCGGAGGTGAGGTTATTAAAGCGGGTCAGTTTGCCGGAGGTAAAGCGTTCGTAATGCCCGAGGTCGAGATCGGTTTCGCCGCCGTCATCGAGGACGTAGACCTCCCCGTGCTGGAACGGGCTCATGGTACCGGGATCGACGTTCAGGTAGGGGTCAAATTTCTGGAGCCGAACCCGGAGGCCGCGCTGCTCGAGAAGGGCACCCAGGGCTGCGGCGGTCAGACCTTTCCCGAGCGAGGAAACCACGCCACCTGTCACGAAAATATGTTTCATTGCTTTTTTATACGCGCAGTTTCGGTTGCCACCGGAAGAATTAAGGCCTAAATTATGATCAACAATCAACACTTCGGGCTTTACTGATGGCAACCCTTTTTCCTTCAGAATTGCCCACAAATTCAAAAAAAAGTATCACCGCAGCGAATTAGGCATCCCTTCGCACTTCAATGGTCGACTTAAGCGAAACTTATCGTTCCAATTCTAAAACCTAATAGATAAGGTATTATCTGCTTCTTGTTTGATAATTTTGACCTGCGCTAATACCACTTATTAATAAATTTCTAACATTATGGTCACATTCTGCAGTTTTTTTAAATCCACGATTGGTCGCAAGATTCTGATGGCCTTGACCGGACTGGTTCTCGTCCTGTTTGTGATGGGTCATATGCTGGGGAATCTCCAGATTTTCCTCGGGGCGGACGTCATCAACGCCTACGCCTATAAACTGCACCATGTGCTCCCAACTCCCGCGCTTTGGGGCATCCGACTCTTCCTGCTCGCCTGTGTGGCGGTGCACGTATGGATGGCGATTACGCTCACCCTCGACAACCGCCGCGCCCGCCCGGAACGCTATGCCGTTAACAAGGTCGTGCAGGCCACCTACGCTGCCCGCACCATGCGCATGAGCGGCATCATTCTCCTCGCCTTCATCTTTTTTCACCTCGCGCACTTCACGGTTCGGAGCGTCCCGGGTATGGAATACAACGACCCCGCCGTTCTATCGCCCAATGAAGTGCCGCTCGTGAAGCACGGCGCAGCGGTCATGAAGGACGGCAAAGAGATCATGACCTTCAACGTCAACGATATGATGGTAGCGGGCTTCCAAAACATTTGGGTTTCGGGCTTCTACCTTCTCGCGACCGGTCTCCTGTGCATGCACCTCGTTCACGGCGTGAGTAGTATGTTTCAAACCCTCGGCCTCCGCAACGCCACCTGGTTGCCCCGTCTCAATATCATCGCGCGGGCCTACGGCTGGGTGGTCTTCCTCGGCTTCGCCATCATTCCAATCGCGGTGCTCACCGGCGCCCTCGATGTTGACCCCACCGGCGGGGTAAAGGAAACCCTCGAAGCTCCCGCCGCCCATTAATCCGAACGATTTGCCGCTGCCATGAAACTAGACGCCAAGATTCCCGCCGGACCCCTTTCCGAGAAATGGTCCAGCCACAAATTCAACATGAAGCTGGTCAATCCCGCCAACCGCCGGAAGTATTCCGTGATCGTGGTGGGTTCCGGTCTCGCCGGGGGTGCCGCCGCCGCCAGCCTCGCCGAGCAAGGCTACAACGTTTCCTGTTTCTGTTATCAGGACAGCCCCCGCCGCGCCCATAGTATCGCCGCGCAGGGCGGCATTAACGCCGCCAAAAATTACCAGAACGACGGCGACAGCGTGCACCGCCTCTTCTACGATACCGTCAAGGGCGGCGACTACCGATCCCGCGAAGCCAACGTCTATCGCCTCGCGGAAGTCAGCACCGATATCATCGACCAATGCGTCGCGCAGGGCGTTCCCTTTGCCCGCGAATACGGCGGCCTCCTCGCGAATCGTTCCTTCGGCGGCGCGCAGGTCTCCCGCACCTTCTACGCCCGCGGTCAGACCGGTCAGCAACTTCTCCTCGGCGCCTATTCCGCCCTCAGTAAACAAATCGGCCTCGGCAAGGTTAAGATGTATAACCGCCACGAAATGCTCGACCTCGTCATGGTCGACGGTCGCGCCAAGGGCATTGTCGCGCGCAACATGACCACCGGGGAAATCACCCGACACGCCGCCGACTGCGTCGTCCTCGCGACCGGTGGTTACGGCAACGCCTTCTTCCTTTCCACCAATGCGCAGGGTTGCAACGTTACCGCCGCATACCGCGCCCACAAACGCGGCGCCGGGTTTGCCAACCCTTGCTTTACCCAGATTCACCCCACCTGTATTCCGGTCCACGGCGAGAATCAGTCCAAGCTCACCCTTATGTCGGAGTCCCTCCGCAATGACGGGCGCATCTGGGCACCCAAGGATCCCGCCACCGCCGCCAAAATCCGCGAGGGCCAGCTCGATCCTAACGCCGTGCCCGAAGACGAGCGCGACTACTACCTCGAGCGCAAATATCCCAGCTTCGGCAATCTCGCTCCCCGCGACATCTCTTCCCGCGCCGCCAAGGAACTCTGCGACGCCGGTCACGGAGTCGCCTCCACCGGACTCGGGGTCTTCCTCGATTTCCGCGACGCCATCCAA
>CBFHKU010000001.1:50780-358280 GCA_965656495.1 Coraliomargaritaceae bacterium
ACGCGACGGCAAAAAAGCGATTGAGGAACGCTACGGCAACCTCTTCGAGATGTATCAACGCATCACCGGAGACGATCCCTACAGCACCCCCATGATGATTTTCCCGGCGGTGCACTACACCATGGGCGGACTCTGGGTCGATTATAACCTCGAGAGCACCATCCCCGGCCTCTTCGTCGGCGGTGAGGCAAATTTCTCCGATCACGGCGCGAACCGCCTCGGTGCCTCCGCCCTCATGCAGGGCCTTGCAGACGGTTACTTCGTCCTGCCCTACACCGTCGGTAACTACCTCAGCGAACAGGGCATTGCCTCCGCCGGAACCGTCACCACCGAGCATCCCGCCTTCGCAGAAGTCGAGGCCGCCGTTCAGGCCCGCGTCGAAAAACTCCTTTCCATCAACGGTACCCAATCCGCCCGTTCCTTCCATAAACGTCTCGGTAAAATCATCTGGGACGAATGCGGGATGGCACGTTCCCGCGAAGGCCTCGAAGGCGCGATCCAGCAAATCCAGGCCCTCCGCAAGGAATTCTGGAGCGACCTCCGCGTTCCGGGTGACGCCAATGGCATCAACCCCGAACTCGAACGCGCCGGACGCGTCGCCGACTTCATGGAATTCGGCGAACTCATGTGCCGTGACGCTCTCATGCGCGAGGAATCCTGCGGCGGGCATTTCCGCGTCGAGTATCAAACCGACGAAGGCGAGGCGCTCCGCAACGACAGCGACTACACCTTCGTGGGCGTTTGGGAATATCAGGGCGACGACACCGAACCCGCCCTTCACAAGGAACCCCTCATTTACGACAACGTCGAGCTCGCGACCCGCAGCTACAAATAAAAAGCAAACTTTAAAACAACCCTACACATCATGAAATTAAACCTTCGCATTTGGCGTCAAAAAAGCCCCCTCGACAAGGGCCGCTTCGAAGATTACCAACTCGACAACGTCTCCGAGGATTCCTCCTTTCTCGAAATGCTCGACCTCCTCTGTGAGGACCTCGTAGCACAAGGACAGGAAGCCCTCGCCTTTGATCACGATTGCCGCGAAGGCATCTGCGGGATGTGCGCCCTCACCATCAACGGCATCCCCCACGGTCCCGAGCAACAGACCACCACCTGCCAGCTCCACATGCGCCATTTCAAAGACGGCGAGACCATCACCATCGAGCCCTGGCGCGCCAAGCCCCTGCCCGTCATCAAAGACCTCGTCGTCGATCGCAGTCCCCTCGACCGCATCATCCAGTCCGGCGGCTTCATCACCGCCCGCACCGGTAGCGCCGTCGATGCCAACGCCATTCCCATTCCAAAACAAACCGCCGACACCGCGATGGATGCCGCCGCCTGTATCGGTTGTGGCGCCTGCGTCGCCGCCTGTCCCAACGCTTCCGCGATGCTCTTTACCGCCGCCAAAGTCACCCACATGAACAGCCTCCCGCAGGGTAAGGTCGAAAAAGACCGCCGCACCCTCGTGATGGTCAGCACCATGGACGACGAAGGCTTCGGCGGTTGCACCAACGTCGGCGAATGCGAGGCAGTCTGCCCCAAAGGCATCGCTCTCGATATGATCGCACAACTCAACCGCGACTACACCTCCGCCCAAGTCAAAAACCTCTTCCAGCCCGTCAATTAGCCGCTTGCTGGATACAGTGGAAGCGGCAATCCTGCCGCTTTGCCTGTACGGCTTGGGTTGGAAAGCGACAGGAGTGTCGCTTCTACGGTATGGGTTGTATCTTGTGGAAGCGGCAATCCTGCCGCTTTGCTTGTACGGCTTGGGTTGGAAAGCGACAAGAGTGTCGCTTCTACGGTATAGGCTGTATTTGGTGGAAGCGGCAATCCTGCCGCTTTGGTTGTACGGCTTGGGTTGGAAAGCGACAAGAGTGTCGCTTCTACGGTATGGGTTGTAGCTTGTGGAAGCGGCAATCCTGCCGCTTTGGCTGTACGGCTTGGGTTGAAAAGCGACAGGAGTGTCGCTTCCACGGCCGGTTGCTCGAAAGCGACAAGAGTGTCGCTTCCACGGCCGGTGGTTGAACATCGAACGTTGAAGGGGAGTGAGATTAAGATTAGGATTAAGAATAAGATTAAGAGAGGGTGGTTCCAACTAACAACTAACAACCACCACCACCAACTAACAACCACCCTCAATCAACAACCCCCCACCACCCAATCGGGGTCGCCGGTTTCCCAGAGGAGGCCTTGGGGGTCGGGTTCGTTGCCGAAGGTGTCGCGGAGGTGCCCGGCGATGGATTTGCTTTGGATGGTTCCGGCGGGTTGGATGAGGTAGAGGGCGCGGCGGGCGCGGGTCATGCCAACGTAGGCGAGGCAGAGGTTTCCGAAGTCGCGCTGTTGGGCGTCGTTTTCGGGGAGGGCGGCGAGTTGGGGGTCGGCCTGCATGCAGTCGCTCTTGAAGGGTTCGAGAATCCAGTCGATGCTGCCGTCGCTTTTGCGGTGGGGGGCGATGCGTCCTTCGGTGGGGCCGGCGTGGGATTCGGCGGCGAGGATGACGGCGTCGTATTCGAGTCCTTTGGAACGGTGGATGGTTTCAATGATAACGTTGCCTCGGGCGTCTTCGTTGGAGCTGCGCTCGGTGAGGAATTCGTGGAAGCCGTCGAGGTGGCGCTCGTCCTCGTATTGGTAATCGCGGGCGTATTCGCAGAGTCGGTCGAGGCGTTGTTGGTGGCGTTGATCGTCGGTGGGAAGTTTGGTGCGGATTTGATCGGCGGCCCATTCGGTGGCGCGGGTGTAGCCGTCGAGGTGGAGGCGGTCGCGGAATTCCGGGGCGCGGTCGGCGAGTTTGGCGCCGGGGGTATGGTGGTCGAGCCACTGGAGGTACCCGCGGGCGAGGGCATCGCCCGGGTGGGCGGCGAGGCGGAGGAATTGGAGGAGGGTCGCGCTGGCGGCGTTGTCGGTGGCGGGTCGGGTCGCGGATCCGGTCTGGATCGGGAGGCCGGGGATTTCGGCGCGGAGGTAATCGGCGAGGGCGGTAGCGTCTTTGTTTTGACGGACGAGGCAACCGACGCTGATTTTGTTTTGGAGGGGTTTGAGGGAAAGGAGGAGATCGCGGGTGCGTTCCCATTCGGTGCAATTTTCGGCCTCGCTGGCTTGGAGGACGCAGGCGTAACCCTTGAGTTCGGCATTGTCGGGTGCGGCTTGGTGGGTTTCCCATGCCTTCGACCAACGCTCCGCGACGGCGGGTGAGAGACGGGCGGCGAGGGCGGCGGGGTCGTCAAAGGCGGTGTTGACGGCATGGAGAACGGCGGGGGCGGAACGCCAGGAGGTCGCGAGGCGTTTGCTTTGGATGGCGGGGTGGTAGTGTTGTTGGATTTCGTGGAAGAGGCGGTCGTCGCCCCCGCGCCAGAGGTAGAGGCATTGCTTGGTGTCGCCCACGTAGAAGAGGGAACGCTGACCGGACTCGTCCTGCACGATTTCGTCGATGAGGTTTTGCACGACCGCCCACTGGGGTCGGCTGGTGTCCTGAAATTCGTCGAAGAGCCAATGGTCAAAACGGCTGTCGAGACGGAACTCAAGGAGGAGGCGCGCGGCGGGATCGGCGGGGGCGAGGAGGGCGCCTGCTTCGTCGGGGCTGGGGCTGAGGAGGCGGGTGAGGTCGGCAAAACTGAGGCGCCCCGGGCGGCGGACGATGCGGTCGTAGTTTTGATGGTATGCTTGTAGGATGCGGTGGACGCCTCGGGTGTTTTGGAGGGCGCGGCGGAGGTGGTGGGCAAAGATCGCCTCGGCGCAGGCGAGGAGGGCGGCGTGGAGGGGGGCGCTCAGTTCCACAAGTTTGGGGCTGCCGAGTTTAACGAAGCGGTTGCCTTTCCGGCATTCGGGGAGGTCGTTGAGGGTGTTGTTGAGGAGGGTGTTGGTTTTTTCCTTGGCCGGGTATTCCTCGGTGTGGATGGCGGCTTTGAGGATGAACCCGCGTTGACGCATGGTGAGTGCGCTTTCGTCTTCGGCGGCGTCGCGGAGTTGGGCGGCGAGTTGGGACCAGTCGATTTCGGCCTGCGGGTCTGCGGTGAGCGGGGATGCGTCGGGGTCTTGCCAGATCGCGCTTTCCTGTCCCCAGAGCGCGGGGTCGGGGGCTTCGAGGTAGAGACCGTAGAGGTTTTCGATGAATTGGGAGACGGTTGTTTCAACGCTGCGGGTTTGTTGTCCGTGGGTCGCCTGTTTGAAGGCTTGCCAGAATTCGGTGAGTTCCTCGTCGAGTTCTCCGCGGCGATGGACGAGGGCATCGCAGACCGCGCGGCGGAGGCGGGGTTCGCTGCTGGCATCGAGGAGTTGGAGGTTGCCGGTGAGGCCGAGCTCAAGGGCGAAGGCGCTGACGATGCGGAAGAAGAAACTGTCAAGGGTCTGGAGGTTGAGGCGGTGCATGGAGCGCACCACGAGTCGCAGGAGGGCGTGGTAGCGGGCGGCGTCGGCCTCGATGCCGAGTTCGCGGGAGAGTTGCGCGGCGGCATCGGGGGAAGCGGCGGCGTTGCTGAGTTTCCCGATGATGCGGTTGAAGAATTCCCCGGCGGCGTTGCGGGTAAAGGTGAGCGCGATGATGCGTTCCGGTTGCTCCGCGAGGTGCAAGAGGGTGATGAAACGGTTCGTGAGCTGGTAGGTTTTACCGGAGCCCGCGGAGGCCGCGATCGCTATGTTTTGAAGGGATAGCATTTGAAAGTTTCGGGATCGACGGTGTTTTCGATACCGTCGGGGAAGAGGGCGGCGAAATCGTCGTAGGATTCGCGGAGCTTGGCGTTGGGCGGCCAGAAGACTCCCGCTTTGATTTGTTGGATGACCTCCACCGCGCACTCGCGGGCGGAGTCGAGGTGAGCTTCGGTGAAGTCGTCCCAATAATCGAAGGCGCTTTTATCGAGGGTCTTGGCGAGGTTGATATAAGCGAGGCGGGGGCGCCGGGTTTCGGGGTATGCCTCGCGGGCGGCGAGGGCGTAGAGCGGGAGTTGGAGGTCGGTCCAACGGTAGGTCTTGCCGTCGAGATCAAAGAAGGCGCCACCGGGCAAATGCTTGGGGGTGGACGCGGCGGTGGCGGTGGCGAGGTGCGCGGCGGCGGGGGTCTTGGGATTGTCGGCGGTCTTGTAATCGTAGAGGATGAGGCCCGCGTCTCCCGAGTCGACGCGGTCGATGAAGCCTTTTATTTTAAACCCTTCGAGGATCATTTCAAATCGCTGCTCGGCGGCGCGGACTTCGGTGGCACCGTGGGTTTCGAGGTCTTCGGCCTGACGGGTCACAAAAGCCTGGAGGCGACCTTCGAGGGCTTCCTGTTGGAGGCGAAGCGCGAAGGAGGGTTGTTTCCCGTAACGCCGCTCGAGATTTTTCGCGATGCTGGATTTCAGTTCGCGGGCGAGCGCATCGGTGTCGAGAGGATTCTTTAGTTGGCGACCCTCGAGCTCGGCGAGGACATCGTGGAGGCGGTTGCCGAAATTTGCGGGGGTCAGTTCGCGCGCCGCGAGTTCGGCGGGGCGAAGTCCCATGACATGGCGCAGGAAAAAACGGAAGGGGCATTGCAGGTAGCTACGGAGACTGCTCGGCGAGAAATGCTCCGGGAGGGAAAGCCCCGGCGGGGGGGCGAGCCGCCAGGGGAGGCTGTGGATCAGGCTGGGCGCGCGCGCTTCGTCGTCATCCTGAAAGAAGGCTTGGATGCGCTGGAGGAATTCGGCGTTGGGCGCCTGAAAGAGGAGGCGGGAGGGTTTGGCGGGGGTGCCGTCCGCGAGGGTTTGCGGGACGAGGAACTGGAGGCGCCCGCGGTCTCCGGCGCGGCGGTGGCAGAGCGCCTCGAGGAGGTAGGCGTCGCGCGCGAAGCGTTGCGCCTCGGTGCGGAGGCCGAGGATTTCGCGGAGGGTTTCAGGGAGGAAGCTGTCGGCGGGGCGGGCTTCCGGAACGATCCCTTCATTGAGGCCGGCGAGGCTGAGGTGGGGCGCGTCATCCCAGAGCAATTCGAGCCAACCGAGGAGGTCGTGGGCGCCATCGGGGCGCGGGGGGTAGGCTTTGCTTTTGCGGAGGGCTTGCTTGAAGGCGAGGCGGTGGAAGGCGGGGGGGAGTTTCGCGAAATGCTTGGCGGCCTCGATTCCCGCCGCGAGGCAAGGTTCGAGGTTTTCGTCGAGCTCGGCGCTTTCGTTGGCGGCGGCGAGCGCCTGCAGGTGGTCGCGCAGGGCTTCGGGGAAATTGGATGCCTGGAGGAGGGCGCGGCGGGTCGCGTCGATTTTTTTGAGGGCTAGGGAGAGCGGGGCTTCGTAGGCGAATTGAAGGAGGGTTTCGAGGTTCGAGACGAGGTGTTTCTCAAAGATCGTATCGACCGCGATGAGGAGGTTTTCGGCGGGGGCTCCGGTGTCGAGCCAACGATGGTTGAGGGGGTTTTGCAGGAGGGCGCGGAGGTTTTGCAGGCTGGCCTGTTCGCAGAGATTGCACCAGAGCTCCGCGAGGTGACCGCTTCCGCTGAGGTGGAGGGCGCGGCCCTCGGGATCGTAAGCGGGGAGTCCTTTTTGTTGGAGGGCACGTTCCGCATAGGGCGCGAGGCTGGGATCTGCGAGTCCGAGGCAAGGGGCTTCCGGCGCGGCGGCGACGCTTTCCGCGAGCCTTGCGGCGCATTCGCGGGGATCGCGGCAGGGAAGAAGTTCCGCGCCCCAGTCCTCGAATTGAAGGGGGCGCTCCGCCCAGAGCTCCGGGAGGGGACGGCCCCAGCTATCAAAACAATCGGCGGGCCCGTAATGCCAGACTTCGACCGTCACGGATTCCGCCTGCGCGAGGGCGAGGAGGGGGAGTGCTTGCGGGTCGGGGATTGCGAGGAGGAGGATTTGTTCGATTCCTTCCGGGGGGCGGTAGTTTTCGGCGGCGGCGCGGCGGGCGAGGATGGGGTCTTCCAGTTTGCGGGCGTGCAGGGTTTCGAGGTAGTGGCTTTCGAGGCGGGCGAGTTGCCGCCAACGATCGCTTTCCAGTCCCGCCTCGGCGGCTTTTTCGGCAGCGGTTGCGAGGGTTAGGCCGGCTTCTCCGAGTTCGCGGCGGAGTTGCAGGAGGCTTTGCGCCATGGAGAGGAACCAGGCGGTGGTGGCGGGGGGTTCCTTCGGGAAGACCGCGGGGTAGTCCGAAAATTTCACGGCATTCAGGCTCGCAAACCATGCGGCGAGCAGGGCGCCCTCGCCCACCGGCGGGGTGGGGAGGCTTGCCGCGAGAAAGGCATCGGGGGTCTGGATGGCGGGGAGTTTTAAATCGGCTTGCTGCGCGAGGAGGCTCTGGCGGAGACGGCGCCCCGCTTGCCGGGTCGGGACCAGCGCAAGGAGGTGGCTGAGGTCCTTGCCTTCATTGGTGGCCCGCTCGAGGAGTCCCGCGGTGACGGCGGGCAGGAGCGGGGCGTTCCAGTCGAGGCGGTGGTGCTGCAGCATATTATTGAAAAATCTAGAGCAGTGCGGGGCAGGTTGAAAGTAAAACTGCGATGAATTTTCAACGGGGAGATGCGGGGCAGTTTGGAATTTCAAAGAGGCTCGCATTTTGAGCCAGTTCAACTAGTTTTTTACAAATGAAGAGCTTACAGGAAAGAGAAGTGGGTGCCTTCGAGGCGAGGAAGAAATTTTCGTCCTTGTTGGATGCGGCTTCGCGCGGACAGCGCATCTGGATCACAAAGCACGGCAAGCGCGTGGCGCTACTCTGCTCGGGTCTGGGCACCGTCGATACCGAAACAGAGAATTTGGTAGAGCTTGCTCAAAAAATCCGTGCCTCGGCCAAACCCGGCAAGGAAACACTCAAGGAGCTGATTGAGGAGGGCCGCGGAACCTCAGGCGAGGTCGGCGAGGAGTTGTTGTAGCTCGGCGGCGGGTTCGCGGTGGTCCTGCGCGATGGCGAGTTGGAGGGCGTTTTCGAGGATCGGTTTGGCGGTGGCGGCTTGTCCGTCCTGAAGGAGGGCCTTGCCGAGGAGGATGCGGGGGAGCATCCAATCGTCACGGGATTGCACGCAGCGTTCGAGGTGGGGAATGGCGGCGAGGGCTTCGCCTTCTTCAGTGAGGGCCTGGGCGAGGCTGAAGCGGAAAAGTATATTGTCGGGCTGGGCTTCGACCTTCGGAATAAAGAGTTCGGATTTTTTCATGGGAATCGGGTGTGGGTTTTATAGGAAGGATGCTTCAGGTAAAAGCGGATTCGTCAAAGACCGCTTCGCGATTTTGAAGGCTGAAGCGTTCGTAGTTCCGCATTGGGAGGGCTTCGAGGAAATGCCGACCGTAGGGCTTGGTGAGGATGCGGGAATCGAGGACCACGATGTTGCCCCGGTCGCTCTCGCGGCGGATGAGTCGCCCGACGCCCTGACGGAACCGCACCACTGCATCGGGGATGGCGATATCGGCAAAGGGGTTGCCGCCCTGCATGCGGCAATGTTCGCTGCGTGCCTCGCTGACGGGATGTCCGGGGTGTTCAAAGGGGAGGCGGGTGATGATGACTTGGGAGAGGGCGGGGCCGGGGACGTCGACCCCCGTCCAGAAACTATCGGTGCCGAAGAGGACGCCGTTGCCTGCTTCGGCGAAGCGGCGGGTGAGCTCTGAGCGTCCGTGGTCGAGGCCCTGTGCGAAAAGGGGGCGGTTGATTTTTTTAAAGAAATCGGCGTTGCGTTCGCGGACCTTGCGAAGGTCGAGATGACTGGTGAAAAGGACGAGGGTGCCGCCCGTAACGCGACGGCTGCACCAAGCGATCATATTGGCGAGGTAATCGAGGTCGAGGCGACCAGCGCCGGGTTGCGGCAGGGGCGCGTCTTTCGCGATCAAGAGGCGGGTATGGTTGGGGTAATCAAAGGGGGAGGATTCCATTTGTGCCTCGGCGGCTTCCGCGCCGACTTTGCTTTGAAAACGGTCGAGATGGTTTCCGTCTGAAAGGGTGGCACTGGTGAGGACGGCGGCGGTGTGGCGGCTGAAGAGGGTCTCGCGCAGGGCGGGCGCGACGTCGAGGGGGGCGCTGCGCAGGGAGACGATTTGCCCTTTCTTCCCGCCGCGTTCGAGCCAATGGACATGGCCTTCTTCGGCAAGGGCGATGAATCCGCTGACCGCATCGCAATACCCGAGGAGGCGTTTTCGGTGGTCGCGGAGTTCGTCCTGTTGGCGTTCGTCGTCGGTTTTTTGGATGCGGGCGGCGAGGCGTTCGGTGACGGCTTTGAGGGGACCGCTCAGGATGTTCTCGCAAAACTCCGGTTCGTGAATGCGGCGGATGGGATCTTTGGTGAGGAAGGTGTCGTGCAGGTAGCTGAAGAATTCGTGATTGGCGGCGAGGGCTTCCTCAATCGCGATGAAGTCGTAATAATCGCCTTCTTTTTTGAGGGCGCCGCGATTGTTGCGGGGATTGTAGAGACGTTTGAGGGCGCGATCGACGGCGTAGTTGCTGAGATGGATGCCGAAGTGATCGGTGGCGATGGCGGGGATGCGGTGGGCTTCGTCGAGGATGACAAAATCGTCGGGCAGTAGGACGCCGGGTTGTTCGCCGCCCGGTGGCATACCGGCGTTGATAAGGGCGAAGAGGAGGCTGTGGTTTACAATGACGCAGTTCGCCTCTTGGACCTGTTGGCGGGCGCGCTGATAGAAACAGGCGGCGGGGTCGCAGTTTTTGCGGGAACAGGTGGAACTGTCGGCATTGACGGCGTCCCAGACGTTTGGGAGGGGCGGGGGCGAAAGTTCCTGCACGACCCCGTTGCCGCTTTCGGCGGACCATTTCGCGAGGCGGATGAGGTCGTTTTTTTCGTCGTTCGGGAACAGGTCGGCCTGTCCGCTCTGGGCGTCCTTGAGGGCATTTTTGAGACGGGTGGTGCAGCAATAATTGCCGCGACCGACCATGAGGGCGGTTTTGAATGCAGCGAAGGGTTTGAGTTCCGGGACCGCCCTGAAAAGTTCGCGGCAGATTTTGAGGTCCTTGCTACGGATTTGTTCCTGGAGGGAGATGGTATGGCTGGAAATGACGCAGGGGCGCTCGGTGCTGACGGCGTGGATGAGGCCCGGGATGAGGTAGGCGAGGCTTTTGCCGACTCCGGTGCCCGCTTCGAAGAGGAGGGGTTTGCCGGATTCGAGGGAATCGGCCACCGCGAGCGCCATGGCGCATTGTTGGGGTCGATGATCGAGTTGAAGCACGGTCTGGAGGTGGCCGCCTTCCTTGAAGATGGCCTCGACAAGCGGCATGAGGTAACCCGCCACGGGGGCGCTGCCGCTGTTTTCGATGAGTCCGATCATAGCTCTACAGAGGAACACTAAATGCGGGCTTTGGAAAGCGCAGAGGGAATTCTTTTTATTTCATCCTTGGGGTTTGGGCGCGTAAAGATACAGTAATCAGGCAAGATGAGCGTTTATACGGAGCAGAATAGCGCGGGCTCTTGGAAGGAGCGGATCTGTAATTTTTTGCAGGGGCGCAAGGTGCATGCGCATCAGCACGCGACGGAGGACTGGCGAGTCCTTGGCTCTTTGGCGTTGATTTGTGGTTTGCTGGGTCTGGTGGCTTGGTTGCTGGAGGCGCAGAGCGATTTACCGGGCACCTGGGTGGTGGCGTTGTATGTGCTTGCAATGCTGGCGGGCGGCTGGGACGCGCTGGTGGATGTGAAGGCGGGTTTACCGAAGGGGGAATTGGACATTCATTTTTTGATGGTTGCGGTCGCGCTGGGGGCGGCCTCGATTGGAGCGTGGAATGAGGGCGTCCTTTTGCTGTTTCTTTTTTCGCTTTCGGGCGCCTTGGAGGCCTTTGCCTCGGATCGTACCCGCAAGGAAATTGACAGCTTGTTCAAGGACGCGCCGAAGGTGGCATGGGTGCGGGATGCCGCCGGTAATTTTACGGAAATACCGGTCGAGGCGGTGGCGCCCGGGGCGGTCATTCAGGTAAAGCCTGGGGCGGTTTTTCCGGTGGATGCGGAAGTCCTCACGGGGCAAAGCGCGGTGGATGAATCGACTTTGACGGGGGAGGCGAATCCGGTTTCGAAGGCGGCGGGGGATGCGGTTTACAGTGGCACTTTGAATTTATGGGGAACGGTGGAGGCAAGGGTGGTGCGGCGGGTCAATGAGAGCGCCCTGCAAAAAGTGATTCATTTGATCCACAAGGCGCAGCATTTGAAGGCTTCCAGTCAGCGCTTCACGGATCGCTTTGGGACGGGTTACACCCTGCTGGTGTTGGTGGTGACGGGTCTGATGTTTTTTGTATGGTGGTTGGGATTCGGGATTCCCGCCTTTGAAAATACGGCGGGGACGCGTTCGGCGTTTTACCGCGCCATGACTTTGTTGGTGGTGGCGAGTCCCTGTGCGCTGGTGCTTTCGATTCCGTCTGCGATTCTGGCGGCGATTGCCTGGGGGGCGCGGCACGGGATCCTGTTCCGGGGCGGGGTTGCGATTGAAAAATTGGTGGAGGTCGATCTGGTGTGTTTTGACAAGACCGGGACGCTCACAACTGGTGAGATGTCGGTGGAACGGATTGAGAGTTTTCCGGCGGGTCGGGAACGAGAAGCGGCGGAGTTGGCGTATTCATTGGAATCACAGGGTTCGCACCCGATCGGGCGGGCGATACAACGCTACGGGAAGGAGCAGGGTTTGAGTGCGCAGGCTATTGAGGGTTTTCGAGCGATGAGCGGGATGGGGGTCGAGGGTCGTGACGGGGAAGCGCTTTGTGTGCTCGGGCGGCGGGAAATGTTACTGGAGGGGCCGATGGCGGCGCGGGTGCGGGAAGTTCCGGAACCACCGGCGGAATTTGTGGAGAATTGGATTTGCCGGGGCGATTTGGTGGCGCGGATTTTATTGCGTGACACGGTCCGGGATGAATCGCGGGGGATATTGGAGCGTTTGCGGGATTTGGGAATACGCACCGTGATGCTGACCGGGGATCGTCGGGAGACCGCAGAAGCGGTGGGTGCGAAGCTCGGAATCGAGGAAGTGCAGGCCGAATTAAAGCCGGAGGACAAAGTGGCGTTGGTGGTAGCGTATTCAAAGAAAGGATACAAAGTGGCGATGCTGGGTGATGGGGTGAATGACGCGCCGAGTTTGGCGGCGGCGTATGTCTCGGTGGCGATGGGGATGCGCGGGAGTGATGCCGCCCTTGAACAGAGCGAGGTGGTTTTGATGCGCGACCGCATCGATAATTTTCTGGCGGCGCGTTACCTGAGTGAGCGCGCCAGTTCCGTGATTCGACAGAACGTGACGATTGCGCTGGGGACGGTGCTGTTGATGACCCTCGCGGCGGTGCTTGGATGGATTCCGCTGAGTGTGGGGGTGGTGGCGCATGAGGGCAGTTCTGCGGTGGTGTGCCTGAACAGTTTAAGGCTGTTGTTTCTGAAGTCCGGGCAGTGATGCGGCGGCGGGCGGACTTTTTGCGTTTGCCATTCTGCGCCTCTGCGGCAAAGACCTTTGTGAATACATGACACAGGAGAATAACCAACACGAAGGCACGCACGATCTTTTCGCAGTGCGGATGCAGAAGCTGGAGCAGTTGCAGTCGGAGGGGCGCAATCCCTTTGCGGCGAATTGCGAACAGAGCCACACCACCGAGGCGGCGCTCGCTGCCTATCAGGAAGGCGCGGACGATGCCGAACAACCCCTCGTGAAAGTAGCGGGTCGCATCGTGGTTTTCCGCGTGATGGGCAAAGCCAGTTTTATCAAGATTCAGGATCGCGCCGGGCAGATTCAGGCCTACGTGACGCGGGATGAATTACCGGAAGGGGAATACAATACTTATTTCAAGAAGCTCGACCTCGGAGACATCATCGGGGTGGAGGGTCGGCTCTTCAAAACCAAGACCGGGGAAATCACGGTGCGGGCGACCGCCTATACGCTGGTCTCCAAGGCGCTGCGACCCTTGCCGGAAAAATGGGCGGGGCTTTCGGACGACGAGAAAATTTATCGCCAGCGTTATCTCGATTTGATCGTAAACCCCGACTCGCGGCAACGCTTCAAGCAACGTGCCGGCATCATCAAGGCGATGCGGGAATACCTTTGGGAGCGGGATTTCACGGAGGTGGAAACACCGGTCCTGCAGGGCGTGGCGGGCGGCGCGGCGGCGCGGCCCTTTGAGACGCATTTCAACGCGCTCGATTGCACCTTTTATATGCGCATTGCGCTGGAGCTGTATTTGAAACGGCTCCTGGTGGGCGGCGAGGAACGGGTTTTTGAAATCGGGCGGGTCTTCCGCAATGAGGGCTTGTCGCGCCGGCACAACCCCGAGTTCACGATGCTCGAACTCTATGAGGCCTACACGGATTTTCGCGGCATGATGACCCTCACGCAGGGCCTGATCCAGCACGTCGCGCAAAGCGTGATTGGGAGCCTGGAGATTCCGCGCCCCGACGGTACCGTGATCAACCTCGCTGGTGAATGGCGCGAGGCGAAGTATAAGGATTTGATCGTGGAGGCGACCGGGGATCCGGAGTGGTTCAGCCACAGCCGCGAGGTGAAACTCGAAAAAGCCCGTGCCATGGAAATTGAAGTGGACGGAGCTTTGGAGGATTACGAAATCACCAATAATGTCTTTGAAAAACTCATTGAGCCGACCTTGATCCAGCCCACCTTCGTGACGCACATACCGAGGGAGTTGTGTCCGCTCGCCAAGATCACGGAGGATGACCCCAGCACGATTGACGTCTTTGAGTTGTGCATCAACGGGCAGGAAATCGCACCGGCTTACTCCGAGCAAAACGACCCGGTCATTCAAAAGCAGATGTTCCTCGAACAAGTGGGCGAGGAAGTGCAGGACATGGATATGGATTTCATCACCGCGCTGGAACACGGCATGCCGCCCGCGGGGGGAATGGGGCTCGGGATCGACCGCCTTGTGATTCTCCTGACCGGTGCGGAAAGTATTCGGGACACGATTCTTTTCCCGAGCCTGCGTCCTTTGAAACAGGGTGCCGGGGAGTCCGGTCCCGAGACGGAATCCTAGAGGAGGTTGGTCGGGAGGTTTTCCGATTCGCCTGCTTCAACGGTTTCCGTTGCGGCAGCGGTGGTGCTTTGGAGTCCGGCAGCGGCACGTTCGAGGCCGTGGGTATTGAAGGCTTCGCCGCCGAGTTCCGCTTCGAGGAGGAGCGCTGCGAGAGAGAGGGCGGTTTGCCAGGCACGCCGGGAATCGTAGTCGTAGCTCTGTCCGGCAGTGATGCCACGGGCGATGTCCTCCCAGAGCGCCTTCCAGTCGGAATCAAAGCGTTGGGTGAGGGGATTATCGACGGCTTTGCGCCAGTGAAGGAGGGCTTTGCTGGCGGGTCGTTCCGCGAAGGTCTGCCGCAGCGTTTGCAAAATATCGTTGAGGGCTTCGAGGGGTTCGCGTTCGGAATGAGGGAGGTAGGTGGCGGCCTCCGGGAGCCATTCGATTTCGCGGGCGACGGTTTCGAGGAGTCCCTCAAAGCTGGAGAAATAACGATAGATGAGGACCTTGTCGGCGCCGGCGCGTTTTGCGATGGTATTGACGCCGAGCTCGTCGCAACCCTTCTCGCTCAAATGGGCGACCACGGCATCGACGAATTTATTTTCAGTACGGGAGCGGGAACGGGTTTGTGGCATGTAGCGGAGGGTGCGTCGCTAACGGGCGATATCGTTTTGCCCGATGACTTTGATTTGATGCCGTTGAAGGGTTTCGGCGGCGAGTTCGTTGTCTTCGAGGCTGAGGGCGAGGGCGTAGCGACCGCGTGGCCGCACGAGGAAGGGGTAAACGTAGTGGATGTTGATCTCCGCCTGTACGAGGGCACTGGTGACGGTCTTGAGCAGGGATTCGTCCTCGATCTCCACTGCGATGAGCCCGCTTTGAACATAGGAAAAATTGTGTTCGACGAGCAGGTTCTGCGCTTCTTCGGGATAGTCCACAATGAGGCGAATGATGGAGCTGTCGGTGGTATCAAGAATCGAGAGCGCCATGATATGCACTTCGCGCACCGCAAACAGGCTGATGAGTTCATTCAAGCGTCCGACTTTGTTATCGGCATGAATGGAAAATTGGACAACGGGCCGGTAGGGGTTGGGTTCCTGTAGCACTTCAGCGCTCATAATTTAAGACTATGAGCCATTCGCGCGCATCTTGCACTATTTTTTTGCGCGGGCCTTAGGCGGACTACTCGACGTTTTGCACTTGTTCCCGAATGCGCTCCAGGATGTTTTTGCCCTCCAGAACGGCGCGGGTGATCTCAATGGAGCTGGATTTGCTGCCGGTGGTGTTGAGCTCACGATTGATCTCCTGACAGAGGAAATCCATTTTGCGCCCGTGGGCATCCTTGGAATCGACAAAGCTGCGGAATTGGTCGAGGTGGGCGTCGAGGCGGGTGAGCTCTTCGCTGATGTCGGAACGGTCCGCAAAAAGGGCGAGTTCCTTGAGGAGGCGTTCGTCGTGGAGGTCGATTTCAAGGCCGAGTTTCTGGAGGCGCTGGAGGAGGTTGTCGCGTTGTTGCGCGGCGGCAGATTGGGCATCTTGAGCGATTCCCCGGCATTGCGCCTCGAGATCCTTCAATTGCTGGAGGATATCCTTGGCGAGGGCGGCGCCCTCGGTTTGGCGCATGGCGTTCAGGTCATCAAGGGCAGTTTGAAACGCGGTCTTGAGGGTGGGCTCCAGGTCGCGCCAATCGGGTAAAGCGGAATCCTCCTTGAGGGTTTTGGCGAGGTTGAGGAGCAATTCGCTGCTGACTTCGAAAGGGAAATCGTTCTTTTCGGCATACTGGCGGAGGCGTTCAACGCTGGCATCGAGGCTCGCCTCATCCCAGTGCAATCCGTTTTTGGAGGCGCTGTCTTTCGCCGCTTCGATTTTTAGATGCACATTGATGCGCCCGCGCTGGACGCCCTCGCGCAACCAGCCTTGGCAGGTCTGCTCGAACCCGTTCCATTCACGCGGGGCGTGGACATGGGCGTCCAATGATTTGCGGTTCACGGCTGACAATTCGAATGTCGCGGTGAGACCCAGTTTGGGATCGGTGGCCGTTCCGCGGCCGTAACCTGTCATACTGCGCATGTGAGCTATCATTCAAAAGGGCCTCGCTATTGCAATCCCAAGCTTTAGGGCAATGGCACGACCTCGGAATTACTGGCGAGGAGGATAAAGGTAAGGCTAAAGGCGTTAAAGAGGGCGTGAAAGCAGATTGCCATGCGGAGGCTGCCTTCCTTTTCGTAAATATGCGCGAGGAGGATGCCTACCACGATGAGCGGGCCAAAGGAAGCGAGATTGCCGTGAATGATGGCAAAGATCACCCCGCTGATGAATTGCGCGAAAGGGATGAGGGTCTTGCTTTTAAAGAAGCGATAGATGCAACCCCGGAAGAGGATCTCCTCGACATAGGGCGCGAGGAGGACTGCGGAAAGGGCGAGGAGAGTGATCAGGACCGGGCTTCCGCCACTGCTGAAAAGTTCGACGATTTCCTGCGGCGGGGTGGCATCGACAATACCGATGGACCGCAAACCGGAGAGGACCACATTCCAGAGGATGCTCGCGAGCCAGATGAGGGGCAGGTAGCGGAGGAAAAAGGGCAGGGTTTGGCGCAGCGCTTGCAGCCAGGGGTAGAGCTTGTTTTCAAAGGCTCCGGAAAATTGATTTGGGTAATAATTGCGCAGGCCGAGGATGATGAAGAGCGCGGGAAATTGTAGTAGTAAAATGGATACGAGCGCGTATTTTGGCGTCAGTTTTTCCGGTATTTCGGATTCGATTATTCCGGTGGCGCTCAGGACGCTGAAGCCGAGGATTTGGCACAGGTAGATTCCCACGACGAGGGCGCAAAGAAAGATGCCGAAGTTGATCCAGCCGATGGGCCATGCGGCGAGGGGTTCGTGTTCCTGAATGGCTTGCTTGGGGGCGAGCCAGCGGGCGAACCAGAGCGCGAGACTGCCGCCTAGGACGCCGAGAAAGAGAAGCGTCAGGAGGATCGCGGGAAGATCGGGAGCGGGGGGCATGAATTAGGCGGTAATGGCGTTTCCGTCAAAAACCTGACGACCCCCAACATAGGTGCCTTTGACACGACCCCGCAGGCTGCGTCCGTTCCAGGGGCAGTTGCGCGAGCGGCTGAAGCATTGTTCCGGGTCCACGGTCCAGGCTTCGTCGGGGTCAAGGATGCAGATATCGGCGGGTGCGCCGGCGCTGAGGGTACCGGCGTTCAGTTTGCAGAGTTCCGCGCCCTTGTGGGTCATGAGGGCAATGACATGAGAGAGTGAGCAACGCCCGCTGTGGTAGAGGGTTTCGAGGGTAGCGGCGAGGGCGTTCTCGAGGCCAATGATGCCGAAGGGGGCGTAATCAAATTCCTGATCTTTCTCGGTGGGGCTGTGGGGGGCGTGGTCGGTGGCGATACAGGCGAGGGTTCCGTCGCACAGGCCTTCGATAAGGGCTTCGCGGTCGGCCTCGGTGCGCAGGGGCGGATTCATTTTATAGAGGGTATCATAATCCTCGAGGCAGGCGTCGGTAAATTCGATATGGTGGGGGCTCGCCTCGCCGCTGACCGGAATACCGCGCGCGATCGCCCGGCGCAGGATGTCGACCGAGGCGGCGGAGCTCACGTGTTGCATATGGATGTGGGCTCCGGTGAGTTCCGCGAGGATGACGTTGCGGGCGACGATGATATCCTCGGCGGCTTTGGGCCAACCGCGCAGGCCGAGCTTGAGGGACCACTCGCCCTCATTCATGACGGCGCCTTCGGTGAGACTGGCGTCCTGGCAATGATCCATCACGGGGAGGTCAAACATGTGGGCGTATTCCACCGCGCGGCGCATGATTTCGTTGCTTTGCACGCATTTGCCGTCGTCCGTGACCGCCACGATGCCGGCTTCCTTGAGTTGTCCGGTAGGCGCGAGTTGTTCGCCATTCATGCCGATTGTGAGGCAACCGGTGGTGTAAACGCGGATCACGGCGCTGCGGCGAACCGTGTCGACAATGCGTTGGATCGTACCGGCGTTGTCGCAGACCGGATTGGTGTTGGGCATGCAGACCACCGAGGTGTAACCGCCTGCGGCGGCGGCCTCACTGCCACTTTGGATGCTTTCCTTGTGGGTTTGACCCGGATCGCGGAAATGCACGTGGATGTCGACCAGACCCGGCGCGACCACCTGACCGGTTGCGTCCACTTTGTGGGCGGCGGTCTTTTGCGTATCGCTCAAGGCATCGACGAGGATGCCGTCGACCGCGAAGAGGTCGGCGGATTCGTCGCGTTTATTGGCGGGGTCGATGACGCGCCCGCCGTGGATCCAGAGAATGTTTTGGGTTTCGCTCATGCGGGCAGTTTGATTTTCAGGCCTCGGTGATGGCAGTGGCAGAGGTGGAGCACCGCCATTCGGACGAGGATGCCGTTGGTGACTTGTTCGAGGATGACAGATTGGGCGGAGTCTGCGAGTTCGGAGTCGATTTCGACCCCCCGGTTAATGGGGCCGGGGTGCATAATGAGGGCGCCCGGTTTGAGCCATTTGGCGCGGGCTTTGTTGAGGCCAAAGATGCGAGTGTATTCCCCGATGGAGGGGAAGTGGGTGGAAGT
The DNA here is from genome assembly GCA_965656495.1 of Coraliomargaritaceae bacterium. GTDB lineage: Bacteria > Verrucomicrobiota > Verrucomicrobiia > Opitutales > Coraliomargaritaceae > UBA7445. Next base: position 69,184 of record CBFHKU010000001.1, read on the forward strand.
CTGGCGTTCGTGCTGGATGCGGAGGAGCATCACGGCGTCCGCGTCTTCGAGGGCGGGTTGCAAGTCGTGGCACACGCGGACGCCCATCGCGCGGAAACCTTCCGGGACGAGGGTGCTGGGACCTGCGATGGTGACTTCTGCGCCGAGTTTCTGGAGGCAGATGATATTGGAACGGGCGACGCGGCTGAAGAGGATGTCGCCGAGGATCGTGACTTTTTTACCGTCGAGGGGCCCCAGTTTATCGATGAGGGTGAAGGCGTCGAGGAGGGCTTGGGTGGGGTGGGCATGGGAACCGTCACCGGCGTTGATGACGGGGATGTCGATGACTTTGCTCAGGTAGTTGGGCGCGCCGGAGGCGGAGTGGCGCATGATAATGATGTCGGCCTGCAGGGCTTTGAGGTTGGCGGCGGTATCGCGGAGGCTTTCGCCTTTGGTGAGGCTACTGGCGGCGGCTGAGACCGAGATCGTATCGGCGGAAAGGTTTTGGGCGGCGGCTTCGAAGGCGAGGCGGGTGCGGGTGCTCGGCTCAAGGAAGAGGTTAACGACGGTGCGCCCCTCCAGGTAGGCTTGTTTCTTGTCCTTTTTTTGGAGCGCTTTTTTAAAGGCGCCGGCGGCCTGAAAAATAGTTTCAATTTCCGCCCGGCTGAGCGGTTTTAAGTCGATGAGGTCCTTGCGGTTCCAATCTAAATTTTGACTCATGTAATAGGATGTCCCTGTAAAAGGTTTTCTTTAGATGGCGGTTTGTGGGGCGAAGGGCAATGAAATTATTCAGCGGCCCCCGGAGCCGGTTCTGCGAGCCAATCAAAGAGCTGCGCCTCGTTTTCAATGCGGGTGGTGCTTTGGTATTCCGGGGCGAGGGCTTCTTGGTAGGGCGCTTCGGCGAAGCGGCGGCCCTGCAGGAGGATGGTGGCGCGATGACCCGGCGCACGAACGAGGCGCCCAAGGGCTTGGTGGATGCGCCGCATCCCGGGGAGACGGTAGCATTCGTGAAAAGCGGTCTCGCGGTCATGGGAGGGGTGCGCGGTGACGCGGGCTTCACGGACGCAATTGACCTCTGGGAGGGCGGGACCGACCACGATGGCGGTATGGACGCGCCCCCCGAGGGCGTCGATGCTTTCGGCATAACTGGAGCCAAGGATAAGGAAGAGGGCGTCCTCTGTAAGGAGAGCGGATTGGATGAAGGCCTCCTGTTCAGCGAGTTCAAGGCCGCGTGGTTGAATCGCGGCACGCGCCTGGGGTTCAAGGGTTTCAAGGTAGGCGCGGACGTTTTCGGCGTATTGATAGGAACTGAAAAAGACCGCAACGGGAATACCCGGACTGCGCGCGATGCAGGCCGCCACCGAGCGGGCGGTGGTTTCAAAATGGAGGTGGCGGTTTTTGAGTCGGGTATCGACGCGGGTATCGACCGCGACGCGGTAGGCGTCCTCGCGCCAGGGGGTGTAACCTTCCACCACTTGTAGGGACTCGGCATCAAGCCCGCAACGCGCCATGAACTCGGGGTAGGGGGCGAGGGTGGCAGACATGAGGATTTGTCGGGCGAAGGGGCGCAGGCATTCCCGGATCCAGGGGGCGGGTTGAAGGCATTCGGCGCGGAGGGTTCCGGGGTTGGGAATCCATGCGAGGTATTCCTTTTGGGGTCGGGCGAGGGCCTCCGCGAGGTCGTGGATGCGGTGGGCGAGGTCGAGGGCAAAGGGCGGGGTGGCGGCGTAATCGAGGCGCGCCTCCCGAAAACTGCGGCTGAAATCTTCGCAGAGGTCGAGGGCTTCGTATTGTTTATTGGCGGGCAAGGGGTTCCCCGGTTTTTGGCGGTCGATCCAATGCGCGAGGGCGCGGCCCACCGCGAGGACTTGGCGTTTCGCTCCGGCGGACTCGAGGGCTTCGAGGGCAAAGAGCCACTCGGTGGCGCGGAGGGTATGACTGAGGGCATCGGCGGCACGGCGCGGGAGGTTGTGCGCCTCGTCCACTACGAGGCAGGTGCGCGCCGGGTCAAAGCCGTAGCTCTGTTCAAATACGTTTCGGCTCGCGGGGTTGAAGCAGTAATTGAGGTCCCCGATCCAGACCTCCGCATAGGGCAGGCAACTTTTGGTCAGGGCGTAGGGACAGATTCCGGTCTCGCGACCGAGGGATTTTGCCGCTTCCAATTCAAAGGTCCCGGCTTGGAAAAAATGTTCAGGGCGAAGGTCGGCCTCGTGCCAACGGGTGGCGAGTTCCGCTTCGCAACGGGTATCACCGGTGCAGGTATGGGCGGCGCTTTCGATGCGGTGCTCGCGGCGGTTGCGCATCTGGATGGAGCGCAGGCCGGTGCCGAGCATCGCCTCAAGCTGCACGCGGGTCTGGACTTGTCCGGTCGATTGGCTGCTGAGAAAGATGAGGCGTTCATGGACGCCATCGAGGAGGGATTGGAGGGCGTGCTCGAGGACCAGCCCGGTCTTGCCGAATCCGGTGGGGGCTTGCAGGAGGAGGGTTGGGGCTTCGAGGGCGGCGGCTTGCAGGGCGGTTCGGAATTCGGCCTGCCCCTCGCGGAGGGTTTCGAAGGGCGGTTTGAGTTCGGCGTCCAGTAGGCGCCCGCGGGCGCTGCGGCGGTCCTCGAGAAAAGGGATGAGGGCGTCGAGCTGTTGGGTGAAGCGCGCCTCGTCGGCAGCTCCGAGGGCTTGGATTTGGACGGTGCCGGTATCGATATCGATCCAGGCGAGTTCGGCGCGGAGGGTGGCGGTTTGGAATTCAGGGAGGACGCGGGCGAGGGCGAGATAGGTGGCGGCCTGGGCGAGGTGTTGCGGGTAGCGGGCGGCGAGTTCCTCGGCGGGGGCGGGGAGGGTGGCGCGGATGGTTTTGACCTCGCGCAGGGTGAGGCTGTCGTGGGGGGCGGGAATGATTTGGTCGATGCGGCCCTGAATACGGAAGGTCCAGTCGCGGTGTCGCCAGATCGCCTCAAGGGGGACTTCGAAACGCGCTTCCGGAAATTGTTGGCGGGTTTGTTCGGCGGCGGTTTGATGCCATTCCTGTCCGAGGGCGGCGCGCCAGGATCCCCCGCCGGGACGCGGGGCGGGCGGGGCATTGCGGAAGCTCGCCAGTTCGCCGACGCTGAGCTGTATGGAACGCTCGAGGGGATCAATCTGCATGGCCTAGGTGGTGAGGCGGGCGTGACCGCGCAGGGTTTGAAAGAGGAGCATCGCGGCGACAATGAGGGCGAGCCCGACCCATGCCACCAGCGCGGGGCTGGAGCTCGCCAGAATCCAATACCCGAGGAAGGGGGCGAGGGTTCCTCGGAATCCGGTGAGCGCCATGTGAATGCTCATATAGGCGGAGGCTTTTTCCGGCGGGGCGATCTTGGTGACCCAGAGCCCCCAGAAGATTTTACCGCCGCCCATCGCAATTCCCTGAAAGGCCATCGCGATGGCGAGCAGCCAGACATGGGTGGTAAAGAAGAAGAGCGCGATGCTCAGCAAGAAGCAAAGATTGAGGCTGTTGCGGGTCGTGACAAAATGGAGCTGGTCGAAGCGGCGGCCCCAGAATTTGGTGGAAGCGAGGCGCGCCAGAGCGGGGACCACCACGAGGAGGAGGGCGATGGTGGCATTGTTGGCATTGATTCCATAGGCGGGGTTGGCGAGGTATTCGACCCGGATCGGGATCGTGATGAGGTTGCCGAGACCGAGGAGCATCCACGCGCTGAGGATGAATCCAAAGAGGCGGTCTTTCCAGATGAGGCTGAAGCTTTGCCAGGGATTGCCGACGTGTTCGGTGGATAGCGGCGCACTGGGAACACCCCGCACCGCGAGGGCGCAGGCAAGAGCACAGAGCGCCATGAATCCAAAAAGGTATTTGTAGTTGAGGAGATCGAGGTCGAGGATTTCCCCGCCGAGCCAGGCGAAGCCCACCGAGAAACCGGCGGTGAGCATGAGGGGTGTGGTGACGCGGCGCCCGCGTTCATGCGCAGCGTAATTCATGGTATAGACCTGCACCATGAGGGGACCGTGTTGCACCATCGCCATCTGGCTCGCGATGATACAAAGGGTAAAGAGCAGGAGGTTGATCGCGAGGATCGCCCCCAGAATGAGGGCGGCGCTCATCACAAAAACAACCGCGCAGGCATAACTCGGACGTGCCGCGAATCGTGCCGCCAGAAAAAGGGTGAGGGGGGTGAGCAAAAAACCCACCGGCCCCGCGCCCGCGATGAACGCCTTCACGGTCTCCGGCGCTTCAAAATACCGGATCGCGATGAGGAGCGGAAAGGCCTGCCAGCCCGCCTCCAGGATTCCCTGAAAAGGCGCGCGCCAGTTGTCGCGGCGGTAGGTTGCTTCGGCGTCGTTTCGCTCGGGTGTGCTCATGCGGGTTGTGAAAACCCTAAACCTCGCCCATCGCGGGCAAACTGACAACCCCGGAAGCGAATTCGATCCGCACTTTATTGCAGCCAGCCCAAATCCACCAGAAAGGCGTCCAGTTGCTTGGTGGTTTGGCTGAAATACGGCTCGCGGTTAAAGAAGCCGTGGCCCGCGTCCTTGTAAGTCTTGAGATCGACCGGCACGCCCTTCGCCTTCAAATGCATCTGAAAAAGCACCGCCGTTCCGTAGGGGACGGTCTTGTCGTTCGTGCCGTGAAAAATAATGGCGGGCGGGGTCGTTTTTACGACATGGTGAAAGGGGGAGAGCTCGACGGGTTCGACTCCCAGCCGGGCGCGCAGTTCGCCTTTCCTTGACCCCATCTTCGCTTTGATCGCTTCGATGATTTCGCCAGACCGCGGCGCTTGGATGAAGTCGGAGGCAATCGGCGCCAAGACCGTGGCGGGATTAAACAATGCCATCGCTTTCGGGGCGGCGGGATCGTCGGCATGAATCGTGCCGAGGCAGGCGGCGAGGTGACCCCCCGCGCTCCCGCCCCCAACTCCGATCCGGTCGCGGTCAATCCCCAGTTTTTCGGCATGTGCCGTCACGTAACGCAAGGCATCGAGGGCATCCTCCACACAACTCACCGCCTGCACCCCCTGACGCGACTTCACGCGGTAGTCCGCCACGATTCCGACCATCCCGCGCTGTTTCAAATACTCACAATATTTCACGAATTGCGACGGGGAACCGCCATTCCAACCCCCGCCAAAGAAAAACAACATCGCCGGGGCAGCGGGCTCCGTTACCCCCTGCGGGCTGAATACCCAGATCTTCAAATCATAACCGTCCACGCTTTTATAGACGTAATTCGAGTCACCCCCAATCTCCCGATGATAGGACTGCGCCCCATGGGTATGGAGAGCATTAAAAAGGAGCGCGAGGATCAGGAGGAGGCGAGAGGGGAGGCGTTGGATTGGTAGCATGGGGAGGGGGTTATATGGTGGGAAAGTATGAAGGTGGGAAAGTGGGAAGGTGGGGGAACGTCGAACATTGAACATCGAACAACTGCGTAGTCTCTGTGGTGAATTTGGCTTTCCAACTAACAACTTTCAACCCCATAGCTCTGCCGGAATATTCACCACGGAGGCGGGGAGAGCACGGAGTGAAGCTTGGACGTTGAATCTTTAATGAAAATCTCTGTGCACTTGGTGCCTTTGTGGTGAGTTCAAAAGGAGTTATTAGTTGAAGGTTGTTAGTCGGGATTAGTCTTACTCATACTCTTAATCTCAATAAGAAAAGTATTGTATATCGTGGAAGCGGCAATCCTGCCGCTTATTTAGTGATTGGAACCACGAATGGAGTTTAGGTGGGAAAGTATGAAGGTGAAAAGGTGGAAAGGTGATGGGCGTTGTTGGTTGATCGCTGAAAAATCGAACTTGTTTCACTATACTGTGTTCTTTGTGGTGAATAATAAACCACGAATGGAGTTCAAGGTGTGAAAGCGGGAAGGTTGGGAACTACGACAGAGGCTGGATACCGTGGAAGCGGCAATCCTGCCGCTTTGCCTGTGCTTGGAACCACAAAAGACACGAAAAGCACGAATGGGGAGGTTGGCGAACTTCCAACGTTCAATGAACAACTTACAATCCCATAACTCTGCCTTGAGGCCAGCTTAGCTGGCGACCGCTGATGGGCGCTTATTTTCGCTAATCTTAATAAGAAAAGGGTTGTATTACGTGGAAGCGGCAATCGTGCCGCTTTGGAATCAAGGTTTTGTTTTCACCACCGAGGCGCGGAGAACACGAAGAATAAATGGTGGGAAGGTTGGGGAACATCGAACATTGAACATCGAACGTTGAAGGGGAACCACGAATAGACACGAATGGACGCGAATGGGGAAGGTTGGGGAACATCGAACATCGAACGTTGAAGGGGGATTAATTGGTGGGAAAGTGGGAAAGTATGAAGGTGGGAAGGTTGGGGAACATCGAACATTGAACATCGAACATCGAACTTTGAAATGTTCAGCTTAACGACTCCGTGCTCTTGGTGCCTCGGTGGTGAATTTGGATTTCCAACCAACAACATTCAACTAACAACTTTCAACTGCGTAGCTTCTGTGGTGAGTTTGAAGGGTGCTGCGATGCTTGCAATTCCTAGGAATTGGGACATATTTATAGCTCTTAATGCGTCATCTTTGTTTAGTTTTATCTTTGGTTTTGGGTGTGGGTCTGGCTTGGGCCTCGGAGGATTCCAGTGCTGCGCCTGAAGCGCCTGAGGCGGGGGTAGCGCGAGTCTCGGTTTATGTGATTCCGGTGACGGAGGCGATTGATTCCCCGAATCTTTTTATTTTGCGGCGGGGTTTGAAGGAGGCGATTGTGAATGAGGTGGATCTGGTGGTGCTGGACATGGACACGCCGGGGGGTCGGGTGGACATCTGCCTGGAGATGATGGAAATGCTGGATCGTTTCGAGGGGATGACCGCGACCTATGTGAATGAGGATGCGATTTCGGCGGGTTCTTTTATCGCGGCGGCGACGGAGTCGATTTATTTTTCTCCGCGTGGGAAGATGGGGGCGTCGGCGGTGATTCAGGGGACGGGTCAGGATGTACCGGAAACGGCGCGGCAGAAGATCGAGAGTTATTTGCGGGCGAATATCCGGGTGATGAGTGCGGCTTATCCGTATCGGGCGGAGGTGATTCGTGCGATGCTGGACGCTGACTATGAATTGAAGATCGGGGAGGAGGTGATCAAGCCGGCGGGGGAATTGTTGACGCTGACGGCGGCGGAGGCGGTGAAGCCTTATGGGGATCCGCCGGAGCCGTTGCTGGGTGCGGGTATTTATGAATCGGTGGAGGCCTTGCTGGAGGATCGTTTTGGGGCGGAGGGATATACGATTGAATCGTTTGAGGTGACGTATTCGGAGGTCTGGGCGAAGTGGATGCAGGGTTTCGCGCCGGCGCTGATGGGCTTGGGGATGCTTTTGTTGTTCATTGAATTCAAGACGCCGGGATGGGGGATTTTCGGGATCGGGGGGATTGCGCTGATTGTGCTGTTCTTCGTTAGTCAAAACATTGCGGGGTTGGCGGGGAACGAGGTGATTGCGCTGTTTTTGCTGGGGTTGTTGTTGGTACTGGTGGAGCTTTTGCTCCTGCCCGGAATTTTGGTGGCGGGTTTGGTGGGGTCTTTGTTGATGGTGGGGTCGCTGTTGTGGGCGATGGTGGATTATTGGCCGGGTGGTCAGACGGATTTCAGCTTTGATTTGTTTGTGTCACCCTTGATGAATTTGATTTACGCGATGGCGATTGCATTGGCGGGCGGCTTGTTGCTCTCGCGGTTTTTGAAGGGGAGTTTTGTGGAGCGGGCCTTGGTGCTCGGGGACGCGGTAAACGGGGCGACCCGGGGTGAAGTGCGCAGCAAGGCGGCGGAAGTGGTCGGCGCGATCGGGGTGGTCTGTAAACCGCTGCATCCGGTGGGCGTGATTGAAATCGAGGGGGAGCGTTATGCGGCGCGTTGTGAAGTGGGCAGCCTCGATGCCGGCGCGAAGGTGCGGGTTTTGGAAGTTTCGGATTTTAATGTGATCGTGGAGGCGATGGAGGGATGAGCTGGATCATTGGATTTTTAGTGGTGGCCTCGGTGTTGATCTTCCTGGAGGTCTTGTTGCCGGGAGGGATTCTTGGTTTGCTGGCGGCGGCTTGCCTGCTCGGGGCAACGGTGCAGACCGGGCTGGTCTATGACTGGGCGACCGCGAGTCTGGTCTTTATGGGGTCGATTCTCGCGGCTCTCTTGCTGGTGGTAGTGGAGTTTAAAATCTTTGCCAACACTCGCTTCGGGAAGCGGTTTTTTCTGAGTCGTGTGGTTGAGGGTCGAACGGCGCGCGCCTTTACCTCAGAAGATATGCGTGGAAAAGAAGGCCTGGCATTGACCCGCCTCAATCCGTCCGGCAGGGTGGAGATCGAGGGTCAAACTTTTGAAGCGCAGACCCGCGACGGCTACCTCGAAGCCGGAACCGCCATCACCGTAATTTCACAAGACAATTTTAAACTCATTATCAAGCAATCATGAATATACTGACACCACTCCTCATGGCCTCCGGCCTGCAACTTGCGATCTTCGGGATTCTCGGCCTTGCCGTGCTCGTCTTCTTGCTGGTTTTCATTTCCTACATTGGTCTTTTTGTGAAGTCCCTACTCGCGGGAGCGACGGTGGGATTCCCGACGCTGGTGGCGATGCGCCTGCGGGGGGTGCCCGCTTCGCTGATTGTGGATGCTCGCATCACTGCGGTGAAGGCTGGTATTCAATTAAATTCCAACGATCTCGAGGCGCACTACCTCGCGGAGGGTAATGTCATCCAGACGGTGCAGGCCCTGATCGCGGCAGACAAAGCCAATATCCAGCTCGACTGGCAACGCGCCTGTGCGATCGACCTCGCCACCAAGGGCACCGGCAAGTCCGTCCTCGAGGCGGTTCGCACTTCCATCAATCCCAAGGTCATCGAATGCCCCAATCCGCAGAGCGGACGCTCCACGATCGACGGCGTCGCGAAGGATGGTATTCAGGTGAAGGCGCGGGCGCGGGTCACGGTGCGTTCCAATCTCGACAACTACGTGGGCAGTGCCCTTGAGGAAACCGTTATCGCCCGGGTGGGTGAGGGCATTGTGACCACGATTGGTTCCTCGGATTCGTATAAGACCGTGCTGGAATCACCCGATACGATTTCGCGGGTGGTGCTTGACCGCGGCCTCGACGTGGGAACCGCATTTGAAATTCTTTCGATTGATATCGCGGACGTGGACGTGGGTGAAAACATCGGCGCCAAGCTCCAGGAATCGCAGGCAGAGGCGGATAAAAACGTCGCGCAGGCGAAGGCGGAAATGCGTCGGGCCGCGGCGGTCGCGCTCGAGCAGGAGATGAAGGCGAAGGTGGAGGAAATGAATGCGAAGGTGGTCGAGGCGGAGGCACAGGTGCCGCTCGCGCTCGCGGAAGCCTTCCGTTCCGGCAACCTTGGGGTGATGGATTACTATCGCCTGAACAACATCAAGGCCGACACCGACATGCGTGATTCGATCTCGAAGGGCGAAGAAAATAGTTAAGCGGCTCCCGCGTTCTCCGTCATGGAAGACTTGTTCGATATCCTCATTCCGCTCGTGATTGCGGGGGTCTATTTCTTCGGGAATATGCTCTCGAAGAAATCCGGGGATGATTTGGAGGACGGCTTCCCGATGCCGCGCAAGCGGGAACGGGAGGTCGATCCGGAACAGGCGGAACGCCAACGCCAGGTCCGGGAGGAGATTCGCCGCAAGATCGAGGAACGCCGTGGCGGGGCCCCTGCGACGCCGAACCCGCCGCCGGTGGTGGCCGCTCCGCCGGAACCCGCGCGCAGCGTTCGCGAACGCACGAAGCGTACCGATGAACGGGTCCACGAAACCCGCGCCCCTGCTCCGGTTCCCGAGTCGGTCGAAACAAAACCGGAGTTTACCTGGGATGCTTCGGACGATATTTACGAAAACACGATGCAGGCGCAGTTGGCGCAAATTGAGGCGACGCGGAAGAAAGCGGCGGCTTTAAAGGCGCAAAGTACCGCCGCGACGCAAAAGCTGGGGCGCCGGGATCGCAGGTCTTCCAAAGCGGGCAGGGGTCTTTTGAAAGGACCGGTCCGGGCGGCGTTGCGCACGCCCGACGCGGCGCGTACCGCCTTTATCTACGGGGAGGTCCTCGGTAAACCGGTGGGTATGCGTCCGCACGCTTGCGGCGCCCACAAAGTGGCGGAATAAGCCTTTTTTATTGGTATTTAAGGCCTGAAGAATGCTCTGGAAAAGTGCGGGTTTTTCCGCATGCTTGCTTCGAAACCTTTTTCTCTATCAACAACTTCGGTTATGAAGATCATCATTGTGGGCGCCGGCGAAGTCGGCCACAACCTAACCGCTACACTGGCTGCAGCGGGCCATGATGTGTGCCTGATTGAGCAATCCATGGAGCTGTGCGAACGCCTCGACGAGGAACACAATGCCCGGATTGTTCGGGGTAACGGCAGCTCGGCGCGGCAGTTGTTGGAGGTCGATGTCGCGAAGTGCGACGCCTTCCTTGCGATGACAAGCGACGACCGCACCAACATCATTTCCTGTTCCCTCGCGAAGGGTCTCGGTGCGAAGCAAACCATCGCCCGCATTCACGACGGCACTTACAGCGACAACTCCGTCATCAATTACCAGCTCCATTTCGGGATCGATCTCCTCGTCAACCCAGAGGCGATTTGCGCGGTGGAACTCGCCAAGACCATCCGCAACGCCGGGCGTCTCGCGGTCGAGAATTTCGCGCGCGGGCAAATTGAAGTTCAACAACAAAAGGTGGCGAAGGAATGCCGCCTCATCGGACGTAAACTCAGCGATTTAAAAATGGATCCTCAAATCCGGATCGGCTACATTCAGCGGGAGGGAAAGAGCGAGGTCGCGAACGCAGAATCCATGCTTTTTGAGGGCGACAAAGTCACGCTGTTTGGTCACCCGGAGGCAGTGCTGGCGGCGCGGGAAAAACTGGACCCGAAGCACAAGGTGAAGCATGTGCGGGTCGTCCTCTACGGCGGCAGCGAAACTGCCATCAGTCTCATTCGCCTCCTGAGCAACCCGCGTTTCCGGATTCGCGTGATTGAGAAAGATCCGCAGAAATGCCGCGAACTGGCAGAATCTTTCCCGGAGGTGACCGTGATTCATGGGGACGCCACCTCGCTTCGCCTCCTGGAGGAGGAGCAAATCGGGGACGCCGATTATTTCGTGGGCTGCACGAAGGATGACGAGGACAATATTTTGACCTGTCTGCAGGCAGCGAAGCTTGGCGCGGATCATGTCCAGTTGGTCATCAACAAGGGGGACTACGATCAACTGCTGGGGATTTTGAAGACGATGCTCGGGATCGAGGTGGTGGTTTCACCGCGCAAGGCGACCGCTGATTTCATGGAACGCACTCTATCCCTTGAGTCCGTGCACGAGTTGGCGCGATTCCCGGACGGGGGCCGTATTCTACAAATGCGCATCGGGCATGAAAGCAGCGCGGTGGGTCGCAAACTGCGGGAAATCGCCCTGCCGGGGAATTGTTTGGTGGTGGCGCTCCAGCACAAATTTCAAGCAAAGGTACCGACGGCGGACGACACCATTCTGGCGGGCGACCGTGTATTGGTATTGGTGGAGGCTTCTCAGGAAGCGGCTTTGCGGGAATGCCTTCTCTAGACCAGAGCTAATTTTCGGACAATGAACACGGCCATCATCTATCGCCTGCTCACCATGGTGTTTCTCGCGCTTGCGGGAGGTTTCCTGCTTTGCGGTGGGGTGGGCTTGCTGATGGGCGAAGCGCTCGGTTCGGCGGCACCGCGCGCATTTGGCGTCGCGATCGCGGTGAGCCTTGTCCTGGCGCTATTGGCGCATTGGATCGGGCGGCAGGGAACGCCCAAGCTCTTTCGCCGGGAAGCCTTGTGCGCGATTGGGATGTCCTGGATTTTTGCGACCCTGATCGGTTCGATTCCCTACGTATTGATCGTGGAAAATTGCGAATTTGCAGATGCCGTTTTTGAAAGTTGCTCGGGGCTCACCACCACGGGGGCGACCGCCTTCTCCAATTTTCATGAATTCCCGAAGAGCTTGCTCTTGTGGCGCTCACTGAGCCAATGGGCGGGTGGCCTCGGGGTGGTGGTTTTCTTCGTGGCGATCCTCTCCTCTCTCGGGGCGGGGGCGAAAATTCTCTTTAGTAATGAATCCTCCGGGGCGTCCTCCGATTTTGAGCAGGGTCGCGTCCAGCGCGGGGCGTTTCATTTGTTGCTCTATTATCTTGGGCTGACGGCGGCCTGCTTGCTGTCCTACCGCTTTGGTGGGATGGATTGGTTTCAGGCGGTGAACCACGCCATGACCACCGTTGCGACGGGGGGCTTCAGTACCGAGGCGACGAGCTTCGAGCATTTCAACAGTCCCATGCTGGAATGGATCGCGATTGTCTTCATGATTTTGAGCGCGACCACTTTTATTTTGGTGATTCGCGTGATGCGCACCCGCGCCTTCAAACTGCATAATTTCCATGAAGTCATCTGGTTTTACAGCCTTCTGCTGATCAGTGTCGGGCTGTTCACGGTCTACCTCGTGGAACTGGACGGTACCTTGCCAGATCACGAGATGATTCGCACTGCCGCATTTCAGGCGACCTCGATTATGACCACGACCGGTTATGCCTCGGCAGATTTTGATACCTGGTTGCCACCGGCAAAGATGTTGCTGATCATTCTGATGTTTGTGGGGGGCTGTTCCGGGTCCACCGCCGGAGGAATAAAAATTGTACGGGTGATCATTGCTCTGCGGGCAGTTACCCAAAGTATCATCCATTCCTTCCGTTCAAACATAACGCTGCCCGTGCGGATGGGCGGGCGACTCCTCGGCGAGCGCGCCATTCAAAGTGTGGTGGTCTTCCTGCTGCTGATGGTTTCCCTGCAGATCATTTCGATGCTCTTTGTCTCGGCGAGTGAACCGCACCTCAGTTTTATCGGGGTCTTTTCCAGCGTGCAATCGACCCTCTTTAATATCGGACCGGGATTTGATGCGGTGGGCCCCACCGAGAACTTCCACTTTTTGCGGGGCATCACAAAGTTCTACCTCTGTCTCCTGATGATTCTCGGGCGTTTGGAACTCTACGCGGTGCTGGTGCTCTTTGCGCCCAGCGTTTGGAAACGTTATTCCTAGGCGAGGCCGCGCTGGCGCAGGTCGGCGACGGTTTGTTCGAGCGCCTCTGTCATTCCGGTTTGCGGATCATAGCCGAGGTCTTCCCGCGCCGCGCTGATATCGAAGTAATGATCCTTCGCCAATTCGACCGCGACAAAGCGGGACATCGGCGGGTCGTCGCTGCGGCGCAGGATTTTCCAGAGGGCTTCGCAAATCCCGCCCACGCCATATACGAGGGGGAGGGGCAGCTTTCGCGTGACCGGTTTGATTTCCAGAGCGCGGAGGAGGTCATTGATCCAGGGCCAAAGGGCGACCGGTTCGCCCTGAGAAATAAAATATGCCTTGCCGGCGGCACGGCCTGCCGCGAGGGCGTCGAGGGCGTTCAAGTGCGCGTCTGCAACATTGCCCACGTAGCTCACATCGACCCGCGATTCTCCATCGCCCACGATGCGGAGGCGTCCGGCGCGCGCTTTTTCCACGACGCGGGGGAGGAGGTGCGGATCGCCGGGGCCAAAGACGAGGTGGGGACGCAGGGCGACCACCTGCAGGTCGGGGCGGTTGGCGGCGAGGGTTTCTTTTTCCGCAATCGCTTTGGTGTGGGCGTAATGACAGAGCCAACGGGAACCGTAGGGGAGGGATTCATCTGCGCCGGAAAATGCTTGCCGATTAAAGACCACGCTGGGGGTGCTGGTATACACCAAACGCCCGATGCCGTGCTTGCGGCAGGCCGCCACCACGTGCCGCGCGCCCAGAACGTTGGGTTGATAAAAACTGTTCCAGTTGCCCCAGATGCCCGCTTTGGCAGCGACGTGAAAGACCGCGTCCATGCCCGCGCAGGCGGTCGCGACCGCTGCGGCGTCGGCGAGGTCGCCGGTATGGCATGCAACGCCCAGCGCTTCCAGTTCCGGCTGGGGGCTGCGTCCAAAACTCCGCACCGTGTAACCGCGCGCCAAGAGGCGGTCGATCAAATGCCGCCCGACGAATCCGCCCCCTCCGGTTACGAGGACTTTCATGCGCCGCCCTCCTGTTTGTTGTTCCATTTGCGGCGGAGGCTGAGGCGGTGAATTTTGGCATTGTGCCGCACGTCCACCGGGAATTTTTCCTGAAAGAAGAATGTATCAATGCTCGCGGTCATGGAGTTTTCCTCACAGAGGGTGCGCAGTTCGTTTTCAAAGGCAAGGCGCTGGTCGGAGTTTCGGGGCAAGGCGCCCGATTCCGGTTCGATGACGACTGCGGCTTGATCGCCAAATTGAATGAGGGCCGAGCGAAAGACGCGGGGGTGTTGATTCACGATCGCCTCGCAACAATCGGGGTAAAGCATTCCGGCGGCGGTCTCAACTTTTTCGGCCTGACGCCCGCAGAACCAGAGACGACCCTCCCCATCGAGGTAACCGAGGTCGCCCATGCGGTGCCAAAAGCCGAGCCCGTCCTGAATCTTGGCGCGGGTGGTGGCGTCGGGTAATTGATCGTAGCGGCGGGTGGCGGTGGGACTGCGGGCGATGATTTCACCGACCGTTCCGGTGGGGCAGGGACGGGTGGCGCCGAGTTCCGCGATGGGGCCGTCGGTCGCTTCAATGATGCGGATCTCGACTCCGGGGAGGGCTTTCCCGACGCAGGAACCCGCGCCGGTGCGGGTGCGCTCGGCGGTCTCGTTGAGGATTTCGCGCGCCTCGATGGAACAGAGCGGGAGGGCTTCAGTCGCGCCATAGGGGGTATGGAGTTCCGCGCCCGGGAAGACGGTTTGCATTTCGGCGAGGAGGTCGGGCGGGACGGAAGCCCCGGCGAGGAGGATACGCTTCATGCCGGGCAGGGTGATTGACTGGGCTCGGCAATGGCGGGTGATCTTTGCCCAGAGCGCGGGTGAACCGAAACTATTAGTGACTTGGTTTTGCCGGATCGCCTGCACAATTTTTCCGGGATCGACGCTCGCGGGTCGACTGGGGTTCATCTCAGGAACGACCGTGCACATTCCGAGGGCGGGATTAAAAAGCGCAAAGACCGGCAGCATTGGGAGGTCGACTTCGCCCGGCGCGATGCCGTAACCACTGCGGATCGCCTCCACTTGGGCGGCAAACATCCCGTGTTCGTAGCAGACCCCTTTGGCGGGACCGGTGGAACCGGAGGTGAAGAGGATTGCGGCGAGTTCATCCGGCGCGGAATCGACTACGGGGAAAGCGGTGCGGGGGGCGTTCGGCGGGAGCTTGGGCGCGAGGCGGATGCGGACTCCGGAAAAACTGCGGCGGGCGAGGATCGCGACCAGGCGGGCGGCGGGGATCCCGATGAGGGCTTCCGGTTGGGAATGCCGCACGCAATTCAGGAAACGGCGAAGCCCCATCCCGGGGTCAATCACGATGGGAACCGCGCCCATTTTAAAGAGGGCAAAGACGGTGCGGATGAGGTCGAGCCCGGGGCGCACCATGAGGAGGACCCGGGTGCCGCGTTGGATGCCGCGCTCTTGAAAGTGGTGGGCGAGGGCGGCGGCCTCCGTTTCCAGTTCCGCGAAGCTGCGCTCGAGGTAGCGGATCACCCCTGCGGGGTTGCGTCCGGAGGGCGCGCGCACCGCGGCCTGCCCGGGGTGAAGGCGGGCTTGCTCGGCGAGGAAGTGGGCGACGTTGTGTGGCATGGCAACGCTCCCTATGACGAAGCGCGGAGCCGCTCCTGCCAAGCTCAAAGCGTGCCTTGCCGCACCGGCGGAACTTAGAATTTCAAGCGCGCCCCGAGGTAAGCGGCGCAACCGGAGTTACTGAATCCCCGAGTATAGGTGAAGTGCTGGTCGAATAGATTTTCCACTCTGCCATAGAGCGTGAATGCGCTGTTCAGTTGCCAATCACCGTAGAGACGGAAAAGTTCGTAATCTTCATGTCGGGTTCCTGCAGGTTCTTCCCGGTCGATCGCAGCTTGAAAGCCGAGGCCGAGACGAATGCTTTGGCTGGCTTCCCAATCGAGGTTGGCCGCGATGCTGTGCTTGGGGCGGCGAATCAGGCGCGCTCCGGGGCCATCGGCGTAAAAATAGGTGCCTGCACTGACCTCGGCTTGTAGGTAGGTGTAGGCGAGGCGACTGGAAACGGTCTTTGTAATTTGCCAAGTGAGTTCCGATTCCACGCCGTCTTGCTCTGTATCGACCACTTCATAATTGGTAACTGGATAGCCGCTGTCGTCATCAACAAGGTTTTTTATCCGTGAGTTGAAATAAATCATGCCGAGGTTTAACCGTGCATCGTTGAACGACTGCTTGAAGCCGATTTCCCATGACTGGCTCTCTTCGGGTTCAAGCTTACCTGCGAGTCGGGCGATGTCATTTGCCTCGGCGGGAGCCATACCGGTGCCGTATTTCAGGAAGAGCCGAGTGTCGCTACTTGGAAAGTAGTAGCTAAATTCAGCGTTGCCAGTGGTGAAATTTTTAAAGCGGTCGAAGCGGTCATAACGCATTGAACCGATGAAGCGCAGTGAGTCGGAGATGTCGCAGATCGCCTGAGCGAAAGCAGCCTGATTGCGGTAGCTGTATTGAAAAGGACGGGTTGAGGGTGAGCCATCATTATCTTTTGGTGCACGATCATAATTGAGTTCCAGATAGTTGAATCCCGCAGTGATTAAAAAAGGCAGATCATCCGGCATGAAATGGGTCATGGCCTGAACCTCATTGACGCTTTCTTTGAAAGTAAAATTACCGTTACCCCAAAAGTTGTAGTAGGGCGATTCACTAGCCTCGAAGCTATTGCGGGAAAAAGAATATAAGAGACTTGCGCTGAGGACTTCACTGGCACTGAAGCTGAGGCCTGGGGAGAGGAGAAAACTCTCGGTCTTATTTATTTCCTCGGCGGGATAGATTGAGGAACTTTCACTGCCCGGAACACCGAGTTTGCTGTCATAATAGAGTCCCTGAAAATCAAACTTAAGTTTCGGGTTGATTGCATAGCTCGCATAGAGGTTCCCAGCGGTTCGCTCGTAATCACTGTTGGGACGGTCGTTTTCGGTCTCAAAATAACTTACGCCCGCCGAGACGCTGAAATTTTCACCACCGATCAAGGTTTCATACTTCCCAAGCAAACTATTAAAAGAGCCATACTCCGCCGTTAAAACCGTGCTCTCTTCGTTGGGGCTCGCCTCACGACTTCTCAAGTCAATGACCCCTCCGATTGCATCCGATCCATAAAGGCTCGAAGAGGGTCCGCGTACAAACTCCACCGAGCTTAAATTTTCAATTCCCAGAGAACTCAAGTCATATTGTCCAAAGGTCCCTGCAGGGAGGCGGCGACCGTTCAAAAAAATAGCGGTATGGTTGGATTCGGTGCCACGGGTAAATAGACTCGCGAGCGCTCCTGTGTGTCCATTCTGAACGACTGTGGTGCCCGGAAGCTCTTTGAGCACGTCGGGAAGGCTGAAGTACTGCCGTTGCTCGAGAGTTGCGGCATCGATGAAACTGGTCGAAATACTCAGTTTTCCCAGTTCAACCGGCGTGCGGGTCGCCACCACCACGTAGGGATTCAGCTCATGCTCCATTTCCGGTCCCTTTTCGGTGGGAGCGGCGAGTAATGCCGAGCCAATGAATAATCCACTGCAGAAGAGCGCTGCGGTGCTTTTATGAGTTTTTTCCGATGTCATGCATGGGGTATATTCCGCCTTGATAATGAGAATCAAGGATAATTAATCTATGAGAATCAATCTCATAAAAACTCAGTCTGCTCCGATGGGACAGAGCGAGCGTGATGCTGGCTTAAAAAGCGGGATGGGCGGGATGCGCGCGGTATTTTGAGACAAATTCTCAGCCAAACAAAATTTTTACGCTTGGGGTGTGGATTGCTAGTTATTTGCTGCTGGTTGGCGTTGTCGACGCGCTTCGTAGAGGCAGACTGCGGCGGTGGCGGCGACATTGAGGGAATCGGCCTGCCCTGTCATCGGGATGAGGATGGTCTGAGCGGCGGACTGAATCCAGTAATCGGAGAGGCCGGAGTGTTCACTGCCGAGGATGAGGGCGGAGGCTTGGGTGAAGTCACAGTCCCAGTGGAGGGTGCTGGCGGCGGGGGTGGTGGCGCAGGTTTGGATCTGGTGCTTGGTGAGCCATTGGGCGAGGGCGTCGCGCTCGGCGGTGACAAGGGGAAGGGCAAAGAGGAGACCCTGCGAGGAGCGAATGGCGTTGGGATTGTAGGGGTCGAGGACGCAGTCGACGAGGATGACGGCATCGGCGCCGGCGCCATCGGCAGAGCGAAGGATTGCGCCGAGGTTGCCGGGTTTTTCAATGCCCTCGAGGATGAGGAGGAGGGGGTTCTCGGGGAGCTGGAGTGCTTCGAGGGCGTGGCTTTGTTGATGACCGACCGCGATGATACCATCGGGGCCTTCGCGCTGGGTGGCTTTGTCGAAGGCCTCGGGGCTGAGGCGGACTAGGGCGGGCTGTTCGGAGGCGCGGCGGGTACGGATAAATTCGGAATGCGCCTCGGTGGGGAAATGCTCGGGGCAATAGTAGATGGTTTCAATGGCATAGCCCGCTTGGAGGGCGTGACTGAGTTCGCGAAGCCCTTCCACCAGGAAACGTTCCTGTCGGTCGCGGTATTTGCGCTCGCGCAGCTTCACGAGGTTTTTGATCTGCTCGTTGTGGCGGCTCTGGATGTAGGCGTCTTCCATCTTGTCATAGGAGGTTGTTCGAAGGAGGGGCGGCTGTGAAGTTAGAATTCTAATCTTTTCCTGCGCCCAAAATATGTCCAGTAGTGAAGGATGCCGAGTGACGTGCCCAAAAATTTTATACCTGAACCCTTCGCCTATCATGAAGAGGTCTGCTTTGAAGTAGAGCGCCTCACCAATCTTGGAATGGGAGTGGGTCGGGTGAACGGCTGGGTGGTGATGGTTCCGTTTGTGATACCCGGTGAACGGGTGCGGGCTCGCATCTTCCGGAATTTCTCGAATTATTCCGACGCCGATTTATTGGGGGTGCAGGAGGCCTCGCCCGATCGGGTGGAGCCCGGCTGTCCGCTATTTCAAAAATGCGGGGGCTGCCAGTATCAACATATTGAATACAAGCGGCAGTTGGGGGCGAAGCGCGAACAGGTGGTGGAGTTAATGGAGCGACTCGGTGGTATCACGCATCCGGTGGAGCGGCCCATTGGTTCCCCGCAGCTTTATGGCTACCGCTCAAAGCTAACTCCGCATTATAATCGTCCCGCCGCAGATGGTTCCCAACCGATTGGGTTTCTGCGATATGGTCGGCGGCGGGAGATTGTGGACGCCCCGCAATGCCCGATTGCGACGGAGGCGATCAATGCCGCTTTGCCGGAAGCCCGGGCAGAGGCGCAGCGAGCGGGAGGGAAGAAACGGCGCCAACGGGGCGGCACTTTGCTGTTGCGCGATGTTTTGGAAGGGGTCGTCAGTGATCCACAGGCGGTGGTTTCCGAGCGGGTCGGGGAGGTAACCTTCCAATACAAGGCAGGGGAGTTCTTCCAAAACAATCCCTTTATCCTCCCTGAATTGGTTCGCTATGTCGCGGCGGAAGCGCAGTCGGAGGGCGCGCGATATTTGGTGGATGCCTATTGCGGGGTCGGGCTTTTTGCCTTGTCGCTGGCGCGGGATTTTGAATCGGTCGTTGGGGTCGAGATCAGTCAGGCCTCGGTTTTATGGGCGCAGGCGAATGCGCGCATCAGCGGGATTGATAACGCGCGTTTCTTGATCGGAAAAGCGGAGGCGATTTTCAAGGGGCTGGACTTTCCGGCAGAAGAGACCGCCCTTGTAATTGACCCGCCGCGCAAGGGTTGCGACCCGGACTTCCGGGAGCAACTGCTAGCCTTTAGGCCCGCCCGCTTGGTTTATGTCTCGTGTGACCCCGCCACGCAGGCGCGTGATTTAGAGGTATTTACCGCCGGCGGTTACCGCATCACCCGGATTCAGCCCTTCGATCTTTTCCCGCACACCCGCCATATCGAAAATGTGGTGAGTCTTGCCCTCTAGGGCGTTTTTCAGGAGGTCTTTAAATAGGATTGACTCGGCGCGCCTGGATCCTTTTATTGGTGGGCTTTTTCACTTAATAGGAGAATTATTTATGTCATTAGATGTCCAAGTCCGCAAAGGAGAACCGATGGAGCGCGCCCTGCGTCGCCTCAAGAAACGCCTCGACCGTGAGGGCGTGATTCGCGACGTGCGCGCGAAGCGTTATTTTGAAAAGCCTTCACAGGCGAAGCGTCGCAAGAACAAGGAGCTCGATTTCAACAACATGCTCCGTGTTCGCTATTCCAAAATGTAGCGCCTGAAGGCTGAGGTTTTAACTAGCTTCAATGATTTTTTTCGACCCCGGTGATGCTCTCTAGGCACTCGGGGTCTTTTTATTTAATACAATGAGTTCACTTTCTGATCGCCTCGCTCTGTCATCCTGTTGGTGCTCTGCCCGACACGAGGACGGTTACGCGATGGTTGAGGAAATGGTGGAGCTGGGCTTCAAGCGGATTGAGTTGAGCCACGGGATTCGCATCGCCTTGGTGCCGGGTATTTTGAAGGCGGTCGAGGAAAAGCTGGTGGAAGTAGGCTCGGTGCACAATTTTTGCCCTTTGCCGCCGAGTGCCTGGCAAGCGGCCCCCAATCTTTTTGAGCCGGCTTCAGCCGACAAACGGGAGCGGGCTCTCTGGCAACGCTACACTGAGCAAACCCTTGATTTCGCGGTCAAAGTCGGGGCGCCCAAGGTTGTTATGCATTCCGGGAGCGCTTGGTTTTTCTTCAGCTCAGCGGAGGCAAAATTCGAGCGTTGGCTCTCTGCGCAGAAACGCGAGCGTATCGAAGCGGAGCGCGCCAAATTGAAGGGCGAGGATGCCGATGCCAGCGAATTGGTGGAGGTCAATGAATTTGAATTGGAAACGGAACTCTACGCCAGCGCCGCCTTCAAGCGCCGACGTGACCGCGCCCTGCGCCGTATCAAACGCGCCTCCAAGAAAAACCTGCGATTCCTGAATGAGAGCTATGCCACCATCTTGCCCTACGCCAAGGAACGCGGTCTGCACCTGGGCCTTGAAAATCGCGAGGGGTTGGAGGAATTACCGCTGGATGCCGCCTTCCCTGATTTTCTGGAAGCACTGGAAGACACCAGCACTTTTGGTTATTGGCATGACACCGGACACGCCCAGTTGAAGCACCGCCTCGGTTTGCTCGATCACCGCGCCCACCTCGAAGCGATGGCACCGCGTTTGATTGGCTTCCATTTGCACGATGTCTCAGAGGGCGGGCGCGATCACCGCGTGCCCGGCACCGGGACGATTGATTTTAAGATGGTCTCGGAATTTATCCGCCCCGAGCACGCGCTCGTCCTGGAACTGAGCCCCTCCCTCAGTCGCGATCAGGTGCGCGCCTCGCGGGACTACTTGCTCGAAACCCTCACATAAAATTCGATTATAGCGGTCTTTGGGCTTGCTTCCGCAGGGACTTTTAACCACTTTGATGCGCTTGTTTCGGGTGTTTTGCCTTGGAACAAGTACAAATCAACAACAACCAACCAACAAAAGAAATTATCATTTCTCCCGGGGTTCACGCTCCGGGCTTTGAACGATCATGATCAATACAACTCCACAAGACCTGCTCGATGCAGGCGTCCATTTCGGTCACCAGCTTCGCCGCTGGAATCCGAAGTCCAAGCCCTACGTTTACGATAACCGTAACGGCATCTCCATCATCGACCTCGCGCAGACCCACGCCCTCTTGGGGAAAGCCTGTGAATTTGTCGAAAGCACCATTGCCTCCGGTAAGGATATTCTTTTCGTCGGCACCAAGAAGCAGGCGCAGGAAATCATGCGCGAGGCAGCGACCGCCAGCCAGATGCCATTCTGTGTGAATCGCTGGATGGGTGGAGGACTCACCAATTTTGCCACTATTAAGACCTCGCTCGCGAAATACCGCAAGTTCCTCAAAATGGAACAGGACGGCGAGCTCGAAAAACTCCCCGGTAAGGAAGAAGCCGCGATCCGTCGGCAAATGTCCCGTATGAATCGGAATTTTGAAGGAATCCTCGAGATTAAGGAATTACCGGCTGCTCTTTTCGTGGTCGATACCCTCAACGAGGAAATCGCAGTCGCAGAAGCCAACCGTCTCGGCATCCCCGTTATCGGATTGGTCGATACCAATTCCGACCCCAGCGTGATCGACTACCCCATCCCGGGGAACGATGACGCCGTGAAGTCAATCCGCATCATTGTGGAAGCCATCATGGAGGCGGCTCAAAACGGACTTGCCCAGCGCGAAAGCAAGAGCGTCCAAAAAGACGTAACCCCGCTCCCCCGCGAACAGGTCTTTGAGCAGGAAGACGTTGAAGTCACCCTCCCTGCAGGTTACGGCGAAGAAGAGGAAAACGCCGAAGCAAATAATGCGGAGCAGTAAACTGTTCGCCGCGAAATCTTAACATAACTTCGATAGAATCGTATCATGAGTGTACAAATTAATGCTAAAATGGTCGGCGAGCTGCGCGAGAGCACAGGCGCTGGATTGATGGACTGCAAAAAAGCCCTGGTTGAATGCGAGGGCGATTTTGAAAAAGCCGGAGAATGGCTCCGCAAAAAGGGAATCGCTTCCGCCGCCAAAAAAGCGGGTCGCGATGCCAGCGAGGGCTTGATCGACACCTACATCCACCTCGGTGGCAAGGTCGGCGTGCTCTGTGAAATTAACTGCGAAAGCGATTTCGTCGCCAAGACCGACGACTTCAAGCAATTCGTTCGCGACATCGCCATGCACATTGCGGCTGCCAGCCCGGTCTGCGTGTCCCGCGATGACATCGATCCTGCGCTGCTTGAAAAAGAGCGCGAAGTCGCACGCGGTCAGGCCGAGGGCAAGCCCGCTCAGGCGGTTGAGAAAATCGTGGAGGGCAAGGTCAACAAATACCTCAGCGAGAATTGCCTCCTCGAGCAGGCGTACGTCAAGGATCCCGATCAAACCGTGCAACAGGTTTTGACCGCCATGATCGCCAAGATGGGTGAGAACATGATGATCAAGCGTTTTGCCCGTTTCCAGATCGGCGCTTAAAATCCGCAACAAACAAGTTTCAAGAAACCAGCCCCGCAAGCGGCTGGTTTTTTTGGCTTCCGATTCTTCGCGCAGCCCGTCCAATCAAAGATCACGCTTGCCTTTATCGGCATCCTTAAGAGCCTTTGCGCATGGGGAAAAAACGTTATGTTGTCATCATGGCAGGTGGGCGCGGGGAGCGTTTTTGGCCGGAGAGTCGCCTCGCGCAACCGAAGCAATTGCTGCCGATCGTAGGGGAGAAGGCGATGCTCGCGCAGACAATCGACCGGTTGGAGGGCCTCGTTGCAACGGAGGATATTTTTGTCATTACCAATGCGGAGCAACGCGAGGCGGTCCTAAAGGTTTGCCCGGAGCTTGACCCCGCGAATGTGATCGGGGAACCGGTCGGTCGTGATACCGCCGCCGCGGTGGGTCTCGCGACGATTTTGGTGAGGCGATTGGATGCGGAGGCGAGTTTCGCGATGTTGCCCGCCGATGCCGTCATTCATGATGCGGCGGGTTTGCGTGCGAGTCTGCTGGCGGCATTTGAAGCAGCGGAGGCGGACCCGGTCCTCGCAACGATTGGAATCACCGCGACCCATCCCGCCACCGGTTACGGCTATATTCAACAGGGCAAAGCGCGGGGGGAATACGCCGGCAGCACGGTTTACAAGGTGGCGCGTTTTGTTGAAAAACCCGATGCCGCGACTGCGCAGGCATACCTGGACGCCGGCGATTATTTTTGGAATGCCGGCATGTTTATATGGTCCGTTAATGCCATCGCGACCGAACTGGAACGGAATACCCCCGGGCTTTGGGCGGCGCTACAGGCGATTGCCGCGGGATTGGATGCAGGTGAAAATCTCGATGCCCTCCTCGCGGAACATTATCCCGCTTTGGAAAAAATTTCGGTCGATTACGCCATCATCGAGAAGGCTGCGGAGGTCGTCATGCTGGAGAGCCGTTTCGATTGGGATGACGTCGGCGAATGGCCGGCGGTGGCGCGTCATTACCCGGCGGACGAGCAGGGCAATGTCATTCGTGGAACCGCGCATCTCGAGGAATCCAAGGGGAATATTGTTTTTAGCCGTGACCCCGATCACTTGGTCGCGCTCCTGGGGGTCGAGGATTTGATTGTGGTGAAGACTGATGATGCCACCCTGGTTTGCCATAAGGATCAGGCACAGGCCATCAAGCATATGGTGAAGGCGATTGGTGCGCAGGCCGCCCTCAAGCATCTGATGTAAATGCCGCAATGAATTATTTGGGAATCGATTGGGGTGAAAAACGGATCGGGTTGGCGTTTGCGGATTCTCTGGGCATCGCGGTGCCTTTGCCCGCCGCGGTGGCCAGTACCAAGCAAGCGCGGATGCAGCAGATCGAAGCCGCCATCACCGAGCGGAAGGTCGATGCCCTCGTGGTCGGTTACCCCTTGAATATGGACGGCAGCGTCGGCTTTAAAGCCAAGGAAGTGGACGCCTTTATTGCAGTCTTGGAAGGCCGCTTCAAATTACCCGTACATCGCCTCGACGAACGTTTGTCGAGTCATTCAGTGGAGCAGCATCTGAAGGGATCAAAGAAAAAACCCGACCGCAAGAGCGGGGCGATCGATTCCAGCGCTGCCGCGCTCATCCTGCAGGATTTTATCGAAGAGCAGCGTTTCCGGAGCGGCTTTGATGAAGAAGACGAGGGGAACTTTGAACATTGAATATTGAACGTTGAAGAGGTTGTTCGTTGATGGTTGTTAGTTGGGATTACTCTTAATCTTATTCTTAATCCTAATCTTACTCTTAGGGACGTTGAACCGCGTATTTTTAACCACGAATGGACACGAATGGGCACGAATGGGAGGTGGGAGAACTTCCAACATTCAACTAACAACATATAACTCCACACTCCTAATCTTACTCTTAATAAGAAAAGTGTTGTATTACGTGGAAGCGGCAATCCTGCCGCTTTGGAATCAAGGTTTTGTTTTCACCACCGTGGCGCGGAGAACACGGAGATTAAATGGTGGGAAAGTGGGAAGGTTGAAGAACTTCGAACATTGAACATCGAACATCGAACGTTGAAGGGAATTTGGTGGTGGGAAAGTATGAAGGTGGGAAGGTATGAAAGTTGAAGTTCGGCGTTCGAGGTTCGATGTTCAGTGTTCGATGTTGGACGTTTATCCGGTGCTCTGCCCTGAGGCCAGCTTAGCTGGCGACCGCTGATGGGCGCTTATTTTCGCTAATCCTTAAAATGGAACTATTAGTGTTTATAAGCTAGAATGGGGTTGGCGTTGTAGGTTGTTAGATGGGATCAGTCTTAATCTTAATCTTATTCTTACTCTTAGGAACGTTGAACCGCGTATTTTTAACCACGAATGGACACGAATGGGCACGAATGGGAGGTGGGAGAACTTCCAACATTCAACTAACAACATATAACTCCACACTCCTAATCTTACTCTTAATAAGAAAAGTGTTGTATTACGTGGAAGCGGCAATCCTGCCGCTTTGGAATCAAGGTTTTGTTTTCACCACCGTGGCGCGGAGAACACGGAGATTAAATGGTGGGAAAGTGGGAAGGTTGGAAAGTAGGAATGTTTGAAATATTCAACTTAACCACTTTGTGTCCTTTGTGCCTCAGTGGTGAGTTCGAAGGGGAGTAAGATTAAGATTAGGATTAAGAGTAAGATTAAAAGGAGGGAGGGGTGCTGCTAATCGCGTTCGCCCTGTTTGAGTTGGTCGCGGACGGGATCAATATAAATCGAGACGTTGGCTTCTTCGTGCCCGAGTTGTTCTTTGGCGCGTTTGAGGGCCTTGGCAGTTGAAAGGGTGGGGTTGTGGGGTTCGTCCTCAAAGATGTTGCGGTGCTCGATGTAATCATAGAGACGGGCGTTTTTCAGGACGCGAATGAGGTCGGCCTTCGCTTCGCTGAGAATGAGGTAACGTCCCTTCTCGTTCATGTAGTGCATGAGTTCTTCGAGTGCCATGACGCCGGAGGCGTCCATGTGATGGGCGTTGCGCATTTTAAGGATGACAATCTTGAGGTTGGGGTCTTCGCAGATGCGGCGCATTTGGTCGCGGAAGAGATCGGCGGCGCCAAAGAAAAGTTCGCCCTCGACGTGCACGATGGAGACTTCGGGGGTATTGCGTTCTTCGGGCTTTGCCATCTCGGCGAGTTGACCGCTGTCGTTGAAGGTGTACTCGACCATTTCCGGGCGGGCGGCTTTTTTGAGGAAGAGCATGATGGAAATCGCGACGCCGGAATAGATGGCGGTGTCGAGGGGGAGGAGGAGGCCGCTGAGGAAGGTCACCCCAAAGACGATGGCATCGGAACGGGTTGCGTGCGTGACGATGCGGATGCTCTTTGTGTTGATGAGTGCAATGCCGATCGTGATGACGAGGACCGCGAGCACGCATTGCGGGATATAACCGGTGAGGGGGCCGATGAGAAAAGCTCCGACCAGAACGATGACGCCGCTGATGAGACTGGCGATGGGGGTGCGGCCCTTGCTGGCTTCGCTGAGGGTGGAACGGGTGAGGGAACCCGAGGCGGGCATCCCGGAGGCAAAGGCACAGGCGATGTTGGACATCCCGATGGAGAACATGGCCTGATTGGCGTTGAGGCGTGCGCCGGTTTTGGCGGCGAGGGATTTCCCGATGGAGAGGCCTTCCAGGACGCAGAGGAGGGCGATTGCGAGGGCGGGGCTGACCAGCATGCTGAGGGATTCGCCATTGATGGTGGGCAACCCGAGTTGCCAGGAGCTGGCATCAATGGCGTTGAGGTGCTGGATTCCGGTCGCGGACTCGGGGCCGATTAAGAGGGCATTGAGGGCACTGACGACCACGAGGCAAATCGCGACATTGGGCAGGAATCGAAGCCGCCAGTTCAGGAGCAGGTAAATGATGGCGGTGATGCAACTGACCGCGATGGTCAACCAATGGACGGAGTCGACCGAAGCAGCCATGAGGCTGATCGATTCAAAAAAAGTCGCGCCCTTCGCCTCCATTTCAAGGCCGAGGGTCTTGGGGATTTGATTGGTGATAATCAAGAGCGCGGCGGCGGTGATATAACCGGTGATAACGGAACGGGAAATATATTGCACCAGGTTGGCGACTTTGAAGTAGGCACCCACCGCAATGAAGCAACCGGTCAGGAGAATGAGCAGCGGGACGTAGGTAATTTTTTCAGCCCCGGTAATCCCCATGCTGGCAAACGCGGAGAACAGCATGACCGCAGTCGCGTTAGTCGGGCCCAGCGTAATGAATCGGCTCTTTGAAAAGATCGGTGAAATAAGGCACGCCACCGCAGAACCGTAGATGCCGTATTGGATCGGGAGGCCTGCGATAAGGGCGTATGCCATGCCCTGAGGGAAGGCGAGGAGGGCAACGTTGATTCCGGCGCGAAGATCACCGGAAAAGTCGCTGCTTTGGTAGCCCCCTATAGTGTGGCGCAGCGGGAAGAATTGAAGCGCGTTATAGCGTCGCGCTGCTTGCAGGGAACTCTTAAAAAACTCGATAATCGCGGCCACAATTGAAGCAATGACGGAAGCAAAGTTAAAGCGAGCTTCGCTTTGTTGTTAGAACCCCATAATTCTTCATCCAGACCCGCCGTTTGGCAACGTTTAATCGCCCGGATAAAGGCTTGCCATGACCTGCGCGTGAAGGGCGGGTTTCGCGGCAATGATGCAACGTTCGTCAAAGGCATCGCCGCCTTTCCAACCGGTTGCCTTAAAGCCCGCGCCCTCGAGGCAGGGCAGGATCGCGGCGCAATCCCAGATCTCCATGAGGGGATCGCACATGATATCGATGAAGCCCGAGCACAAGAGGATGTAGCCCCCCGCGTCGCCCCAGGAGCGGTAGAGCGCGGTCTTGGGCGGGAGTTCGTCCCAACGCGCTTCGTTTTGCCAGAGCGTTGGGCGGATCGGATCGGTAGTGCAAAGAGTCGCCTCCGCAAGGCTCGCGGTTTCCCGTCCCTGCACCGGTTTGCCGTTCAGGGTGGTGACCTTGCCGTCCCCTAGGATGAGTTGTTCCGTGACCGGTTGATTGATCGCTCCGATTACGGGGCGACCCTTATAAAGGAGCGCGATGAGCGTCGCAAAAAGCGGCACCCCGGAAATAAAGGATTTCGTGCCGTCCACCGGATCCAGAACCCAGACAAATTCGGCGTCCTCGCGCACGCGGCCATATTCCTCCCCGATGATCCCGTGTTCGGGATAGCGCGCCTCGATGATTTCGCGGATGCGTTTTTCGGCATTGCGGTCGGCGAGCGTTACCGGGGTGGCATCGGACTTGCGCTCGATTTCGACCTCGGGCCCGTAGTGCGGGAGGATCTCTTTGGCGGCTTCGTGGCAGAGTTCCACCGCAAAGGCTTTGAAGGTTTCGTTTTGTTCAGAGCTGAGTTCAGACATGACAATTCATTCGTTCTTGATGGAACTTGTGCTTTCTCCCCTGCGGAAGCAATCGCAGAAGTTTGAAAAAACGCACTCGGGGTTCGACCTGCGGGAAAGGATTGTCAAGCTGGGCGGTATGTTGGGAATTCCGATCCACGTCATTGACTTTGAGGGGAGCCGCCGGAGCGGCATCGTGGAGTATGGGGTGGTCACCCTCGAAGGGGCGGCAATCACCGCAGCGCAGACTCGTTTGTGCGCGCCGATTGGTGCGATGCAGGCGCGGGAAATCCAGCAACACGGCATCGGGGAGAAGCTGCTGGCGGGAGCCAAACCTTTCAGTGAGGACTGGGATTACTTTGCGGGCCTGCGTGCTACCGGGCCGCTCTGTGCCCACAACGCCGGCTATGAGGCCGCCCTTTTAACGGACGTCTGGGCGTGCCCGCGCCGTTCGCCCGACTTCGCGCGGCCCGATTCGGATGCCGGTATCGCGGACTGGGGCCCTTGGCTCGATACCCTGCAACTATACCGTCGGCTCTATCCCGATCTCGAACGACACAACCTCGGCGACCTGATCGGGTTCTTCGATTTGAGCCAAAGCCTTGAATCCTTGGCGGCGGAATATTGCCCGGAAAATCGCCGCCGGTATCACTCCGCCCTTTACGATGCCCTTGCCTCGGCTTGCCTGCTCTTGCATTTATTCAAAGAACCCGCCTTAAAGGAAATAAGCCTTGTCTGGTTGCTCCAACAAAGCGCCCCCTCCGGAGCGGCCCGCGAAGCCCTCAGCCAAACT
Source organism: Coraliomargaritaceae bacterium (assembly GCA_965656495.1). GTDB lineage: Bacteria > Verrucomicrobiota > Verrucomicrobiia > Opitutales > Coraliomargaritaceae > UBA7445. Next base: position 98,330 of record CBFHKU010000001.1, read on the forward strand.
GAATTCCCTGACGATGCCGGATGCTAAACTTATCTTTTTTGGATCGGACGCGATTTGCCTACCGGTCTTGAACTACCTGCACGGGATCGCGGGACAGGGCGCGGTTTTGCGGGCGGTGGTTTCGCAACCCGATCGCCCGCGGGGGCGGGGCAAGCAATTACAAGCCAACCCCGCCGCGGCATGGGCGCGGGAAAAGGGGGTGGAATTGCTGCAACCCGCGCAACCCGATTCCGACTTGGCGGATTGGATTCAGGCGGAGGGGATTCAAGCCTCCCTCGTGATGGCATACGGGCATTTTTTACCGCGGATAGTGCGCGAGGCGAGCCCCGGCGGGATGGTGAATTTTCACGGCTCCCTGCTCCCCGCATACCGGGGCGCTTCGCCGGTTGAGACGGCCCTTGCGGAGGGTGACGCCGAGACCGGGGTCTGTCTCATGGCGGTGGGCAAGGAAATGGATGCCGGCGGGGTCGCGGATGTGGAACGTGTTTGTATCGAGGAAACGGATACAGCCGTCAGCCTGCGCGCCCGCATCGGGGAAGCGGTGGTGCCCTTGCTCGAACGCAATTTGTCCGACCTGCTGGAAGGTCGGCTCCGCTTTGCGCCGCAGGATCCCGCTGCGGCGACTTATTGCCGCAAAATTCAAAAGAGCGACGGGATCCTGGATTTCGATTTGAGTGCGGCGCGTTTGGATTGCCGTCTGCGCGCCTTTACTCCCTGGCCGGGTGGTTCCTTTGAGTATGCGGAAATGACGATCAAGGTCGGGCGGGCGGAAGCGATCCCGCGCGGCAGCGAGGCGGCACCCGGTACGGTTTTGTCGGCGGATGCCAATGGTCTGGTGGTGGCGACCGGTTCGGGGATGCTGTGTCTTTATGAATTGCAACGCCCCGGCGGGCGTATGTTGGCGGTGGGGGAATTTCTGCGCGGGTTTCCCATTGCGGTGGGCGAACGGCTTACGGGCGCGTGCGCTGCGCCACTGGTGCGCGAAACCCTTTAACTCGCGCAACAGCTCCCCTGTTTGGGGCGGCGGTTTCGGAGCCAGGCGCCCAGCAGGAGCGCGACCAGCAATGCCCCGGCAAAATGTTGCCATATTTGCAACGAGGTCTCGTGGACATGTGAATGCTCCGAAAAATCCCAGTTACCGGAGAGCGCGTCGAACGCTGCACCCGCGACCCACGCCACCAATAACAGACCCGCGAGGTAGAGCAGGGTGGCGCGTTGCCCGAGCATTTTCCAAGCGGCAATCACAGTGGTGGTATTGGTCGCCGGTCCCACGATGAGAAAGACCAACGCCGCCCCGGGGCTGAGTCCCGCCATCAAGAGGGCATAGGCGAGCGGAATGGAAGCGGTGGCACAGACATAGAGCGGCAGGCTCAAAAGCGTCGCGAGGGTGTAGGCGGCGATGGGGCTGTTGATTTGCGCCCCCAGCCATTGCTCCGGCAGGAGCACCGTCAGGAGACCCGCGAGTAGGAGGCCCAAGCCCAGCGCGGGGGCGAGGTCGGCGGGGAGGGTTAGGAGCCCGTGCCGTAAACCCGCCTGCAGATTCGGGGATTCCGGCTTCGCGCAACAAGGGGCGGGGGCTTCCTTGAGCGGGGTGAAAATCGGGGCGCTGACCGGTTTGAAGGTCGGCGTTTCCCGCGCAAAGCGATCAATCAAAGCGCCGCTCAAAAACCCGCTGATAAAAGCCACTCCGACCCGGATGAGGGCAAAGGGGCCACCCATGAGGGCATAGGTCGCGAGCATACTGTCGATTCCGGTCTGGGGGGTGGAACTGAGAAAGGCGGCGGTGGCGGCGCGGTTCGCACCGTTTTTGCGCAGGGATCCCGCCACCGGAATGACCGAGCAGGAACAAAGCGGGAGGGGCACGCCGAGGAGGGCGGCCTTCACCACGCCCGCAAATCCGGGTTTGCCAAGTTGTGCTTGAATGTAGCTTGGGCGAATCAACCAATGCAGCAGGCCCGCCGCGAGAAAGCCAAAGAGGAGATAGGGCGCCATCGCTGCAATCAATTGCCAGGTCGTTATCAAAAAGAACTGCACTTGGGATGCCATGTGCAGAGCTTACGCGAGATGCGCCACCCGAGACAACACGGATTTAAAAATTGGACTTGGCGCGGCGGCGGGATGAATGAATGTTGTTGGGATGCCCAGCTCGACGGTCGAGGACTACATTAAACACATCTACGCGCTCGCGGAAGCTTCCGAGAGCGGGGAAGCCCCGATGGGTCGCGTCGCGGAGGCGCTGGGGGTGGTCCCCGGAACTGCGACCACCATGGTGAAGGCCCTCGCGGAGGCAGGTCTGGCAAGTTATTCCCCGCGCGTCGGCGTGCAACTCACCCCGCAGGGACGCGCCCTCGCGCTGCACGTCCTGCGCCGCCACCGCCTCATTGAACAATTCCTCGTCGAGGTGCTCGGTTTCGACTGGTCGGAGGTCCATGAAGAGGCGGAATTACTGGAGCACGTTATTTCCGACCGCCTCCTCGAGCGCATTGATCAACGACTCGGTCACCCCACTGAGGATCCGCACGGGGATCCCATCCCCAGCGCCGAGGGTGAATTGCCGCAAGATTCGCTCCAAACCCTTGCGGATTGTGACTTCGGGGTTCCCTACGAAGTGGCGCGGGTTTCCGATCAGGATAATGCCTTCCTCAATTATTTGACCGAAGTAGGATTGAATCCCGGGGCACGTATTATGGTAACGGCGCGTTCCGCCGGTGCCGATTCCGTGACCCTCGTCGTGGGGGATCCTTCCCGGGAACTGACACTCGGGCTCAGCGCCGCCGGAAAACTTTTGGTGCGGGAGGTTACGGAGGTTTGAGGGGAGTTGTTCGTTGAAGGTTGTTAGTTGTTCGTTGGGATTACTTCTACTCTTAATCTTATTCTTAATCCTAATCTTACTCTTAATAAGAGGTAATATTCACCACGGAGGCGCGGAGAGCACGGAGATTAAATGGTGGGAAAGTATGAAGGTTGGGATCAGTCTTAATCATAATCTTGCTCTTAATATCGTGGAAGCGACACTCTTGTCGCTTTGCTTGGGCGGCTTGTGAAGGAACCACGAAAAGTAAGAAAAGGGTGTTGGGGTCACTGACTTGTTACCATGGGCCCGGCATAGCCGGGAACCACTAATCTTCACTAATAGACACTAATGGGGAAGGGGTAATGGTGGGAAAGTGGGAAGGCGTATAGGTGGGAAGGTATGAAAGTGGGAAAGTGGGAAGGTTGGGATCAGTCTTACTCTTATTCTTAATCATAATCTTAATCACGTGGAAGCGACAATCCTGTCGCTTTGCTTGTTGCTGGAAAGCGACAGGATTGTCGCTTCCACGGCCGGTGGTTGAAGGTCGAACGTTGAGGGGGAGTAAGATTAAGATTAGGATTAAGAATAAGATTAAGAGATGGTGGTTCCAACGAACAACGAACAACGTTCAACTAACAACCACTAACCCCATACTTCTGTTCCTCTGCTGCTTTGCGTTACAAAAAGGCCGCAGCGGTGAAGCTGCGGCCTTGTGTGAATGGATGGGTTGCGTGGCGGTTTATGCCTCGTCTTCGGGATCGATTTCGAGGGAACCGCTGTCGCTCTCTTCTTTGGCGTCCTCAAGGGCTGCCTTGCGGGAGAGTCGGGTCTTGCCCTTTTCGATTCCGATGCATTTGACGACCATTTCGTCGCCGAGTTTGCAGATGTCCTCGGTCTTGTTGACGCGGAAGTCGGCGAGCTCGGAGATGTGGACGAGGCCTTCTTTGCCGGGAAGGCATTCAACGAAGGCGCCGAATTCCTTGATGCCGCGAACGATGCCGCGATAGGTCTTGCCGACTTCGATTTCTGCGGTGCAGAGATCGACTTCCTGAATGGCGCGATCCATGGATTCTTTGTCGGTGGCGAAGATGAGGACGCGTCCGCTGTTATCGTCATCGATATCAACTTGAGCACCGGAGATTTCGGTGATGCGGCGGATGTTTTTACCGCCGGGGCCGATGAGGGCACCGATTTTCTCGGGATCGATTTTGATGGTGTGGATGCGGGGGGCGTGCTCGCGGAGGTCGCTGCGGGTTTCGGGCATGTGCTCGCTCATGATGGCGAGGATCTTCATGCGGGCCGTGGCGTTTTGCTTGATGGCTTCGAGGGTGATGTCGAAGGGCAGGCCTTGGATTTTGAGGTCGAGCTGGAAACCGGTGATGCCTTCGGTGGTGCCGGCGATTTTGAAGTCCATGTCACCAAAGTGGTCTTCCGCACCGAGGATGTCGGTGAGGATGACGTGTTTGCTGATGTTGCCGTCGGCGTCGCGCTCGGTGACGAGTCCGCAGGAGATTCCGGCGCAGGGGCCTGAGATGGGAACACCGGCATCCATGAGTGAGAGGGAACCGCCACAGATGGAAGCCATGGAGGTAGAACCGTTGGAACTCATGACCTCCGAGACCACGCGGATGGCGTAGGGGAATTCATCCTCGGGCGGGAGGATGGGGAGGAGGGAACGCTCGGCGAGGGCACCGTGACCGATTTCGCGGCGGCCGGTAAAGCCGAAGCGACCGGCTTCTCCAGTGGAGAAGGGCGGGAAGTTGTAGTGCAGGATGAAGGACTTGCTGGTAGCGCCACCGGTGAGTCCGTCGATGTCTTGCACGTCGCGGCTGGTGCCGAGGGTGGAGATAACGAGGGCTTGGGTTTCGCCACGATTGAAAATACCGGAACCGTGCACACGGGGCAGGACCCCGGTTTCGCAGGAGATGGTGCGCAGATCGTCGGCACCGCGACCGTCAACGCGGCGACCGGTATCGAGGATGTTCTGGCGGTAGAGTTTTTCCTGGATTTCGTCGAAGGCACGCGCGACGTCGTTAGCGTCGACATTCTCAGCGCCGAGTTTGGCTTCGAGGGCGGCGGTGGTTTCCTTGGCGATCGCTTCAATGGCGAGCTTGCGTTCGGTATAGCTGTCGTGACCGAGGGCTTCCTTGACCTTGGCGGCGGCGTGTTCCTCGCAGAATTCCGCGACTTCGGGCGGGGTGATGACGAGGGCGAATTCTTTTTTGGCTTTGCCGGCGGCTGCGGCGAGTTCCTTTTGGGCGGCAATGATGGGTTGGATCGCTTTTTGGGCGTATTCGAGGGCTTCGTAGAAACGCTCGTCGGAGATAAACTCGGCGGAGCCTTCGATCATCATCATTTCCTTTTCGCTGCCCACGTAAATGAGGTCGAGGTCGGAATCGAGCATCTCGTCATGGGTGGGGTTGGTGATGAATTCACCGTCCACTTGTGCGACGCGGACACAACCAACGGGGCCATTCCAGGGGATGTCTGAAATGAGCATGGCGGCGGAAGCGCCGTTGACCATAAGGACGTCGGGTTCGTTTACGCCGTCGGTAGCGAGGAGGAGGCCGATGACCTGCACTTCATTCATGAAGCCCTTCGGGAAGAGGGGGCGCAGGGGACGGTCGCAAAGGCGGGAGGTGAGGATTTCCTTCTCGGAGGGTTTGCCCTCGCGCTTGAAGTAGCCCCCGGGGAATTTACCGGCGGCGGAGAATTTCTCGCGGTAGTCAACGGTGAGGGGGAAGAAGTCTTGTCCGGGGCGTAGGGCGGAAGCCGCAGTGGCGGAGACGAAGAGCTCGGTTTCTCCGGAGCGGATGGTGACGGCGCCACTGGCGAGGCCAGCGAGGGTTCCGGTTGCGAACTCGATATCGAGGCCGTCGACGGTTACATTGTGTTTTTGTTTCATACTGTTGTTTTTGTTTTGGTATCAATCCACGGCAGTTTGGGGGTAGGACCCTCGGTGCCGCGGCCGCCCGAGATAAGGTGGACGGCCTGCGAAAAATTGTTTTTTCAGCGAATGCTCAAAAATGATAAAAGCCGGACCTGCATTGCAGGACCCGGCTGAAAGGGGTGTTTTTACCGGCGCAGTTTGAGCTTCTCGAGGATCGCGGAGTAGCGATTGAAGTCGGTGCGCTTGAGGTAGTCGAGGAGTTTGCGACGGCGCGCGGTCATGGCGATCAAACCCCGGCGGGAGTGAAAGTCCTTGCGGTGGGTGCGCAAATGCTCGGTTAGGTGTTTGACGCGTGCGGTGAGCAGCGCGATTTGAACTTCACAGGAACCGGTGTCATTTTCATTTTCACCGAATTCCTTGATGATGGCTTCTTTATTTACAGTTGTATCTTCTGACATGTTTTTTGGATGTGATTTCACAACTTTGGAACCCGAGTTTTCGGGGTCGAACCGGTCGCCCCAAGGCCACCGGAACCGTTGAACCCGCCGCATGGCGGGAAGTTGAGGAGTGAGCGCTTCGCAACGCGCACTCTAACGCTAAGTGGAAGAAAGAAGCGTAAGCGGGGCGAGGGGGCAAGTAAAAAAGGGTTGTTTATTTAAACGCAGAGGATGGGAGGGTAGGTTATATTTAAACACGGAGGATGGGAGGATTTATGTTCAAACACGGAGGATCGGAGGATGGGAGGATTTATGTTCAAACACGGAGGATCGGAGGATGGGAGAGTGGCTATGTTTTAGGGTGAGCGGAGGAGCCAGCGTGCACAGAGAGCTTCGGGTTGATCGGGTGGGCCGTGCTGGGCGGCGATTTTGAGGAGTTCGCGGGTGGCGGGTGGATCGGCCTGGGCGAGGGGGCTGTGTGCCATGAAGAAGGCGATGGCGGCGATTTGTTGACGGGCGGCGGCGGGGGTGGGGGCTTTGCCGGCGGCATCGAGGAGGGCTTTGCGGGAGATTTTGCCCTCGCAGTAGCGGGTGAAATCGCTGGGGGCGGCGGTGGTGGGCTGGAGGTTGAGGAGGTAGGCGAGTTGGTGGGCGGTGGCGGGGGCGGCGGCCCCGGCTGCGGTTTGTTGGGCGAAGTAGTGTTGGAGGGATTGGCGTGCTTCGGGGCGTTGTTGGGTGGTGAATTGGAGGAGGGCGGTGAGGAGGGTGATTTCGTTTTGTTGGGGGAGTTGTTGGGCGGCGGCTTGAAGTTGGGCGGCGGCGGCGGGGATTTGTTCGAGTTGGAGGAGGGTGAGTCCGCGGGCGTAGTGGAGGGCGGGGTTATGGGGGTCGAGTTGGTGGGCTTTTTCGTAGCCGGCAAGGGCGCCGTGGAGGTCGCGGATTTGCCTTAGGAGTCCGGCGCGAAGGGCGAGGGTGGGTGCCTGATCGGGTTGGAGGCGGAGGGATTGGTTGAAGGCGCTGAGGGCGAGGGCGGTGGCGTTGTTGAGCCGGTGGGCGCGTCCGAGGAGGTTCCATGCTTCGGTGCTGTTGTTGAGTTGGTTGAGGGTAAGGGCTTCGAGGAGGGTGATGGCGCGGGTAGCTTCGTCGTGCCGGAGGAGGGCGCGGGCGGCGGTGAGTGCTTCGTTGGTGCTTTCGGGGCGGAAGTCGGTATCGAAGGCTTTGAGGAGATCGGCGCGGGCTTCAGCGGGGCGGTTGAGGGCGTCGAGGCATTGACTGCGGTAGAAATAAAGGGAGGGGCTGAGGCGGTTGGCGCGGTTGGGTTGGGTTTCAAGGGCGGCTTCGAATTTTGCGCGGGCGCGGCCGATGCGACCGCGTGCGAAGGCGGTGCGTCCTTCGAGGTAGAGGGCGAGGTCGATGAGGGCGGGTTGTTGTGCGAGGGCGGGGATGAGTTGTTGGACGGACTGCCAGCGGTTGGCGGCGGCGTAAAGGGCGACGAGGGTGAGGGTGGCTTCGAGGTGGTGGGGGTGTTGACTGGTGAGGGATTGGAGTTCGCGGATTGCGGCCTCGGTATCGCCAGAGCGGGCGAGGAGTTTGGCGTGGGCGAGGCGGAGGTCGGTATTAGCGGGGGCATTGGGGTGGTTGTTGCTTTGGGCGAGGCTTTGTTGAATGGCTTGCAGGGTGCGATCTTTGGAGTGCTCCGGTTCTTGAAGGCTGGGCTTGAGGAGGATCTCGGCCTGCAAGGCGAGTGCTTGGGGATGGTGAGCATCGAGGCGAAGGATTTGATCGAGGGCGACTTGGGCAGCGCGGTGGTTTCCGGTGAGGAGGTGACCCTGTGCGAGTCCGAGGTACATTTGAATGCGGCTTTTTTGGGGTTCGGTATTGGCGGAGGCGGGGACGGGTGAGAGGCTCAAGAGGGTCGCAGCGAGGCATAAGCGTGCGATGCTTATGGGAGCGAGGCGGTGCCTGAAAGGGAGCGAGGGCATGATTTCGATGAGTGTGCAGGATTTTTGAGGGTGCTCTAGATAAAAAGAGGCGATGGGTATGAATCATTTTAGGGCTTGTATTTAAACAAAGTAGTGTATATTTGTTTTGTATATAACTTTAAAACATCATGCGTAAAAAACACAAAAAGGGAATAATTTGGTTTATTAGTTTTATTTTTTATCAGGCTGTACAGGGGGTACCGGTTGGGCATGCGGACATTGCGCTGACAGTGACAAACACTGCGGTAGCAATACCGGTATTATTGAATGATGAGGGCAGTTCGGGCGGGGTTTTGGAGTTGGCAGCGATTGAGACGGACCCGCAGCACGGCACGCTTAGCTTTGATAGTGATGGGGTGGTTTATACGCCGAACGATGGTTTTGAGGGAATCGATCGCTTTAGTTACACTTTGGTGGAGGTGGTGCAAGGGGTGGAGAGTGAGGGTGTTGCAGTGGCGGTGGAGGTGGCGGTGAATGAGGCCTTGGATGTGGAGGCGACGCGGGATGCTTTGCTGGATGGGGTGAATGGTATCTATAGTGGGGGTTTGCCGACTCCGATTTATTCCTATGGGCCGAGTTCACTGGTAGTGACGCGTTATGGCGCGGAGTTGGATTCGGGTGCGATGGTGGTGGCTTCGACGTTGGGGGCAGGCCGGGTGGTAGCGGTTCCGTATGGGATGCCGGATATTGAATGGCACAAGGATAAGGCGGAGAGTGAAGTATTTTTTAAAAATATGCTGAAGTGGTTGCAGGGTGGGAGTGTGGATAAATCGGTGCGCATAAAAACGCGTATTGGACAGATACGGGATTGGTTAGTGAGGGAAGGGTATACAAATGTTACGCATATCAATGGAAATTTTACGGCTGCGTTGGTGGAAGATACGGATTTAATTTTAGGGCATATCGGTACTGGGGTTAGTGCGAGTGGGGTGGCTGCAATTGTGGAGGCGTTGTCGAATGGAATGGGTTTATACGTAGCAGAGTTTGGATTGGGTTATGACTGGTGGTGGAGCCGAGAGTTGTGGGAAGTGCCGATCAATCAAGTTTTGGAGTATAGTGGGGTGATTTATGCGAAGGATTGGTATAAAGCGGAAAAAATTTATGCGATTGAACGCCCGAGTGAGAATACGGGGTACTTGTCTTTTGAGTCGCAGTTGGCGGTTGTCGAGGATTCGGCGAGCGCAACGGTTGAGGACAAGGCGCATACGATGGATTGTATGCCGGTGTTGTTGCGTGGGTTGGATTTGAATTCATTGATGCGTGCTCGGTTGATCGCTTCGTCAAAAGCGGGTTATCAGAGTTTGATGCCGAGTCGTACGAATCCGATTGATGATGCTTTTGATAAGTTTTTGCTGGAGATGGAATCGGATGTTTTGCAACGCGAGGGGATCGATGAAATCGAGAAGCATCGGATGGCGGATACGTGGTATGGCGCGGTTCCGGATGATGCGGATCGTAGTCATAAAGTGGTGGAGTTGGATTTGGAACGGGCGCGTTGGCGTCCGCTGGGGATGTATGCGCCTCCGGGTGAGGTGGTGACTCTGGAGTTTCCGGCGGAGTTGGTGGGTCGGGGGTATCGGGTTTTGGTGAGTCCGCATGCGGATGATATAACGCGGCGTGCGGTGTGGTACCGGATTCCGGAGGTGCAACGTAGTTATGCGATGGATACAAGCACGCTGGAAGTGGGTTCTGCTTTTGGAGGTAGTTTATTTGTGGATTTGGGTGAAACGATTCCGGGAGGAGGAACGGTTCAAGTAGGAGTGAGCGGAGCGGTGGAGCAGGCGTATTTTATTTTAGGGAAGCATCGGAATTCGGACTGGAACACGGAATTAAAGCATCGACCTGCGCCGTATGGGATTATTGAAGGGCCGAGTTTCATATTGCATGATCGGATGGATCTGGATCCGTATGCGAAGGGTAAGGATTTGGTGGATGCGGAACATTTGGCGGGTTTTTGGAACCGTATGGTGGAGATGGAGGATTGGTTGAATACCAAATTTGAGAATGGGCGGACGTATGCGGAGTTGATGAACCGGGACTACCAAATTTCGGCGGGGTATGCGCATGCGGGTTATCCGTATCAGGTGGAATGGAATTGGGTGCCGGATCCCTTTGATGTGGAGTTTCTTCGTAAACGGGGTGCGTGGGGAGACTTCCACGAGGTGGGTCATAATCATCAAGATGGTTGGTGGACGCGAACGATGGAAACAGAGGTGACGGTGAATGTTTTTTCAAATTATATTATGGAAGCTTTAGTGACGGATTCAACGGAGTGGTCGGTTGTGCCGGCACAAGTCTGGAGTCGAGCGTTGGGGGCCCATGAAGCCGGGGAAAGTTATGAGGCGATGGATGTGTGGGAGCGTCTCTGTTTTTATCTAATCCTGGCGGACCAATTTGGCTGGGAGGCGTTTCATGAATTTTATGGGAGTTATCGAGCGGACAATAAGGATAATCCCGATGCCCTGCCGAGTGGGGATGCGGAGGAGCTGGATCAGGTTTTGACGCGGTTCTCAAGGATTGTTGGGCGCGACATTTCTCCGTTTATGAATGATTATGGTATGTTTCCATCAACTGCGGCGAAGGATGCGGTGAGTGATTTAGAGGGATGGAACCCGTTCGATTTATATGTGGTGCCGGATGCCTTGAATCCAGAAATTGGGAGTACGATTCAGGTGCATGTGTATGTCCCTGAAGCGACTACAAGCGTAAGTTTAGAAGTGGATGGGGTTCCTGTAGCGCTCAATGCAGTTTCGTCAAAACACTATAGTTGTGATTTGGTTTGCGATACCTTGGGTGCGGTGATGTTGGAGGCGGTTTTGGATAACGGACTTAAGGAAACGCAAACCGTGACGGTGGTTGCGGTGGATGTGGATGTGGATGACGATGGGATGACGGATACCTGGGAAGCGGCGCATGATTTGAATACTCTATGGGATGATACCGCGTTGGATTGGGATAAGGACGGGCTCAGTAATCTTGAGGAATTTATTGCAGGGAGTGATCCGCAAGACTTGGGTTCTTTTTTTAAGACGACCCTTGAAAATATGGACGGAACAACACTCTCGTTGAGTTGCCCAAGCATTGCAGGACGCTCGTATCAATTATACCGCAGTGATGATTTGATAGATTGGGTGCCGTATGGGGCTGCGCAAAATTCAAACCCCCCAAAGAATAGCTTTGCGATACCGATGGATCCCTCCGAGGGAGATAAGTTTTTTTACCGCATTGAGGTGAGTCAGTGAGGGTAGCTTGAATTGCGTTCTCATCCCGCGCCTTCGGGGTAGAGTGTTTTGACTGCGTCAAAAATGGCGGAGAAGGCGGGATTGCTGCGCCCTCTTCAGTCGCGTTGCTCCTTGCGTCGAACTGCGTTCTCATCCCGCGCCTTCGGGGTAGAGTGTTTTGACTGCGTCAAAAATGGCGGAGAAGGCGGGATTCGAACCCGCGGAACCCTTTTGAGGTTCACTTCTTTAGCAAAGAAGCGCTTTCGGCCACTCAGCCACTTCTCCCTGCCAGACTGAATAAATAAGCAATTGGAGCGTTGGAGTTCAACCATAAAGTTGTGTCATGGTGTGCGAAGTTCGGCCATTGTTCGCTCGCTGCCCGGAGGGCACCCGCTCGCTCACCCCTGCGGGGCAAAAGCCCTTGGCTTTTACCATCTCCGCGCGTTTGCGCGTCGTCAGCCACTTCTCCCTGCCAGACTGAATAAGTAAGCAATTGGAGCGTTGGAGTTCAGCCATAAAGTTGAGGCTTCGCTTGAAGAAGGATTCCTCCTTTCTGCTTTACGCGGGTGCGGGCAGGGCTAGTTTCGGGGCATGTCTGCTACTGTATTTACGATTGCGAATCAAAAAGGGGGGGTGGGGAAGACCACCACCGCGATCAATTTGTGTTATGCGCTTGCGGAGCGTGGTGTGCGGACGGTGCTGGTGGATCTGGATCCACAGGCGAACGCCACGAGTGGGCTGGGTCTTGAAAAATATGAAGGGGCGAGTCTTTACGGGCCGCTGTGTGGTGAGGGGACTGCGCTGGAGAAAGTGCAACCGGTCGGTGCGAGCGGGAATTTGTTTTTGATTCCTTCGGAGGTCGATATGGCGGCGATCGAAATTGAATTGGTGCAACGTGAAAATTATTTGCTGCAGTTGCGGGAAGTGCTGGCGCCGCTGCGCGCTTCGGGTGATTTCGATGCGGTGGTGCTGGATTGTCCACCGGCTTTGGGGATGCTCTCGATGAACAGCCTCGCGGCGGCGGATTATTTGTTGATTGCGTTGCAGTGCGAATACCTCGCGATGGAGGGCTTGGGGCAGATTTTGAAAGTGGTTGAGAAGTTGCGCGATGCCGGGGTGAATGACGGGATTGAGCTGGGTGGAATCCTGATGACGATGTTTGATCAACGCACCAATCTGGCGCACCAGGTGGTGGGCGAGGTGCGGAACCATTTTGATGAGTTGGTCTTCCGCAGTATGATTCCACGGTCGATTCGCTTGAGCGAGGCGCCGAGTTTCGGGCAGTCGATTTTTGAATATGACCCGAATTGCAACGGGGCACATGCCTACGGTTATTTTGCGGATGAGGTGATCGAGCGGTTTAAACTCCGGGATTAGGGGCGCGTTTAATTGGTGATACCGAGGGTATTGGTCGCAAGGCAGGCGGCAGTGAGGTCTAGGTTTCTGGAATTTATTTGCTTTTTATATGATATGGGTAAATAGTTTACTTTGTAAATATAACCAGAGGAACCAATTATGAATATAAGTAAAGCGGTGTTAGTGGTGGATTGTGGCTTAACACTTAAAGACGAGCTGGTGGTAGGCTGCACCGATGGGGATCGACAGCTTCCCGACAGTTTGGACTATCCCCTTTTCTCGGGCTTCTTGGGCAGTGAGGAACGAGGCTTCCAGAAAGAGTGCAAGGAGTTCCTTGGTCTCAATCTTACTGCGTTCGGCGATGATATTTGCGATGAGGGTTTGGTCACTGCGTATGCTTTTTAGAGCCTCGTTCAGGTCTTTTTCCTCAACTCTTCTTCCGGCGGCGACCTGCTGTCCAACGCCATGAAACATGAACCTTGAGTGCGGACAGGCGTAGCGGTGATCCCCTGCAAGGTAGATTACGTTTCCAATGGAATCAACATTGCTGGTGTTATAGGTGCTGACGGTGATTGGCAGTGCGCGAAGGGTGTTGTAAATGTTGATGCCGCAGGAAACTTGCCCACCCGGACTCGAAATGAGCAAATGAATATGCTTTGTCCCGCGTTGAACAAAGTTGCCGATAGTCGATAAGAGACCTTGCGTGGTGTTTGGATTTACATCGGATGAAAATGAAAGATAGACCTCTTCAGGAGTCGCTTGTTTAATTGGGTTCATTGATTTACGATATAGGCTATAAGCCTTCTATTTGTCAAATAAACCTTTCGCTTTGGAGAACGCGCAAGCGATTAGTTGACAGTCCTTAAGTGTACCTATTGCTTCTTTTTGATGTGGAAGGAACCGGTGAGTTTTGGGGTTTTAGTGCTTAAGAACCATTGTGGTGCATGGTTTGAGACTTACGCTATAAGGGCGGATGCGGTGATCGAGCGGTTTAAACTCCGGGGCTAGGAGCGCGTTTATGGCAGATACAAATGCGGCGGAACATCCCGATTTGGTGGGATTTTGTGCGCATTTAAAATTGGAGCGGCGGGTCTCGGATTACACTTTGCGGAATTACCGTCAGGCGGGGGAACGCTTCGTGGAGTGGCTCGGTGGGCAGGAGGCGTGGACGGGGGATTTTGCGGTGGTGAACGCGCGGCAGGCGCGTTCGTATTTGGTGGAATTGCGGCGCGATTTGGGGCGGCGAACGATTCATAATCACGTCTCGGGTTTGCGAGGGCTGTATCGTTTCCTGCGGGAACAGGGCAAGGCGGATTCGAATCCCTTTGACGGGGTGAATTTGCCGAAGCTGGAAAAACCGCTCCCGAAGTTTTTAACGGAGACCCAGATGCGGGCCTTACTGGAAGCACCGGCGAAGTTGTATCAGGCGGGCGAGATGGATGATTTCACGGCCTTGCGTGACAGTGTGATTTTAGAGCTGCTCTACGGCGGCGGTTTGCGGGTCAGTGAATTGTGTGAGTTGAATCTCGGGCAGATCGACCTGGAACAGGGGGTGGCGCGGGTGCTGGGCAAGGGCGGGAAGGAACGATTGTGTCCGCTGGGCCGGGTGGCCTTGGAATGTTTGCGGCGGTTTTTGGACTTGAGCGGCGCGTCGATGGATGCGGCGGCACCGGCGGTTTTCACAGGAAAAGGCAAACGTCTGAAGCCCGCGCAGGTGCAGCGTCTCCTGAAGACGCACCTCAAAGCGGCGGGGCTTCCGCTCGATATGACCCCGCACAAATTGCGGCATAGTTTCGCGACGCATTTGCTCGACCACGGTGCCGATCTGCGCTCCGTGCAAGAACTCCTCGGTCACGCCAGTCTTTCAACCACGCAGGTCTACACCCACGTTTCGGTCGCCCGCTTAAAAGAAGCGCACCGCCAGGCGCATCCAAGGGCTTAGCTTTTTGCCTGAGCAAACTGGCTGCGCCAAAATTTGAAGGGCAGGAGGGCGAGGGCGATGCAGAGGAGTTGGCTGAGGGCGAAGGCGCACATCCAGAGGAAGCCGCTGTCGGTGAAGCCGTAGGAGTGGAGTCCGACTCCGAGGAGGTTGGTGCCGAACCAGGACCAGGCGGTGATGATGTTGCCGAGGATGGCGAGTGCCATGATGCCGCGTTCGCGTACCAGTCCGCCCCAGCGGGCGTGGAGGGTGATGGCGCACATGATGACGATCATGAGGGCGCCGTTTTCTTTGGGGTCCCAACCCCAGAAGCGGCCCCAGCTTTGGTCGGCCCAGATGCCGCCGAGGATGGTACCGACGAGGCTGAAGAGGGCGGCAAAACAGGTGATGCCGTAAACCATCCCGGCGAGGGAACGGGCGGCGGGTTTGTCAAAGCCGCGCCGGAGGATTCCGAGGAAGGTGAAGGCGATGGCAAGGGCTCCGGCGAAGAACATGGCGGAGTAGCCGAGGGTGATGATGACGACGTGGGTCGCGAGCCAGAAGTTGGAGTCGAGGACGGCGCGCATCATCTCAAGGGTGTCGCCGGTCATAGCGAGGTGGTGGGCAATGATGAGGGTGGCGAATCCGACGAGGGCGGCCATGGCGGCACCGACGCCGTTGCGATTGAAGCGTTCGAGGAAGGCGCCGAGGAGGACGGCGCCCCAACCGACGAAGACGGCGGAGGAGTAGAGGTTGGTGACGGGTGGGCGGTCCTGAATATACATGCGTGCCGCGAGTCCAAAGGTGTGGAGGGCAAAGGCGAGGCAGAGGGTCCAGAAAGCGGCGTTGCCGAGGGCCTGGGGCCAGCGGAGCCAGGAGATGCAAACAAAGAGGAAGACGAGGATGTAAAGCTCGATGGCGATGGCGAAGGGTTTGTAGCCGTTGAAGACGCGTTCGAAATGGACGCGTCCGATATCGTCGGGGAAATCGGCAGTGACGCGTTCTTTAACTTGGGTGAGGGTCTTATTGAAGGTCTCAGCGTCGCCGGCGCGGTATGCCATGATGAGGCTGGCGTAGCTCATGGCGTAGGGGCTGAGTTGTCCGGTCTGGATGACGTTGAGGAGTTCGTCGCCAAGGTTCAGCCAATCATCCATGGGATCGACGGGGGCGGGTGGTGGGATGACGCGGAGGTGGGCGGTCTGGGAAAGGCGGAGGTAGTCCTCGCCGTAGCCGAGGAAGTTTTTGACGAGGGCGGCATTGTATTCTTCGCCGGCCTGTTGTTTGCGGAGTTCCGCCATGGCGGGCTGGAGGAGGCTGAGGTAGCTGCGGTATTCATCGGCGAGTTGGTCCAAGCGCTGGGGGTCTCCGATGGGATGGAGGGAATGCATGACGCGGTGGTAGAGGCTGAGCCCGTTATTGAGCTCGGCGATCTGGCGTTGGTAGGCGTCGCGTTTTTTCGGCTCGGGGTCGATCTCGCGGAACTGTTGATTGATGGTCTCGAAGTGGGGGCGGAGGTCGTTGAAGGAGTAGTGGCGCTTGCCCGGTTGGGCGAGGCCTTCGAGTCCGAGGTCATCGGGGAATTCAATTTTAAAGACGGGGTGGGTGTCGGCGTGCTCGGGTCGCATGGTGAGGTCGAGGAACCATTCGATCGGGCTGAGGGTTTGACCGTCGAGGGTTTCAACTTTTTGTCGGGCGGCGAGGACGAGGAGGGTATTGCGTGCGACGGAATCGAGGGGTTTGATGCGCCCGCCGACCTGCACGGGGAGTTCCGCAAAACCCGCGAGGTCATAGCCCGAGTCCTGTGCGGCGGGGCGCAGGTAACGACCGAGGACTAAAAGGACGAGGAGCGCGGCGAGACTGTAGATGATTTTCTTCACGCGGTTTTCCTTTTTTTGAGGTATTTGGAGAAGTGGAGTCCGAATTGGTAGGTCATGCCGAGGCCCATGAGGAGGACGCTGAAATAGGGGAGGAGCCAACCGGGGTTGCGGACGACTTGCAGGACGGTGGCGGTTTCGTCGGGTGAAAAGGAGGCTTGGTAGAAGGTGAGTCCTTCGTAGCGCAGGGGGTGGTTCATGTAGATGAGGGCCTGCTGTTTTTTGGCGGGGTCGGGATGGTGGGTGATGACTTTGCTGGAGAAGTTGAAGGGGATTTCGGTGCCGGGGTATTTGTCGTGGGCGAAGTCGAGGAGTTCGATTTCGAAGGGGTGGTAGTGGCGTTGGAAACGGAGGGCGATTTCGTATTCGCCCTGATCGGCCTGAATGGTTTGCGGGGGGAAGCGGTCGTCAATGAGGTTGGAGAGGAGCCAGACCCCGAGGGATGTATCGCCTTCGAGGATTTCGATGTAGGCGGTGGCGGTATTGATGGCTTTTTCGGAATAGTCGGGTGCTTGTGGAATGGCGGTCACACCCATTTTGGCGGCGACTCCACGGTTGGCGGGGTTGCGGGAACCTTGGGCCTGCACGAGTTGGGCGTTGGGGTAGAAGTGCAGGACGCGGGCGCGGAGGGTGGTGTCGGGGATATCGAGGGTACGTCCGGGTTTGAGGTCTTGCGCGGGGATGGTATGAACGCGGTCGAATTCGGTGTTGGAGCGGTCGATGAGAACAAGCTCATTGGCGCGGATGGTTTGGGAATAATTGGCGCGGCCACCTTCGGGGACGGTCATTTGGCTTTCGACGGCGAGGAGGTCGGTGAGGAGTTCGCTGACGATGAGGAGCATGAGCCCCAGGTGAATGGCGTAGAGTCCGAGCTTGGCGGCTTTGAGGGAGAAGCGGCGGCTGTAGGCGACGGTGAGGTTGATGAGCATGAGGCCCCCAATGGTGTAGCCACCGAACATGGGGATGCGAAGCCAGGTGAGTTGTTCGCCGGCAGGCCAGACGGCGGGGTATTGCCATGCGACGACGAAGCTTTCGAAGTAAAGCTTTTGGGTGTGCCAGATCCCGTATTCCACTTGGTCGATCGTGCCAAAGAAGATGAGCACCATCGAAGCGCTCAGAAGAATAACAGTAAGTTTGAGGGAACTGAAAATCTGTAGGAGGGCGGACAACATTGTGCTAGTGGTGGTGATCCTCGATTTGGACGGAGTCTAGGAATTGCTGAAAGGCGGGTTCCTGACTGAGGACGGTTTTGGTATCGCCGAGCATTTTAAAGAACCAAGTCTTGCCGTGAAAGGGGAGGAGCACGCCGAGGATGGATTGGGTATCACCCGCCAAGCGCACATAGGTGGCGCGGTGATTGGAGACGGTGCTAGGGGTGGTGGCTTGCGGGAGGTCGGCGTTAGTGATGGCGGGGAGCCCGACTTGCTGGCGCCAGCGGTTGATGTTGGAGAGGAGTCCGCCCACGTCGCCGGGGAAGACCGTGACGGTGATGGTGGCGGTGCCATCGGGACTGCTGTAATTGAGTTGAGCTTTGCGAATCCCGGAGGGGGATTGCTTGACCCAGCCCCCGGGGGTATCGAATTGAAGGTCGCCGGCAGCTTGTGCGGCTTCTGCCATACCCGGGAGGATTTGCATGTTACCGGGAGTCGCCGGTTTGGCGGGGGCGGGTGTTTGCGCGGGGGCGGTGATGGTGGCGGGCGGTCGTTCTTCCTTGGGGATGGTATAGCTGTGTGGCTTGGCGCGATCGCAGGACGCGAGGAGGCCGCCGCACAAGAGGAGGGCAAGTGGTTTCATTTTGCCAAGGTGATGTTGCTTTTGCATATCCGTTTAAGGGATTTCGACCGCTCGAAATGTCAACCTGTGGCCTGCGATGCAGTCCTGCTATTAGTAATTCTGCTATTAATTATTAAAACGAAAGAGGGCGACATCGCCGTCTTTGAATTCGTAGTCTTTGCCTTCGAGGCGGTATTTGCCGGCCTCGCGGGCACCGGCGGTACTGCCCGCGGCGATGAGGTCGTCGTAGCTGACGACCTCAGCTTTGATGAAGCCTTTTTCAAAATCGGTATGGATGACCCCGGCGCATTGGGGGGCTTTCATGCCGTTGCGGAAGGTCCAGGCGCGGACTTCCTGTTCGCCTGCGGTAAAGTAGGAGGCGAGTCCGAGAAGGTCGTAGGCGGCGCGAATGAGGAGGGAGACGCCGGAATCGGTGATACCGAGGGATTCGAGGTATTCGGCGGCTTCGGCTTCATCAAAGTCGATGAGTTCTGCTTCGACGGCGGCGGAGACGATACAGATGCCGGCGCCGTAATGCTCGCGGGCGTAGGTTTCGACTTTCTGGACGTAGGGGTTCTGGCTGGGGTCGGCGAGGTCACCTTCCGCGACATTGCAGGCGTAGAGGACGCGTTTGGCGCTCAGGAGGCAAAGGCGTTTGAGGGTGATTTTTTCTTCGTCGGAAAGTTCGAGGGTAAGGGCGGGTTTGTTTTCGTTGAGATGCGGGAGGAGGCGATCGATCAGTTCGATATTCTCGGCGGCTTCTTTGTCGCCACCCCGGGCTTTTTTGGTGCTCTTTTCTTTTTGGCTTTCGAGGGAGGCGAGGTCGGCGAGGATGAGTTCGGTATTGATGACCTCGATATCGCGGAGGGGGTCAATCGATCCCATGTTGTGAATGATGTCTTCATCCTCGAAGCAACGCACCACGTGGACGACGGCATCGACTTCTCGGATATTGGCGAGGAATTTGTTGCCGAGTCCTTCGCCCTTACTGGCACCGGCGACGAGCCCGGCGATGTCGACAAATTCGATGGCGGCGGGAATGACGCGATCGGTTTTGGCGATGGCGCGGAGGGGTTCGAGGCGTGCGTCCGGCACTTGCACCACTCCGACGTTTGGGTCGATGGTGCAGAAAGGATAGTTGGCTGATTCAGCCTTGCGGGTACGGGTAAGGGCGTTGAAGAGGGTGCTCTTCCCGACATTGGGTAAACCTACGATTCCAGCTTGTAGCATAAGGGAGGAAGGTTGGCTTTTGGTGGATGCGGTGCAATGTTAAATCGTCGCGGAATGGTGGTGGGGCTTGCCTGAGGGCGGGGTTTTTGTATTTTGCGGGTTATGGCATCTAAAAAATCCAGCACCGCGGCATTGGCGCTCCGGGCCTTGCGCCGGAAATTACCCGGGCGGGTTTCGGTGACGGAGGCGGCGCGTTTCAAGGCCTCGGTGGATAATTTGCGGCTTTCGTTTATGCCGGATGCGGTAGTGCGGGTCGCGGCGGCGGAGGAAGTGGGGGTAGTTTTGAAATTGGCGCACCAATACGGGATTCCGGTGACGGCGCGTGGGGCGGGTTCATCGGCGACCGGTTCGGCGGTTCCCTTGCGGGGTGGATGGGCTTTGGATTTGAGCGGTTTAAATGGCGTGAAGATCGATGCGGTCTCACGTATTGCGACGGTGGGGGCGGGGGTCGTGACGGCGGATTTGCAAGCACGTGCGGAAAAAGTGGGTTTGTTTTATCCACCGGATCCGTCCTCGAAAAACTACAGCACGATCGGGGGTAACATCGCCTGCAATGCGGGGGGGATGCGTTGTGTGAAGTATGGGGTGACGCGGGATTACGTGCTCGGCCTGAGTGGATTTTTGGCGGATGGAAGTCCGGTGCAATGGGGCTTGCCGCTGAAGAAGTATGTCTCGGGTTTAAACCTGAAGGATTTGTGGATTGGATCGGAGGGCACGCTGGGTGTGGTGACGGAGGCAAATCTGCGTTTGGTGCGCCAACCGGAGCAACGTTGGATGGGTTTGTTTGCCTTTCGCACTGAAGCGGGAGCCTTGCGGGCAGTACGGGATTTATTGAAGGCGGGGATCGAGCCCTCGATTCTGGAATTTCTGGACCGGCAAAGCGTCGCCTGCGCGGAAGCTTATAGTGATAGGGTACTGGTGGAGGGGATGCCGGGTGCCGCGATTCTCTTGATTGAATTGGATGGGGCAGGCTCGGAGGTTCGCAGGCAACGAGCGCAACTGAAGGAATTTATGGCGGGCAAAGCGGCGGTTTCAAAGGAAGCACGGACGACCGCGCAGGCGGAAAAACTGTGGCAGGTGCGCCGGACTTGTTCGCAGTCGATGTATTCCCTGGGTGATACCAAGTTGAATGAGGATGTGGTTGTGCCGATTGGGAAACAGGCAGAATTAATCCGTTATACCATAGCCTTGAAAAAAGAGATTGGATTGCCGACTCCGACCTATGGTCATGCGGGGGATGGAAATCTGCATGTGCACATCATGTATAATCGGGGCGAGTCCTCGGAGGCGAAGCGCGCCAAGGCGGGGATTCGAAAGCTCATGAAAAAGGTCGTGGATTTGGGCGGTGCGATAACCGGGGAGCACGGGATCGGTTTGGCGAAAATTCCGTTTATGGAACTGCAACACAGCAAAGCGGAAATCAAGGCAATGCGGGCGGTCAAGGCGGCCCTGGATCCAAAGGGGATCCTCAACCCCGGGAAAATGTTTGAACCGTTTGAAGTTTGGGATCACGAACCGGTCGAGGTGAAGCTTTCCTGGGATCACCATTAAGGGCGATGGAGCAGGCTTTACTCATTGGATGGACTACGGTTGGCAGCGAAGCGGCGGCGGAGCAACTGGCGCAGGCATTAGTTGAGGCAGGTCTGGCGGCCTGTGTGCAGATTGAGGCCGGTCTGGTTTCGCACTACCAATGGAAAGGGAAGCACTGCCGGGAATCGGAGTGGCGCTTAACGGTGAAATTTGCCGCTGCCAAAGGGGAGGCCGTGGAGGCATATCTCTTGGAGGCGCATCCCTACGAGACTCCGGAATGGGTGGTGGTGCGAGCGGAGGCGGTTGCGCCCGCTTACTTGCGCTGGGTTTTGGGTGAATAGAGTTTCGTGGTTCCCAAAAGCCGTAAAATAGGCTATATATCCTATATAAATATAGGTTAAAAATAAACATTGCAAAAATTATGCATTTCGGGTGATACTCAGAGCTTGGATCCTATGAAGGGATGGATTATTAAAAGCGATGGAAGGGAGATGCGCACTATGAGGGAATATGATTTATTATTGGCAGTCGTCTTACTGATGGTTTTTGGCTTGCTGGGTTACCACTATGGGCAGACTTTGAAGGATTCGGGCGCAACGGCGGAGACTTCACAGCAGACATACTCGGCGGCGGCATCAGCAGCGGTTCCCTTTGGGAAGTAAGGCTGCGCAGCTTTCAGCACAAAGGATGGGTCCTACTTGGTTCGAGCAAGCTTTAGGGCAAATTAAATTTATTTTAAATAGAATTAACATTATACAAAAAAATAATAATACCTAATATGTTTGCATATTTGTTTTAATGGAACAAGTTTGCATGAGTCGCTAACTAAAGTCCTACCCTCCTCAATCCAATATATTATGCGAAATCGCTATACTTTAATCATTCTGCTCTTGATCGCATTTTTGGGAGGACTCGCTTATTTTTTAGGAAGCCGGGCGAGTGATGACGTGGCAGCGGCAAGCGTCAATGAAAGCGAAGCTGGAAGCAATCCAGCCCAGATGAACAGTGATGCGGCTTTGGAAGGAGCGATGGAGGAGCAAGAGCCAGAACCGGGTTCTATTGGGGTGGCAGGCGCTGTTAATGATGAAAATAAGGTTGGAGATAAAGGTGCCGGGCTTGCCCGAAGCGGGCAAACGCATATCATGCAGCTTATCAAGGGCGCCAAGCTTTTGGATGAGGCCACGGTTACAGGAGCCAAGGGTCAGAAGACGATTCGCGTCTATGATGTTGGGAGTCGCTTTAAATACCCGTTCGTGCGGGTTGAAACCCTTGAGGCTGAGACGGGGGCGGGTCCAATGACCGCGATGGTGGCGGATCATTTGATCGTTCGGGTCAAGGATCTTGAGGCTTCTTCGGAGCAGGTAGGTGATAGGATGCAGGAAATGGGTCTTATGGTGCGCAAAACGATGCACACTGCGGGGCATTTTCTGGTTAGTCCAAATCCGGAGAGCACCGTGCGGCCTTCATTTTTGCTGGAGTCGCTGCAGGATCAACTTGGTAATGCCGTGGAAGTGGCGGAGCCGGACTTTATTGTTTTCACAACGGAAGTTATTCCCGATGACCCAAGTTTTGACCGGTTGTGGGGTTTGCATAATACCGGACCCGGAAGCGCGGTTGAGGATGCAGATATCGATGCACCGGAGGCTTGGGAAATTACGACGGGGTCGCGGAGTATTAAAGTTGGCGTAATTGATACGGGGGTGGATTATGATCACCCCGACCTAGCAGCCAATATGTGGACCAATCCGGGTGAAATTGCGGGAGATGGGATTGATAATGATAATAATGGATTTGTGGATGACATTCATGGATGGGATTTTGCGTATGATGACAGTGATCCGATGGATGTACAGAATCATGGAACGCACTGTGCGGGGACTATTGGTGCGGTAGGCGACAATGGCTTGGGAGTCGCCGGAGTAAACTGGGAAGTAACGATTGTAGCGTTGAAGTTCCTCAACGATCGTGGGAGTGGAGCGATTTCAGATGCGATTGATGCGCTCAATTATGCGGTATTGATGGATCTTGATTTGACTTCGAACAGTTGGGGCGGGGGAGGTTCCAGTGAATTGATGAAGGCGGCGATTGGGCGTGCAGGTGAGGCGAACCAACTGTTTGTTGCGGCGGCAGGTAATGATAGCTCAAACATGGAGTATCAAGCCCACTATCCGGCGAGTTATAGTTTTGATGCAGAGTTGGATAATATAATCTCGGTGGCTTCTTTGGATTCGGCGGATCATCTTTCAGGATTTTCAAATTATGGGATAACTACTACTGATTTGGGGGCTCCTGGGTCGGCAATTTACAGCACCATTCCCGGGGCCCGATATGCTAGTTTTTCGGGGACTTCAATGGCAGCTCCACATGTGTCGGGTGCTTTGGCTTTATATTTGAGTGTGACGGATGTGGAATTTAAAAAAGCAAAAGAAGATCTCTTAGAGTCGGTAGATGAAATTCCAGCCCTGACAGATCGTTGTGTCTCTGAGGGTCGTCTGAATGTTTTTAATCTTTTGATGAAAGCCAAGGTGCCGTTTTTGAAGGTAGCTTCGATTGTAGAGGCAAGTGACTTAGGGGAGTCTCAGATTCATAGCCCAGGGGAGACGGTTACGATGGAGCTGGAATTTGAAAATAAAGGCCTGGAAGATGCGATGGATGTAGTGGCTGAGTTGAGGACTACGGATTCGGAAATTGAGTTATTGGTGGATCGCCTTGAATTGGGTGATATTGGAGCGCAGTCAGTCCAAAAGGCGGCGAGTTTGTTTCGTTTTCGCATTCCGGAAAGTGTGGTGGCACCCAAGGGGATCCCATTCGAGATTGTTATGAAAGACGGAGCGGGGCAGGAGTGGTTGCATGCATTTGAGGCTAAGGTAAATGATGAAATAACGATTACCGGAAGGGTGCAGGTTTTTGGCAGCGGTAGCCCACTTGAGGGAGTAGCGGTCGCATACAGTAGTGCAAATAATAGTAATGGCCCGAGTTTGTCGGGTGAGGTGGTTACCGATGCGAATGGTGTCTTTAGTTTTCAGGGGATTGCCGGCCAAGTTATGGTAAGGTTAGAAAAGGCGGGTTATCTTACCATGAACCGTGAGATTATCGCGGGTGCCGGGGAGTTGAATCCTTTTGTAATGCGTTCTCCGCGTATCGAGTATGATAGCGATCGCTTGGTTATTGAAGTACTAGAGGGAGAAACCGCCGAGGCTGCTTTTGAATTCAGTAATGTAGGGGATAGTTATATGTCTTATCAGGTGGGCAGCGGTGGAAGCGGTCGAATTGGCTTGCGTGCACCGGTTCCGGTCACGGTTGAGCATACGATCGAGGATTCTTTTGTATGGTCGGATATATCTGAGTCGGGGACGGTAATCGAACTGGGTGATGACACGGTTTCGGAGCGTATAAATTTAGGATTTAATTTTCATCTTTATGAAAAGGATTATCAATCACTGAAGGTAGGATCCAATGGGCTATTGCTATTCAAGGGGGAAACCAATCCGTATGCTAATGTTAGCTTGAGAGAGGTGAATGCCCCCAATGAAGCCCTCGCTTATTTTTGGAGTGATTTAAATTTTGAGAGCTCAGGGGCGACTGCCTTTTACAAGCGGGAGCCCGGTAAAATAATTTTTCAATTTAAAGAGGTTCCTTTTTTTGTTTTCAGTACGAAAAAAGTTAGTGCGCAAGTTATATTAAGTGATGATGATAGCGTAACGGTTTATTATAAAAAGATTGATAATCCGACTGGAGGTACAGTGGGCATTAGGGGTGATGGGCTTGCGCAGGTGCATGAGGTGTCTTATGGGCATTCAGTTTTGAGTTCAGGATCAACGCTCTTGATAAAGCAAAATAACGGTAAGTTTGGTTACGTAAACGATTCAGGTTCTGGAGTTTTGCAGGCGGGTGATACGAAGCGGATAGGTATTAAGCTGAATGCCGGTTCCCTGACGCCGGGCGTTTACCGCGATTCGTTTAAGCTAACGGGTGAATGGGCCGATTACGATGGGGGTAAGGAAATTGAAATCGAATTGCGGGTATTACCGGCGCCGAATTTTCAAGTTGCGGAAACCTCACTAACTGAAACCGGAATTGAGTTTGAGGGTGTAAGTCAAAACGATGGTGATGGATTTGTTGAGGCGGGCGAAACGGCAGAATTGGCGCTTTCCCTCGAAAATGTTGGGTCTGTAGATTCAAGCCTTTTGTCAGCGGAAATTGTCAGTGACAGTCCCCACGTAGAGGTAGTGCAACAGGACAGTTCTTTTGAGGCTATTGTTGCGGGGGAGACTGGGACCTGTGAGTTACCTTTCGCAGTTAAGTTTGATGAAATGGCAGCATTGGGAGATCCCCTAAAAATGTATGTGAAATTACTGGATACGAACCAGCGCATACAGAGCATACCGTTTGAACTGGAAGTTCTTTATAATCATGAAATAAGTGGGCACGTGACTGAACTTGGAGCCGGGGAACCCTTGTCAGGTGTGACCATACGCTGTGGGGAAGAAATAACCCAAACAGACTTAGCGGGTTTCTATAGACTGGAAATGAGTCAGCCCGGATCCTATAGCCTGACTGCCAGCAAAGAGCATTACGAATCGATTGAGCAATCGCTTGAACTTCCTGAACGTCCTTCCAGAGGAGTGGTTGATTTTGCATTGTCGAGTCCAATGATTGGCGCGAGCGCCGACTTGTTGGACTTTGTTTTATATCAGGGCGAGGTCTTTGAAGGGGAAATTGAACTCTTAAATCGTGGTACCGGGTCTTTACAGTGGGAAATTACTTCAAGTATGGAGTGGAAGAATTTCAAAGGATACGAATTAAAATTGGATACGCCGTATGTGTGGGATGATATCTCAACTCGTGGTAGAAATATTTCCATGAATGATGATGTGGTGATAGGGCCCGTTTCACTTGAGCAAAGCTTTGAATTTTACGGAAAGCGTTTTGAGAATCTTTATGTAAGTTCCAATGGATTCATAAGTTTTGATGAAGATTTCGCGCCCAGATATGACAATACAGCTTTAGAGGATAGCAGTACGGGCCTGAATAAGTTGGCTTTTTTCTGGAAGGATTTAGTGATTGATGGAGGTTCGAGTGGTCGCTGTTACACACACACCGAGGCAGATGGAACCTTTGTCCTGCAGTTTTCGAATGTACCCGAATACTTCTATGGTCATAGGGTATGGGCGCAAGCGAGACTCAAGCCGGATGGTTCCATTCGTCTCATCTACAGTCAGGTCGATAATGCCGATGAGGTTGTGGTTGGATTAAAAGGAAATAACAGTCGGGAAGTTTTTGATGTGCTATCGCACGTCCCTGAAATTAAGGCGAGAAGTGTTTTTGAGCTAAAACCCCAGGCAGGTCTTTTCGGAAAATGGGAAGATTCAATGGGCGGGACGATTGATAAGGATTCCGTTAAATTGAGGTTTACAATTGATGCCACTGGATTAGCGCCGGGACGCTATCACCATTACATTGAGATCAATTCCAATGATGTGCACGGTAAGAAGTTACTCCGGATTCCGGTTCGTTTGGTCGTGTATCAAAATGATAGTTATGAATCATTTATGAAGCAGCATCAGGTGCCGGATGACCGACGGGGAATTCTTGAGGATTTGGATCATGACGGCTTAAGCAATCTCGAAGAATTTGCCTTTGGTTTGGATCCGACTTCCGGTGAGGGTGCTTCCGGTCTTAACCTGCTCTCAATCATATCGACCGCAAATGAGGGAAGCCTCGGGACGCAGAATACGCCATCCAATGAGAAAGTTCTCAATTTTGAATATAGCCGTCGGACGGATGAAGCCGGTCTCGATTATTTGCTTCAATCTTGCGAGGAATTGATGGGCGAGTGGCAAACCATTGAGGCCCGGAGTGAGACGACCCGCGTCACAAGCGATGCCAATATTGAAAAAGTGCACGTCACCATCCCGCTTGATGCCACCAAGCCGAACCGGTTCTACCGTATTGAGGTTGTTCCAAGATAAAACTTAGTTCGTCGGCTTATTGCGTCACTTTTTGCTTTATTTAAAGCGGCTGCGGGTGCGATGTTAGGGTATGCAACAATTGACACCAGAACATCGGGCCCAAATTGAGGACATCGCGCGTCGCGCAGGTCATATATGGAGGTATCTTTGACGGGGATGGTAAGTTAAGCGCTATCGGGGAACTGGAGTCCCG
This sequence comes from Coraliomargaritaceae bacterium, assembly GCA_965656495.1. Classification (GTDB taxonomy): domain Bacteria; phylum Verrucomicrobiota; class Verrucomicrobiia; order Opitutales; family Coraliomargaritaceae; genus UBA7445. The sequence continues at coordinate 125,500 of CBFHKU010000001.1, forward strand.
CATGGCGGCGCCGGGATTTTGGGAGGATCAGGCTGCCGCGCAAAAGGTCATTAATGAAGCCAACCGCCTCAAGACGGTGGTCAATCCGGTGAAGGCATTTCGTGAGGAGCTTGCCGACCTCGAGGCGATGCTTGAACTCGTCGATGAATCCGGGGCGGACGAGGCCGAGGAATACGCGGATGAAATCGTCACAACCCTCGCCGCGCTGTTCCCGAAACTCGATGCCCTTGAGCTTTCCTCGTTCTTGACCGGACCGCGTGACGCTTCCAATGCCCTCCTCACGATCCACGCCGGAGCGGGAGGCACCGAAAGTTGCGATTGGGCGGATATGCTCCTGCGTATGTACACACGCTGGGGCGAGCGGGCGGGGTTTGAGGTCGAGACCCTCGACATTATGCCTGGTGAAGAAGCCGGAATCAGTTCCGCCACCCTACGCATCGCGGGGCCGCACGCCTTTGGCTATGCCAAGGCGGAACGGGGGGTGCACCGCCTTGTACGCATCAGTCCCTTCGATTCCAACGCCCGCCGTCACACTTCTTTTTGCTCGGTCGATGTCGTGGCGGAGGTCGAGGACGATGTTGAGATTGAAATCAACGAAGCCGATATTCGCACCGATGTGTATCGTGCGAGCGGGAAGGGTGGTCAGCACGTCAACCGCACCGAGTCGGCGGTACGTCTCACGCACCTGCCCACCAATATCGTGGTGACCTGCCAGAACGAGCGCTCCCAGATCAAGAACAAGGCGACTGCGATGCGCACCCTCAAATCCCGCCTCCTTGAGAAAATAGAAGACGAGAAACGCAGCGAGCAGGAGAAATTCTACGGGGAGAAAGGCGAAATCGCCTGGGGTAATCAGATCCGTTCCTACGTTTTTCAGCCCTACCAATTGGTGAAGGATTTACGCACCGGCGCGGAAACCGGAAATGTGCAGGCGGTTATGGACGGTGAGCTTGACCCCTTCATTCATGCATGGCTTCGTGCAGGGGGGCCGACTTCGCGCCAAAGAGCCAGTGAGCGGGATTCGAACGATGAGTAAAACGGGAAACAGTCAGGCAGGATTGAGTTACGCCGAAGCGCAGTCTGCTTTTGCGGAGCACGACCTCTTTGAGAACAAGACCTGGCGTTATTCCCCCTCCGCATTTCCCCTTTCTCCCGAACAAGTGGCAACAATCCGTAAAATCGGGCAGGCTTGTTATGATTTCTACCGCGCGCAGGAATTGCTCTACCTGCGTTCCGCAACCGGAAAAAACCTCCTGCGCAACCGCGAACTCCAGGCGCCCTGGGTGGCGGAATACCTCGACCGAGGTAAACCGGAGACCTTGGTTCGCCACGCCCGCTCTGCCGCTGTCCGCGGGACCCAGCCCATGGTCTTGCGCCCCGACCTTATCATTACCGATGACGGCTTTGCGCTGACCGAGATTGATTCCGTTCCCGGTGGCATCGGGCTGACGGCCTTCCTGAACCGCCTTTATGCCGACCAGTATGGCGATGCCCTCATCGGCGCCGCTTCCGAGGATATGTTGGAGGCGTTTTATCAAGTCTTGGCGAGCCGTGCTCCGCAGGTTTCCTCGCCTTACATTGCGATTCTGGTCAGTGATGAGGCTGCCACCTACCGTCCTGAGATGGAATGGCTGGCTTCACAATTGCGCCAGCAGGGCCGCCGCGTGCATGTCTATCATCCCAACGATGTCATGCCGCTCGGCGATGCCATTTGTGTGGGGATTGACGGCGACCCTCAGGAAGTCGATATAATCTATCGTTTCTGGGAACTGTTTGACCTCGCAAACGTACCCATCGCCGAGCATTTTCTTGCCGCCCGTCAGACCGCTCTGCTCAGCCTGACTCCGCCGATGCGTCATTTTCAGGAAGAGAAATTGAACCTCGCGCTCTTTCACCACCACATTCTGGAGGATTTTTGGCGGGAGAATTTACCGAAGGAATCCTTCCGAATTTTGCAGGAAGTAATTCCGATGACCTGGGTGATGGATCCGGTGGAACTGCCGCCCAATGCGGTGCTGGATGCCCCCTTGGTCGGCGGCAAACCCATTTCGCAATGGCAGCAACTCATCGAGGCGGGCAAAAAAGAACGCAATCTTATCATTAAGATCAGCGGTTACCACGAAACCGCCTGGGGCGCGCGCAGCGTTACGCTCGGCAGTGACTGTTCGCGCCACGAATGGGAAGACGCGATCTGGCAGGCCGTCACGATGGCGGAAAATTCCCTGCACGTTTTGCAGAATTATGAGAAACCCAAGCGCGTGACTCACCCGGTCTACACCGCCGATGGTGCCGTCCAGACCATGAATAGCCGCGTCCGCCTTTGCCCTTACTACTTCGTTGATGAGAAAAAGCAGGCCGCCAATCTGCACGGAGTCCTCGCCACCCTCTGCCCCGCCGATAAGAAGATTATCCACGGTATGAAAGACGCGGCGCTTTTGCCCTGTTACGAGCGGTCCTAGCGCCTGCGGGTCATTTGTGTGACGGTTGAGCGAGATATGGCTTTTAATCTGCTTTAAGTCTTTTAAACGAGAGATATTTTTATTACTTTCTCCAGTTTTGAAGAAGCCCTTCAGGATCTAAAACAGTAAATTTTCCATGCCAAAAAAAACCACCACTAAAAAGGCTGCGGTCGCCAAGACTAAGCCTACCAAAAGCCCGCGCAACGGCTTCAAATTTCAGATCGATTCCGATACCGCATCGTTGAAGGTCTCGATCCTGAACCACCTGCGGTTTACGCTGGCGCGACATGCTGAAAACGCCTCCCCGCAGGAATGGTGGACCGCTACCTGTTTTGCGGTGCGCGACCGTCTCCTCGACCGCTTCATGACCACCCAGGAAACCCATCATAAAAAGAAGGTGCGCCGCGCCTACTACCTCAGTCTTGAGTATTTGATGGGTCGACTCCTTTTGAATAATCTCCACAACGCCGGTCTCTACGATGCCACCCGTGACGCGCTCGGTGAATTGGGGCAGGATCTCGATCAAATTGCCGCTGAAGAAGCGGACATGGGTCTCGGCAACGGCGGTCTGGGACGGCTGGCTTCTTGTTTTCTCGATTCCCTCGCCACCCTGGATCTCCCGGCGATTGGTTACGGCATCCACTACGAATTTGGTCTCTTCCGGCAGGAGTTCCGCGACGGTCACCAGATTGAACACCCCGACGTCTGGCAGGAGAAAGGTTGCCCCTGGGAAGTCATGCGTCCCAATTTTGCGCAGGAGGTGAAGCTTTACGGACGTATCGAACACCAGATGGATGACAGTGGAAATTTTCATCCCCAATGGGTTGATTACAAAACCGTGGAAGGCGTACCCTTTGATATTGGCATTGTGGGCTACGGCGGCAGCAGCGTGAATTTCCTGCGCCTCTGGGATTCCCGCGCTTCACAGGAATTCGACCTCGAAACCTTCAATGCCGGCGGCTACGTGGAGGCGGTCCGTGAAAAAGCCATCGGTGAAACCATTTCCAAGGTCCTTTATCCCAATGATTCCACCGAGAACGGCAAGGAACTGCGCCTCGTTCAGCAATACTTCTTCGTGAGTTGCTCCCTGCAGGACATCATCCGCCGTTTCTTCGACAGCCACGATGACTGGCAGGAATTCCCCAAGTTTAACGCCATCCAACTCAACGATACGCACCCTGCCATCACCATTGCAGAGCTCATGCGCCTCTTGGTGGATCAATACGAAATGGAGTGGGAGGCCGCCTGGGAAATCACCCGTGCGAGCTGTAACTACACCAACCATACCCTTCTGCCCGAAGCGCTCGAAAAATGGAGCGTTGATTTGCTCGGTCGCGTCCTGCCCCGCCACCTTGAAATCATTTTTGAAATCAACCGCCGTTTCCTCGAGCGCGAAGTGGAGGCCAAATGGCCGGGCGACGCCGCCAAAAAGACAGCGCTTTCACTCATCGAAGAAGGACAACCCAAGATGGTGCGCATGGCCTACCTCTCAGTGGTCGGCTCCACCAAAGTCAACGGAGTCGCCGCGCTCCACACCGAGCTCCTCAAGAAGCATCTCTTTGCAGACTTCCACGCCCTCTATCCCGATAAACTGATCAATATGACCAACGGCATCACGCCCCGCCGTTGGTTACTGGCATGTAACCCGGGACTCAGTACCCTTGTCTCCAAGAAAGTCGGTTGCGATTGGCCCCGCGATCTCGACAAACTTCAAAGCCTGTCAGATTACGCAGATGACCCGGCCTTTCAAAAGCAATTCATGGCAGTGAAGCGCGCCAACAAAGTTGCCTTTGCGGAATACGCCCTCGAGCACTGCGGTGTCAAAATCAACCCCGATGCTTTGTTTGATGTGCAAATCAAGCGCCTTCACGAATACAAGCGCCAGCACCTCAACCTCCTACATATTCTCACCCTTTACCGGCGCATCCTTCAAAATCCGGATTATGTGATGCAGCCCCGCGTCTTTATTTTTGGCGCCAAGGCCGCTCCCGGTTACGCCCTCGCCAAAAATATCATCCGTGCCATCAACAAAGTGGCGGAGGTCGTCAACAATGACCCCCGCATCGAGGATAAGATTAAAATCGTCTTTCCCCAAAACTATCGCATCACGATGGCGGAGCGCATTATTCCCGCCGCCGATCTCTCCGAGCAAATTTCCACTGCCGGCAAGGAGGCCTCCGGTACCGGCAACATGAAGCTGGCACTCAATGGCGCCCTCACCATCGGTACCCTGGACGGCGCCAATGTCGAAATTCAGGAAGAAGTCGGTGAGGACAACATCTTCATTTTCGGCAATACCGTTGAACAGGTTGAAGCCCTCCGCGCCCGCGGTTACAATCCCTACGATCTGTACAATGCCAATTGGGAACTCAAGGCCGTCATCGATTGGCTTCACTCCGATTACTTCACCCCCGGTGAGCAGGATGCCTTTGCGCCCTTGTGCCGGAGCCTTCTGGAGGAGGGCGATCCCTACCTCTGCCTCGCCGACTACGACAGCTATATCAAGGCTCAGGAATCTGTTGACCGCGCCTACCGCGATCCCACCCAATGGGCACGCATGGCGATTCTCAATACCGCCCGCGTCGGAAAATTCTCCTCCGACCGTACGATCAGCGAATACGCCAAGCAGATTTGGAAACTCAAGCCCGTTGCGGTTCAAGCCTAGGCACTGGCAACGGCCCGCTCAGTTAATCCTCAAGTGTGTCCCGTTTGCGAATGAGCACCTTGCTCTCGTAAATCCAACGGTAGGGTTTTTTGCTGCCGCGATTGACCCGCCGTTTTTTAAACTGCACCGGCCTATCATGTCCGTTCGCCGAAACGGCGCTGGTATAGCTGGATGCCGGCCATTCCTCCGGATCCGGTAATTGCTCCATCGCCTGCTTTAGTTGGTGGATATTTGGTATGAACTTATTCGAATGGGTTCTATCAGATTCAGGCATAATTTTGGGGCAAAAAATTAAATTTTTAGCTTAAGAATACTTATGACTTAATAGTGTAGATTAATTTAAAACTTGTCTTTCAGGCAAAACTTTTTCTTTATGAAAAATGGATAGGGCGCGGTAGCCAAGTGGTAAGGCCGAGGACTGCAAATCCTTTATCGTCGGTTCGATTCCGACCCGCGCCTCCACCTTTTCCCCAAAGCGGGGTCTACACCAAAGATTGGGGACAAGGCATATATTTTGTAATTGTTGTAGTGTGATTAACCGCACTGTGCGATGACGGGTCTACACCAAAGATTGGGGACAAGGCATATATTTTGTAAGTGTTGTTGTGTGATTAACCGCACTGGACGATGACCCTGAGACGGTAGTTATTAAAGTTTTTGAATCCGTATGCTCGACGCTGAATGAGCTTCATTTTTTCTGTCCGCATCTGTTGATCCTAAGCGTAGCTTGAATGTGGTCTGCGCCACGTCTTCGCTTGACGCTTGACTTTGACGGACACTTGTCCGACGGTAGTTTTATGGTATCTTTTGTGACAACACGCGAGCTTTCTAAACGACCAGGACAAGTCATGTCAAAAATGTCGGAGGAGGGGCCGCAGGTGATTACTCAAAACGGAGTACCTGCGGCTTACTTGATTCCAACAAGTGGGCGCGGGATTGAGGCGGATCTCGATAGTTTACGTCGCCTCTTACTAGGTCGCGCCTTGGATGCCGCGCAAGCTGAAGCGGCGTGCGCCGGTGCATCGAAATTAAGCATGGATGCGATCAACGATGAGATTTCGGCCATGCGTAAAGAGCGGCGTAAAGCTGGGTCTGGCAAGTAGTGGGAAAGTCGGCACCAGCTTGGGTGATCGATACCAATGTGTTAGTCTCGGCTGCATTATCAGCAGGTGGCACTTGCGACAAAATTCTGCGCGCGGCGGTAGAAGGAAAAATACGCTTTGCTTGGTCTGCTCCCATCCTTGCAGAGTATCGGGAGGTACTCTTGCGCCCAAAATTCGGTTTCTCGCCGCAGGTCATTGCATCGTTTCTGACCGTTTTTGCGCCTGGTGATCAAGTTGGGCCAGAATCGGCTCGATCACTTCCTGATGCGGAGGATGAAATTTTCCTTGCGGCAGCACTCGCCACAACAGACCGTATCTTAATTACTGGTAATCAGGTGCACTTTCCAAGCGATCTGTGTGCCCCGGTAAGGGTTCTTTCGCCAGCCGAGGCCGTTCGATTGCTTGGTGCAGTAGAATGAGCGATGTGAGCGCAGTCATGCGGTCGAATTGTTTAATTCTGGCTCTGATTGTTTTGATTTGATCGACAAGCTGCAAGGACAAGAGATCTTTCCTGCAGTTTCTACTGACCGCACGTATCTCATTTGCTTTACTTAAGGTTTGGATTAGCGCCTGCGCTTCTTTGGAGAGTTCCATCTATTTGAGCACGTGCGAGACCGCCCCATTGTTCAATGATTTGTGCCGAGCAAATGCATTCTGCCATCGGATGGCTCGGTGGATTTCATGCTCCGTCTTCTTCGGGCGCTTTCGGATTTTAGGTGCTTTATGGCCACACTCTTTATGAACAGGGGAGAGAATCGCACAGTTTTCCATGGGCTTCTTTCGGCAGAGGGCGATTTCGAGGGGGAGGGTGAATCCGCTTTGTCGCTCTCTGGGCACCGAATGCCTTGTAGCCCACAATTTTACTGCATCAAGAAAGTAATCGCTCCAACGGAAATGTTACATTCTGTGTGCCAAAGTGTCGATTTTGTGAAAAAAACGTAATTTTTCCTTCCCAACGGTATATAAACGCATACACTTTGTATTCCAGTGAAGCGTATTACTATGCAAACTGGATGTACACAAGGCAGCGTTGCCTTAGAGTCCATTCGCTTCACCACTTTAGGTTCCGCGTGGAGCCGCTTTGTTTTCCCGGCAGTGCCGCATTCCCATTCGGATCGTGGCTTGATGCTGCCGGTTAACCCCAACAAAGGAGATAAATGGAAAAAATAACCTCACAGCTGACTGATGTGATTAAGGGCATATCCGAACTCGGAATTGGCCTGATTGCACTTGGAATCATTGCTGAAATTGTCTTCGGCCAAGGCGCTATATTTGGTGCCAGCGTGGTCGGAAACTTATCCTCAATCGTGGCCGCCATCGGCGGTGAAAACGGTTTTATTGGCCTCGTTGCCATCATCCTTATCTTCGCTCTGCTGCGCAAACGCGCTTAGTGGAACTCAGAAAACAAAAGCAAAACTAACGTAAACCAACTACTACTATGGAAGATATATCCAACAAACTGAAATCCCTGATCGGTAATCTCTCCGATATCCTCATTGCTGCTATTGGCCTGCTCGTTGTGGTGCAGGTGGTATTCGGCACCGCAGGCAACCTCGATGTCATCAGCAACCTTACTGCTCTGGTTGACAGCTTTATCGGCAGCGGCGCAAGCCTTGCCAGCCTGGTGACGCTCGTCCTGATTATGGGCGTGCTCTCCAGAAAATAAACCTCAAGATCGCTACTTGAAGTTTGGAACTGGGAGTCCCTGAGAGGGGGCTCCCTTTTTTATGTCCGGATAAAGCCTGCTGCTTATACCATTTTGAAAAAGGTGTGGCCTGAAATACCCCTCCCACCTGACAAGCAGGTGACCTCCCCTTCGCAGGGGAGGAGCTTTTTAGCTCCCCTCCTTGACGAGGAGGGGTGGCTCGCCCGCCCTGAGCCTGTCGAAGGTGCGTAGCGAGACGGGGTGGTGCCATTTAGGCCAAACCTTTATCGAAGTGGTATTAAAAGCTCGGATCCCTCTAAAACGACAACCGACCGATTAGAAGGTAAAGGTTGCAGAGGCAGTTACCGATTTAGAGTCGGTGTAGCGGGCATTATTGGAGCCGGTGCTCACCAGATTAATGTTATCAAATACATTATTAACGATTACCTGGAAGCGAGCCCGGGGGGCGTTTCTGCCCTTGCCCAGCTTGCCCTGCCAGCCCGCAAAAATGTCGGTGCTGTGTTGTGCCTCCAGATAAACCTCATACCGGGGCGTGTCGCTTTCATAGTCGGCGTTGCCATCAAAATCCGTATCGGCAAAATAGGTGTTCAACAAGGCTGCGGAGCGATACTTCTGGTTGGCTCCAATGAAGCAATTTTTCAGCTTTCCGGACGGGAAGGTATAGCGCGCCGTGAAGTTGGCGCTGTGATTGGAGGTGCCGGGAATGGTGAGGTCTATCAGTTCTTCGAGCGAAGATTTCAATTTGATGGTGTCCAGATAGGCGTAGCCAAAGAAAAGTGATAATTGCTTGGTTGGATTGTAGTATAAATCCAATTCAACGCCCTCGCTGCGGGTCTCCTCGTTCGCCACACGATTTCCCTTGGGGTCGAATGAATACCCGGTGATGTCGCCATCATCGTTCCTGCGGGGAACCCAAAGAGATGCGTTCGCAGCAATTGCGGTGCTGTCATCCATGACATTACCCGAGGCGGTGCGGGGAAAAATTTCCTGCAGTTGGGAGTAGGTGATGTTAGTGTTTTTTTCGTTTTTCTTCTCGATGCGGAAAGCGGTGAGCTGGGCGTTGATCTTGCCGTCACCGGAGCTGTATTTGAGACCCAGTTCGATGCCCCGACCGGTCTCGGGCGGGGTGATTTCACCGAAAACATCGTATTCGAAACCGGAGGGCGAGAGCACCGACTCGGCATAATTGCCAAAGACTCCCAATTCAGGGGTCAGCCAATACAGGCCTCCGATCGAGGGCGAAAATTCCACAAAAGTGAGCTGACTGTTATTTCTAAAGGGATCGCCATCTTTGACGCTGGTATCGGTACCATCGACCAAATAATCGGTTAGGTCGGTATTTACTTTAATGGCGTCCATGCGCAAACCAATCAGGGAGCGGGCGCGGCCATCAAAATACGAGCCTGAAGCGGCGAACCAAGTCCCGAGGGTTTCCACGGTTGTTTCATTGTGATTGGTTTTGTGCATCACGTTGCTTTCCAGTGGAGATGCCGCTAATTTTCCATCACGCACCAAGGCGGAATTGGGCTGGTTTAGATCCGTTTCATCGGAAATAAATCCGGACTGTGTGTTGTTGTAACGAATGACATCATCGGCAAGTCCTGCGAGAAAATCGGACAGGTAGATGTAGTCGGCAGCGCGGTCATTGGTCATGACGACTCCGCTGGGTCCGGTAGTGGTGCCGGGTTGAAACTCCTGAAATTGCGTGAGTGTGGCCCCGCGCCGGTCTGCATCGATACCGATCAACAACTGTTGTTTGCCGATGGTGTAATCTTCATTGAGTTCCCAATTTAAGGTGGTGCGGACGGAGATATTGTTATCTTCCCGGTCCTGCTCCTGCCAGTAGGGCGCAACGTAGAGCTTGAGTGTTTCATTTGCCCGACCTGCCACTGCGGGATTGATGGAGCCGTCATCATTGACGGGGTCGGGCGTGGTATACATCAGGTTACCGGAAGCGAACAGTTCATCGATTCGGCTGTTCACAAAACCACGGGTGGAGCCGTTATCCAGTTGCTCGGTATGATCGGTTACGGCTTCTTCAAGGGCTTGTTGGAATTCGGTCTGGCTGGCGTTTTCAAGCGCGCCGCCCGCTAAGTAAGCTTGAAGATCAGTATTGATGGACGCCGCTAATTCCGCTCTCTTTGCGTCTTTTTCCGCGTTGGTATTGGCGATGCCGTCACTGTTGGTGTCAATTGCATTCGATACGGACATTCCGGTGACCCAAAATCTTCCAATAGAGTTGTACACATTATTTTCGAAACTGGCCGCATCGTCTCTCAGCGCCTGTACGTCTGTGTAGAGTCCGATGCGAGTACCGAGTTGCTCTTTGCTTTTCAATCCATTGGCATCCCAGTCATCATAGGTAGCATTACCCGGAGCGTTGGGGAGGTTGATGTTTGGTCCATAGCCGATGGAGTGTTTGAGCGTATTGGCAGCTCCCCGAGTGCGTGAGTAGCCGTCGAGTTTTTCGCCGGAGATTGCAACCTTAAGCTGCATGCGATCATTTATAATGTGCGAGATTTCACCAATCACATAATTGCCTTCATTCTCCTGGTAGGCGTCTGGGCCTACAATCGTGCCGGTGTTCTTGGAGTCGATACCAGCGTAGAAGTCGCGGATGCTGGCGCGTTTTTCTTCCATCGTGTTGCCGCTAAAATAATCCGGGATTAACAAGCCGGTTCGGCCGGTTCGGTCGGGGTCACTTGCAACGGTGCCGTTTGGATACTGACTGCGGAGAATGTTGCCGTTGTCGGGATCGTTGTAATCAACGATGTAATTGACCAGATCATCGCTCATTAGGTCTGCAATTTTGGGGTCTGCTACAATATTCTGCGGCATGCCGGTGAAGCCGGATAAAGCCGTCCCATCTTGGAAGGAATTATTGAGTCGGGGCTTTTTGGAATAGGTGTTTTCGAGGTGGAGGCGGAGGTTCGTCTTTTTGCCCACCTTGGCCATCGCCTCCAGCGTCACTCCCCGGAAATCATCATATTTATAATCCTGGTTAAACTCTTTGTATTTATCGGTCGCCATAACGCGCACCGCGGCGTTGTCACCGATGAGGCGGTTGGCATCGAACACATAACGCCTTGTAGCGTTATCTCCAAATTCCACCGTGTAACGCGTTTCGTTCTTACTGAAATTCGCGGTCTTTGAGATGAGGTTAATTTTGCCCCCGGGATCCGCTTGCCCATAAATCAAGCTATTGGCACCGCGAATGACATCGGCGCGTTGGATGTTGTAGTAGTCAACCGGAGAATAGCGCGGCATGAATTCATACAGTTGGTTCTTGGAGAGGAATCCCCGGAAGCGAATTTCGGAATTCGACCAACTGTTTCCTTCCCATTCGATACTGGGGACCAGATTCCCCAGATCGCCCAGCGTGTTCAACCCAAAGTCCTCCAGCATCTCCTGATTGACGGTCGAAATCGTCATGGGGATGTTTTTGGTCAGCTCATTGGTACGGGTACCGGCAAGGGTGTTGGCGGAGTAGTACCCTTGGTCGTCCTCTGCGGAGACCACAAAGTCGTCCATGAGGTAAAGCATTTCATCCTCCGGCTCAGAATCGTCGCTCACGGGGACTGCGATTTCTGCGGTCTTCGCTTTTTCCCCGGTCGCCTCGGGGGCGGTTCCGGCATTTTCCATGATTTCGCTTTCCTGGGCACAGAGTGCGCTGGCGAGCAGACCAATGAATGTGAGCCTACAGGCGGTAAGCATGCAGGCACGAATGAGGTTTAATGGTTGCATAAGTGGGTTTCGGAACAGGGAGCGAATGAATCCTAAATTATAAAATTTGGAGCGATTATTCGCAACCCATATAAATGAAGAGGGAATAAGGGTTTTTGAAACGTTCTGCGTGGCGCGTTGATCAACATTGACTCGCCTTCCGGGGCTGCTTGTCTTTGTTGTTTTGCCATGAGTGAGGTACGCGTTCGATTTGCCCCCAGTCCGACTGGGTTTTTTCACATAGGCAGCGCCCGTACGGCGTTGTTTAACTGGCTCTATGCCCGGCACACCGGCGGTCGCTTCATTTTGCGGATTGAGGACACTGACAAGGAGCGCAATACGGAGGAGGCCTTGCGGGTCTTGATCGATGGAATGCGCTGGCTGGGCTTGGATTGGGATGAGGGGCCGGAAGCGGGCGGTGACTACGGGCCATATTTCCAGAGCGAGCGGCAGGCGATTTACGACCAGTATTTACAACGCCTCGTGGATGCGGGGCGCACCTACGAGAAGGATGGGGCGGTCTGGTTCAAGCTCGAGGGCGAGCGCTACACCGAATATGACGACTACAAGAAAGCGGAGGTCGAGAAAGTGCGTGCCGCGCCGGTGGTGATCGAGGACGCAGTGCGGGGCCGGGTGGAGCGGGCCGAGGAACGGGATTTCGTGCTGGTGCGTGCCGATGGCAGCCCCGTCTTTCATTTTGTCAATGTGGTGGACGATATCGCGATGGGGATCACGCACGTCATCCGGGGCGAGGATCACCTCTCCAATACCAGTAAACACGTCGAGCTCTTCAAGGCATTCGGAGTCGAGCCGCCTGTCTTTGCGCATATCCCCCTCATTCTGAAGGAATCCGGGCCGGGTAAAATGAGCAAGCGTGACGCCGGTGCCTTGATTGATACTTACGAGGAGCGCGGGTTTTTGCCTGCCGCAGTACGGAATTACATCGCCCTGCTTGGATGGAATCCAAAGGACGATCGCGAGAAACTCGAAATCGATACTATCATCGAGTTGTTCGACTTCCCGGGGATCAACAAGGGCAATGCCCGTTTTGATGAACGCAAACTCTCCGCCCTGAACGCGGAATACCTGCGGGAATTGAACCTCGAGAGCTTCGCATTTCTCGCGCGTCCCCGTCTCAACGCCGCCGGATTGGTCCCCGAGGACTGCGATGAGGATTATCTACAGGCGGTCCTGGGGCTCTGCCAACCGAAAGCCCGTTCCCTCGATAGCCTCGGGGAATTATGCGATTATTTTTTCAGCGATACCTACGAACTGGACGCCAAGCAGGGGGAGAAACTCGCGAAGAAGGGCGACCCGAAAGTGATCCTCAGGGAACTGCTGCCGATCCTTGAAGGGCTTTCCAGTTTTGATGCGGAAGCCCTGCAGGGCGCCTTGGAAGGGCATGCCGCCGCGCAGGAGCAAAAGGTTTTTGCGTACTTTCCGGCCTTGCGCTACGCGGTGAGCGGGCGGGCCGGCGGGCCGGATCTACTGCCCCTGTTGGCGGTGTTGGGGCGCGACCGGGTCCTTGACCGCATCCGCGCTTTCGTGGCGTAAGCAGCCCGCCGCTTGTTTTAATCTGGCGCAGTTCCCTTTGCTGCCTTTCTATTTTCAAGATGTCTGAATCCAAAGAAAAGCCGATTGATTTCGTTCGCCAAATGGTGGCTGCCGACGTAGCCGCCGGGAAACATGATGGGCGGGTGCAGACACGTTTCCCGCCGGAACCGAACGGCTACCTGCAGATCGGGCACGCCAAGGCGATATGCCTGAATTTTGAGATCGCCCGTGAATTCAAGGGGCTTTGCAACCTGCGTTTTGACGACACCAACCCCGAGAAGGAGAGCGAGGAGTTCGTGCAGGCGATTGAGGACGATATTCGCTGGCTTGGTTTTGAATGGGCAAAGGTTTGTTTTGCGAGTGATTACTTTGAACAGCTCTTTGACTGGGCCTGCCAGCTCATTGAATCCGGCGATGCCTACGTGGACGATTTGAGCTTTGATGAAATGCGGGAATACCGTGGCAGCATCACCGCCCCCGGCAAGGCGAGTCCCTACCGCGAGCGACCCGCTGCCGAGAGCCTCGACCTCTTTAAACGGATGCGGGCCGGCGAGTTTGCCGATGGCGAGAAAGTCCTGCGCGCGAAAATCGACATGGCGCATCCCAATATGAATATGCGCGACCCCGTGATGTATCGCATCAAGCGGATGCATCACCACCGCGTCGGGGATGCCTGGTGTATTTATCCGAGTTACGACTTCACACATGGGCAAAGCGATTCGCTTGAGCAAATAACCCATTCGCTTTGCTCGCTGGAGTTTGAGGATCACCGCCCCCTTTACGATTGGTTCATCGAAAAGCTCGGCATCTTTCCCTCCAAGCAAACCGAATTTGCCCGCCTCAATCTGACCTACACCGTCGTCAGTAAGCGCAAACTGCGCACCCTCGTGGAAGGGGGCTACGTCTCCGGTTGGGACGATCCCCGTCTGCCGACCTTGCGCGGCATGCGTCGTCGGGGTTACCCCGCCGAGGCGATCCGCAATTTCTGCGCCACGGTAGGCGTGACAAAGGTGCCCTCCACCAGTGATGTCGCCCTCTTGGAACATGCAGTGCGCGAGGTCCTGAACCGCACCGCCTCCCGCCGGATGGCAGTCCTCAACCCGCTTGAAGTCGAACTCACCAACTGGCCCGAGGATGAAGTGATCGAAGTGGAGGGAGTCAATAACCCCGAAGATCCCGATGCCGGAACCCGTAAAATCCCATTTGCAAAGCGGCTCCTGATTGAACAGGAAGATTTCCGCGAGGAGGCCAATCGCAAATTTTTCCGCCTCAAGCTCGGCGGGGAAGTGCGCCTGCGGGGTGCCTATATTATTAAATGCGATTCCGTTGAAAAAGACGCGGACGGTAAGGTCATCAAGCTGCTTTGTAGTGTGGATTTGGATACACTGAACAAGAACCCCGAAGATCGCAAAGTGAAGGGCGTGATCCACTGGGTGAGCGCCGCGCACGCCATCGAAGCGCCGGTCCGGCTTTTTGACCGTCTCTTCTCCGAGGAAAAACCGGAGGCGGATAAAGCGTTGGAGTTCACCGAGTTCGTGAATCCCGACTCGCTGGAGGAAGGGATTGCCTATTGCGAACCGAGCCTTGCTGAGATCGAAGCGGGCGCGACCTGCCAGTTTGAGCGGGTGGGGTATTTCTGTGCCGACTCCGAACTTTCAAAACCCGGGCAACCGGTCTTCAACCGCACCGTCGGCCTCCGCGATACCTGGGCTAAAAAGAATTAGAAAATTACGTTATGTCAGAAGCAACGCTAACTCTCTTTCAGGAACAATACGGCGCGGCGCCCGAGCAAATGGCGTTTGCTCCGGGGCGCATTGAATTCATCGGGAATCACACCGATTACAACGGCGGCCTTGTGATGGGTGCGGCGGTTGCGGAGGGGATAACGCTCGCAGTGCGCCGGCGCGAGGACCGGGAGCTCCATTTCGCAAGTGGTGGAATAGAACCGGTGATCGCCAATCTCGATGCGATCCGTCCCTTAAATGGCAAGGCATCGTGGGCAAACTATCCTCTGGGTGTCATTCAGGCGCTCCTCGAGTCGGGCATGGAAATGCCGGTGGGCTGTGAAATCGCGGTGACCAGCACCCTCCCGAGTGGTGCGGGCATGAGCAGCAGTGCGGCCTTTGAACTCTCCACCGCCTACGCGCTCGCAGCCCTTTACGGATATGAGAGCGACAAAGCCGGATTTGCCCGCATCGGACGAAAGGCCGAAAACGAATTTGTCGGAATGCCCTGCGGTATTCTCGACCAAGGGGTCTCCGCCTTTGGCGAGCGCAACGCCCTTGTCCGGATCGACTGCGCCAGCGAAAGCTACCGCACCGAGGCGATGCCCGCCGATACCCATTTCTGGATCTTTGATTCCAACGAAAAGCACGCCTTGGTGGATTCCGCCTACGCGGACCGCCACCGCGAATGTCACGAGGCCCTCGCCATTCTGCAACAGCAACATCCCGAGGCGAAGACCCTTTCGGATCTCACCTGCGAACAGGTCAAAGCGCAGTCTGCCGAACTGGGCGAACTCCTCACCCGCCGCGCCCTCCACATCACCGGTGAAAACGCCCGGGTGCGGGCGGTGGAGGCCGCCCTGAAAAGCGGGGACCTCCGGGCAGTCGGTGCCGCCCTTTACGCTTCCCATGAAAGCTCCCGCGTGAATTTCGAAAACAGCACCCCCGCGCTCGATTGTTTGGTCCGCGAACTTGCCGGTCAACCCGAGGTCTATGGCGCCCGCCTGACCGGGGGTGGATTTGGGGGCGCTGTGATGGCCTTTACCAGCGCCGATTTCGATGCGGATGCCGCCGCTGCGGTAGCCCAGGCCTATGAAGCGCAGGGCGGACGCAAGGCCACGGTCATTCACACCCATGCCGGGGCCGGCGCTCGCTTGCTCGAACTGTAGGATCGCGCTTTGAGATGCGGCGTTGACAAATTTCGCCCTGCCGATGTCAATGCTTTCAATGAGCGACGCTAAAAAAGTCATCCTGACCTGCGCCCAACCCACCGGGGTACTCACGATGGGCAATTACCTAGGCGCAGTGAAGAACTGGGCCACCATGCAGGACGACTACGAGTGTTACTTTGGAGTGGTGGATCAGCACGCCATCACGGTGAAATACAACCCCGCAGAATTGCGCAAAAACACCCTTTCCTGCGTCGCGCAATACCTTGCCTGCGGTCTCGATCCCGAGCGCAGCGCCGTCTTTGTGCAGTCACACATTACCGGACATACCGAGCTCGCCTGGGTCCTCAGTTGCATGACCCCCATCGGCGAATTGCAGCGCATGACCCAGTTCAAGGAGAAGGCCGCCAAACTCGGGTTTAACCTCGCGGAAGGAGAGGACACCAACGCTCTGAAGTTTGCGCATGACGGCGCCCGCGCCGGCGCATCCGTCAATTCCGGTCTCCTGATGTACCCCGTCCTCATGGCGGCCGATATCCTGCTCTACAATGCCGATGCCGTCCCGGTCGGGAACGATCAACGCCAACACCTCGAGCTCTGCCGCGATCTCGCCCAGCGTTTTAACAATCAATATTCCGAGACCTTCAACGTTCCCGAGCCCTACATCGCTCCCGCCGGTGCCCGCATCATGTCGCTCCAGGATCCCACCCGAAAAATGTCCAAGAGCGACGACAACCAGGGCGCGACCCTTTTCATCCTCGATACCCCCGACCAGCTCCGCAAAAAAATCATGAGCGCGGTCACCGATTCCGGTAGTGAAATCCGCGCCGCCGAGGACAAGCCCGGCGTCAGCAACCTCCTGCAAATCCACAGCGCCCTCAGTGGTGAAAGCATCGCCCAACTCGAGGAACATTTTACCGGAAAAGGCTATGGCGACCTCAAAAAGGAAGTCGCGGAGGTGGTCATTGCTGCCCTCGAACCGGTGCGCACCCGCTATGAAGCCCTCATTGCCGACAAAGCCTATCTAGAGTCCGTTTTACGGGATGGCGCCGCCGCCGCTCAGAAACGCGCCTACAAGATGCTCGCTAAGGTTTACCGCAAGGCGGGATTTGTGGAACGCCCCCGCTAAGAACAAAAGACATTGCAGACCCCGCACCCTCAGGCATAATTTAAACCATCCAAATGTTTCGAAAGCATTCCGATGATATCCCCGAGCTGACGCTCCCGAAGTGGCCCTTTATTTTGGGCGACCTCCTCCTCGTCGCCATTGCGCTCGCGATTGCGATCCTCGGCAACTGGCAACTCACCGATTGGCAAGTGGTCGCCTGCGTTCTCGCGGTCGCCCTTGGCGCGGCCCTCTTCGTCTTGCCTTTCATCGTCGAATACCACGCCCGCGAACAGGAAAATTCCAGTGCCTCCGCCTCCCAGTCAGCTTTGCTCGCTCGGCATGTGGAGGATCTTGAAGCACGCAACGCGGTCATGGCGGATCAAATTACCCGCTTGGAAGTAACGCAGGCCAAAGCTGCCAAAGCCCAACCACCCGCCGCTTTCGATGCCGCCGCGCTCCGCGTCATCGAAGACCGCCTCGACCGGCAGACGAAGCAATTGGAAGCCGCCGAGCAATCCCTCGAAAAAATACGCGCCGCGCAGACCACTCCCAGCCCCGCACCCGCCAAACCTGAACCCGCACCCGAGAAGCAACCCGCTCCCGCTCCCGCCGCGACCCCCAAAGCAAAGCCCGCACCCACGCCCACGACCACGCCCGAAGCCCGTCCCCGCAAACCCGCAGAGTCCCAACTCCTCAAACGCGCCATTCACGAAAAACAAGACCGCGCCGCGCAGGCAGTTGACCGCATCATCGAGTCCAAACCCAGCGAGCAAAAAAAAGAAACGCCGCAGGTGGAACCGGATAAAAAAGATACCGACGCGGCAACAAAACCCGAAGCGACCGAAACCCCGAAGCCCAAACCCGCGCCCGAGGTGAAACCCGCGCTGGAACCGGAGGCCAAGCCCACCGCACCGCAACCAAAAGAAACCGCGCCGCTCAAGACCCCTGAAGCGACCCCGAAGCCCGAACCGGAGGCAAAGCCCGAACCGGAGGCAAAGCCCGAGAGTAAGGCTCAGCCCGAACCCAAGCCCGAAAGGAAGCCCGCGTCCGTGCCGGAACCCCAACCGGAACCGAAACCCCAACCGGAAGCGGCACCATCACTCTTTGAAGTCGACGAAGCGCCCACCAATCTCGTTCCTGCGAAGAAACGCCGCAAGAAAAACGAGACCGCTTGCACCGTCAACAGCCTCATTGGAATTGGCAACAAACCCTATCTTCGCGGCAGCGGCGGCGGCCTTAACTGGGACAGCGGAGTCGTGATGGAATTTGAGGCGATTGGGAAATGGCGCTGGGCAGTGCCAGCCGATTTAGACGGTCCCATTGAGGTGCAGGTCTATCGCAACGACGAGGACCCCGACACCAGCGGCAAGCATACCCTCAATCCGGGCGAAGCGCTTGTGATTGATGCCAAGTTTCAAGGCTAATACCAATCTTATATAGGTCTGGCCGGAAATATCCCTCCCGCCCTTCGACCCTTCGACAAGCTCAGGGTGGCGCACCTTTTGACCTCTCAACAAGCTCAGGGTTCTCCATTCTTTAACTCTTCAACAAGCTCAGGGTTCTCTTTGGGGAGGGGGGCCGCCCGGAGTTTGCGGACGGCGGGGGAGGGATTGGAAGCTTAGGGGTTTATTCGGGAGCGACGCCTCAGTAGAGTGGTGATGAGGGCGAGGGTGCTAAAGATGAGGGCGTAGGTTTGTGGTTCGGGGATAATCAAATCGCTCTGAAACTGGATGGATTTAAGGTAGATGGGGCCGCCGATTCCGTCGAGATTGTAGGTTTTCCACAGGGTGTCGAAACCGGTGAATCCCGCGACGGGAAGGGTGTACCAACCGGGAGAGGGGATGGTGAACTCATGGTAATTAGAGTTATTTCCAAAATAAGCAATGCGCAGTTTCTCATCACCGCTAAGGGCGGTGTCAAACATTCCAAATTCAATACCTTTGATCAGGGCGCTGGTGTCATATGCATTGCTGGTGTTATTACGGGTTTCCAGAAGAAGAGAATCGCGATAATTTAGAGCACCCACAGGTAGTTGTAAGCCCCGGGCGGTAAAGCTGGTGCCAGGTTCCGCGTAAAAATAAAATTTGGCGTTATCGACCACAACCTCGAAACTGCGTAGATTGGCATATTGCGTGAGGTCAATAGTAGCGAATCCCCGGGCCTGAGCCAAAGAAGGGAAGGCGGCACCAAGACCGAGGAGGCAAATAGTTAGGGCTTGAAAGCTTGCCGTCTTAAAAGGCTTAAAGATTAAGCACCCACTCTCGCGCGGGGGGGGGGGGTATGTCTAGGCTGTCTCGAATTAAATTTAATATCCATAGTAATTAACCGAAACAAATGGGCCTTATTACGTCAAACGTAAATTTAAAAAAATTTATTATTTAGCCGCATTGATTTTGTTGGGGTAGGCAGACGGCAGCTTTGAGGTGCTCGATACCTACGGGTGGGATCGAGTTTGTGGCTGCGGCTACAGTAATCCCTGCTCCTCAATCTTGGGTCTAGGCCCGGCTAAGCTCTTGAGTGGTACCCAGGGTGGGCCTCGAACCCACACTCCCGAAGGAACCGGATTTTGAATCCGGCGCGTCTGCCAATTCCGCCACCTGGGCAGGTGGAAAGGTAGAGGTATGCAAGGACCCCGCGGGAAGGCAAGTGCATTCCGATGGTCTCAAGTTGCGGTTTGTCTTTCTTTGGGCAATGGTGTTGAAGCATATCTAAGATGAAAAACAATGGGCAGGGTGGGGCGCGCAGACTCCGGCAGGGTGTGGTTTTGGGAATCCTCTTGCTGAGTTTTTTGTTGGGTGGCTTTGGCGGGGGTGCCTGGTTGGCGCTTTGGCCGAGTGTGGTGGCGCTGGGAACGGTTTTGTTGCTGCGGAGTGCCTTGCTGGGATTGCTGGTGGGCGCGGTGAGCGGCGCGATTCTGCTGGCGAGGGGCGATCCTTTGGCGGCGCTGGGGCATTTGTGGAGTCTGCAATTTTTGCCGATATTCGGGTCTTCCTGGAAGGTAAGTGCGCTGGTCTTTACCCTGATCTTGGGAGGATTTGTGGCGTTGGTGGAGGCGGGCGGTGGCTTGCAGGCATTGGTGCGGGGCTTGCTGGGTTCGGGGCAAGCCTGCGCGCGACGGATGCAGTCCACGGTCTTTGGTCTGGGCTTGTTGGTTTTTTTTGATGGTCTCGCCAACACAATGCTGGTGGGGCGTCTCTTGCGCAGTGCCGCCGATCGTGCGGGGGTCGCGCGCGTGAAGCTCGCTTATCTCGCGGATGTCACCGGTTCGGCGGTGGCGTGCCTCGCGTTCATCTCGACTTGGATTGCCTTTCAATTGGCGATGATACGGGAGGGGTATGCGGCCTTGGGTTTGGAGGTGAATGCCTACGCGCTCTTCTTCAAGTCTTTGCCGATGAATTTTTACTGCTGGTTTGCGCTGGTCTTGGCCTTGGTTTCGGTCTTCCGGGGTTTTAATCCCGGGTCGATGGGCCGGGCTGAACGGGCGGCGCGCCGGGACGTAAACCGGCTTGTGGGAGAAGCGCAGCCTTCGTCGGGAACCAAGGGGGCGTGGTTGGGCGCGATCGTGCCAATCGGGGTGCTGGCTTTTTCGGTGCCGGTTTTGACCTACTGGATGGGTGCTGAATCGCTCTGGCCTATCAGTCTCTCAAAGTTTGCAACTGCCTACGCCGTTGCGGAGCAACACGTCCCTGTGATTCTCGTGGCATCCAGCGTGCTGGCTTCCCTTGTGGCAGCAGCGTTCCTTTTCATAGGCAAAACCGGGGCGGCGGTGAAGCAAGCGGCAGTGGGTCGGGTTTTTCTGGGCGGGGTGCGTGATTTGCTGGGGCCGCTCGCCATTCTGCTGGCGGCGTGGATGTTGGGCGCGGTGATAACAGAGCTCGGAGCCTCCGCCGTTCTTTCGAGTCTGCTCGGGGAACGTTTGCCCCTTGCGTGGATGCCCGCGCTCATCTTTTTGGCGGGTGCCCTGATTTCCTTTTCGACCGGAACTTCATGGGGAACGATGGCGGTGCTCATGCCGCTTTCGATTCCGCTGGTTTTTGGCATGGCGGGGGAGTTGCCGGATTTGGAACGCGAGCATTATATCGTGGCGGCGATTGGGGCGGTTTTCAGCGGGGCGGTTTTTGGCGATCATTGCAGTCCGTTCAGTGATACCACCATCGTGGCTTCGATCGCGGCAGGGGTGGAGCCCCTCGATCATTTCCGCACACAATTACCCTTTGCGGGGATTGCCGGTCTGGTGGCGTTGCTGTGCGGTTTCCTTCCCCTGGGATATGGGCTTGCGCCTTTGTTATGTTTGTTGAGCGGCTTGGCTTGCCTTCTGCTCCTGCCGCTTCTTTATCCGAGGGCGTATGTTGATTCCACTGGAAGATAATTTTGAAGACGTCCTGATGAAGGCGGCCACGGGTTTGGGGCTGGGTAAATCCAAGTTGGCGGAGGCCGCTGGTTTACCGGTGGCGGAAGTGACTGCGCTTTTGCGGGGACGATTGGAACCGGAGGCACTCCGCAAGCTTGCGACGGTCCTTCAACTCGATGGCCCCGCTCTCGAAGCCTTGGCACGCGGGGAGTCCGCACCCGCTCCCATTCAGGCAACAGGCTTACAGCAATTCAACTCCGCCTTTCCAATACCGGGCTATGCGGCAATGACCGTTAACAGTTACCTGGTTGAATGTCCGCAGACTGCGGTGGCGGTGGCGTTCGATACCGGGACGGAGGGCAAAGCACTGGTGGAATACGTGCAGGGGCACGGTCTCGACCTACAGGCGATCTTTCTCACGCACACCCACCGCGACCATGTGGCGGCGGTGCCGGCTTTGCGTGCCGCTTTTCCGGAGGCGACCCTCCACGGTCCGCGCAGTGAACCCTTCGCGGGGGCTTTCGGAGTGGGCGAGGGCGACTGCTTTGAATACGGCAGTTTGAAAATTGAGGCACGTTTGACCAACGGACACTCCAAAGGCGGTACCAGTTACCGTGTCAGCGGGCTGACGGATCCGCTCGCGATGGTCGGGGATGCCCTTTTCGCGGGCTCGCAGGGTGGGGTTCCCGAGGCGCAGTATGCCCACGCGCTCGAAATCAATCGTGCCCAATTGTTGAATCTGCCGCCTGAAACGATCCTCTGTCCCGGGCATGGGCCCCTCACCACCGTGGCACATGAACGGCGTTGGAATCCCTTTTACGCCGCTTCTGGTTAAACATATCAAAATATCCTGATATATTGATGTAAGGCTTGCCATTCGGGGAACGATGCTTTGTTCTAAGCATCCCTATGAGCAAAAACTTCATCTTTTCCTCCGAGTCGGTCGGCGAAGGCCATCCCGACAAAGTAGCTGATTTTATCTCGGACAGCGTTCTGGATGCTTGCCTGGAGCAGGATCCCGCAAGCCGCGTTGCCTGCGAAACCCTGGTCAAGAGCAACTGCGTTTTCCTCGCCGGTGAAATCACCACCAACGCGAAGCTCAACTACGAGGCCATCGTGCGCGACGCGATTCGTGAGATCGGTTACGTGAACGACGACGATGTCTTTCACGCCGACAAGGTCTTCGTTTCCAATATTTTGACCGCGCAATCCTCCGATATCGCTCAGGGTGTTGATGCCGCTGGAGCGGAGGGCAAGAAAACCGAGGAACAGGGTGCGGGCGACCAGGGCATCATGTTTGGTTATGCCTGTAAACAAACCCCGGAACTCATGCCCGCTCCGGTCATGTTCGCGCACCGTCTCCTCCGTGAAATGGCACGCCAACGCAAAGAGCTTGGAGTTTCCTGGTTGCGCCCCGATGTGAAGAGTCAGGTCGCCCTTGAATACGTCGACGGCCAGCCCGTTGCGATCAAGAACGTTGTTATCTCCACTCAGCACGCCGCCGACATTGCTCACAAGGAGATCGAAGCATTCTGCATCGAGGAAGTCATCCGCAAGACCCTCCCCGCCGAGCTCTTGAAGGACGATACCGAATATTTGATCAACCCCACCGGTAAATTCGTAATCGGCGGCCCCCAAGGCGACGCCGGTTTGACCGGTCGCAAAATCATCGTGGACACCTATGGCGGTTATGCCCGTCACGGGGGCGGTGCCTTCTCCGGTAAAGACCCCTCCAAGGTCGACCGTTCCGCCGCATACTTCACCCGTTGGGTCGCGAAAAACATCGTCGCCGCCGGTCTCGCGGAGGCCTGTGAACTCGAAGTCGCCTACGCGATTGGACACCCTTATCCCACCAGCATTCACGTCGATACCTTCGGCACCGGCGTCGCTCCCGATGCTGCTATTTCAGAAGCCGCACAGAAGGTCTTCAGCTTCAAACCCGCTGACATCGTCAGCCAGTTGGACCTTCTTCGTCCGATCTACCGCGAGTCCACCCACTACGGTCACTTCGCCAAGGAGAACCTTCCCTGGGAATCGACCGCCAAGGCCGAAGAACTGAAAGCCGCACTATAGGAGTTGTTCCGCCCGCGAAGCAACGCGAATGAAACCCAAAGATGACCATGAGCAGCAATGAAGATCTTATCTACAAAGATGAGTGTTTTGCGATCATTGGTTGCTGTATGCGAGTGCACTCAGACAAGGGAAATGGTTTCCTTGAAGCAGTTTATCAGGAATGCCTCGAGATCGATTTTCAATTGGAAAAAATTGCATACACCGCTCAAGCCCCTCTTGAGCTGGAATATCGGGGTCACAAACTTCAACAACGCTACAAGCCGGACTTTCTCCTTTTTGATCAAATCATTCTCGAAATTAAAACCGCCAAAACGCTCACTGATGAGCATCGCTCTCAAGTTCTCAACTACTTAGCCGCCACCGGTTACTCTCTTGGACTACTCGTGAACTTTGGTTCCCCGGGTCGCCTTGAATGGGAGCGCATTGTCAAAACAAAGAATCCTTAGCATAACCTTAGCGCCCCTTAGCGGGCAAAATTAATCACAAAACAACAGCCATGAGCACCGACACCCTCACCACCACCACGACCGATTATAAGGTCAAAGACATCAACCTCGCGGACTTTGGTCGCAAGGAAATTGAGATCGCGCAGCACGAGATGCCCGGTCTCATGGCAACCCGCGAGAAATACGCCAAGGAGCAACCGCTCAAAGGCGTCCGTGTGATGGGTTCGCTGCACATGACGATTCAAACCGCAGTGCTCATCGAGACCCTACAGGCGCTGGGCGCGGATGTGCGCTGGTGTTCCTGTAACATCTTTTCCACGCAGGATCACGCCGCGGCCTATGTCGCCAAAAACCTCGGCGTGCCGGTCTTTGCGTGGAAGGGCGAAACCCTTGAGGAATATTGGTGGTGCACCGATCAAGCCCTCACCTGGCCCGACGGTTCCGGACCGCAACTCATCGTGGACGATGGCGGCGACGCCACCCTTCTTATCCACAAGGGTTACGAGCTTGAAGAGGGCAGTGACTGGGTCGAGTCCGATTCCGGCAGCATGGAAGAGGCGGTCATTAAAAACCTCCTCAAAAAAGTACATGCCGAGAAACCAAACCGCTGGCACGAAGTGCTGGAGGATTGGAAAGGTGTTTCCGAAGAAACCACTACCGGTGTGCACCGTCTCTACGAAATGCACAACGCCGGCAAACTCCTCGTTCCCGCCATCAACGTGAACGATTCCGTTACCAAGGCGAAATTCGACAACCTCTACGGTTGCCGCGAGTCCCTCCTCGACGGGATCAAACGCGCCACCGATGTCATGATTGCCGGTAAAGTCGGCGTGGTCTGCGGTTACGGCGATGTCGGTAAAGGTTGCGCCGCCGCGCTCAAGGGTATGGGCGCTCAGGTTGTGGTGACTGAAATCGACCCGATTTGCGCGTTGCAGGCCGCGATGGAAGGTTACCGCGTCCTCACCGTCGAAGACACCCTCGGTTGGGGCGATATCTATGTGACCACCACCGGTAACTACGGCATCATTACCGCTGACCATATGTCCAAAATGAAGGACCAGGCCATCGTCTGTAACATCGGTCACTTCGATAACGAAATCGAAGTCGATAAACTCAACGACTCCCCCGGAGTGGAAGTTGAGGAAATCAAACCCGACCACGAAGGTGCGGTTGATAAATACACTTTCTCGGATGGTCGCAGTATTTACCTCCTTGCGAAGGGTCGCCTTGTGAACCTCGGTTGTGCCACCGGTCACCCCTCCTTTGTCATGTCCAACAGCTTCACCAATCAGGCGCTCGCCCAGATTGAGCTTTGGAAACAGGTCGAGAAATACACCCCCGGGGTCTATATCCTGCCCAAGCACATCGACGAAGAAGTAGCGCGCCTCCACCTGGAAAAGATCGGTTGCAAGCTCACCCAGCTTAGCCCCGACCAAGCCGAATACATCGGCGTGAAACCAGAAGGCCCCTACAAGTCGGACCACTACCGCTACTAGGACGCGCAGCGTTTCAGAGTTCCTCTGATTCTCCGCTCCTCCGCGTTAAAAATATAAACGCAGCGTTTCAGAGTTCCTCTGATTCTCCGCTCCTCCGCGTTAAAAATATAAACGCAGAGTTTCAGAGAAATACCCAAACAACTTTCCCACCTTCCCACTTTCATACCTTCATACTCTCAAAACGGCTTCACTGCCACACATGCTATGGCTTGGCGCGTGGGTTACTTTCCTTGCGGGAGCTAGCAAGCGGGTGGTTGTTCGCGGTCTTCGCGGCGGTGGAGGGTTTGGGGATGCTGGGGGATGGGTCGTTGGAAGACCGGCAGCTTTTTGCGGTAGGCGAGTTTGGCGGCTTGCCAGAGGATGCGGGGGAAACTGTTGAGGGCGGAATCGGCGGGATGCAGGAGGGCGTATTTCCAGAGGTTGGCGGGGGTAAGGGGATGGCCTTTGCCGCGCAGGGCGGTCTTGAGGATGCATTTCCCGTCGCGGTGGAGGTCGACGCGGAGGTCGAGTTGTTCGGGTTGGATGCCGAAGCTGAATTGGTAGTGTCCGTCCATGTTGTTGAAGGGGGAGACATGGAAATTTTTGGGGCATTGGCTTTGCCAGGTATGGGGCGCGGTGGGGTTTAGATCGGTGAGGGGATAAACGTGTCGGTCGCGGAAGGTGTTGTTGACTTCGGCGACGGCGGCGCGGAGTTGGTCGCGGTGCATGCGGAAGTGGAAATTGACGGGGTTGAAGGCGATGCCGAAGTAACGGGGGGAGGTGATCAGGAGGTTGGACTCGTGGGCCTCGGCGGGCGGGAGGAGGGTGTTGAGTTGCGCGGCGATGGGTTGATCCTGTCCGTGGAGGTAATCGGAATCGCGGAGGCTGAGGGGTCGGAAGGCGTTGTGCCCAAAGAGGAGGGAATGGTTTGCAAGGGTGGGGAGTTCGGCGAGGTCGAAGGCGAAGAAGGTGGCAGGGTAGGTGAAGGTGTGGCGCCGGGGGTGGAGGCGTTCGTGGTGGACCTGACCGCGAAAGATTCTGGAGTTTAGGGTTTCCATGGGATGCCGAGTTGGCGGGCGACTGCGACGGCGGAACGGACGGCGTCTTCGTGGAAACCGTAGCCGAAGTAACTGCCGCAAAACCAGAGGCGGTCTTTGCCGTTCATTGCGGCGAGTCCGTCTTGGGTGGCGAGGGAATCAAAATCGTAGAGGGGATGGGCGAGGGTGGTGGTGTTGATGATTTTATTGGGATCGATGGAGCGGTCTTGATTGAGGGTGACGAGGTAGGGCGTTTCGCTGGGGATGCGCTGGAGTTGATTCATGTGGTAGGTAACGGCGACGGGGCGGGCATCGGAATCCCCGTCGGAGCGCACAAAGTTCCATGCGGACCAGAGTTGTTTGTTTTGGGGGAGTTGGTTGGGGTCGGTATGGAGGGTGACGGTGTTGTCCTGATAGCGCCAGGGGGCGAGGCAGCGGGTTTCCTCGGGGGTGGGGTTTTGAAGGAGGGCGAGGGCCTGATCGGCGTGGGTGGCAATGACGGCGTGGTCAAACTCGTGCTGGGAACCGTCGGCGAGGTGGAGGGTGACGGAGTTGTGGGCATTTCGGGCGATGCGTTGAACGGGGGCGTCGGTGCGGGGCGGGAGGGGGAGGGCTTCCCGCATTCGGTCGATATAGGTGCGGGAACCGCCCGGGATGTATTTCCATTGGGGGCGGTTATGAAGGCGGAGGAGGCCGTGGTTTTCGAGGAAATGGAGGTAGGGTTGGGCGGGGAATTTGCGGAGTTGAGCGACGGGGGAGGACCAGATCGCGGCGCCCATAGGGTAGAGGTAGCGTTCGCGGAAGCTTTCGCTGAAGTTACGCTCCATACAATATTGGTGGAGGGTTTTGCCTTCGAGGTAGCCGGATTGCAGGTCGGTGTATCCGATTTTGGCAAAGCGCCAGAGGTCGCGGAGGAGGGCGAGGTGTTTGGGTTTGGCGAGGTAGGCGGGGGATGGGAAGAGCCCGGCGAGGCCTTTGCCGCAATAACCGTAGCGGGTGGCGCGGTCGTAGTAACTGAAGGACATGGTGCTGTCGGCGAGCTCGACCTCCAGCTCGCGCAGGACTTTCGTGAACTGCGGGTAATTGCGATGATTCATCACAATATAACCGGTGTCGACGGGGGTGCCGGCGTCAGGACCGTCCGTTACCCGGAGGGTGCGGGTATGACCACCGAGGCAATCGTTTTTCTCAAAGAGTTGGACCTCGTGTTGACGGCTCAGGAGCCAGGCGGCGGTGGAACCGGCGACCCCGCTGCCGACGACCGCGATGCGTTGTCTTTCAGGGCTGGGGTTCATGCGTTGGGTTTGAGGGTAAAGCGGTAATGCATGACGTTCCATTCCTCGCCGTGGTTGTAGCCGAAGAGTTCGGAACAGGCGAGGTAGAAGAGGCGCCAGCGGTGAAACCAACGGTCGGTTTCAGGGCCGTAGCAGGGGCGGAGGGTTTCCATGACGGTTTGGCGTTTGGCATCGTGCTGTGCGAGCCAGGCGTCGAGGGTTTTTTGATAGTGGCATCCGTTGACGTCCCAGCGCGCTTCTTCCTGGAATGAATGAGCGGCGGCGAGGGGGAGGAGGTCGGCGGCGGGCATGATGCCACCGGTAAAGAAGTAACGCGCCATCCAATCGTCGGGGTGCTCGGCTTCGTAAAGGAAGGCGTGGGTATGATGGGCGAAGATATGGATGAAGACCTTGGCGTCGGGCTTGAGCCAGGTAGCGATTTGGGTGAAGAGCTGACGGTGGTTGCGAACGTGCTCGAACATTTCGACCGAGACGAGGCGGTCGAAGGTTCGGGCGGGCTGGAAGTGATTGATATCGCAGGTGATGACTTCGAGGTTGTGAATGCCACGGGCGCGGGCTTGTGCTTCGATGTGTTGGCGCTGGGTTTGGGAATTGGAAACGGTGGTGATTTTAGCGCGGGGGTAGCGAGCTGCCATGAAGAGGCTGAGGGAACCCCAACCACAGCCCAGTTCGAGGATGTCCTGCCCGTCGCGAAGTTCGGCGCGTTCGCAGGTGAGGGTGAGCATCGCGATTTCCGCTGCTTCGAGGGAATCGCATTGCTCGTCCCAGTAGGCGGAACTGTATTTGAGGTGGGGGCCGAGGGCTTCGAGGAAATAGGCGGTGGGGACTTCGTAGTGTTGTTCGTTGGCGGCGGCGGTGTCCTGCGCGAGGGGGAGCTTGGCGAGGTGCTCAATCCAGTCGGCGGAGGAACGGGGCTGCGCTTCGAGTTGGCGAAGTTTGCGGCGCAGGCGTTGGCGAATGCCATAACGGATGAGCGCGTCGGGAAGGAGGCCTTTTTCAGCGAGTAGAATACCGGGATTGGACATAGTGTTCTGGGTTAAATAGCCTTGGGTTTTGAACCGCTTGGATATGGTAGTAAGGCGATACCAATTTAAACGATGATTTGTTATTGTCCATGTTGAATCCACTAAACGTTTTCCTATGCCTGTTGCTTACTTTATTTTTAACAGGCTGCACCCAAGAAGAACCAATGCACACTCAAACCGTTCCTGATGCCCGTTATCGTGCCGCGCTGGCGGAGAGTGACCCCTCGCGCTATGCCTTGCCGGCGGAGGGATCTGAGGAAGAAGGGGCGATGCTTTCGGCACTGGAGGCGCTGTTTACGAATTACACCCGTGCGAATCTGGAGGCGAATGTGACGCGGGTTTATGCCGAGCAGGTCTATTTCCGGGATGCCTTCAAGCAATTGGATAGCGCGGAGGCGGTGCGGGATTATTTGGTGCATGGACTGGAACCGGTCAATGGGGTGCGCTTCACTTTTAATCGCGTCCTGCGTAGCGGCGGGGATTTCTACGTGGATTGGACGATGGCGATCGATTTTAAAAAGACGCCGCCCGATACCTGGGAGGAATCGATGGGGGTCTCGCATTTTCGCTTCAACAGCAGCGGTCAGGTCGTCTTTCATCAAGACTATTGGGACCCGACCGATATTGTTTATAAACGCATCCCGCTGGTGAAACAGTTGATTGCGTATGTGAAGAAAAAGCTCTAGCGATCGGTCATGCCGGAGTTAGCCGAAGTGGAATTATCGCGCCGCGTTTGGGCGGTGGCGGAAGGGCAGGCCTTGGAAGGTATTACGGGTCATGCCGCGACGCGTATCTATCGCGATTGCAGCTTGGCGCGTTTAAAACGGGCGTTGAAGGGAGCGGTGTTATTGGGGAGTCGGGCGCATGGAAAGCGGATGTTTTTTAAATTCAGCGCGGGCGGAATCGGCGGGGCGCGATGGCTGGAATTGCATTTGGGAATGGCGGGACGGCTGGCGCGCAGCGAGCCCGGCGCGGAAGGTCACAAGCACGATCATTTTGTTTTAGTGACGCGCGAATGGCAGTTGGCTTTCAACGATTATCGTCAGTTCGGGCGTTTGTTTTTGCATCCGGAGGGCGTGGATCCT
The DNA here is from genome assembly GCA_965656495.1 of Coraliomargaritaceae bacterium. Lineage (GTDB taxonomy): Bacteria > Verrucomicrobiota > Verrucomicrobiia > Opitutales > Coraliomargaritaceae > UBA7445. The sequence goes on from CBFHKU010000001.1 coordinate 155,458, forward strand.
TTGGCGGACTTACCGGTCGAGGTGCTGGCAGCGGAATTTACGTTAGGGTATGTGAAGGCAATACAGCAGCGCCGCGCTCAGCGGGCCCTGAAGGCGGTGCTCCTCGAGCAGGCTTTGTTCCCCGGGGTGGGTAATTGGATGGCGGATGAGATATGCTGGCGCATGGGGAAGGACCCGGCGGTTCCGCTGGGTCGGGTCGATGCGGCGCAAGTCCGGCGCGTGAGCCGGATGGTTTGCCGGGGCGCGCTCAGGCACGTGGCGGATGGCAATGCCGGGCAATACGCGACGGATGAGGGCTTTTCTCCGGGGAATTATGTGAAGCGGACGCCACCGGCGGGTTGGTTGTTTCGTCACCGTTGGAAGGCGGGCGGGCATTGCCCCGGTTGCGGAACGGTTCTGGAGCGCGGGGTGGTGGCTTCGCGAACGACCGCCTGGTGTCCGCGCTGTCAAAAGTATTAACCTAAGTGTATATACGTAAGTAGGTTGTGTGATATTTACATGATAAATAAATTGCCCATTATTGTTTATGGGTTATACAAATAATTCATGAATAAAAGCGAAAACAAGGAGCTGGTGTGGGATGGGACGATTCGGGTATTTCACTGGCTGTTTGCCTTGTCGGTAGGTGGTTCGCTGGCGGTGGCCTTTCTGGTGGATCACGACTCGGATTTATTTCGCTACCATATGTTGTTGGGTTTGAGCGCGGGGTTTTTGTTATTGTTGCGCGTGGTCCTGTTTTTAGTGGGGACCGCACCGATTCGGATAGGCGCGGCCTTGGGTGCTTTGCAGCGCTTGCCTCAATATATTGGAAGTTTATTTTCCCGTTCGCCCAAACGGAGGGGAGGACACAATCCGTTGGCTTGGCTGGTTTATATTTTGATGTTTGCGGTGGTTTTGGGGCTCGTGCTGACGGGGGTTTTCATGGTGAATCACACGATTGAGGAAATACATGAAGTGCTGGGTTGGGTACTCTTGGGATTAGTGGGGGCGCACGTTCTTGGGATGTTGATTCACACCTTGCGCTTCCGGGAAAATGTTGCGGCTTCAATGATAACGGGTCGCAAGGAGGCACCGGCGGAGGATGCGATAGGCGGCAGTCGACCCGTGTTCGGGGTAGTCGTCCTTGTTTTAAGTTTAGCGTTTACGATCCAACTCTTCCGGAACTACGAATGCGGCGCGGCAGTGGTGCGATTGCCGTGGGTAGGCATCATCGTGAATTTGGGTGAAGCGGAGGAGTCCCAGTTTTATGAGCACGATATGGAGCATGAGCACCGCGAGGGTGAGTCTCATGAACATCGTGACTCTGACTGAGGAGCAGCGGTTGGATTTATGGTATGAAGCTTGTAATTGGGCGCAATCGGGGCACAGTCTCGCAATGTGTTGGGACGACTTAAAACCACCCTTGGAAAACAACTGACGCAGGGCTTGAGCGTGTTGGAATGTCAGCGCGCGATCGGAATGGCGCTGACGGTCGGGGTTTTCCCGATTATGGGCTTTGCGACGCCGGTGAATACCCTTGCGGGCTTGGTTTTCCGGTTGAATCAACCGGTGGTGCAGGCGGCGAATTTTTCGACTGCTCCTTTGAAGCTCGCCCTGATTTATCCGTTTTTGCGTTTGGGGGAATGGATCTTTGGGGCGGAACCCTTGAGTCTCAGTTTGATTGAATTAACGGAGCGTTTTGCGGCGGACTGGCTCGGAATGCTACGAGAGTTTGGCTGGTCCTTTTTGCACGCCACGGTGGGTTGGTTGATCTGCGTGCCGCTCCTTTATTTTTGTTTTTTCTGGCTCTCAAAACCGATCATACTGAGTGCGCAGGCAGCGTATGAAGCCGGTATGAAGCGGATCAAGAAGGAAGCTTGAATCAGGATGAGCGGAGGAGTTGCTCGACGCGATTGAGGAGTTCAAAATGATGCTCCGGGTCGTGAAAGGAACCGGCGGCATGGGGCGGGCTTTCGCCGGTTTCAAGTTTCGCGCCGGTGTTGAGGGTGCGCCGGCTGTTGCCCCATTCGTAGGTTATTTGATGGGAGGGCTGCCCGCCGTCGGTTTGGGATGGGTAGGCTTTAATGTGCCGCGCTTGAACTTGCATACTGGGAACGAAGCGAGCTTCGCGCTGAAAGCAAACAGCGGGATTAAATCGTGCCGAATTTATAGATAGTGGTGGTCTGGTACGCCTTGCCGGGTTCAAGGATTGTGGAAGGGAAATGCGGCTGGTTTGGGGCGTCGGGGAAGTGTTGGGTTTCGAGGCAAAAACCGTGGCGCGGATGGTAGGGCTTGCCGGATTTTCCGGTGCTGCCATCGAGGAAATTACCGCTGTAGAACTGCACGCCGGGGGCATCGGTCAGGACTTCCATGGTGCGCCCGCTCTCCGGTTCTTCGACGCGTGCGATGGGGCTGGGTTTGCCCGCCCCGGTGGGGAGGACGTAGTTATGGTCGTAACCCCCCGCAAGCTGAAGTTGCTCGTTGGCAGCATCGATGCGCGCCCCGATCGCGTGCGGGGTGTTGAAATCGAAGGGGCTTCCGCTTACCTTCGCGAGTTCACCGGTTGGAATCATACCCGGTGTGACGGGGGTGAAGTGGGTCGCCTCTAATTGAAGGCAGTGGTTCAGGATATCGCCGGACCCTTCACCGCGCAGGTTGAAGTAGGCATGGTTGGTAAGGCTCACGGGGGTCGGTTGATCCGTGCTGGCGTGGTATTCGATGCGCAGGGCGTTGTCGGGGGTGAGCCAGTAATGCACGGTGACTGATAGGTTGCCGGGGTAACCCGCTTCGCCGTCGGGGCTTTGTAGGCTCAGTTTGAGTCCCTTGTTTGCCTTGTCGCCAACGGCTTCAACCTGCCACAGTTTTTGGTGAAAACCCTCGGGTCCGCCGTGTAGGTGACAATCGATGCCGTTGGTCTTGCTGTTGAGGGGTAAGGTGTAGTTGTTTCCTGCGAGCGAGAACTGACCCTGGGCGATGCGGTTCCCGTAACGACCGATGAGGGCGCCGTGAAAGGCGGCGTCGGCTTCATAGGCGGCAAGGTTATCATAGCCCAAGACAACATCTGCCAAGGTACCCTTGGAATCCGGCACCAGCAAGCGGGTGATGCGACCGCCATAGCTGCTGATTTCGACCTCCATGCCGGAGTCATTCGTCAGGATAAAGTTTTCAACCGCTTCACCGAGTTTTGTTTGTCCAAAATTTGGCATCCTCAAGGTCTAGGCGTTAACCGGATAGATACAACACTAAGGAGTGAGTCGAGGTAAAAATTGAACAAATGAAATATTTACCTTACTATTATATAAATAAAAAAGTTATAAATTATTATGAAAACAAAAACAATTACCTCCCTTCTGGTTCTGATAATCGCGAGTAGCGCGCTCGCTCAATTCATTGGCCCTTCCTCGCAATTGCCGGTTTCCACCGTATCGCAGGTATTGAAAGATGCCGGTTCGCTGGATCGCCGTGACGTTCAGGTTGCCTTGCGTGGGCACATCATTTCCTATCTTCATGGCGATTACTATTATTTTAAGGACAACACCGGAACCATTTTGATTGAATTGGAACCGGAGGAGATGCCCCGTCAGCCATTTGACGACAAGACGCCCCTCATGATTTACGGGGAGGTCGATGCGGAATGGTTTGAGAAGACCAAGTTGGAAGTATCCAGGGTGGTTATTCTTGGCGGTACTGGCGGCGGACCGATGGTACCGCCCATTCCCAATGTCCCGCGTGCAACACCCGCGCCGCATCAATAAAACATCCACCTTTTAAATGAGAAAATCCCCATGCCTCGGCGTGGGGACTTTTTTATTCAGTAACTGGAGCCGAAAATCGGATTCGAACCGACGACCTACTCATTACGAATGAGTTGCTCTACCAACTGAGCTATTTCGGCATATTCCAGTGCTTTTATATTTTTGAAATCGATGACCTTTGGCAAGCGAACAATCGGTAGGCCTCAACCGAGATTATTTCACGGCATGGCCTTTGAATTTTCTTTAAAATTTTAAATCAATATCTATATTTAGATAGCGTGAAGTATTTATTGATTTCTTTATGTTTTTTCGGCTTAGCGGGTTATCTTGCCGCGATTCTGTTTGGAAAGATCGGGGACATTGGGATTAAGGATTACATCCAGCAATGGATCCAACCGGCAGAGGAGCGATATGAGGGGTTCTCAATGTCACCCTCGCCGGAAGAGGGGGTGGATGAGGAGCTCGAGTTGTTGCGCAAAGAGAATCCCTATCCGGTGAAACTACGGATCAAGAATATGGATGGGCAGACGCTAGACATCCGTCTTACGGGGCGGAGTGAGAGCAATATATCCTTCACGCGGGAAGGGGATGGACGTCGTTTTGTTTACTCGATCAATGAACTCGACAGCGCATCGCGCAAAAAGGTGCGCAGTTACCCGGCGCTGGGAATCGCAGGGGCGTCTGATTTTCTCAACAAGGGCCTGAGCCTGGACGAGGTACACGCTGAGCAACTGCGTTTGCGGGCGGAGCGGCTTTCTGAATTGATGCGTGAAGCGCAGGCCGATGCGTCTGTTTCGAGTAGCGAGGTGGAGCGGCGCAGCCTGCGGCGAAAATATGAGAAATACCGCGCCGAACGGCTGGAGATCCTTAAGGATTTGAACTAGGGGATGGGGGACGGCTCAGGGGTTTGAGCTTTTTTTCGTCCTTCTCCGCTTCCAGTCGTTTCTGATCTTCGATCCGTTTTTTTCTGAGCTTTTGTTGGCGTAGTTCGGACTCCTTGGCAAAGGTGGACTGTGCACAAAGAAGGTTTTTCCCCTTGCGGCGGGGTTTGTGGAGGTATTTCCCGTCCGCGCTAAGACGGCGGGAATTTTTGGTGTCGCTCAAGTACGTGTCGATGATGCCGATAATGCGACCCCGGATTTCGGGATCCTGAATGGGAAAGACGCACTCAATGCGTCGGAAGAAGTTGCGGGGCATCCAGTCGGCGCTGCCGGCGAGGATATGCGGTGCTTGTCCATGATGGTTTTGAAAGTAGAAGATGCGGCTGTGCTCCAGATAGCGTCCGAGGATACTGTGTACGCGAATGTTTTCACTGAGGCCTTTTACGTTGGGGACAAGGTTGCAGATGCCGCGGATGATAAGGTCGATTTTAACTCCGGCAGTGGCGGCGCGATAAAGATTATCGATGGTTTTTTGATCTACGAGGCTATTGACTTGTATAATGATGCGGGCGGGTTTTCCGGCGCGGGCGTTGCGTGCCTCGGCGTTGATGTATCGCTGGATGGAGTTGTGGAGATTAAAGGGGGCAACCAGGAGTTTTTTAAAGTTGGGTTTGATGGAGAATCCGGTGAGGGAATTGAAGAGATTGGCGACCTCGTTGGTGATTTCACGGCGTGCGGTAAAGAGGCTGAGGTCGGTGTAAAGGCGGGCGGTTTTGGGATTGTAGTTTCCGGTGCCGAGGTGGGCGTAGCGTCGCAGGTAGCGGCCCTCGCGGCGGACCACCATACAGGTTTTGCAATGGGTCTTGAGTCCAACGATGCCATACACGACATGGACGCCCTCGTCTTCAAGTTGGCGTGCCCATTTGATGTTGTTGGCTTCATCAAAGCGGGCTTTGAGTTCAACGAGGACGGTGACCTGTTTGCCATTGCGGGAGGCTTCGATGAGGGCTTGCACGATGGGCGAATCGCCGGAGGTGCGGTAAAGGGTTTGCTTGATGGCAAAGACGGCGGGATCGTGGGCCGCCTGACTGATGAAATCGATGAACGGCTGAAAGCTGTCGTAGGGTTGATGCAGGAGGTAGTCGCGCTGGGCGATCTTCTCGAAGAGGGGCTGGTGGCTTTCGAGGTCGGGGTGGATGTAGGGGGTAAAGGGTTTGAATTTCAGGTCGGGCCGGTCGATGAGGTCGTAGGCACTCATGAGGCGCGCCATGTTGAGCGGACCATTGATGGTGTAAACATTGACGGGGTCGAGTTCGAGGGCTTTGAGCAGTTGTTCGAGGAGAACGGGGTCTGCGCCCTCCGCGATTTCGAGGCGAACCGCGGCGCCTTTCTCGCGGTTGAGGAGTTCTTCTTCAATTTTACTGAGGAGATTCTCGACTTCTTCTTCATCAAAGTAGAGGTCGCTGTTGCGGGTGATGCGGAAGGGGACCGCGGAGCGAACGCGGTAACCGGGGAAGAGATCACCCATGTGTTGTTGAATGATATCGCTGAGGGAAATGTAGACTTCGGGGTTCCCACGGCGGGGGGTGTCGATGCGGACGACGCGCGGAAGGATTCGGGGGACGGGAATGATCGCCATGAGGCGTTCAATGGCACGGGTTTGGGGATCATCAATGGAGGCGAGGATGTAGAGGGCCTTGTTGATGAGTTGTGGGAAGGGGTGGGCGGGGTCAATTGCGAGGGGGGTGAGGACCGGGAAGATTTGCTTGGCGAAGTATTCGGAGGCCCATTGCTTCTCGTTGCGGGTGAGTTGATTGTAGGCGCAGAATTTAACACCGGCCTTGTCGAGGCCGGGTACAATTTTACGATCCCAGCAGGCGCTTTGATCGGCGACCAGACGGCGGGCGCCGGATTGGATGCGCCGGAGTTGTTCCTTGGGGCTGAGTCCGTCGGGGCCACATTCATGGCTACCGGATTTGATTTGTTGCATGATGCCCGCCACGCGGATTTCAAAAAATTCGTCGAGGTTGGAACTGACGAATGCCAGAAACTTCATGCGTTCAAGTAGCGGATAATCCGGTGATTCCGCTTGCTCCAGAACGCGCCGGTTGAAGGCGAGCCAGGAGAGTTCGCGGTTAAAGTATCGGTATGAGGCGGATGTTGGCATACGAAAAAATTTAAGTGCTGCTGATGATTGTTAGCGTTTCACACTAGTGTGAACCACTTCTTTCTTAAAGCGAATAACTCTTTGCGAGACGTTTTATATCTTACCAGGGGGACGGTTTTGCTCGCTTGGAACTTTAAAAAAGGATGCGAAGACTGGTGCCGAGGGTCCAGCCTTTGTAAAGGGTTTCGTTTTGCGAAGCGAGGGATTCCCACTCGATACCGGAGACGAGCTTGAGGCGGTCGCCGTTAAAGTAGTAATTGTAACCGAGGTAAAAACTGTGATGGGAGTCGCCGCGACCGGAATTCAGGTCGAGGGTATCGGATTTAGCCTCGGCGAGACGGGCGTAGCGGCTGTTGAGGCGGATGCCTTCCGGTTGATCGGAGTTTTGATACTGGTAACGGAAGACAAGTTTTTGTTGTGCCTCGACGAGGGTGTACATTGGCATGAGCACCAGTCCCCAGAAACGGCCTGCGCGCGCGGAGTTGGATTGCGCCCCGTTGTCACCGAAACCGAGGGTGGTGTGCATCGCCCAGCGGCCTTCCTCCCAGCGAGTCACAAAAGCGCTGGCCCATTCGTTACCGTTGGCGAGGCGGTCTTCTCCGAGGGATCCGTCCTGATAATAAAAAGAGAGCCAGAGGTCAGAGCGGTCCAGTCCGGTTCGGTTGCTGAGATCGCGCTCGTATGAAAGGTAGTAGGTGAGGCTGTCTTCCCATCCGCCGATCCAGTCATGATAGGTGCCGGAAAATAAGGCGAGGTCGAGGGTTTGGTTGTCGCGGGTGCCCTTGATCCAGACTGCGAGGGGGTTGCCTTTTTCGCGGTCAGAGAGCCAGAGTTTGTTGGAAAAAGGGGAGCGTTCGAGGGTGTTGATGTGGGTGGCGGAACGCTGCCATTCGTCCGCCATGCGTCCCGAGCGGCGACCGTATCCAAGGCTGAGGCGATCCCAGTGCTTTAATCCGAGTGCTTCCTCGGCATGGTAGGTGATGTTGGCGCTGCGAAAGGTTTCATGGCCGAATTGCCGATCCCCGCCGGGGTAGTTGTGCCGGTCGTTGGAAATTTGGCTGACCGCTTTGAAACTGAAATGGTTGAGGAAATCGCCCTGCGCGCCGACCCAGAAACGGCGAATTTCCTCGGTTTGGGTGCTGAAGTCTTGGTCGTGGCGGTCTTTCCCTTGGATCGAGGCGAATTGGTGCATGTAAGCGAGGTAGAGCTTCAGTTTTTGCAGGGGCCGGGCAAGGGGGTCATCGTGGAGGGTGCCTAGCATGCGCATCTGCTCGCGCCAATCGGCAGTCGGGCTGCTTGAGTTGGGTGCGGCAGCCAAGCCGGGGAGATTTAGCATAAGACCGGCACAGAGAACGAGAATCAGTCTTAAAGAAGAGTTGTGGGTGAGCTTCATGCGGGCTGCTTTGTATTTTGTTTTACAATATAACAATAAGTAACGTATAAACGGAGTATCTACTTTTATTAAACTGCTATGACAAGAAAAGACTATTTCCTGACCGGGCTCTTTCAGCCGCACAGTGGCGAAATTGATACGCTGCAAAAGCAATTGCATTGGACCCTGCGAATTACGGTTGCCCTATGTTTTATTGGGCATGGTGCCTGGGGCTTGATTACGAAGGCCGGCTGGTTGCCTTTTTTCGCATCGCAGGGCATTGAGCCGGCGATCGCGTGGAAGTTGCAGCCTTTGATCGGTGCCTTTGACATCCTGATGGCGGTGTTGTTGTTGGTGCAACCGCGACGGATCATTCTGGTTTGGATGTTTTTATGGGCTTTGTGGACCGCGGCGCTGCGACCGCTGGCGGGCAATCTTGAAAAGGTGCAGGTAAACGGCGAATGGTTGGTACAACTGGCGACGGATTCGATGCGGGTGCCGAAGATGCAGACCTGGGAATTCTGGGAACGGGCCGGGAATTGGGGGCCTCCGTTTATGCTGCTGGTGATGGGGGGTGTTTTTGTGGCGCGCTACAAGGATTTGTTGGGGGCCTATGTCGAGCCGCGCCTAAAGGAGAGCACCGTGGACACATTGTTTTTTCTGCTACGCACGACTCTCGCGCTGCTTTTGATCGGGCACGCGGGATTTGGTTTCGCGGTAGAGAAGGGCATGCTGATCGATCATTGGCAATCGATTGGGGTCAATGCGGATGTAGGATTCATTCGAACCGTGGGTTGGGCTGAACTGGCGCTCGGTTTGACGGTGTTCTTTTTCCCGATTCGCTCCATCGTTTGGGTATGTTTGGTTTGGAAACTCTTTACCGAATTCCTGTATGTGCCCGCCGATACTGCAAGCGGCATGGGCATCGTGAACATCCTGGAATGGATCGAACGCTGGGGCGACTACGGAGTGCCGCTCGCAATGCTCTACATCTTATCTTACCGCAAGGCGGCGGGTGGTACGGAGGAGGAGATCAGCGCGCGCTGAGTTTTTCCATAAGTTCGTAGTTGCGCTGAAGCATGGTGGCGGGGTCTTCAATGAGACCGGCGGCCATGCGGGCGTTGTCGTAGATTTGATGGCTGATGAGCTTGGCGAGATCGGCGTCATTTTCGCGCAGGGCGGCGAGGTTTTTGACGAGCGGGTGTCGGGGGTTGACCTGAAGCTTGGAGGGGGGTTCCGCGCCCATCATGCCGCCATCCTGTTGCATCGCCTTCATCATCTTCCGCATTTGGGCGGTCATCATTTTGTCGCTGTTGACAATCATGGCAGGGCTGCCGACGAGGCGGTCGCTGGCCTTGACCTCGCTCACCGCTTCACCGAGTGATTCCTTGATGAATTGACAGAGGGTGTCGCTGTCTTGGCTGGCAAGGGCCTCGGCTTTGTCGGTTTCGGTTTCGGGTGCGATGGCATCGAGGTCGATTTCGTCGCTGTCTGCGGAAACAAAGTTTTTGTCTTCAAAGCTGCGGGCGTGGTTGGTGACAAATTCATCGACCGGCTCGAGCATGTAGAGGACTTCAATATTACGGGCCTTGAAGGCTTCCAGGTAGGGGCCGTTTTCGATGCTCTCGCGGGTGGGGCCGGAGAGGAAGAAAATTTCCTTTTGGTTCTCGGGGGCGCGACTGAGGTAGTCGGCGAGGCTGGTGGTTTGGCCGGCTTCGGTGTAGGAGGATTCGTAGCGGAGGAGCTTGAGGAGTTGGTCGCGGTGGGTGAAGTCGGTGGTAACGCCTTCCTTGAGGAAGAGTCCGAACTTGTTCCAGAAGTCATTGTAGGTATCGGGCTCTTTGGCGGCCTTGTCCTCGAGGAGTTTGAGGAAACGTTTGGTGATGACCTTGTTGAGTTTCTGGATAAGGGAAGAATCCTGCATGGATTCGCGCGAAATATTGAGGGGGAGATCGGCGCTGTCGACAACCCCTCGGAGGAAGCGGAGCCAATCGGGGAGGAGATTTTTTGGCTCGCTGTCGATGAGGACCTTGCGGCAGTAGAGCGCAACGCCGGGATCCATGCGGCCAAAGCCGAAGCCTTCCATGTTTTCGGTGGGCGCAAAGAGGAGGGTATTGATTTCGAGGGGCGCGTCGGCAGAGAAATGAAGCCAGAAGCGGGGCTCGTCGAAGGCCTTGGCCTGGAATTTATAGAACTCTTTGTATTCCTCTTCGGTGATATCGTTTTTGTTTTTGAGCCAGAGGGCTTGAACGGTCTTGAGCGCTTCGCCCGCGACTTTGATCGGAAATTGCACGAAGGCGGAGTAATTATTGATGATGCCCTCAAGGCGGTCTTTTTTGGCGAACTCTTTGAATTCGTCCTTGAGGTGAAGCACGATGCGGGTGCCACGGCGCTCGCCCTCTGCGGCTTGAATCTCGTAGGCTCCGGATCCATCGCTCGACCAGCAGAGGCATTCGCCTTCGGCGCGCCAGGTGCGGGTGTACACCTCGACTTTTTCGGCGACCATGAAGGCGGAGTAAAACCCGACGCCGAATTGACCGATGAGGTTTTCATTGCGCTCGCCGCTTTCCTTCAGGGCATTGAGAAAGGCTTTTGAGCCGGAGTGCGCGATGGTGCCGAGGTTTTCAATCAATTCCTCGCGGGTCATCCCGATGCCAAAATCCTGGATGGTAATTTGTCCCGCTTCCTCGTCGCTGCTAACCTGAATCTCGAGTTCGAGATCGGCATCGAAGATATCTTTTTCGGTGATCTGGGTATGGCGCAGTTTTTCGCTGGCGTCCGAGGCGTTGGAGATCAATTCACGGACGAAGATCTCTTTGTCGGTGTAGAGGGAGTGAACAACAATATCGAGGACTTGTTTGACCTCGGCTTGGAATTCATGGCGTTCAGGATTGCTGGTTTTCATGGCTTTGTGGTGGCGTGAAAAATTTAAAGCCGTGGACGATAGAGGAGTCTTGCTGAAAAATCAAGGGCGCGTCCGGGTAAATATGTGACATAATAATCCGCATTAAAAATATCCTTGCCCTCTTTAAAAACTGTGCCTTTATGTCTCTGTATGCCTGCATCCATTCTGATAGTCGATGATGAACGGAACACGCGCGAGGGGCTGAGTGCCGCGCTCGAAGGGGAGTATGATGTATTTTTGGCATCCAGCGCGGACGAGGCGTTCAACTTGATGGAGGCGCAGTCGTTTGAGGTGGTGCTGACGGATTTACGGATGGCGGGGAAGTCGGGCCTGAAGGTGATCGATCATTGTCTGGAGCAGCCCAGTGGCCCGATTGCAATCATGATGACAGCTTACGGCAATGTGGAGACGGCGGTGGAGGCGATGCGTCGGGGTGCCTTTGATTTTTTGACGAAGCCGCTGAACCTGGAGAAGCTGGAAATTTTGATCAAGCGTGCGCTGCAATCACGCAAGCTGGAGGAGGAGAATGCGGTGCTGCATGAACGCTTGGACCAGAAATACAGTTTTGAAGGGATTGTGGGAAATTCACCGGGGCTGAGACAGGTCTTGGAGACGGTCAAACTGGTGGCACCTTCGCGCGCGACCGTTTTGCTGGAGGGCGAAACCGGCACGGGCAAGGAATTGATTGCGCAGGCGATTCATCAAAACAGTAATCGGGCGCGGAAGCCGTTTGTCCCGGTTCACTGCGCGGCCTTGGCGGTAAATCTACTGGAGAGTGAACTTTTCGGGCATGAAAAGGGTGCGTTTACGGGGGCGAGTGAGCGCCGGATGGGACGCTTTGAGGTCGCAGACGGGGGGACGCTCTTTCTGGATGAGATCGGCGAGATCGATGCCTCCACGCAGGTTAAACTGCTGCGTTTTTTGGAGACGCGACGTTTTGAGCGCTTGGGTAGTTCGAAAGCGATCGATGTGGACGTACGTCTGGTTTGTGCAACCAATCGCAACTTGGCAGAGATGGTAAAGAGCGGCGAATTCCGTGAGGATTTATTGTATCGCCTGAATGTGGTAACGATTGAACTGCCGCCCTTGCGGGAACGGGTGGAAGACTTAATGACTTTGCTGCGGCACTACACGGAAGAGTTCAGCAAGGAGAATGGTGTGGAGGCGGTTGAAATAAGCGAGGGTGCGCTGAAGCTTTTGCAAGCCTATCCCTGGCCGGGTAACGTTCGTGAATTGCGTAATTTCTGCGAGAATATCGTCATTTTGAAGCGGGGGAGCAAGGTGAACGAATATGATCTCGAGGAAAAATATCACCGGACTGCGAGCGGAGACGCTGCCGAACGCAGCGCTCCCAAAGCCGCAAGCCCAAGCTTGAGCAAAGAGGAAAACGAGAAACGGCTGCTGCGAAGCGCCCTGATCAAGGCAAATGGAAATCGCACCAAGGCGGCTCAGTTGATGGGTATCAGCCGGCGCACCCTGCACCGTAAACTTTCTCAATGGCCAGAGTTGGATCCATGAAGCTTGCTAGGTCACAAAGAGGTTTGACTCAACAAAATGCACTGGTAGTAACCTTATATAATCAAAATACAAAGCATGAAAATCTTGCATATTTTTGGACTCTTGAGTAGTCTTACCCTCGTTTCTTTATGCGGTGGCGAAGAATTGCGCATCTCGGTCTCTGATTTGATGGCGGATTCTCTCGAAGCGCAACTCACTGAGTTGGCAGCTCAGAATTCCTTTGAAATCACCTTCACCAAGGAGGGCAGCTTGCCGGCGCTTGAACGCCTTGCCTCGGATGAATCGGATATCGCGATCATTGCGATTCCCGATGGCCACGCCATGCCGGATGTAACGCGGTATACGACTTATCCCCTCGCTTATGATATTGCGGCTATTATCGTCAATGAAGACAACCCCATTGGAGAAGTGACACTTGCTCAGTTGGGAGGTATTTTTGGTAGCAACGAAACCTTTGATTACAAAACATGGGGTGAGTTGGGTCTAAGTGGTTGGACTGGGCGCAGTATCAAGATAATTGCGGCTGAAAATGATAACAGTATTTCGAATGAGATTTTCAAATACACCGCACTGAATTCAAATAGCTTTAAAAGCTCGGTCAGTATAACTGATATCGCATCCGCAGAAAAAGTAATTGCGGCGGACGTATCCTGCGTCGGATTAATTTCAAGGAAAGGTGATTCAAACAGAACAAAGACCTTGATGATCTCGACGGGCGATGGCTTGCCCGCATATGGGCCGTCGGTCGACAACGTGCACTATGGCGATTACCCGCTTCGCTTGCCCTTCTATGTGGTTTTTGAAAGCGCCAACAAGAAGCGGATCAAACCCATCTTGAGCTATCTTTTGAGTGAGAATTGTTCCAAGGTTCTTGAGGCGAGTGATTTTTATGTCTTACCGGACACGGTCCGCGGTCAATATTCCTTTGAGTTGAATATGATTCGCGAGGAATAAAGAACTGCAAAAATCGCGTTGACAGCCAAGAACTGGCGAACCATTTTCTGTAACTTCATAAGCGAGCGTAGCTCAGTTGGTAGAGCACCACCTTGCCAAGGTGGATGTCGAGAGTTCGAACCTCTTCGCTCGCTCCATTTTTAAGCCCCCGTGGATTTGATCCCGGGGGCTTTCTTGTGCGCAACCACGAATAGGTGAGAACTCTCCCGAGCGTTTGACGGAGCCCTGAGCTTGTCGAAGGGCGGAGATGGCCCGACCGCAGGTCGCTGCGCAGCAGTGAGGCGGCACGCTAAGAGTGAGGGCGGCGAATGCCAGTGCTTACCTCGCCTTGTTCGACTTTTATTCTTTCAGATATCCAAACCTTCATTATGGACTGTCGGGTCACACCGATGCGCTTTGCTTCTGAATCAAGCGAATCAATCATCCAATTCGGAAGGTCCACGTTCACGCGGCGCTGCCCCAAGTTGGGACGATGTGCCTTCTTGGTGTCCAGAAACTCTGAAATGTCCTCGCCGTCATCAAAACGCCGATCGAGTTCTTTAGCTGTTATAGTAGATTCTTTTTTCGCCATCTCGTGCCCTTCTACAGGGTATGATTCTAATTTTTCCTTTTCTTCGCGTGAATATCGCAGTCCAAAGCTTGCTCGAATGTCCGGCGATCAAGGCCTCACGCGGTTCGGTTTCGCTTCTGGCTGGCAACTCAAGAGCGGTGATATCCTTCCAAAGTTCCTGTGCCTCAACGAAATCGATTCCATGCTTCAGCTTGTTATTCGCCGACTTTTGAGCATCGAACACAAAGGCTAGTAGCGGTGGGGCTTACCCCGTTGTTGACTATGCCGTCTGATTGGCTCTGTCGTTTTTCTTGCGCTTCGGAAGGTCCAGATGCTCACCAATCCAGAACTTGATCAGAGATTGCCTGGGGACGCCAAGTCGGTTCGCTTCCTTGTCGAGGCGATCAACCATCCAGACCGGAAAATCCACATTCACTCTCTTCTGTTCCTGACCAGGGCGAAACACCTTAGAGAGGTCTAGGAACTCATTGATATCGACGTCTCCGTCATCAAAAATTTTGTCTAAATCTTTAGCTTTCATAAAGGGTCCTTTCGTTGGTGCGTGCTCTTCGAACTGAAATTATTCTGATTTTATTTTCTCTTGGAGTGTAGAATACGACCCAAAGTTTTCGGTTTAGCTCGGCAATCACTGCATAACGATCTTCGTCATCAGAGCGTGCAGGAAATTCAACTCTATCCGGGTCATCCCAAAGTTGCTGCGCTTCCTCAAAGTCGATGCCGTGCTTCTCTTTATTTTTTTCACTTTTTTTTGGATCGAATTCAAACCCCATTAAGGTATAAAAAATATACCATAAAGGGCTTTGTCAATCTACTTTTGTGCAAACTCAAGAGTGTGCGTGCCAAAGTCGATGCCCGCCTTAGCTGGATCTACTGCCCGAACTCCTGAATCGGTCGAGAGGAAATAATTGGATCAAGACTGAACTTAGGAACTGATTTTTTTGCATTATTTACAGCAGTGTATGTGTAATTTCCGTCGCCCCAAATAATAACGTCAAGGATGTCGTCATCTACCACAGTAGTCAGGCCTTCAACGTAAGCTAGATCGTATATCTTTATATTCTCCACCTCCTGATACAATTCATATGTGTAGTATTGCTTCTGTTGCAGCTTAGAGTAGAGGCTAGGGACTCTTCTCTTTTTTGTCACAGTCCTCGTTTTATAGACACTGCATAAGGCACCGTCACCAGTTGCTTGAAATACTTGGAGCCTCAGTCGTTGGGAAGTACCTCTGTGCCTTTCCATAAGGCGTAAGTATTCTTGGTCGGCCTGTGAAAGTTTTTCCCTTCTTACTTCGACGACCTGTCCGTTTTTGAGTCGCAGTCCAACGCTGTGAGAGTTCATTTGATAGACTGTGGCTTCCACCACTAGTCCATTTCTGTCCAACCACTCACGCGCCGAAGTTGATGAAATAATGATTACAAACAAAAGCAGATGGATTCCATTCTTCATTTTCTTTCTAGCTAACAGTGTTACGGGTGTGACTCAGTTGTACATTTTCCAGTCTGAGGTGCGTGTTGAGCTATGTCTTTTAAAAGTGATAAGGCCTGCTTGGGCTCATCGGTGGGACTTGAGAGAAATGTAGCTAAGGAGCCTCGCGCGGTTCGGTTTCGCTTCTGGCTGGCAACTCAAGAGCGGTGATATCCTTCCAAAGTTCCTGTGCCTCAGTTTACCGCGCGAATCTTGAGATCTCGAAATCTCTTTCTGTTCTATCAACAAAGATGATTATAACATCATCACCTTCGGTTCGATAGTATACATGAACCGCCTTGATGACCAACCTGCGGTAGGGTGTATGTTTCAGGTCTCTCGGTCGGGTTCCGAGGCCAGGCTTGTTTTCCAGTAGATCGACTTTCTCGAAGACCTTTCTTACCTGTCGCCGTGCCGTCTCATAGTTATCGAGCGCAATGTAATCTGCAATTTCGTCGAGGGAGTTTAATGCAGTTTCGGTCCAGATTACTTCAGCCATCTCGACATTTTCTTTTTTGCGTCTGTATTGCTCATAACGCGTCCTTCTGAGAATGCCTTCTCTCCTCTGGCGAGACCTTCAAGAAGCTGCATTCTCTTTTCTTTTGCCTCAAAGGTTTCTACGTCAATGAGATATGCCGCAGGTTTTCCATGTTCTGTGATCATTATTGGATCTCTGTCAGTCCTGAGATCATCAATGATTCGAGTGGCTTGCCGCTTCAGAGTGGTCACGAGTTCGGTTTTCATGAGTGATACGATAGTAGCACTTTATTTTGCAGAGCAATGCTATTTGTTGAACGCGGAGTGCGGTGATGTCGAGGCGTAGTTTCGGTGATAGCTATCTCGTCAGATTCTCATTAGGTTTGTTTACCTCTATTTCGATTACTTCAGTTTTTGTTTCGTCGAACTTGATTCTATAGGACCAACCACTGCTTGAGCTAGAAGACCTGCCTAAGGTTGGTTTGTCGAAAATTAGAGGATACTTTCTATTCAGTTCTTCGAAGGTATCTCCGACTTCAATTCTTTCGATAACGGCATAAAGAGCTTCTTTCCCGATAGCTCCTTCGCCAATTACAAGGGTGGTGTAGGGGAAATATGCTATTCCCAGTGGTAGGAGGACGAACCGGACAAAAGGGAAGAAAAGTATCGGAGATGCCCACGCGGCAACTACGGGAACAAAATTCTTTACTTGGAGTAGCCAGAAAAGACTTCCGGCAATGGCTCCAATCAAAACGGGCCACCATATCAGAAATATGATCCCAAACTGAAAAAGGGCTGCAACAAGAAGAAACGAAATCGTAGTCGCCAGAGTCCAGCAAATAACAGAAACCCGAAATTTTGTTTCTTTTCCTTTTCCAATTTTTAGCGCAAGCGGCAAACCGACAACCAGCCAGCCAATAAAAGTGAATATGAGAGGCCAGAACAGAAAGAACTCGAAGTCTGTGATGTAGCCAAATCCAGTCGTGCGGAATTGCATCCACGATAGGAGTCCGATGAACGGCAAGAGCCAGCCGATGAAGACGGCGAGAAAGCTATGTGCGGCTCGATTTATTCTCATTTCGCGAAAGGTAGAGGATAGAAATGATTGAGAGCTGCGAAAGGAATTGTATAGTCCGACTTATTAGGCATATGTATGTGAGTTTTTTCTAGCGGTTTGGCTCTTTTTCGTCTTCTTTAGTCTTTTTTTTGGGGATTAACTCACGGATTACATTAAGTAAGATCAGGTAGCTAATCAATAATGCAGCCAAAAGAACTTCCCAAAATGGATAATAAATTTCTTTTTCTATCTCATTTATGCGGTCAATATATCCTTTGCTATAACCAATTTGGTACGAAAACCAAAATAGATGATAGCCAAAGAAGCTAACGTAACTAATAGTAGCGATGAATTTACCAATTTTTTATACTCCTCTGGACTGTTCCAGGCGAGGAATGATAGACCGCTTATGGCTGTTAGGATAAGGCCTATTATAAGTTCTTTCATTTTTATGTCTTACTTAGATGATGATCATAGAGAGGAGTGCAGCGACTCCGAGTTGATCACTCTGTCTTGATCTGTCTTCCGGGAGAGTGGGAGGATAATCGGCAAGCTTATTATGGCTACCAGAAGGGTCAGGAACAGCTCTATCACCCAGAACTTGACGTATGTGTAGGATCCATAGAAGTCAGATGATTTCTCTCCAGTCGTCCATTTCGAAAACCCAAGGGTATATTCTCTTTTCTTTCCTTCTTTCTGATTTTCTTTGGCAGCTTGGAGGTCGAAATCTGTTTTGCTTTTGAAGTTAAGGCTCAGCCGAGGCAGTTCCATATCGACTTGCTTGATCTTGTGCTGATACCCAAAAAGTAAGGAACCAGGGTCATCGCTATGCTGAACATACCTCTGAGCTTCAGTCATTCCTTTTTCAACTTTAGGAATCAAAGTCAGTGAAAATGAATGATCTTCAGCATGGGTATGAAGATAGAAAACGAGGGCTAAGATCGTCAAAATCAGTGTAATCAAAACCGTGGAGACATACTTCATTTTTTTACAGATCGGACTTGCAGGAGTCGGAGTGTGAGGTTGACCGGCGCTGTGGGCTCTTTATGGCTGCTATGCTGCCGCCCTTGGTCGAGCGTTGTGTTCTGCCAGATTAAAGAAACTTCATGCGTAACTGGATTCTGGTATAGGGATGGGATTAGTTTGCTTGGCTTTTGAAGCCCCGTCAATCGTTGAGGCTGGGCTTGCTGAGGTATTACAAGCTGTTGGTGGGTATTAGGAGAGGTAATGCGCTCGCTCCATTTTTAAGCCCCCGTGGATGCCCGGGCTTCCCGGTGGAAGCTTTCTGCGCTTCCGGCTTGGCAAGCTGACTTGTTCGGGCAAGCTATGCATTTGACTTGCTATGCATCTTACCGCCCAAGACCTTAAATTGATCGAGAAGTATAATCGGCCCGGCCCGCGTTATACCAGCTATCCTCCCGCGAACCATTTTCGTGAGTTTGAGAATGCCAGCCCGCTTTTGAAATCGCTTGGCGAGGAAAAGGCTCCGCTCTCGCTTTATTTCCATCTGCCTTTTTGCGAGACCCTTTGTTGGTTCTGTGGTTGCAACATGATCACGAGTCTGGATAAGGGCCGCGCCGATGATTATCTGGATCTGTTGGAGAAAGAATTGGCCTTGTATGAACCCTTGGTCGCGGGGGAGCGCGAGGCGGTGCAGCTTCATTTCGGGGGCGGTACGCCCAATTTCTTCGGAGCGGCACAGATCGACCGTCTCGCGGGATTGATTGACCGGCATTTTAAATTCAGTGCGGATGCGGAGAAATCTGTGGAGTTGGATCCGCGCCGTTTGACGGCTCCGCAAGTGGAGGCCTTTGCGCGAATGGGAATTACCCGGGCGTCGTTTGGTGTTCAGGATTGTGATCCGGATGTGCAGAAGGCGATTCACCGCATTCAGCCGCAGTCGGTGAATATTGAGGCGATGGAATTACTTCGGGGCAATGGCTTCGACTCGATCAATCTGGATTTGATCTATGGTTTGCCGAAGCAGACGCCGGAAAGTTTTAATCGAACGATTGATGACGTTTTATCGCTGAAGCCGGATCGTTTTGCGGTGTTCAACTATGCGCATGTTCCGTGGATGGCACCGGCGCAGAAGATTCTTGAGCGGATCGGGTTGCCGGATGCGGAGGCGAAGCTGCAATTGTTGAAGTTGTGCATTGAGCGTCTCACCGAGGCGGGATATGTTTACATCGGGATGGATCATTTTGCGCTGCCGAGCGACGAGTTGGTGGTGGCGCAGCAGGAAGGCAGCCTCCAGCGCAATTTTCAGGGCTACAGCACGAGAGCGGGAGTGGAGATCTGCGGCTTTGGGATTTCGAGTATTTCTCAGGGCGCGAATGGTTTCCGTCAAAACGTAAAGGATTTGGAGAGTTACCGTGCGCGGGTCGAGAAAGGGATCATCCCGGTTGCGAAAGGCTATGAATTGACAGCGGAGGATAAATTGAGGGCGGATGTTATCATGCGATTGATGTGCGACATGGCGCTTGATTTTGACGCGATGAGCGAGAAGTGGTCGATTGACTTCCGTAGTCATTTTACAGCAGCGCTTGAACAACTGGAGGCTTTTGTCGATGACGGCTTGCTCTCGTGGACTGCTACCGGTTGCGAGGTGACGGAGCACGGGCGTCTCTTTATCCGCAATTTGGCGATGTGTTTTGATGCCTATCTGGAGTCACCCAGCGAGTCCCGTTATTCGCGGACGGTGTAGTTCTGGCTTGGGTTTGGGCGTCCCAAATTGAGGTAGGCGATGCCAAGGGTGGCAAGCGAACTGGATGGCATGAGGACGGCGGCCAAGAGCGGGTGCATCCAGCCGACGAGGCAAATGCTGACTGCCGCGACATTATAAACAACCGCAGTCGTGAAAATGCTTGCGACGGTCAAGCGTCTCCGACGGGCAGTGTTGAAGAGCTCGGGGAGGCCCCGCAAGCTGCGTCCGAAAAAGAAGAAATCGGAAGCGGGTTCTAGGATGCTTTGTTCTGCGACGGGGGTACCGCGACAGATGGCATGCTTGAATGCGAGGCGGTCGTTTGCGCCGTCACCAATCATGAGGGCGGAATCGTGTGCGTGGTTTTGGATCCAGTCTGCTTTGTCCTTTGAACTGCAATCGCCGAATGCGGCGTGAGCGGGAAGATTCAGGGCGCTGGCAACGCCTTGCACGCGGGCGTCGATATCGCCGCTAAGGATCACCGTTTCCAGATGCATCCTTTTGAATTGGCGGGATGCTTCGAGGGCATCGTCCCGGACATCTTCAGCGAAATCAAATCCGGTAATAAAGGTGCCATTTTTGCGCAGGACGGCACGATGGGCATGGTGATTTTTGGCATCCGGGGTGGCTTCCCACTTGGCTTGCCCGAGGGTCCAACGGTTTTTGTCGGGATCCTGCCAGGCGAGTCCCCGTCCGATGTATTCAGTGACGTCTTCTGCGGCGGGCGGGATGTTCGGTTTTCCGCGCTGGGCGAGGAGAACTTCACGCAGCGATCGTGTCAGGGGGTGGGGGTGTCGATCCACCATCACAAAAAGGGCAAGTAGGGCGGTATCATCGAGTTGATGGAG
The DNA here is from genome assembly GCA_965656495.1 of Coraliomargaritaceae bacterium. Classification (GTDB taxonomy): domain Bacteria; phylum Verrucomicrobiota; class Verrucomicrobiia; order Opitutales; family Coraliomargaritaceae; genus UBA7445. The sequence goes on from CBFHKU010000001.1 coordinate 176,113, forward strand.
ATCGAGTTCATTGAGGAGTCGTGGGGTGGAGAGGGTGAGGGTGCCGGTTTTGTCAAAGATCACGCATTTAACCTGGCGCAGACGTTCCCAGATGTTGTTGGACTTTATGTAAAGACCGAGCTTACGCAGTCGGGCATTGGCAAAGGTGTCGCACAAGGGGAGAGCTACGCCGAGGGCGCAGGGGCAGGAGACAATAAGGACCGAGGTGAGTACCTGTAGGGCGAGGAGGAGTTCGCCGGTAAATGCGACCCAAGCGAGCCCCCCGAGGAAGGCGATGCCAAGTACCGCCAAAATATAATATTTGAGGATGGCTTGGAGGCGTTTATTTTGAAACTGGGGTTCCTTGTTTGCGAGGAGGGTGAAGAGGGTGCTGTCGCGCCAGTTTTCGCGTGCCTTGAATGCGGGGCGACCCATGCTCAGGTTAATGGCTCCGGCAGGTACAATTTTATTGCTTGGCCAGAGGACGGGATGGGGTTCGCCGGTAATCCACTCCATGCTCAGGGAGGCGGCGGGGTCGAGTAATTCAGCTGCCACCGGATTAATTCCACCGGGCTCAATGCTATAGACTTGTCCGGCAGTTAAGGTTTCGACCGCAACCCGTTCTCCGTCTCTGGGGCCTCCTAGGAGAATGACATCTTGCAAATTCTGGTTTTGTTTTCGGAGGATGGCATGATTGCGCTCGAGGGTATGTTCCTGAAGCCAGCGCCCCACGAGCATGAGGAAGACGAAGGTGGAGACAAAATCGAAATAAATGAGGGAGGTGTAACCAGTGGCCCAGCCCACCAGCGATCCTGTATAGGCGGCGAGCAGGCCTAATGAAATAGGGAGGTCGATATGCAGGACATGGCATAGGAGGGATTGCCAGGCTCGTTTAAAAAAGTAACCGCCGCCAATAATGATGCTCAATGTAGCAAAAAAGGCCCCAAGCATATGGAAGAGTGGGCTCAGGAAAAAATCACCGCCCATCCCAAGATAACCGGGCAGGGTAAAAAGCATGGTATTGAGGAGGAGGAAGGCACAGATTCCCAACCGGCTAGCAAGCTGGTGGCTTTGGGGTCGTTGCTCGGTTTCTGCATCAAGGGGCGCAATGCGGTAGCCCAACTGCCGGAGCGCCAGACCAAATTTTTCAATTTCAAAAATCTCGCGCCGCCAGATGAGGAGCACCTGCCCGGCTTGCGAATCAATTTTTATGTCAATCGCGCCGGGTTCGCGTTTATAGACCGCATCAATCAACCAAACGCAAGCGAGGCAACTGATGCCTTCGAGTCGAAACTCCCCCCGCACGATTTCGTTTTCACTTTTTTGTTGGAGAGTTCTTTGGGCGGATTTAATGGCGCGTTGTTCGGTTTGACTGAAGACGGAGGCTCCGGCGGGTGGGAGGGTAGCCTTACCTCTTATTTGGTAGAATTGGTCGAGGTCATTATCATGAATGACGTTCCAGACGAATTTACAGCCGCGACAACAAAAGCGTTCTTCCGTGGTGGCGGAAAAGGGGGTGCCGCAGTGGGCGCAATCGGTAAGCTGAGTGGTGCGGCTCATGTCAGGGATTCACGGAAGTGGTGCGGCTGTTTTGCTCGAGGGGGATGGGGTCGGATGGCGTTTTTTTGGCGAGCCGGATTGTAAACGCCCATGCTGCGATAACGAAAAGGAAGGCCAATATAACGGGAATCCAGAGCGTCCAAGCCGAGGTTTTTTTAGGGCTATTTTCCATGGCTTGGAACTTGGGTTTTAGGGCCAAGGAATTCGGCTTTACGGGTGATGCTGGAGGCGGGGTTTAATTGCCGGACCGTGATTTCCAGCGGGAATTGCCCGTGATAATCGGCGGCCTGAACAGAGACTATGATTGGTTTTACCAGTTCTCCCATCGGCGGAACCTCCACCGGTTCAGAGGCGCCCATCACGCTAAAGGGGTGGTCTGCCTGTACGCTAAGGTTATAAGCCTTGGGGCTGTTGGTCTTGTTGATGACGCGAACCATGTATTGGTTGCGATAGCCGTCCTCGGTTTGGTAGTAAGGTGGCCCCGCCATGCGCACGATATTCATATTCATGCCATGTAGGTGGAAGGCGGAGAGGGTGAGCACGGTGGCACCAAGGAGAAGGAGGGCGGCGTAGAGGAGAATGCGTGGCCGGATGATGCGCCGGGCTTTGCCCGCCAGTCCATTGAGGGAATCATAGCGAACGAGCCCCTTGGCACGGCCGAGTTTCTCCATGATCGCGTCGCAGGCGTCCACGCAGTTTGCACAGGCGATACATTCCATTTGGAGGCCCTGCCGGATGTCGATCCCGGTGGGGCAAACCTGAATGCAACGCCTGCAATTCACGCAATCGCCAAAGCCGGAGCGGGTAGCGGGACCCGGCGGGTTGCCGCGCTCGTTGTCGTAGCCTATGATAATGGAGTCGTCATCAATCAGGGCGCTTTGGAGGCGTCCATAGGGACAAATAATGAGGCACAATTGCTCGCGGAACCAGGAGAAATTAAAATAAAGGATGGTGCTTGCGATACAGATGAAGAGAAAGGCATCCCAGTGCTCGAGTGGGCTGTGCTGTATCCAATTGTAGAGCTCCGGCATAGAAATGAAATATGCGAGAAATATATGCGCGATGAAAATGGAAAGCAGGGCAAAGGAGGTGTGCTTCAGGCAACGTTTGCGAAGTTTCTGCGGACTCATTGGAGCCTGGTCGAGTTTACGACGTGCCTGCGCGTCACCTTCAATCCAGCGTTCAATTCGCCGAAAGACTTGGTCGAGGAAGACCGTTTGAGGGCAGGCCCAACCGCACCAAAGCCGTCCGAAAAGTGCGGTTAGGAAGAAAAGGGAAAAGCCGAGGCCGGTGATGACAAAGTAGGTCATCCAGAAATCCTGCGCGGCAAAGGTCAGTCCCAAAATGTGGAAACGCCGGTGTGCGATGTCGAGAAAGAGTGCGGGGTGCCCCTGGATGGGAATCCATGGAAGCACCACAAAGAAAATGATCAGGAGTAGTCCGACGACGCGTCGCCAAAGGGTATAGGGGCCACGGACATCGGCGGGGTGCAGGAAGAAGCGGGAACCGTCTTGGTTGATTGTGGTGACGGATTCGCGGATGGGGGACAGCTTCTTGTTATCTTGCATGTAGCGCTTGCTTGCGGCTATTGGTTGGGCGCCGCTTCCATGGTTTTGCGGTCATTCTTGCTCAGGATATAGCTGACGACTTCGGCAATGCGCTTTTGTCCAAGGAGACTGCCCCATGCCTGCATACCCTTTTCGGGGACCCCGTTGAAGACGGTCTGATAGATGCTCGCGGGTGCGGCACCATGGACCCATTCGGCATCGACGAGGTTGAATCCGATGCCGCCGGTGAGGTCGGCGTTATGGCAGGCAACGCAATTGGTTTGGTAGGTTGCTTCGCCGGATTGCACAATGCTCTTACTGCTGGCCATTTCCCAGAAGCGGTCGTTGTCCGTGACATCAATTGAATTGGCGAGCCGGAGGGATTGAATGGCTGCCATGCGCGCTTCCATTTCCTGATGGGTCTCACCTTCATAGCTCTTGATATCGAGCATGAGCCAGTAGATCGCAGAAAAGAGCACCGCCCCGAAAAGTGTTAGCAACCACCAACGTGGGAGGCGTTGGTCATATTCGTAAATGCCGTCATGGCTGTGGGGTTTTAAAACGACGCCCTTGGGGAGTGCTTCCTTGTGGAAATCGGTTTTTTGGTGTTCGTCTTCCTTCATTGCTACTTGTGTTTTGAGTTGGTTGGGGCTTGGTCCTCGAGGGGAAGATTTTCCAGATGTTTGAGCTTCTCCTTTTTCATGAAGCAGGCTCGCAGAATGATCGCGAGAAAGACAGCGAAGGTGAGCCAAAAGGAAAGTTCCGGGATCGCTTCGGTCCAGTTTTCAAAGATGACGCGTTTGAACATAATGGTGAGCTTAGTGAGTGGATGTGGTGCTATTGATCGTTGATTTTGGCGACTTTGAGGTCTTGGTAGGTTCCGAGTTTTTGAAGGTAAGCGATGAGTGCTACGATCTGCTTGTCGGGTTCGACCACCGCGCCTTTTTCGGCGAGTCGCTGGACGATTGCTGCGGCCTGAGCGTCAACCTGAGCTTGAATCTCTTCTTCTACGGGTTTGTCGTAGCGGACACCAAGACGGCGCATGGCGTTGATCTTGGGAACGAGTTGCTCGACCTTGGTGCGTTTGGTAAAGAGCCAGGGATAATTCGGCATGTTTGACCCGGGCGAGATATCGCGCGGGTTGAGCATATGGAAGTAGTGCCAGTCATCGGAACGGAGGCCACCCTCGCGGGCAAGGTCGGGGCCGGTGCGCCGGGAGCCCCACTGGAAGGGGTGGTCATAGATCGACTCGCCTAGACGGGAGTAGTCGCCGTAACGCATGACGTCCGGCACCATGGTTCGGATCATCTGGGAATGGCAATTGTAGCAGCCTTCGGTCACATAGATATCACGACCGGCGAGTTCGAGCGGAGTGTAGGGGACTTGTAGGCGATCCTCGACGTTGTGGGCGCGCTGCATCGTAACGGTCGGGATAATCTGAATCGCGCCTCCAATCGCAGCGGCGATAATCACGAGAACGGTAAAGCCGAAGCTGTGTTCAAGGAGTTGGTCGTGCCAGGTGCTCCACTTGATTTTGCCAATATCAAAATGGGCGTAGGCAATGACGCAGACCGTAATGCTGGCGGCGACGCTTATTATGAAGCCCAGATCATTATTGCCTCTCGTGAAGATTGCGCAAATGACAGTGAGAATGAGGGCGCTAGCATAGATGATAGGGGCATTGAAAAAGCTGCTGTAGTTCTTGTGCGGCTCCCATTCTTTGGAGGGATCGACCTCGACCGTCCCGTTGACCGGCGAGCCTTTCATAGCGGTGCGGGCAACATTGTATGCGAGGAGGACAAAGCCCGTGAAATAAAGGAGGCCGCCGAAGAAGCGGAAAAGCATCATGGGCCGAATCGACTGGAGGGTCTCCAAAAAGTTGGGGTATTGCAGGAGGGTGCCGTCGGCGTTGGTGCCGTTGAGCATGAGGCCCTGCGTGATTCCGGAGACCCACATGGAGGCGATGTAAAGCAGGATGCCAACCATCCCGAGCCAGAAGTGCAGGTTGGCGAGGCCCTGGGAGAAGAGTTTGGTATTCCAGAGTCGCGGGGCGAGCCAGTAGAACAAGCCCGCCGCCATAAAGCCGTTCCAGCCGAGGGTGCCGCCGTGGACGTGTCCAATTGTCCAGTCGGTGTAATGCGAGAGGGCGTTGACGGATTTGATCGACATGAGGGGACCCTCGAAGGTGGCCATCCCGTAGAAGGTAACGCCCGCTGCAAAGAATTTAATAACGGGGTCGGTGCGGAGTTTATCCCAAGCGCCGCGAAGGGTGAGGAGGCCGTTTAGCATGCCACCCCAAGAGGGCGCCCAGAGCATGAGGGAGAAGAGCATCCCGAGGGACTGCAGCCAGTTGGGGAGGGCGGTATTGAGTAGGTGGTGCGGGCCGGCCCAGATATAGATAAAGACGAGCGACCAAAAGTGAATTACTGAGAGCCGGTAGGAATAGACCGGCCGGTTGGCGGCCTTTGGCACGAAATAATACATGATCCCGAGAATCGGGGTGGTCAGGAAGAACGCCACGGCGTTGTGACCATACCACCATTGAACGAGGGCATCCTGCACACCGCCAAAGAGGGAGTAGCTGTGGGTAAAGCTCGTGGGGAGCGAGAGGTGGTTGACCACGTAGAGCATGGTAACCGTGACGATGGTAGCGATGTAGAACCAGATCGCGACATAGATGCTGCGCTCGTTACGCTTCGCGAGGGTCCAGAAAAAGTTTGCGGCGAAGACGAGCCAGATGACCGCGACCATTAAATTGATGGGCCAGATGAGTTCGGCGTATTCTTTGCCCCGGGTGAAGCCGCATGGAAGGGTGATGGCGGCGCAAATGATAATAAACTGCCAACCCCAGAAATGGATGCGGGTTAGGAGGTCGCTGGCAAGACGGGCCCGGCACAGGCGTTGGAGGGAATAGTAAACCCCCGCAAACATCATGTTGCCGACAAAGGCAAAAATGGCAGCGTTGGTGTGCAGGGGCCTCAAGCGGCCAAATGTCAGGAACTCCACCCCCTCGCTTTTAAAGGCTCCAAAGCTGATCCATTCCAGAAACTTCCCGTTCATCTGCCAGAAGTTCAACTGGGAGGCGATCACAACCCCCACCAGTAAACCCACAATGGAGAAGATAATGGACGCGATCATGAAATGGCGCACGCAGGCATCATTGTATTCGATCGTTTCGGTTTGGTTCTCGGTATTCATTTTATTGATACATGTTTGGGGGTTTCATCCCGGAGGGGTTGAAGGGCATCTTGTTCCGCGTAGCGCTGCTTGGACTTGCGTTGCTGGTACACAAAACTGAGTAGGAAAAGCCCCGCTAAAAGTAGGCTCAAATACACCGTTAAATGCAGAATATGCATAATTTTATAGTTATATAGTGATTAATAAATCTAATATACCCTACATTGTAGTGGGTAAATAACCGAATCAACTGCCATTTTATATTTTTAATAATGATAAATTATGCTTATTTTAGCATTACCTTTTCTAATGCATGCCTCAAAAAGCTGACCGAGACGCAAAATTCGGAGCTATATGAGAGGGAGTTTAGAAATAGGCTTGCAGTGTGGGCGTGTACTTGCACTGTTAGCAAATTCTGAAATGGGGGCTTAGCTCAGTTGGTTAGAGCGCTACCTTGACATGGTAGAGGTCGTGGGTTCGACTCCCGCAGCTCCCACCATTTCAACTGGAGGCCGTTCGGTGCAGGCTGGCACTGTTCCACCGGTAACGTTCCGCATCCAGCGCTGCCACCCCCGTTCCATTTGCACCGGGGCGGTCGCAGCCCTCAAAATAAACCCGCTGCCCAGATTTGCCCGCACTTGCCGAGCGTTCATCCCTCCGGCTCAAATACCGCTTCGTAAATGACGGCTTGCATTTTTTAAATTTCTCTTATTTACTCCCCGTCCTTATCAACTGTAATTATTCCGCGCGTGGGTAAAAATCGCTTTTAAATCAAAAATTTTAAAATTGGATACCGTTCAATTCTGAACGCTCAGGGCAAGGAAGCAGGCCGATAGAAATAAGATAGAGTTAAAGTATGAATACCAAAATGTATGTAGGGAATCTCTCATTTGATGCGGGGTTCGAAGATATCAAAAGCCTGTTTGAGCCTCATGGAGGCGTGGAAGACGTGTTTATTGTTAAAGATCGTGAATCAGGCCGCCCCCGCGGTTTTGCATTCGTAACCATGGACACGAAAGAGTCGATGGAAGCAGCGATCAATGCCCTGAACGGCGAAGAATTCATGGGTCGTCCGCTCGTTATCAACGAGGCGCGTCCCCGTGAAGAGCGTCCCCCGCGCAGCGGCGGTGGCGGTGGCGGCGGTCGTGGCTTCGGCGGTGATCGTCGTGGCGGCGGCGGTGGTGGCCGTCGTGACTTCGGCGGCGGTCGTGACCGCGGTGGCCGGGATTACTAGTCTCGGTCTCAGTTTATAGAAACAAACCTTTTCAAAGGAAGCCCCAAACGGGCTTCCTTTTTTTATGCCCGGTGAACAGGAGACATAAAAAAAGCCCCCGCCGGTAAACCGGTCGGGGGCTGGAGTAAAAAGGGCTTAAACCCGAGGTGCTATTTGCGTTTCGCGGCTTCGCGCTCTGCAGCTTCCTTGATGACGGTCTCCGCCACGTTCTTCGGAGTCGCGGCGTAGTGGGAGAATTCCATGGAGAATTGTCCGCGACCGGAAGTCATGGTGCGCAGGGAGCCGATATAGCCGAACATTTCAGAGAGCGGGGCATCCGCCTTGATGCGGATTCCGGTGTTGGCGGGCTCCTGTGATTTGATCATGCCACGGCGGCGGTTGAGGTCACCGATGACGTCACCCATATTATCCTCACCGCAGAAGACGTCGATCTTCATGATGGGCTCGAGGATTTCGGGACGACCCTTCGGCATGCTCTGACGGTACGCCGCTTTGGCAGCGATTTCGTAGGCGACTGCAGAGGAGTCCACGGCGTGGAAGGCACCGTCATTGAGGGTAAACTTGACGTCGACCACCGGATAACCGGCTTGCGGGCCTTTTTCGATGGACTTCTTAAAGCCTTTTTCAACGGCGGGCCAGAATTCGCGGGGGACATTACCGCCCACCACTTTGGATTCGAAGGCAAAACCTTCACCCGCTTCCTGAGGTTCAATGCTGTAGTCGATCTTGGCGAACTGACCGGAACCACCGGATTGCTTCTTGTGGGTGTAGCTGTCCTCGACCGGTGCGGTGATGGTCTCGCGGTAGGCGACCTGAGGTTTGCCGATCTCGGCCTCCACGCCGTAGGTGCGCTTGAGGATGTCGACCTTAATATCGAGGTGCAACTCGCCCATCCCCTTGAGGATCGTTTCGCCGGAATCTTCGTCGGTCTCGACCTGGAAGGAGGGATCTTCCGCAACCATTTTGCCAATCGCGGTACCGAGTTTTTCGGCCTGACCTTTGTCCTTGGGTTTAACGGCAATCGAGATAACGGGATCCGGGAATACCATCGGCTCGAGGGTGGCGGGGTGATCCGGGTCGCAAAGGGTGTGACCGGTCTGAACGCTCTTCATACCGAGCAAGGCGACAATATCACCGGCTTGGGCGTTATCGACTTCGTTACGCTCATCTGCGTGCATTTCAATAATACGGCCGATGCGCTCGGTCTTACCGGTGGTGGTATTGAGGACCGACATACCCTTACTGATCTTACCCGAGTAAACGCGGGTGAAAGTCAGGGCGCCGTATTTGTCATCCATGATTTTGAAGGCGAGGGCGCGGAGCGGACGGTTGGCGTCAACGATCGCCTTTTCGCCGGTTTCATTACCCTCGGCATCGACCTCGGGTTGGGGATTCACATCGGTCGGGTTGGGCAAATAATCGACCACCGCGTCGAGAATAAGCTGAACGCCCTTGTTCTTGAAGGAGGAACCGCAATAGGTGGGGAAGAAGTCGAGATTGATGGTGCCCTTGCGGATGCATTTTTTAAGGGTCTCGAGATCCGGCTCGTTGCCCTCGAGGTAGGCTTCCATCGCATCGTCGTCCTGTTCAACGGCGGTTTCAATGAGTTGTGATCGGTATTCTTCGACCTTGTCCGCCATATCGGCGGGGACATCCTGAATTTCGTAATTGAGTGGATCGCCGGTTTCATCCCAGACCCAGGCTTTGCGGGTGAGGAGATCGACCACGCCCTTGAGGTCACTTTCCTCGCCGATCGGGAGCACCATAACGAGCGGAACCGCACCCAAAACGCTTTTGACCTGCTCGACCACCTTGTAGAAATCGGCACCGATGCGGTCGAGTTTGTTGACATAGATCAGGCGGGCGACCTTTGAATCATTCGCGTAACGCCAGTTTGTCTCGGACTGGGGCTCGACTCCGCCGGAACCACAGAAAACACCCACGCCGCCGTCCAACACCTTGAGGGAACGATAGACCTCAACGGTGAAGTCCACGTGACCGGGGGTGTCGATGATGTTGAAGCGGTGCGGCTCGTATTGTTGCTCACTGCCGGGCCAGAAACAAGTGGTCGCGGCAGATTGAATCGTGATGCCACGCTCCTGCTCTTGTTCCATGAAGTCGGTGGTGGCGGCACCATCGTGCACCTCGCCGAGTTTATGGATTTTACCGGTGAGTTTTAGAAAGCGCTCGGTAGTGGTGGTCTTGCCCGCGTCAACGTGGGCAAAGATGCCGATATTTCTGTATATGGATAGGTCGCTCATGGTGCGTTTTTCGGTTTAGTGATAAATTGTAGTTTTAAGAGATCCAAAATACCGGATCCCCTTTAATGTTTCAGGTGCAAAAAGAGGCGGAGATTAGGGCTGAATTCAAATTCTGCAAGTCCGGAAAATGAGAGATTTTCAAATCGCCGGGTAGGGATTGGGCTGCGCTTTTGGTTTGCCCCCATCCCATAGAAGCCTTCTTCTGGCAGACTTAGCAAATTCAAGCATGGCTCAGGCAATTAAAATTTATGACACCACCCTCCGTGACGGCACGCAGGGTGAAGGCGTTTCCTTCACCGTGGCGGCGAAATTGCGCGTCGCGGAAAAACTCGATCAATTCGGGGTGGATTACATTGAAGGCGGTTGGCCCGGTTCCAATCCGCGCGACATGGCTTTTTTCGAGGAAGCCCGAAAGCTCCAGCTCAAACACGCAAAAATCGCGGCTTTTGGATCGACCTGCCGCGCGAAGGTGGACGCCGCCGAGGATCCCCAGCTGAAACTCCTTCTGGATGCCGAAACTCCGGTGGTTACGATCTTCGGTAAATCCTGGCTCCTGCACGTTACCGAGATCCTCCGCACCACCGCGGAGGAAAACCTGCGCATGATTGAAGACTCGGTCCGTTTTCTCACCGAGAGCGGGCGCGAAGTCATCTACGACGCGGAACATTTCTTCGACGGTTATTGCGACAACCCCGAATACGCCCTGCAGACGCTTGAGGCGGCGCAACGCGGCGGCGCGGTGAACCTCACGCTCTGCGATACCAACGGCGGCAAGCTCGTCGGCGAGGTGCAAACCATCGTGGCGGCGGTCGTGGCACATTTTCCCGATACCCCGGTGGGAGTGCATTGCCACAACGACTCCGGCCTTGGGGTCGCGGTTTCGTTGGCGGGAATCGAGGCGGGCGCGACCCTCGTGCAGGGAACCGTCAACGGTGTGGGCGAGCGCAATGGAAATGCCAACCTTACCACCATCATTCCAAACCTCGCCCTCAAGATGGGCCGCACCCTCAACTGCGGTTCGCAACTCCAGAAAATCCGCGACCTGTCCCTCTTTATCGATGCGATGGCAAATCGATCCTCCGACACCAAGGCGCCCTTCGTGGGAGCGAGTGCCTTTGCGCACAAGGGAGGCGTGCACGCCGATGCCGCCGCGAAGGTCAAGCGCAGCTACGAACACATCGAGCCGGAGCTCGTGGGCAACCGTACCCGTATCCTGGTCTCCGATATGTCCGGACGCAGCAGCATCATGATGAAGGCGAAGGAAATCGGGGTGGAGGTCGATCCCCGCGCGCCGGAAATGAAGGACTTCCTCGCGCAACTCAAGGAGCTCGAATTTAAGGGTTACGAATACGAGGCCGCCGATGCCTCCTTTAAGCTGCTCCTCGCCCGTTTCCTCAAGGGCAAGCAAACCGATTTTGATCTCGTCAGTTACCGCGTCATGGTGAGCCGTGCCAGCGGCAAGGGCGAGGTTTCTTCTGAGGCGACCGTGCATTTGCGGATCAATGGCGAAGATCACCACACTGTGAGCGAAGCCAGCGGCCCGGTGGATGCCCTTGGGCACTCGCTCAGCAAGGCCCTTGCTCCGGTCTTCCCTACAATTTCCGACATCGAACTGGTGGACTACAAGGTCCGTATTCTTGAGAGCCAACACGGGACCGATGCGATCATCCGCGTGCAAATCGAGACCCGTGACAACAAATCGGGCGAGACCTGGGGGACGGTTGGAGCGAGCGACAATATCATCGAGGCGACCTGGCAGGCGCTGGTCGATGCGGTCGAGTTCAAACTCCTGCGCGACCGCGAGGGCGCCTAAGCGGCTCACTCCGGGCCGCGTATACGCTCCCTGTGGCAGGGTTTCGCAGGGCACAAAAAAGCCCCTCTGTTTGAGAGGAGCTGTAATTCATCCGGGCGCGGTGTCGAATCGCGCGATGCCCTTGGCTAGGCTTCGGGTTTCTTTTCTCCAGCCTCGGAAGGAGCGGGCTCATCGGCGGCTTCGCTGGGGAGGCTTTGCTCGACCTCGGGAGTGGATGCGGTGACTTGACCGGCGGCAGGTTTGGCTTCCACGGTGGGCTCTTCATCCATGGCGGTGCGGATGTCGTCTTCGATTTCGGAAGTGGCTTTTTTGAATTCGCGGATGGATTTTCCGAAGGAGCGGAACAGTTCGGGGAGTCGTTTCGCTCCGAACAGCAGGAGGACGACGAGGAAGATGAGAATAATCTCAGGTGCGCGGAGATTCTGCAAGAAGGCAAATGTAGAGAGATTCATGATGGGATGGGTTTTGGATTAGTTCTCTTCGGGAGCTTCGGGGTAAATTTTTTGATAGGCCTCGTTTTGCTCGGCGCTGGCAGGCTCAACGCGCTGGTTGATCCTGGGGTTGCCTTCGAGGATGTCGGCGGTTCGCAAACTACCGGGTCGCAGGGGGAGGCTTTTGAGGAGGGCGGCTTGAGTGCCGTCGGCATCGGTCACGACCAAGAAGCCGTCGCCCAGTTCGTGGCCATAGCGGATCGTTGCAATGCGTTCAATCATGTCGGCATGTACGATGGTGGGGCCTTTGTAGGCCGGTCCTGCGGGTCGGGCGAGTTCAACTTCCGCACCTTCGGGAATCTTGTTATACTGGCTGCAGGCAGACATTGCCAAAATGCAAAGGCCGCAGAGGAAAATGTTTAATTTTTGATACATATGCTGATTGCTTGTCTTTAATCCTTAGCGATATCTCTTTTTATGCTATCCATACCGGGTTTGTCGAGGTTGATGTCGCCTTCGAAGAATCCATGGAGCTGGCGAATGCGGGTGGGGTGGCGCATTTTGCGGAGGGCCTTGGCCTCAATTTGGCGGATGCGTTCACGGGTGACTTTGAATTGTTTGCCGACTTCCTCGAGGGTGCGGGAGTAACCATCTGCCAAACCGAAGCGCAGGGAAAGGACGCGGCGTTCACGCGGTGTAAGGCTGTCGAGCACGTCGGTGATTTTCTCACGCAGGAGGCTGTAGGCGGTCATATCATAGGGATTTTCCGCGCCCTTGTCTTCGATGAAGTCGCCGAAGTTGGTGTCGTCGGAATCGCCGACGGGGCTTTGGAGGGAGATGGGTTGTTGCGCCATCTTCATGATGGATTGAACGCGCTCGAGGGGGAGGTTCATTTCCTCGGCGACTTCTTCGGCGGTGGGTTCGTGGCCGAGTTCCTGGAGGAGTTGTTTTTGAACCTGCATGACCTTGTTGAGGGTTTCGATCATGTGGACCGGGATGCGAATGGTGCGCGCCTGGTCGGCGATGGAACGGGTGATGGCCTGCCGGATCCACCAAGTGGCGTAGGTCGAGAATTTGTAACCGCGGCGGTATTCAAATTTTTCAACGGCTTTCATGAGTCCCATGTTGCCTTCTTGAATGAGGTCAAGGAATGAGAGGCCGCGATTGGTGTATTTTTTGGCGATAGAGATGACGAGGCGCAGGTTGGCTTCCACCATCTCGGTCTTGGCTTTGTGGGCTTCACGCATCCCGGTGCGCACTTCGCGGATCAGCTCCATGAGTTCGCCGGGTTCAATTTTGAATTCGGTCTTAATTGCTCCGAGTCGTTTTTCAATGGCGGGAACATTGACCTTTTTGCGACGGCGGGTGGTGACTTTACCGACCGCCTCGAGATCTTCGTGAAGATCTTTGAGTTCGCGGTAGATGGGATACAGATCTTTGAGGAAATCCTCAAAAATCTTAAGTTTGAGGCAGTATTTGCGGAGGGTGAGGCGCAGTTCCTTTTCGTATTTTTTCATACGGGTGACTGCCCGTTTCCGGTTGCTCTCTTTTTTGGCTTTTTCCGCCTCAAGTTGGCTGTCCCATGCGGCGTAAATACGCTCACCGAGTTTGTGGGCCTGCTCGAGTAGTTTAGGCAGGCTGTTGAAGTATGCCTCGCGGCTTTCGATTTTTTTATCGAGTACAACGCGGTCGAAGCGCTCCTCGCGGTTGAGGAGTTTGCGGACGATGTCGTTTTGATACTCGAGGGTGAGGGCGGTGGAAAATAGGGCGTCCTGGGCGCGTTGTTCGGCGTTTTCGATACGCTTGGAAATCGCGACCTCTTCTTCGCGGGTGAGCAGGGGCACTTGGCCCATTTGCTTGAGATACATGCGAACCGGGTCGTCCAGGATGTCATTCTGGGAACTGCGGACTTCCTTTTCCTCGGTCTCCTCTTTGCGCGCCTTGAAATTTTCAACCTCGCTGTCATCGAGGATCTCAACCTCCAGGTTTTGAAGGATAGTGATGACGTTTTCAATTTCGTCGGGATTATTGACGCCTTCGGGGAGGGATTTGTTGATGTCCTTGTAGGTGAGGAAGCCCTGTTCTTTGGAGAGGCGAATGAGGACGCGGATGCGCTCGTTGAGTTTTTCCTGCGCTTTGGGGGTGAGGCGGCGTTTGGTTGTGACGCTGGCGATGGCCTCATCGCTGATGTCCTCAACTTCCTTTTTGGCGGCGGCTTTCCGGGTGGTCTTTTTGGCGGCGGCCTTTTTGGTGACCTTTTTGGCCGGGGCTTTTTTAGCGGTCTTTTTAGCTGCCTTTTTCGTGGTTTTTTTCACCGTTTTTTTGGTTACTTTTTTCGCGGGTGCCTTTTTGGCAGCCTTTTTCGCAGGTGCTTTCTTGGCAGCTTTTTTTGCGGGTGCTTTTTTCGCAGGTGCCTTTTTGACTGCTTTTTTGGCAGGTGCTTTTTTAGCGGCGGCCTTCTTGACGGCTTTTTTAGCAGGCGCTTTTTTGGCAGGTGTTTTCTTTTTTGCGGCAGGCATGACGTGAATTAAATAAGTTGGAGATTATTGAATTTTAAAGTCGAGTGGTTTGCTGAGGGTATCGCGGAGGGTGCGAACTTCACGCATGAGTTGGAGGCGGGTTTCTTCTGAAAGGTCAGTATTGGCTACTTTTTGTTCCAAATCCTGCTTTAGCTTTTGCAAGTGATTACGGCAAAGTGTCTTAAGGCAATCGTTAATTTGTCGTGCGGGGTGCTCGACTTCGAGATCGCGGAGGCTGATCTCGGCAAGGATTTGGCGGTCTTCGTCTGTTTCGAGGAGGCTTTCTATGGCTTGGTTGTTTTCGAGGAGGCCTTCTTGGATTTCGGCCAGGATGCGAGCTAGAATGCGGCCGTCGGGTGAATGGGTGTCAAGCCATTCAAAATCAGTGACGTTTGCTGTGGCTGTCGCATATTCAGGATGATGGTAAACGAGCCAAAGTAAGTCCCATGTGGCTTGTGTCAATAGTCCGTCAGTTGAATTTGAGGGAGCGGCTGGGGTGGTTTTTTTGGGGCTGGAGTCGCGGCGAGGGGCGAATTGTCGGAATTCGCGGAGGGCGAGCTCGGGATCGACGCGAAGGAGGCGGGCGGCTTGGGTGAGGTAGTCCTCGCGGGCGACAAGGGAGGGGATGTGTTGCAGGAGCTCGAAGACTTGACGGAGGGCGGCGGTCTTTTCGTGCGGGTTGGGCGCCCGATCGGGGGGGAGGGATTCGCTGACGCTGAGTTGGATGCCGTTGAGGGCATTGTTGCGAAGGGGTTCAAGGGCTTCGGCACCCTGTTCGCGGAGGAGGTCGTCGGGGTCGGTTTTTTCCGGGAGGAGGAGAAAGCGGAAGTCGAGCTCGGCCTTGAGGGCGAGGGGGACATAACGGAGGGCGGCTTTGCGACCCGCGCGGTCACCGTCGAGGAGGCACTCGACGGATTTGGGATCGTAGCGTCGGAGGAGGTGGAGTTGATCCTCGGTGAGTGCGGTGCCCTGAGGTGCGATAGCGGTGTGGAGCCCTACGGACCAGCAGCGGATGGCGTCGAGTTGACCCTCCACGAGGAGGAAACTGTCGCCGTCCTTGAGGTGGGTGCGGGCATGATCCATGCCGAAGAGGATGCGTCCTTTGTGGAAAATGGGGGTTTCGGGGGAGTTGACGTATTTGGCTTCGCGGGCGGGGTCGTCGTCGGGGGTCTGGGGGAGTTGTCGGGCGGTGAAGGCGACAACGCGGCCCTGGACGTCGCGGATTGGGATCATGAGGCGGCCCCGGAAGCGTGATTTGAAGCGGGTATGATCGCTTTCGTTATCGTAGGCGTAGAAGAGGCCGGACTGGTGCATCGCCTGGGTGCTGATCTCGCGTTTTTGGCAGAGCAGGGCGAGGGCGTTGAGGGCGGCGGGGGCGTAGCCGATTTTGTGCGCCTCGGCGGTGGCGGTATCGAAACCGCGTGTCTTGTTCCAGTATTGGCGCACGGGGGCGGCTTCCTCGCTCTTCATGAACTGGTGGTGAAACCAGTTGGCGGCGAGTTCGTTGACGGCGAAGATTTGTTTGCGCAGGGAGAGGTCGCTCTTGGAGGGGCCACCGGCTTCGTATTCGAGGTTGATATTGAATTTACGGGCGATGAATTCGACGGACTCGATAAATTCGAGGTTTTCCATCTTCATAACAAAGCTGAAGAGGTCGCCGCCTTCGCCGGTGCTGAAGCATTTAAAGAAGCCGCGGTCCGGATGGACGTAGAAGGAGGGCGTTTTTTCCTGAGTGAAGGGGCTGAGTCCTTTCCAGGAGCGTCCGGCGCGTTTGAGTTGCACGTACGGGGAGACCACGTCCACCAAATTGACTTGGTGTTTCATGGCGTCGATGGAGCGTTGGGCGACTCGCGGCACGTGCGTGATGAAGCGGTTGTTAGGGGCTAGGGCGCGGGTTGGGCGAGGGTCGCGAGGGCGGCTTCGGCCTCAGGGCGAAGGGGGTGTCGGGGGAATTGTTGGATAAATTGCTGGTAAAGGGCAGCGGCGGCGGGGCGGTCCTCGCTGATGCGTTGGAGGGCGCGGGCCAGCGAGAGGGTGATCTCGGGGTTATTTGGGAAACGATCGAAGGCGATTTTTAGCTCGGCGAGGAATGCCCGTGGGGATTTGCTGCGCTGTGCGATGCGAAGGTAGTCAAGGGTGTAGGGAACTTCGGTGGGTGCGAGCCGAACGGCCTCGAGGGCGGTGGTCTCGGCGTTGCGGGTTTCGCCGCTGAGGGTGTAGGCCTGCGAGAGTTGGCTCCAGGTTTCGGGAGTGGTGTTATCGAGACCCAGGGCTTGCCAGTAGAGACGGATGGCGCTTTTGAAATCGCGTTGAAGTTTGGCCTCTTCGGCCTCGCTCAGGAGTTGTTTACGACTGGGGGAGAGTGGCTCCGGGGTCGCAACGGTCTCAGGGCTATCGCTGACGGTTGGGGGTGCGGGGTCGGGGTCGGGGTCGATTGCGGGGATTTCGGCGGCGGGTGCGTCGTTGTCGAGGCTGGGGTCTGCGGGCTGGATTGCGATGCTGGGGTTGTACTGGATATCGTTGATGCCCGTTTCAGTCGATTCGATGGCGGGTTTGTTGGCGAGGGCTTCCATGGCATCAAATTCTTCAGCAGCGATGCTTTTGGTGGAAGTGGGTGCGTCGGGCTTGGCTTCGGGCTGGGGTTCGGCGGGTGGGTTGTCGGAGCTTGCGGCGGTTTCGGTTTGTGTGTTTTTGAGGGTCTCGGATAATTCCTGTTGAGCGGTGCGCCATGTTTGGAGCTCGCTGCGGGCGGTGGTCGCCCAGTCGCTGGCGTCGACCGCTCCGGGGAAGCGTTGGTCGAGTTGCGCGATGAGGGTTTCGGCGGCGGGCCAATCGGCGGCGGCGAGTTTGATTTCAAGGAGTCCGAGGAGGGCGGTGAGGGCTTCGGGGCCGCTATCCTGGGCGGCGATTTTAAACCATCGCTCTGCGAGGGCTTTGTTATCGAGTTGGAGGAAAAGGGTGGCGATGGCGTTGGCGGTTTCCGGCGCGATGAGGGCGGGGTCATTGGGGATGCCTTTGAGGTAGGCATCGAGCGCGGCTTGGGTTTCGTTGGCGGCTGCGAGGCTGGAACCGAGCCTGAACCAAAGTTCAGGTTTCATGGCGTCGGGTGCGCGGGTGGCGAGTTGACGGAGGATGGGGAGGCTGTCTTCGCCGGCGGCCTCGAGCGCGAGATATGCCTGATATAAAAGCTCGATGTTTTCCGGGGCATTCAGCGCGGCTTGTTCCAGGTAGAGGGCGGCGAGGTTGAGGTCGTTGGTCTTTTGGTAAATTTCGCCGATAAGCTGAAGGATCTCGGGATCCTGTTGATTTGTTTCGAGGAGGGATTGCAGGATGGTGAGGGCTTCCTGGCTTTGACCATTCGCCTGGAGATTGATGGCATTGTCGATTTGATTGCGGCGGGCGGTTTCCGGATCGGTGCAGGCCGTCACTGCGAGCAAGGCGGCCAAAAGCATGATGAGACCGTGGAAATGGATGCGGTTATTTTTTTTATTTTTCATGGTCGGCATCTCTTTTTTATACTATGCGGTGAGAATGTGGAGAAAACTTTACAAAGAACACTTGTGCGGCGCTTGTAAGAGTCAAGGTGATTGGTGTATGCGCGGGTGTTTAAGATGGGTGCAAATTTGTTTGGCTGCTTTAGTTTTTGCTTCCGGGGGCTTGTCGGGATCGGGTCTGGTATGGGAGGCCGCGACGCCCGAGGGGTCGGATTACGTGGCGGCGGTGGAATCGTTGTTGTCAGAATACGAATCGGAGACGGGGCGTGAACTGAAGCCGGGCGCGCTGGGGAAGGCGGGTTTGAAGGTGAATACGCGGAGTGGTCTGGGTTTATCGACGCCGCGTCCTTTGTTGCGGGCATTGATTGCTTCGTTGGAAAGCCGTGGCTTTGCGCGGGCGGATATTTTGATTGTGGATGCGGATGCCTACAATTTGCGGCAGGCGGGGATTTTGCCGTCGCTGGCGGAACCGGAACTGAAGTTTGAGGGCTGTCCGGTGTTGGCGTTAAATGAGGGGGGTTTTTATGACGAGGCGTGGTATTACGATAGTCCACTGCCACCGGCGATGCGGGTCTTGGATGCGATGGGCCGCGACGAGGCAGAAGCCGAGGGGGTGGCGCGGAAGAGTTTTTTGCCGCGTCCGCTCTTATTTGAGGTGGATTACTGGATTAATCTGCCGGTGGGATGCGATGACCCGGCGTTAGGGGTGGACGGGGCCTTGGTCAACATGACGCTCTGGAACGTGAGCAATAGCCGTCGTTTTTTGGTGAATCAGGCGACCGCTTCGGCGGCGGTGGCGGAGATTGCGGCGATACCGGAATTGGTGGATAAGGCGGTCCTGCATTTTATGCCGATGGATTTGTATCAATTCATCGGGGGGCCGTTTTTCAATTCACTCTACACGCACGGGGAGGGGGTCTTGCGGATGAGCGCGGATCCGGTGGCCTTGGATCGTTTGTTGTATGATGCGATCAATGAGCGCCGCCGTCTGGCGGGATTTCCGGAGATTTTGCCGATGCCACAACAGTTGCCCTTTGCGGCAAGTTTGGGGTTGGGGGTTTATGAGCGGGAGGCGATTGAGCGCCGCGCGGTGGATTTGAGTGAATAAATGCGCTTCTTTTGGAGAAACACCTTGAATAAAAAGCAAAAGCAATTCTTTACTAGGGGATGCAATTAGCGGATTTCTACCCAATTTTGGTGCAGCTCGTTCTCGTTTTGGGAATCGCGGTCACGATTCTGGTGGCTTCGCATATTTTTGGGCAACGCTCGGTGGGTTCCGCGATCAAGAATTCGCCGTATGAATGCGGTATGTTGGCGGAGGGTTCCGGGAGTGCGCGCTTTGCGGTTAAGTTCTACGTGACTGCGATGTTGTTCATCCTTTTTGATATCGAGGTTGTTTTCCTAATTCCCTGGGTGATGGTGTTCCGTGAATTTTTAGCGGCGCAGTTGCCGATCCTCCTGCCGGTTTTCTTTTTCCTATTTGTCCTGGTCTTGGGCTTGATCTACGAGTTGCGAAAGGGCGCGATCGAGTGGGAAAAATAGATTGCATTTGGAATTTTGATTCAGCACCCCGGCTTCGCTCAAGGAAGCCCGGAACTTTTCTCCAACGCCTCGTTCTTATCTGTAAGGACGTCGCACCATTTGTCCACGAACGACCCCTTGTACCCGATGCGCATTGACCGTTACATTTCCCGTAGTCGTGTCATCGATTTGAAGAGCACCGATTTCAAGGGTGCCTTGTCGGAATTGCTGGAGGTCTGCGATTTTTCGGGAGAAAGCAAGATCAGCAAGGGCGGCCTGCTGAAGAAATTAATGGAGGGGGAACGCTTGATGACGACCTATTTGGGTGGCGGTATATCCCTCCCGCATGCGCGCGTTAAAATGAAGCGCAACTATTTGCTCGCGGTGGGGCGCTGTCCGGAAGGGCTCAACTACGAGGGGCAAAAAGAATACGGCGAGATTCGTTACGTCTTTCTCCTCTTGGCGTCTGAGAAAGCGCGGAATTATTTATACAGTCTGGCGTCCTTGGCGCGGGTCTTTCAGGACAAGGCGCTGATGGAGCAACTGAGCGCGGCGACGAGCCTGGAGGCGTTTCAGGTTGCCTTGAAATCGGTCTTTAGCGGAGAGGGGGATCGCCTGCCGCGTCAGCACAATCGCTTCAATAAGTTGATCCTTAAGGAAGCCGCAAAAATCGCGCGCGGGGCGAAATGCGGG
The DNA here is from genome assembly GCA_965656495.1 of Coraliomargaritaceae bacterium. Classification (GTDB taxonomy): domain Bacteria; phylum Verrucomicrobiota; class Verrucomicrobiia; order Opitutales; family Coraliomargaritaceae; genus UBA7445. The sequence continues at coordinate 196,342 of CBFHKU010000001.1, forward strand.
GCGGTCTTGGTCTTTGGTGACACTTTTGGGGGCCGGGTGGAAATTGGCGAGACCTTCAAGGATTTCAAGACGGTGCTCATTGCGCAGGGCACCTCCGAGGTGGTCAGCGAGCGCGATGAGATCGAGGCGGTGTTGCCCTTGCGCGCTTACAGTAATCACCGGTTCTCGCAGTTGCGCAGTGCGGTGCTGATCGGTTTGACGCGGGGGATTTTTTCCAGCACGGATCGTCTGTGTTGCGTGGGTGGGGTGCCGCAAAGCAATCAGTTTGACAGTATTACGGTGGTGGACGTGGAGCGTGAATTCCACACGATGCTGTTTCACAATTCCCAGATGCTGCCGTCGTCGGTGAAGCCGGAGGTGATCGAGCGGGTGCTGGCGATTGCGACCGAGTTGGCGGTGGAAGGCCGCGAGGGGCACCCGGTTGGTTGTCTCTTTGCACTGGGCAACGCCGAGCGCATTCTTGAATACACCAAGCCGCTGATCCTGAATCCCTTTTACGGTTACAAGGACGAGGAGCGCAATATTTTGAATCCTTTCATGGATGAAACCGTGAAGGAATTGTCGTCGATTGACGGTGCGTTTATCATTCGCGGGGACGGCGTTTTGGCAGCGGCGGGTACTTTGATTCATGTGCCGGACTACGCGCACAGTTTGCCGGGGGGGTTGGGGAGCCGTCACGCCGCGGCCTCCGCGATTTCGCAGGCGGAGGACTGCCTCTGCATCGTGGTATCGGGAAGCACCGGGCAGGTGACGCTTTTCCGGCGCGGCGAGATGTTGCCGCTCATTGAGAAGGCGCTGGTGCGGAATTCCTAGCTGACGCAAGGCTGGGTTTGAAGGTGGGAAAGTAAAAAGTTTGAAGGTATTTGCCGTAAGGATACTTTAACGACTTTGTAGTAAATTATACATCAGGACCACTTTTACCTTCCCACTTTCCCACCTTCGTACTTTTGTACATCCCATGACCGACCGAATTGCTCAAGTCTTTGCCAAAACCCGCGAGGAGAAGCGGGCCTGCTTTGTGGCGTATTTATGCGCGGGCGATCCGGACTTCGAGACTTCTCTGGCAGCGTGCCGCGCGGTCATTGAATCGGGAGCGGATATTCTGGAATTGGGGGTGCCGTTCTCGGATCCCCTCGCGGACGGTTTGACGAATCAACTCGCGGCACAGCGTGCCATCGAGAGTGGGATGACCGCAGCGCGGGTGCTGGATTTGGTTCGGGCGGTGCGGGAATTCAGCGAGGTGCCGATTGTTTTCTACACCTACTATAATCTGGTCTTTGCGCAGGGCAGCGCCGCCTATGCGAAAGCCGTGAAGGCGGCGGGAGTGGATGCGCTGCTAACGCTGGATTTGCCACCCGAGGAAGCGGAATCGCACCTCGCGGCCTGTGCGGCGGAGGGTTTGCAGACGGTTTTCATTGTGGCACCCACCACCCCGGACGAACGCCTGCCGCTCATTTGCAAGGCGACTACCGGATTCGTGTATTACGTTTCGCGTGAGGGCGTGACCGGGGAACAGGCTTCGATGTCGGAGGGGATCGCCACGCGCGTGGCGGCGATCAAAGCACACACCGACCTCCCGGTGGTGGTCGGTTTTGGCATTTCCACCGCCGAGCATGTGCGCACCGTCGGGCAATCCGCCGACGGCGTGGTAGTGGGCAGTGCCATCGTGAACTGTATCGCCGCCAACCCGGATGATGCGGAAGCCGTCACCACCGCCCTGAAGGAAAAGATGCAAGACCTCTGCGCGGGGAATGCGCCGGCGGGTGGAACGGTTTGACAGAAAAGAATAAATGTTCTCTACTGGGAACATGAAAACCACCCTCGAGGTTCCTGAGGATTTATACCTCAAAGTCAAAGCGCAGGCCGCTTTGCGTCGGCGTAAAATCAAGGATTATGTGGCGGAGGGATTGAGGTTGGCGTTGAAAGCCGATGTGGCGCGTGAGGCGGCATCTCACGATCCCCTCACGGTCTTTGAGGAGATTCGCAAGGAACCGTATCATGATGCGGACAAAGTGCAGGCTATGATTGAGGAGGCCCGAGCCGGGCGGAAAGCGTCGTGGCTCGAGGAGGCGTCGTGAGCAACCTGCTTTTGCTGGACACCAACGCACTGATTGCACTGAGCGCACCGGGTCACCCGCTTTTTCAATGGATTGAGGCAGCCCTGAGGGTAGGCGGACAGGCCTTTACCTGCTCGGTAGCCTGGCACGAATATGTGCGGGGGCCGCTTGAAAAGCGCGACCAGCAGCGGGCGCTACGCATCATTAAGCAGCGAATTGAGCCCCTGGGGCGAGAAGCTGCTGAAATCGCGGCGGTTCTGTTTAACGCTACGGGTCGGTGCCGGGGATCGACTGCGGACTGCCTGATTGCCGCGGTGGCACTTTGCAAAAACGCACAGTTGGTCACATGGAATACCGATGATTTCCGGGTGTTTGTGCCGCACGGCCTCAAACTCGCCGAGATGGACTAGTTCCAAGCTCTCACCTGGGCGGGTAATTCAAGGTTTCATGGTAGCTTCGAAACCGGCATCACCACCGCCCTGAAGGAAAAGATGCAAGACCTCTGCGCGGGGAATGCGTAACCTTACTGTAACAATACCGTAATCTTTGTTACGCGCGGGTAATATTCCCAGCGCCAAAGGCTTAAATGTTTGTCCTGTGGCGGTTATTGATCAGCTAAGTTAGACTATAGTTATGATCACGTATTACGTAATGATACGTAGTATAAAGTTGTAGCTGTATGAACACTATGAACGCTGCCTCTACGACAAAATTCTACTTAATTTTATTGGTATCCATCGCTCCCAGTTGCCTCTGGGCGCTGAAGTTTGAGATCCCGAAGGAACTTCGCGAGGAGGTAGCCGAGCAAAAGGCGGCCGAAGCCGCGGAGCTGGAGGCAGAGGTTGAAGCCCTGCAGTCGGGTGAGGCGGACGCCGTTGAGCCCGCTGAAGCAACCATGGAATTTGTGGTGGAAGCCCCTGCAGATGAAGCGGAGGCAGTCGACGCCGCACCAGCTGAGGTCGAGAGCGTCGAGGCCGCACCAGCGGAAGCCGCACCGGAAGAAGCCGCAGCCGTGGGTCGCATCGCGGGGCAGGTATTTGACAAAGAGACCGGCCAGCCCCTGCGTGGCGTTGCAATTGTGGTGGCCGACACCGACTTTGGAACTATCACGGACTCGCAGGGTCGCTATCGTTTGTCTGAAATTCCGGTCGGAAATTACACCTTGAACTTCATTAAGAGCGGTTTTCTTGAAGCGAACATTACCGACACGGTGGTTGTCGCCGGGGAGGTGAAGCAACTGGACTTTGCGATGCCGCCCCGCCCGGTGGATATGTCGGACGAGGTCTATGAACTACAGGACTTTACAGTGAGCGCCGATGAAGTAGTCAGTCAGAATGTGGCACTGCTCGCCTTGCGCCAGCAGTCGATCGCCTCGATTGACGCGCTGAGCTCAGAGGATTTTTCAAAGTTTGCAGCCAGCGATGTGGCGGAAGCGGTCACAAAAATGAGTGGGGCATCTTTGAGTGACGGCAAATACGTCGTAATGCGGGGGTTGAATGACCGCTACAACACGGTGCTCATCAATGGGGTGCGCTTGCCAAGCCCGGATCCCGACCGCAAAGCGATCGCATTGGATATTTTTCCCACAAGTATGATTCGTAGTGTAATAGCGCGAAAGACCTACACCTCAGACTTGCCTGGCGACTCTTCGGGTGGCTCAGTGGAGTTGCTGACAAAATCAATTCCTGAGGAATCATTCTTTAAATTGTCGTACGGGATCGGCCGACAAGAGTCAAAAGGTGCAAGCAGTACTTTTCTGGCAGATCCGGAACAGGTTGATTTGGAGGGTTGGTTGAAAGGAGAGGACACGCGCGGATATTCCAATGCTGGGAGAAGCCTCATATCCGGCTATGGGCAGTCCGTGAGGGCGGTCAATTTCCCATCGATGATTCCAATTGAAAGAAAACTACCCAATTGGGGTGATCGCAGTCTAAGCTTTTCGATGGGAGGATCCAAGGCATTGAATAACCAAGTCACTGCAGGTGCGATTTTTGGCACGAAAATTTCCACTAAGAGACGCTCCTCCTTCAAGGAATTTCACAAGAGTGTTATCAAGGACGGCCTGTTGGAACCGGACGTTTTTGCCTATAAAGAGGATGGTAAGGGGACGTTGAAGTCGGAGGAGGAATACAGCTACTCAACCCTCCTTGGTTTTGGTTTTGGGATCTCGGACCACACGAATCTAAATTACAACTTTCTGCACACCAAAACTTTAAGCTCTACGGTCGAACGATCCGATTATGAAAAGTTATATACCAGTGAGCCTGTATTTGGCAACGGACCCGGCAATTATGACTTAATAGATGTGGAACTTGCCAGCGAAGACCGGGAGTTGCGGGCACATCAGTTTTCCGGGGAGCACAAGTTTACTTTGGTGCGAGGTATCGAGTCGGATCTCAATTGGTACCACACGAAGGCTTTTATGGGGCAACTCGAGCCCGACCGCCGGATTATCGGAGAATTCATACCGACCCAATCCGCAGTAAATCCCGGTGACGCCGGGTTCAGTACCGACCCTGGCTTGCCGCCTGTGGCGCGCTTTCAACGCGAGACGCAACAAAACAGCATTATGTTTGGTGGGCAAGTAGAAAGCAGTGCTCGTGTAGGAGCTTGGACACTGAATTGGTCATTGGGTTTCGACTCAGAAGAATCCAGTCGTGATTTCCTGCAATTGGAATCGCTCATCGATGACAACAAAGTTTCTATCTACGATCAGGACTTCAGTAAGCTTCAATACGCCGCGATGCCAGTTGCTCAAATCTCAGCCTCGGGTCAGGCTTATCAGATCAGCACCGGAGCGGGTGCCCTCCCTGGAGATACTTATGAAAACAGTGGACTGGAGTGGTATGCTGATGATTTTACCGAGGCCGATCAACTCATCCGTCATTTGTACACTGAAAATATCGCAAATATACAACCGGAAATTGATACTCTTCAGCTGGCGATAACGGGGCTCACGAATCAATACAACGCTGCTGTAGACAATTTTGACACGAAAATTGACTTCTTGGACTTAAGATTACAGCGATACGAGCCAACATTGAATGTGAATCAGTTTGATCCGTCGGATCCTAGTTATGACCCTTCCTTGAAGGATTCTGTGGATCCCTCGGTAAGAACTGCCGCCATTTCACTGGAACAGGCACATAGTACATTGTTGGGTGCCCAAAATGCTTTAAATTCCGATCCTGCTGTTTTGAAAGAGTCCGCACTAAAGCAGGACAAGACAAGCCTTGAGACTGAGCTGGCGAACTACGTTACGGAAGCGGACAATTTTCTGGCATTAATCTCCCAAGCTCCTGCTCTGGCGATTGATCCCACGCAATTCCCAACATTCAACTTATTTGGAGATGAGCAATACATCCTCGAAACGCCGGCGGGCTTCACTTTGCACGGCGACAGTTCCCCGACGGTAAACACGCTGCAGTTTCCTTTGGTTGACGGTAAATTTCAGGCAAGGGGTATTGAAGAGGTGCGCAGTTTTTTCGCCTCGGGTGATATTAAGCGGGAAGATGTCCTGTTTTTTGACAGCATCCGTTTCGCCCTCGGCTTGCGCCAAGAGAGTAATTACCTCAATTACGAATTGCTGGAAAATGATCCCGGGGAGCCAAACCCGGTATCGCGGGTGGGCGGCGGTACCTCGCCTAAGGTGGTCGCTGCCAAACCCATTGAGCAGGACGATCAGCAATACTATTTTAATTTTTCATTTGAACTTCTCGAGAACCTGAAGCTCTCTGTTTCACACTCAAAAACCATTGCCAAGCCCACTTTTCGGGAAATTGCTCCCTTCCCGATCTTTAATTTGAGTGATCGCAGTTTTGAGATTGGCAATTCCGGTCTGACCCTGCGTTCGGATGGACAATACGATGATTGGTTGAATCGTACCGGGGATTTTGACCCCATCAGTGCCCCGCTTGGGGACGCTGATCCCTCGGTTCAAAAGCGCTTTGTTTTGCCTCTGGACTTTGCCGGTCTTGAAATTACGGATGTTGAGAGTCATGACTTGCGCCTCGAGTTCTTTACGCCCCTCGACGGGCTGGTTTCAGTCGGTTACTTCAAAAAGACTATCGAAGCGCCTATTGAGCGGACTTTTGCCTATGATGTGAATGGTGTCCCGGTCAATACATTCATTAACAACAATAACGATGCCAGTCTCAACGGCGTGGAGTTTGAGCTTCAGCAAAACCTTGGATTTTTGGAGGAACATTTAATGTTTATTGCACCGCTTTCGTGGATTACTTTGGGTGGTAATTATACGCTGATTGATGCCGAAGTTGAGCGCTCAGACTTTGAGAAATCAGGTCTCACTTCCAGTAACGCTTTTGTCAACAACCTCATTGACCCGAAAGTCTTTACGGAGGGGAGTTACTCAATCAGGCCTCTGTATGACCAACCGGAATACACTGCCAACGCATTCATCAAATTCGATATTGAGCCAACCGGAACTAGCCTGACGTTATCTCAAAATTGGATAGGACGCCAATTGGATCGGGTTGGCGGTCTTGACTCAGCAGGGAAAGGTGCGCCTGATTTATTTTGGGATCCTTTTAACTCCCTGAATTTTGTACTCGAACAAAAGCTTCGCGAGCACTGGAAGCTTCGTTTAAGTATAAAAAATCTAGGATCACCCACCCGGAAAATGTCGGAAAATGAGGACTTTTTCGATGCCCTCAATGTCGCTGAGGCGGATCGGCCTCCATTTCGGAGCAGTGTCTCCATTGATCCGAGTTACTCCATTACTTTATCGGGCTCATTTTAGTAACATTTTTGTTACATAAAGGACGCCGACCCGTGACGTCATTCGCCTATTTTGGGTTTCGATTTGCGATCGCAGATCAATCAAACGTAAATACAAACTACTCAAATGAATAAAATTATAACATCCCTAGTTGGTGTTGCTGCAATGGCTTCTGTAGCCTCTGCTGCTATCATCAAAAAGTCCGGTGATATCACCGAGTCCGAAACATGGACCAAAGACAACCAGTATATTCTAACTGATCTTACCTTCGTTAAAGACGGTGCGGTGCTTACCATTGAGGAAGGTACTATCATTCGTGCTGAGCCCAAGTCTGGTTCATCCGCTTATGACCCCGGTGCCCTCGTCATCACACGTACTGGTCAAATCGAAGCTGAAGGTACTCCATCCGAACCTATCATCTTCACCACTGCTGTGATCGACCAAGACCAAGATGGCCAGTATTCTGATGAATCCGTGGATTATGCTTCTGACATCGACTACAGCTCTGCCAACTTCCTTGACTCAGATCCTGCGGGTGATCCGCTTTCTCCCGGTTTCGGTTTCCTTACCACTGGCACCGGTGACGAGCACGTTGGTGTTGATGAATACCGCGGTCTTTGGGGTGGTGTGATCATTCTTGGTAATGCTCCTACCAGCATCATTGAGATCTCTGGCGACACAGTCGTGAATACCAACAAGACTGCTCGTAACGACCTTGATGACATCTTTGAAGGGTTCATCGAAGGTCTCGATCCGGACGACACCCTTAATGACAACGGTATCTATGGTGGCTCCAATCCTAACGATAGCTCTGGTACTTTTAAGTACGCTTCGATCCGTCACGGCGGTACAAACATTGCAGCTGACAATGAAATCAATGGTCTTACCATGGGTGGCGTAGGTAACGGTACACTCATCGAATTCGTTGAGGTTTACTGTAATGATGACGACGGCTTCGAATGGTTCGGTGGTACAGCTAACTCCCGCTACCTTGTTTCCCTTTACAACAATGACGACTCTTTCGACATTGACGAAGGTTTCACTGGTCTCGGCCAATTCTGGTTCTCCCTCCAGCTCAACGACGATGCCAATGGTGACCACGGTGGTGAGCACGACGCCACACACGGCGCTTTCGACTCCATCGACGTTGCTTTCCTCAACGGTACCGACGTACTCGCTGCCGGTGTAGGTTACTTCACCGATGACAATGACGCAACGGGTGACGGTTACAATGGTCAATCAGATCGTACTGGTTCTGGTATTTATGCTAACTACATTAATGCACAAGACCCAGATGCTGAAAAGCGTTACACTGCCGGTTCCGGTGCTGACCAAGGTCTTGGTCTTCCCATTGCTTATCCCACCATTTTCAACGCCACATATGTTGGTAGCTGGGATGCTGATGAGATGATCAAGTGTGATGACTCCTTTGGTGGTGATTACTTCAACTCCATCTTTGTTGGAACTGGTAACGATCTCGTTGACGTAAGCAATGACGCCCGCACCCGCGTGGAAGTTGGCGATTGCTCCTACATCAACAATTCCATCGCTTACGATATCAAGGGTTCTACTGGTGCACTTTCCGGCAGCCAACTCTCCAACTATGGCACCATGCAAACCATCCTCGCAAGCGCTGCAAACAATAATGTCCTCGATGGCACCAACCCGTTTGCAACACTTACCAAGGATAACAGTCGCGCCAACGTTGATCCCCGCATTACCGATGCCGCTAATGCCAAGATCACACCCGCTCCTGCGACTGCTACCTACTTCATTAGCGCTCCGTACCTCGGTGCCTTCGATCCTTCCCTCAACACCTTCTGGACTGATGGTTGGACCGTATTCTCCGCCAACTTCGACCTCGACGCTGGTAGCCGCTAATTGCTGAATTCCACAGGGGCATCCTCGAAACATTTTGGGGATGCCCCACTTTCAACTTCATTCTTTTAGAATACTTCATAGTATGAAAAAACTTTCTCTCATCGCCCTTACGGGCTCAATCCTCACTGGCACTGCCTTCGCTGATTTGACATCGGGTCAAGTCTCAGGTGGTTTGCTTGCCGGTTGGGATTTCTCCGGAGTATCCAATGTATCGAATGCGGTAAACGCCTATACAAATGATGTTTCCGGCATTTCTGGCTACAGTGGCACCATCAACACCAACGGAAGCCTGGGTTCTGACTCTTTGACTCAAATGCCCAGCAGTTCCGCAAATGTTCGTTTTGCTTCACTCGGACGTGCTGTTTCCATTAGCTCCTTCCGTGGACAAAAAGGTTTCGACCAAAGCTCCACTGTAACTCCTGGTACTGCCGCCTCTGGTCAGGTAGCGCTTAAGCTTAACAGTGGCTCTGCCTTCTCCTTCACTATCGCACTCAACCAAGCAGCTACGAATGTAGCTGTTGAGTTTGACTGGTTGATGGATGGAGCAGCAAACTTTGGTGATGGTGATGGCGACTGGCTTGATATTGAATACAGTGCTGGCGGCACTACAGAATCTAACTTTGTTTCTTTGAACAGCACAGATTCTGCAAGTGGAGTTGGTACCGACTACTACGCTTTAGTATCAAATGAAGATAGCTGGTCTGTGTCCTCTTCTGGTGTAATCCGTACTGTTGATGACCAAGTTATTGATCTCACCAATGTTGGAAACGTGAAGTATGTCCGTTTCACCATCGACACTAGTGATATCGGTTCTAGTCTATATCTTGACAATATCTCTGTAACAGGTGTGGTTCCAGAACCATCAACCTATGCGTTGCTTGCAGGTGTTATCGCTCTTTCCTTCTGTATCGTACGCAGAAAGAAATAATTAAAATAAATCTTGACCACAACTGGCTTTAAGCCAGTTGTGGTCATTACCTTATAAAAATGAAAACTAAAATATTTGCTCTAAGTTTCTTAATTTCTTCAACAACTGCTTTTGCCGACCTGACCAGTGCTGCAATCGCAGGCGATTTAATTGCAGGGTTTGATTTTTCGGAAATCGGCTCTGTGTCAAATGATGTGGATGGCTTTGCTTCCTCCAGTGATGGACTAGGTAGTGATATTGCTACAATCTACACCGATGGTACATTTGGTTCTAATTCATTTAATCAAGTTAGTGATGGTAGCGCTCAGGTTCGCTTCGCAACCTTTGGTCGTGCTGCACGGACAGGAACTTATCGCTTTGACAAAGGCTTCGACACTACCACTGATGCGACACCTGGCGGTGCTGCAACTGGTCAAAACAGTCTGTTATTCAAAAATCTCGCTTCAACTACTTCATTTGTGATTGGACTCAATCAAGGCGTAGACAATACCAAGGACCTAGTCATAGAGTTTGATTATATGACCAAAAATGTTGCTGGTTTTGATTTGTTCGACATCTATTACAGTGCAGATGGTTCATCTTACACTGAACTCGTTCCGAGTAGCGTGGGAAACAGATTTGGCGATGGTCCAGAATACACTTTGTTCCCTCCCAGTGCTGACAATACTTGGGCAACTACTTCTTCTGGTAATCGTTTTTATGATGATTTGGATGGACAAGACACCGGTGTAATTACCATAGAACAAGAGGATTTTACTACTATTAAGTACGTAAGATTCGATCTTCTTGCCACAAACACTTCAGAAGAATTTTATCTTGATAATATCTCCATCACTGGATCTCAGGTGCCGGAAGCATCGACTTATGCGCTCATCGCCGGTGCACTTGCACTTGGATTTGCTGTAATTCGTCGCCGTAAATAAGTATAGTAATGCTTTTTCTGAAGTCGACAGGCGATATGCCTGTCGGCTTTTTTGTCTAAAAATACAAAAGCTGGAATTGGATGTTAGTCATAATAAATATGATTCGTAGTGGGCTTTTCATTCTATTGGGAGCATGTTTTTTTGCATTGGGTACATATCATGTTGTCCAATCACATCCATCCTTCAATTTTTGGGGAGTTGCCTTTGCGCTGCTTTGCTTGGCCGATTTTGCGATAAAAAGTCGTGCACGTTTACAAATCAGTTTGCCGGTTTTCTTAATTACCCTCGCTTATTGCATTACGCTTGGGACCAGTATTTTTTCAACCGACAACTACGAGAGCGCTTCCTATTCTTGGCAATATCTCTCGGTTTTGACTCTACTATTGGTTTGGTCGCAACCGGGGTTTAATTTTGGATACAGGCATGTAGTCAATTTTTTTAAGGCCCTGATATTTGTCTTTAGCCTATATTTATTAAGCCATCACTGTTTTGGTCTTAAATTTGGTTGGGGCTATCTTTGGTTAGGGGATCGTCTCATCCTAACTTTTGGAAATGCCAATTATCTGGCATCTTTTTTGGTGCTTACTTTGCCCTTACTTGTAGTTGAGGCGAACCGATATCGTGTGAGCGACAAGGCATCATTCTTCATGGTGCTACTGCAATGGTTTTTTCCGGTAGCAAACTATCTCATGCTCTTGATGACAGGCTCGCGGAACGGTATAATGGTAGGTAGCTTTGTCTTGGTCTTGAGTTATCTCGGCTGTGAAAGGATTCGCTCAGGCAAATGGATTAGCCTGAAGGCCGTGGCTGCTTTATTTTTAATGATCATGACTGCGGGAACCTGGATGGCAGTTAGTAAATTTCAGGTACTTGACAAATTCATGTTATTGTTAAGCGGAGGAGGAAACAGTGCTTTTGGGCGCTTATCGATTTGGCAGGTAACTCTTGAAAAGGTTAGCAGCAGTCTTTCGAGCTTCCTTTTTGGTAGTGGCTTTGGCGCCCTGTATCCACTGAGTATGAGCTATAAGAGCGAAAACCTTCGCTACGACCTGGATGCCAGCGGATATCGTCATTGCCACTCAGAATACCTGGAAATCCTTTTGGAGGGAGGCGTTCTAAGCTTAGGCCTAATCCTATGCGCCATCGGCTTTTTCATTTGGACTTTCTATCGACAGCTTAGCAATTTAAAGGACGAGGAGGTGCACTACACCTTTCTGGCGCTGGCAGTCAGTCTTTTGGGTATAGCGCTCTTTGCGATGGTAACAGTTGCCTTGCGCTATATGGTGGTCTTAGTGCCCCTGGCTGTTTGTGCGGGGCTATATCTGGCAGGAATGGCACCCGCCTTTAAATTTGGCAAAAAATTATCTTTGATTTTGGTGGGGACTCTCTTGGTGCTCAATTTTTTCAGCCTTAAGGACAAGTATAATCACTATCGTTCAGACCTTTACCTTTATGATCACATTCTGGCTAACAGAAAGTTTGTCGCCGGAGTGGATGCATATTTGGAAAACCACATAGATGATAGTCAGCAAATGACCAAGCCTCAGTCTCTGCGTGATCAAGAGGAAGTTTCTATTGAGTTTATCCGGAAGGCAATCCGGCAAAGCCCTGAGCGAATCGAACCCTATTACCATCTAATGCTGGCTTCTGCTTCTGCCGGAGAGTCCTTCCGTATGCAGGAAGTAGAAAAGACCTATGAAAAAATCGAGTCTTTGATTCCGTTCTTTAAAAACAACGCCACAATCTATGCGTACTTCCTTGCTAAAACAGGCGATTTTCAGGGTGCTCTATCAGTCATGGAATCTTTTTGTGAGCGTCGTTATTACAACATGGATTACCTCAGTGAGCTAATGTTTTATCAGAATCTGTGCGGCGATAAAGATGGATTATTAGAAACCTGCCAGGAGATGATTTACCGAGTTGGTAAAGCTGAGTTAACCCGCCCGGGGACACATATTAAAGCAGTTACGAAAGCAGCGAATTATAATGTTATCTTCCACGTCTCTAAAGGAGAGAATACACAAGTGGCGCGACCCATCGCGATAAATGCCAAAAAGTTCGCACTAGGTATGCCTCCGAAGGTACTTTATAACCGGACCAAGTGTAGGGATTTCTGCGTGGCGGCATTGCAACGAGTGCTGAGCGATTATGTGGAAGTCTCTGGGGAGCCACGCTTTACTCACGCCCTCCGCTCGATTAATCAGGATTTTGTCCATCAGTTGCTTACCGGACAATTAAGGTAGGGAAGCGTCTGTGGCGTCATCTGCCGTTTCGGGCAAAGTTGACATTTCGCGGGGCTTATAAGACCAATCAATGCCAAGCTCGCGCAGTGCCGTCTCAAGTTCCAGCGCCAGGCTTGCCTCCTCAGAAATGTCATCACGGCGGCCAAGGATTTTTCCTTCAGAATCAACCAGAACAAGGCTGGTGGCATCATTCGTGCGGTGAGCAAGACTCTCAATATATCCGGCGCAGAGATAGGGCGCAATGAAAGGAACCGGCAGTATGACGGTGTAGGCAAAATCGTAGTACATTTTGCTTTTAGGAAGAATGACGCACTTGATTTGGGGAATCTGGATTAAAAGTTGGAAATGTGCGCGGCCCAGATCCAAGAGCTGGGAGGCAGTTGCTTCGGTATAATCACCCAAGTAAACCAAGGCGTAAAGGCGGGTATCGACCATTTGCTCTAATTTCACCGGACCGACTCCATGAGGAGGTCCAAAAGCCATGAGTTTGTTGCCGATTTGTGCGGTGAGATTTGGATGCTCTTTCCGTGCCTCTCCCTTTAACAGATCCATTACTTGCATGTAAAAGTTGGTTTTTTCCGGAGATATGGTGCGGACTCCAAACCTGCCGAAGTCAACCACCAGATGCCTGCCTTCGCAGCGTTGTAGAACGCCCCGGACATTAGTCGGAACTTTTTCTCCTGTTCTGAAACAGGCGGTGTCAGCTTCGACTGAAATATAAGTGGGCCACAGGATGGATGGGATTCTCTCGATTAAGTTCTTATGGGGATCAAAAATTGAAGGCGGAAGGATGGGGCTGGTGTCGGAATTTGCCAAGGTTTCGGCAGCGATAGAAGGCGATGCCGAGATGGCGACAATTAGTAAACCGATAGCTAGATGCTTTAGGCCAAGAATCATTTTTAGCGAAGGAATTGTGGAAGTTTTCCGGATGGATTATGAACTTTATTGCTGCGGCGGATCTTTAAGGGCACGTATTTTTTGTCGGTGGCATTGGAAGCCCCTGACCCAGAGGTATTTTCAATTAGGTTATTTTCGGTTCCTGATGGGGTGTTTGAAGCGAATGCAGTCGTGCCTCGGTAGAGAAAGTTTAGGGTCGACCTATTAGAATGCGGAGATTCGTTTGTGTTTGCTGTACGAGTGGTATTGTTGATGGTGGCAGAATAATCACTAATGATTACCTGCCCCCGATTCGAAGCCCCATCCGACAAGTCAACATTCTCAGTATTGGCGTCCTGTATTCGAACTCCTGAAGGAGTGCTGCCATTTTGTCGCCCACCTGCCAATGGGAGATTGTAGCTTTTTGTTCGGGATACAATTAGAGTATCGTATTTGTGCCCCTTGTAATCATAGGTGATGGTTTCGCTGAGGGGATCAAAACCGACTATGGTGAAACCATTAATATTTTCACCCAATGAAAGCCAAAGTGATTTTTTTGATTTCTTATCATAAATGCTGAACTTGTAGTCGTCATTAAGAACGATGAATCCCTTGAGTTCAAACTGTTGCTTTTGGGGATCTACTGAAGGTTTGGGGGCTGGGGGTTTGGCCAGCGGAATGGGTTCTTTATACGGTACAAATGGAGAGAATTGCGCGATGCCACCATTGCTACTCAAGACTGCCATCGCTACCGCACCCGCACAAGCATATGTAAAAATTTTGGACATGATACGAATTCTTGGTACTATCCCTCTAGTGATTGGTTTTTGGGTTTATTTTGCTCAAAGTACTCATCGTATATACCTACACCTTTTGTAATATTTTCAATCCGCAAAATTGAATCTCGTGCTTTCGCAGAACTGGTACGGATCTTTGTAGGATGTTTTATACCATCTACATCCGTATAATCTTCAAGCCATTTCGTCGCTACCATTGAGCCATCCTTTATTGTTTCTATTGATGATACAAAGAAATCCTTGTCGTTCAAAGAAACTACATAGTAATTATCCTTCGTTTTCCTTTCAGGGAAAACCGCAATCTTGTATTGGTAAGTGTTGTCAGGTCTCTTAACCGCTTCAGTGATCTCCAGTTTGTCGGCTGTCTGCATATAGTGCATGAGTTCGGGCAGGATGATTGACTCCGCAATTAAATCGTCGCGAGCACTATCATCCAGAGGCTTTTTGATGAGAGGCATGGTTCCGCTTGGGCGAATCGCCATCCAGGCATTCTCATTGTCCAAAGCGCGTATAAACTGCAATGTCTCATCTTCCTTTCCATATGGGACCGGCACAGTTAACGTTACGCGTATTTGTTTGGGTATTTTTTTGACCATTACGAAGTCGACCGGGCTATCGTCGCCCTGAGCGATAGTGCCGGAAAGCTTAATGCTGGCAACTTCATTCCACGAGCGCCAACCACCCATCGCAGTTACGTGCCCTTGAAGGATTTTTCTCAGCTCCAATGCCTCACTGCGTCCGGTTGTAACCGTTACCGTGGCAAGAAAAGATAGTATTAATAATGATATCTTCATTTTAAAATGCCTACATCAAAGTGAAGGCATAAATGTTTATCCAGTGTAATAATGTAAATTTAAGGTTACGCATGAACGATAAAATTTGCCTAAAGAAGCCTTCCATTTTAGCTTTATTGGTAATTAAATATCTAGCTTATGATAAAGTATATAACAGTGTTAATGGCCTTAGGCGTACAGGTAGCTCACTCCTCGGAGACGTTCAAAGAGCGAATCCTTCTTGCAGGTTGGGACTTTGCATCTCCATCCTCTATTTCTGTTGCTACTGTCAATTTCCACGCTGAGCGTGGAACGGGTGCTGGCGCCGCCACTTTGGAGACTACGGGTCGATTTGGATCAACGCCAATGCGGCAGATTGGTGAACCCAAGCCTCAAGTAAGATTTATTGGTCACGGTCGAAAAGCGACCGCACCGCAGGCAAATGCAAACTTTGATAAATCCTGGACTTCCTTTCCCCCGGCGGTCGGTAACGGGCAACAATGCTTAGCTTTCTTGAATTTTTCTGAAGACTTTAGTTTTGTTTTAAAATTGGCAAGCTTGCCGGAACTGTACAGTCGTCATCAGTTGCTGGTTATGTTTGATTGGTTTAATTCGGTAAGCACAGGTGCTCCTCTCGGTGACTTTCTAAATATTTCCTACAGCAGCGATGGCGTAAGTTGGACGGCTTACAAGCCCAATGGAGTCAATTCTTTACTGGCGCCGGAAACTTACTTTGCCTTTGAAAGTACCGATCGTTGGGCCTCATCCAATGAGAAAAGCGCGATACACAAAATGCTTGATGGACAGGAAAACAGTAACCTTGTTTTGCCCGCGAAAGTTAACAATCAGCCGATCACTTTTATTCGTTTTGAAGTCACTGCGCCGGAAACTCCCAAGGGGATGACGTGCTTTGACAACCTTGCGGTTTACCTCGTTAAGTAAGCGCCGCAGGGTTTAATTCTGACTCTTGGCGGCGCGTGATCCGGTTCCCGTGTAGCGGGCCCGGTCATGTCGCTTCGTTCGGAACACCGAACGCGCCGGAGGGGTTAACCCTGACTCTTGGCGGCGCGTTCCACGCGGGCGGTGTAGTCCTCGAGGTTCTGCTCGGGTTTAAGTTGGAGGGCGCGTTTGAGGAGGGGGAGGGCATCGCGGTATTTGGCGTTGCGGACGAGGGTTTGACCGTGGGCGATGAGGGCCTGGCGTTCGAAGGCGTTGATCTTGGCGGCTTGTTCGTAGCGGTTGATGGCCTCGGGAAGCATGTCCTTGTCGGCGTAGTAGTTTGCGAGCTCGATGATTGCTTCGCCGTTGAGGGCGTCGCGTTCGACGATCTTGTTGAGGATCACCACGGCGGCATCATCATTGCCCTCGGCGCGGGCAATCTTGGCTTCCTGATTGAGGAGTTCAAGGTCCTGCTCAGGGCTCAGAGTAAGCGCGTTATTTTTGCGGATGTCTTTAATGAGGTTGGCGGCCTGCTCGAAGTTGGTGGAGCGGGTGAGGATGTTGGTGGCGCGGAGGAGGGCATCGACATCCTGCGGTTGTGCCATCTCGACCGCGCTGAGGTAGGCGTCAAGGGCAAGGTCGGGAATGGTGTTGTTCATGTAGATGTCGCCGAGAAGGGTGAGGGTGGAGAGCTCGGCTTTGCCCATGCGGCGGACGACTTCAAGGTTTTGCGCGGCGCGGAGGGATTGTTCGTTGCCGATGAAGGCGTTGCTCTGGAGGAGCCAGAAGTCGCTGTTGTCGGGCTCGTCTTGTAGGAGGGTGTCAAAAAGGCTGATGGCTTCGTTGTAGCGTTCGGTTTCGAGGAGGCAACGGGCGAGGCCGATTTTCCAGTCTTTCTGGTCGGGTTGAATGAGGATGGCCTGGCGGTAGGCTGCTTCGGCGGGGTAGTATTTGCCTTCGGTGAGGTATCCGTAAGCGAGGAGGCCGTAGGCGCGTCCGTCGACTTCACCGAGTTCGAGGGCTTTGGCGATGCTGGGGATGGCGTCCTTGAAGTTGCCGCCTTGAACCTGCACGAGGCCGAGGTTTTTGTAGGCGCGGCGGAAGTTGGGGTATTTTTTGACGGCGGTTTTGTAGAATTGTTCAGCCTCTTTGAGGTTGCCTTCCTGGAAGTAGAGGTTGGCGAGGATGAAATCGAAGGCGGCGCTGCTGCTGGTCTTAACCTGAGGGCGGAGCTGGGCGATCGCGGCCTTGGGGCTGGCTTTGATGAGGTCGATCAAAGCGCGGAGGGCTTCCTTTTCCTCGTCGGAAATTTTCGGCTCGTATCCGATGAGGAAGGCATAGCTGCCGATGAAGGTTTTGACGAATTCGGGATCATTCCAAAGTTCGGCGCCGGGATTTGTGGCGGAGCGCTGGGCGTGGAGGCTGGAGGCGTTGAGCGCCAGTCCGAGGACCAGAAGGAGGAGGCAGTGGATCGTTTTCATGCTGTTCTTGGATTTGTGGAAATTAATATTTAACTAATGGTGTAAGGGATGGTGACGCGGGTACGGGTCTTGACTTTGCGTCCGTCTTTTTCGCCGGGGGTGAATTTCCAGCCGCGGATCGCGTCGATGGTGGGTTTCTCAAAGACGGGGTCGGAGGAGCGGGTGATGGTCACCTGCATGACGTCGCCTTTTTCGTCGATAATGAACTCAGCGGTAACGCGGCCCTGCAGGCCTTGGCGGCGGGCGGCGGGCGGGTAGCGGGGGGAGCCCTGGCGGCGGGGCATCGGTTTGTTTTCGAGGTCATTGATGTCAAAGATATCGAGTCCGCCGAGATCCTTGGCATTTACGTCAAAAGTGGGGAGGGCAAAGTCTCCGGCGAGGGAACCACCGGTGCCGGGTTCAAGCGCCATGTCGAGTTGCTCAAGGGAAATGGGTGGCGGTGGGGTTTCGAGCTCAGGGGGCGGCTCTTCCTCTTCCGGTTCCGGCGGCGGGGGTGGTTCCTCGGGCGGCGGTGGTGGAGGCGGCGGCGCGATCTCTAGTCCTTCGATGGATTCAGGCGCCTTCTCGTACTCCATGAAGAGCTGCGTCAAGGGAATCGCCAGAAAGAGGAGAAAGCTGATGGCAATGCCAAACTGAGCACTCTTTCGGAGTGTGTCTTTACCTTTGGGCGGGTGGTAAACTTTGGCCATGAAAAGAGGAGCAGCGCTGGGATCTAGCGTTTGGTGGAGAAATTGATGGATTTGGCGCCGGCGAGTTTGGCTTCGCCATAGACGCGGGCAAAGATGCCGTGGTTGGCGCCTTCATCCGCTTGGATGATGACGGGGAGGTCTTCGTTGAGGGTGAGGCGTTTCACGATGGGGGAGACGCCGCTGATGCCGATATCGCGCCCGCCATAAATGACTTTGTTGTCTTTTGTGACGGCGATGAGGATGCTGTTTTTCTCGAGTTGGACAGCTGCGGCGGCTTCGGGTTTGTTGACCTCGACCCCGGTTTCCTCGACGAAGACGGTGGTCACGATGAAAAAGATGAGGAGGATGAAGACCATGTCGATCATGGGCGAGAGGTTGATCTCGACATTATCGTTGTCGTCGGAGGCAAGGTTGCGGCGCATGGTATTGGAGTTTGAAGTTTGTCGTTTGGAAGACCTCGATTGATTAATCGAGTTTTAATTTGGTAAGGCTGATGGATTCGATGCGGGCAAGGGCGGCTTCAACGGCGTGCTTGCGGCGGCGAATGATGAGCGTCAGGAAGATGCCCGGGAGGGCTATAAAGAGTCCGGTTTGGGTGGTTATGAGGGCCTCGGAAATACCTTCGGCAACTTTGGCAGCGGTTTCGGAGCCACCGCCACTGGAGATTGCGGCAAAGGTCCCCAGCATACCGATGACGGTCCCGAGGAGCCCCATGAGCGGTGCGGCGGCGACGAGGGTGGTGAGAAAGATGAGGCGGCGCTCGATGTTATGGAGCATGGACTGCCGGATTTCCTCGAAGCGGTTGCGCACATGCTTGGAGCTGGAGACGTTGTCCTGGGTATAGCGGATGATTTCGCCGACGCGCCCGGAAGCCTTTTGCGGTTGGTCGACCCAATTGTTCCATTCATCTTCACGGCCGAGCTGGATATTTCCTTTGCTCAGGAACAGGAGGAGTTGGATGCCATTGGTGTAGATAAGGAGCGCCAGCAGGAAGAGGGGCACCATGACCCATCCGCCGCTTTTCCAGATGTCAGCGCATTTAAAGAATATATCTAAGATGGAATCCATAGAACCCGTAGGTTGAAGGCCGGAGCGTTAGTTTTCGTTGTTTGAACGGGAACCGACTACGCCGTTGATGAAGCCGACGGCAGCCTGCTCCATATCACCAATCTTCTGGCGTGCCATGCGGGCGAGGAGACCATGAAGAATGAGTGAGGGGATCGCAACGACAAGTCCAAGCTCGGTGGTGACGAGCGCTTCGGAAATACCGGAGGAGAGGCTCTTGGCATCACCGGTTCCAAAGATGGTGATGAGGTTGAAGGTCTTGATCATACCGGTAACGGTACCGAGGAGACCGAGGAGCGGCGCGGCGGCAGCGGTGAGTGCCATGAAGGGAAGAAAGCGTTCGAGCTTGGGGCGAACCGCGAGGATTTTCTCGTAGAGGATCTCTTCGAGCGTGCCGCGTTTTTCATCGATGTGCTGGATGCCGACTTGAAGGAGGGTGCCTCCCGCGCCGGGAATAGCGGCGGCAGCTTCTTCTGCGGCTTTGAGATCATTGCCTTCGATCGGGCGAATGACGGAGAGCACTTCATCCGGGCTGGGCGCCTTGAAGCTGGTGATTTCCTGTACTTTGAGGAGCCCGATGAGCAAGCAGACGAGCCCGAGCGTAATGATCACGTAACCGACGCTTCCACCTTTGGCGATGTGCTCGCCGATGGAATCGTTTCCTTCGACAATCTTGAGGGCTTTGCCGAGGGTGGCATCTGCCGGAATGGAACCTTCGCCTTCGGTGGCGAATGTCCGGATGCTGTCAGTGAAGGTATCGCCGGGGTTGGCAATGGCCGCTTCGGCGGCGTTGAGTTTGGTGATCGCCACACCGGCAAGTTCGCTGCTTCCGGAAGCAAAGTAAACGGCGGGGCCAAAGGCGGCGAAGGTGCCGTCCTCGATGTCGCCGCTGGGCGCAAGGGCTTTGCCTTCAAAGGTATATCCGCCGACGAGTTGGGCGAGGCGGTCGAGGGCGACGTCGATGACTTCAATTTGTTTGTTGAAGCGCTGGGCTTGATCCATGTCTGAATCCTCGAGGGCGAGTTTGGCTTCCTCGGCGGCGGCTTCGTAAAGCTGGCGCTCGCTGTAATGGATGCGGGTTTCAAAGGAACGGACGAATTCATCGAGGAGGCCGGCGGCGTATTCGTTTTGCGCTTTGTTGGCTTCGACTTGTTCGCGGAGGCGATTGAGCCCGAGGTCGCTGTTGTCGCGGAGGCGGCGCAGACGCTTCAGTTCGGCCTCCTTTTGGCGCACTTCGTCTTCGAGTGTCGAGACTTCACGGATGAGCGGGATTTTCTCAGAGGCAATGTTTTCGCGCAGGCTGTTGAGCGTGTCGAGTGCGGCTTCGAGGTCGGCTTTGGCCTGTTGGCCGGCGTTGTTGAATTCCTGCGCGTGGGCGGCGAAGGAAAGCGAAAGTGCGAGGAGCGCGAGGAGTGAGTTTTTTAGTGCTTGCATGGTGCTGCTTAAAGTTGGGCGTTATTGGATGCTGGCAGGGATTTCAACAAACTGGATTTCTTCGATTCCTTCGTAGATATCGAGGAGTCGCTTGATTTCTGGTCCGACACCTTCGATTTGTGTCCATTCCCAGGAATCGGCGCCGGGCTTGCCAACACCGGCGTAGGAACCAGAGTTGTCAACGAAGTAGGCTTGGGCGAGGCCCCAGTAGAGGGTCGTGACTTGCACGACTTTGCCCTCGGCGATTTCGCGGGATTCGTTGCTTAGGGTGATGGTCGAGTTGAATTTATCTGCCTGGCTCAGGATGCCGACGACATTTTGAACGCGCTCACCGAGGGAGAGTTTGGTGTTATTCGAATCGTTGGGGAGGCGGCGAATGAGGGGTTTGATTTTTTCCACAAGCGGCTCGGGGAGGGTCGCGAGGATCGCTTTAACCTTTGTTTCGAGCGCTCCAATATTTGCTTTAACCACCGAGGCGGCGGCGGTTTGTCTATCCTTTTCCTCTGAAAGGGCAGCGCGGTCCGCGTCGGCGGCGGTCGCGGATGCTTCGAGGTCGTCAATCGCGGCATTCATCCGGTCCAACTCTCTTTGAAGCAGCACTTGGGTGTCTTCCAGGATGGACTTTTCCAGACGCCAGTCGCTTTTTTCCTCGGAGAGGATTTGCTTGGTTTCAACCCACTGGTCGAGGACATTACGGGTTTCCCCGATGGGGTCATCGCCATATGCCGGAAGGATGCAAACTGCGGCTGCAATTGCACAGATGAATTTGTTTTTAGTTTTCATGAATTTTGTTTTGGGCTCAAATTTGTGCTTTAGAGGGGTGCTGAGTCTAAATCGCTTAATTAAAATGGGTTACTAATCCTCATCTGTTTCCTCGTCTTCTTCCACGGGCAACAGTTCGGGTGTAGTAATTTTTGCATCCGAATTTTTCAAGTTTCTTTTTTCTTTCTCGTCGAGCAGTTGGCAAAATTGCTTGTAGTCGATGATTTCGATCTGCTCGTCTTCATGCTCCACAATGGCGGTTAGTGATTCCACCCAGTCGCCGGAGTTGAGGTAATGGATTCCCTCAATCATTTTGTCATCGGGGGTATGGATATGCCCGCATATAATGCCTTGGCAATCGCGGCGCTGAGCGAAGTTTTGAAGTTGGTCCTCATATTTGCCAACAAAGCTGACCGCGCTCTTCACTTTGGCTTTGATGACTTTGCTGAGGGAAAAATACTCTTTGCCGCGCCAGGAACGGTAATGGTTGTAAAGTCGGTTGATCTTGAGGAGGGTCTGGTAGCCGATGTCGCCCAAGACTGCCAGCCACTTGTGATTGACGGTCACGGCGTCAAAGCCGTCGCCGTGGACGACCAAATATTTGCGGTCCCGGCTCTCGAAAAAATATTCGTCTACAATGCGGAGTTTGCCGAAGTACAGCGGCAGGAAGCGGGAGAGGACGTCGTCATGATTGCCGCGCACGTAGATGACCTCGGTGCCGTATTTCTCGATTTTCTTGAGGATGAGTCGAACAAAGCGGGTGTGTTTCTTGGTCCAGCCCCCTTTGCGGGCGAGGCTCCAGCCGTCAATGATATCGCCATTGAGGATGAGTCGCTCGCAATGGGTGTGTTTCATGAAATGATTCACTTCATCAATTTTGCAATCCAGGGTGCCCAAATGAACATCCGAGAGAATAATTGTTTTGAAGCTGAGTGTGGTTCGTTTCACAAGATTTGCAGTGCGAGGGAGTGTTTCTATCGGTGACGAGATTGAGGCAAAATTGTGAGGAGACCAAGCGGTTTGTTGGGTTTATAAGAAAATTTCGCACAATAGTAACAATTGCGGGGTGAATAAACTGCTGCCTTGCGGTTGAGCGGGCTTTCCGCAGTAAGTGAGGCATGGCAATTTTATGGCAGCATCATACCGGGACGGATTATTACGAGGTCCGGCAGGCCGGTTCGAGCGTGCGGCTGTATCGAAACGGCGTGCACCATTCGCAATGGAATCCGCGGCGTCCTTTGGCGGGCAGTGTGTGGGATTTGTTGGCCTTACCGGCGCTGCACCGGGCGGCGGGGGCGGTGGATTCTTGCTGCGTGCTGGGTTTTGGTGCCGGGGCGGTAGCGGGGGTTTTGCGTGCCGCCGCCGGGGTAGAGTCAATCCTGGGAGTGGAGCTGGACCCGATGCATTTATCGGTGGCAGATGGATTTTTTGAATGCGCGGAGGGCTGTGAATTGGTGGCGGGTGACGCGGTTGAATGGGTGCGAGCGCACGAGGGGATGGGCCGCTTTGATATGGTGATTGATGATTTATACGGGGAACTGGAGGGTGAGCCGGTGCGCTATGCGGCGATGGATTTAGAATGGTTTAACGGTCTTGCGGGTTTGCTGCGCTCGGGCGGGATGCTCGTTTTGAATTTGGTGGAACCTGATAAAGTGCCGTATTTGCCGCCCATGCGGGATGCGGCGCTCGGGGCGCGTTTCCCGCATCGCAAGGTCTTTTGGCTCGAGGGTTACGAGAACCGGGTGGTGGTTTTCAGTGAAAGCCCCTTGGAGGAGGATATTTTTAAGGCGCGTTTAAAAGACTTGTGCCGGGCTTTCCCGGGATGTCATGGGGTGGGTCGCCGCTACCGGATGAAGGATTTGTAGCGCCGGGAGCTCTAGATGTTGCCTTCGTCGCTTTCGATTTCGGCGTAACGCATGACTTCCTCCAGGGTGGTTTGACCGCTTTTAATATGTGCCCAGCCGCTGCGCATCAGGGTATTCATGCCTTGCTCGATGGCGGTTTGGCGAATTTTTCGGGCAGAGGCGCGTTGGACAATATGTTCATGGATTTCTTCTGTTACGCGGAGGATTTCGAAGATCCCGATGCGGCCGCGGAAGCCGAGTTTGCGGCAACGCTCGCAACCGACGGCGGTTTTGGCGAGGTGGCCAAAGCGTGCTTCGGATGGATCAATCTGCATGGTGGCGAGGCAGCTTTCAAGATGGAGGGCTTCGTAATTGGCGGGCTGCGCGCAATGGGGGCAGAGGCGGCGGACGAGGCGCTGGGCAACGATCATTTCGACAGAGGATGCTATCAGGAAGGGCTCGATGTCCATGTCGATGAGGCGGGTGAGGGCGCCGGGGGCATCATTCGTATGGAGCGTGCTGAGGACGAGGTGTCCGGTCAGGGAGGCACGGATGGCGATGTCGGCGGTTTCGCGGTCACGGATTTCCCCGACCATGATGACGTCGGGGTCCTGACGAAGGACGGAGCGGAGTGCTTTAGCGAAGGTGAGGCCGATTTCGGGGTGGACCTGGGTCTGGTTGACGCCGGAGACTTCGTATTCAACGGGATCCTCCACGGTAATAATGCGACGCTCGGGTTTGTTGATAAGCCGAATATAGGCGGTCAGGGAAGTGGATTTACCGGAACCGGTGGGGCCGGTAACAAGGATGATGCCGTGGGGGGAGGCAAGGGCACGGGTGAGTTTTTGTTCTTCGTCCTGAGCGAGGCCGAGCTCAATCATGGAGAGGGGTTTGGATTTTTGGCTCAGGAGGCGAAGGCTCACGCTTTCGCCATACATGGTGGGGAAGGTGGAGATACGGATATCGAGCTCGCTGTTGCCTGCGCCAAAGGCGATACGCCCGTCCTGGGGGCGGCGCTTTTCAGAGATGTTAAGCTTCGCCATGATCTTGAGGCGTGAGATAATGGCGCCCTGAAATTTGATGAGGTTGTCCGGCACGCGCACCGCAACCAGTTCGCCGTCGATCCGGTAGCGAATCTGAAGCTCGTCGCGGAGGGGCTCAAAATGAATATCGGTGGCGCGGTCGTTGACGGCTTTTTGTACGACTTCATTGACGAAGCGAATAACGGCGGCGTCCTCGTCTTCTTCGGTTTCAAGGTCGGTTTCCTCGGTCAGGATATCGGATTCGTCGAGGGAGTCGGCGCCCACTCCAAAGTTTTGGGTAATGGTATTGTTGACCATTTCGGGGTTGCCGAGGAGCCATTCGGGTTGCCTGCCGCAGGTCGCGTAAATCCAGCGATCCATGCTGGAATCCGGTGGCCAAAGGGTGACGAGGCGGAGGGGTGCCTCGGGATCTTCCTGCGCGTCGTCGGAATCATTTTGAGCGGCGATAGGGAGGCACTGATAGGCGTGAATGAGGCGCAGTGGAATGGCGGCGGTCGGGTTGTCGAGCAACTCGATTTCGTTGAGGAGGGGAAGTTTGCAGGATTGGGCAAGTTCTTCCAGTAAGCGGTTGGTGGGCTGATTGCGGCGGGTGGCAATTTGCTCAAGGCGTTCAGCACGCGGGAGCGCTTCGATTTCCTGACGGTCGCTTTCGCTGAGTTCCGCGTATAAATTGCTATAGTCCATGTCGGGTTTCCAAGGGTAGTGGATAGGCTAATGTTTCGTTTGGGGCAATAGTTAAAGCGTTAAAGCGAGGGCAGGAGTTGCTGCAGCCATTTGCGGTGAGGACCGGAGAGGGTGATTTGTTCGAGTTGGTTGGTATCGACCCAATGATGATGAGGCGGGAGCTTTTGTTTGGGGGTCTTTAGGAGGTGGAGGTTTTCTTTGATGCGTTGGTTGGCAATCCCGCGAGTTTTGACCGCGAGGGGTTTGGCGGAGGGAGTCGGAAGCTGCAGTTGGTCGAGTCTCGGGATCTCGTATTGCCCGGCGAGGCGGGGGGCATCATCGGGAATGCGGTGCAGGAGGAGGGCGCCTTCATGAAGGATGATGCCGCGCTCGACTTGAATCCTTTGGGTAATGGGGCGTTGAATATGAGGCAGGGTAGCGGCGTAGTGGGCTCCTTTTTTTTGGGCGCGGCAGTGATTTTGGACGGGGCAGGACGCGCAAGCCGGTTTCGATTTTTGGCAGAGGGTGGCCCCCAGTTCCATGATGGCCTGATTGTAGTCGCCGGGGTTGTGGGGGTCGAGGAGGGTCTGGGCGGGTTCTTGAAAGATTTTAACGGCTTGCCCGTTACTGGAGAAGGATTGGGTATGATCGCTGAGGCGGGCGAGGACCCGAACGACGTTTCCGTCAACAACGGCGGCGGGGTAATTTTGTGCGATGGAAGCGATGGCGGCGGCGGAGTAGGGGCCGATGCCGGGGAGGGCTTGCCATTCGTCGGGGGTTTGGGGGGCTTGCGGGAGCTGGATGAATGCTTGGGCGAGTTTGTGGAGATTGCGGGCGCGGCTGTAGTAGCCGAGGCCTTCCCAGTTTTTAAGGACGGATTCGGCGGGGGCATGGGCAAGGGTTTCGAAGTCCGGGAAGTGCTGCATCCAGCGCTCGAAGTAGGGCAGCATGGTTTTGACCTGAGTCTGCTGGAGCATGAACTCCGAGACCACGGTGCGATAGAGGCTGGGATTGGTGCGCCAGGGGAGGGGGCGTTGGGCGGCTTGATACCAGCGCAGCAGGTCGGAGCGAAAGCGTTGGGTTGGTTCGGGTAATTGCATCGGCAGTCTTTTGATGAAGCAGGTCGGGAGTGGCGGGGCAACGTTGAACATGCTTGCGGTGCACGGTTTTGCATATTTGCTAACTGCTATGCCTAAGAAACGGAGCACGCAGACAGAGGACGAGGGGCCAAAGGCCAAGACGATGTATACCCTGAAGCTGGACTCGGAGCAATTGGACAAACTGGGGGACTATCTGGAGGCGGGTCATCAAGGGCCTTGGTTTCATTACGACGTGGCTTACTCGCTTTTTGCTTTTAAGGGAGAGAAGGTGAATGTGGTGGGTTACCAGAGCGGTAAGTTGGTGGTTTCGGGCAAGAAGACGGAGGATTTCGTGCGTGACATATTGGAGGCTGAGATCACGGGTGAGGCGCGGTTGGGATACGAGGCGGTGCACAATCCCGAGTGGTTTGAATTACATGCGGGCTGTGATGAGAGCGGGAAGGGTGATTTGTTCGGGCCCTTGGTGACGGCCTGCGTTGTGGCGGATGGTGATATGGTGCGGGCTTGGATGGAGCTTGGGGTGGCGGACAGTAAGAAACTGAGTGATCGCAGTATTTTAAAATTGGATAAGGAGATTCGTAAAACCAAGGGGGTGGTGGTGCAGACCGCGTTTGCGCGCATGCCGAAATATAACGAGCTCTATAATAAATTCGGGCGCAATTTGAACAAACTGCTAGCTTGGTTTCATGGGAAGTCGCTGAACGCGGCGCTGGATGAACGGGCGGCGCCTTGGGGTTTGCTGGACCAATTCACAAAGCAGAAGTTGGTCGATGCCTACGTGAAGGAACGGACGGACTTTCGATTGGAGAGCCGCACGAAGGCGGAATCGGATCCGGTGGTAGCGGCGGCATCGATTGTAGCGCGGGCAGTATACGTGCGGGAGATGAAACGCCTTTCGGATGAAGCGGGGGTCACGCTGGTAAAAGGCGCGAGCGGCAAAGTGTTGGAGCAGGCGAAGTCGATTGTGGCGGACAAGGGTGCCTCCGCGCTTGGAGACTTTGCGAAAATGCATTTCAAGACGGCCTATGAAGCGCAGGGCCTGGAGCCGCCAGCAAAACCGGCATGGTCGAAGTATTGATGAATGATCTGCAAAAGCACGACGCTTGTGAACTGGGGTCGTTGGATCATCTGATTGGGGTGGACGAGGCAGGGCGTGGTTGCCTGGCGGGGCCGGTGGTGGCAGGGGCCTGCGTTGTGGAGCGGGGGTTCTTTGACTCGGCGGAGCTTTTAAGGCGCACGGCGGGTATCAATGATTCCAAGCAGATGGGAGCGCCGGAAAGGGAAGGGCTGTTTGAGGTAATGGAGGAGTTGCGGGCGGATGGCTGCTTGGATTTTGCGGTGGCGGAGGGATCGGTTGAATGGATCGAGGAGCGTAATATCTTGGGCGCGACGCGGGCAGCGATGCAGGCGGCGCTGGAGGAATTGTCAGCCCGTGCAGGGGAATGGACTTTGCCGCTGGCGGCGGCAGGGCCGCTCTTTGAGAATGGAGACGCGGCGGGGGTAGGCATTTTGGTGGATGGGCGTCCTTTGAAGCCGTTTCCGTATAAACACACGGCCTTGGTTAAGGGAGACGGTCGGTCCTTGGTCATTGCGATGGCAAGTATCGCGGCAAAGGTGAGCCGGGATCGAGCGATGGCGGCGTTGGAGCAGGAATATCCGGGCTATGGCTTTGCGCAGCACAAGGGTTACGGAACCGCGATCCACCGTGCTGCTTTAAAGGAACTGGGTCCCTGTGCGGCACACCGGAAACTTTTCCTGCGCAAGGTGCTTTGCGCGGGGGATGATTGAGGCTTGCGCGATTTGTTATTATTGGAGTTTTAATTATAGCTGCTAATAATGATTGCTTTGTTTAAATTTCTCCCAGCCGTAAAATTTGCTTCGCTGCTTGCGGGGTTATTGGCATTGCCCGGTTTGTTGTTGGGTGCTGCGGCGTTGCCGGTCTGGGTCACGATTGAACCACAGGCTTATTTTTTGAATGCGGTCGGGGGCGATGCGGTACAAGTGCGGGTGCTGGTGCGCCCGGGGCATTGTGTGGAGTTATATGCCCCGAGTCCAAGGGATATGGCAGAGCTCTCGCGGGCAAAGGCTTACTTTCGGATGGCGGTGCCGGTGGAATCAGTGATCACAAAGCGTTTGGAGGCGCGGGAGGCGGAGCTGCGCTTTTTCGGACCCGAATTTCTTTGGGATACACATCGACATGATCACGCGCACTGTGAAATTTGTGGCTCTGCCACGAAGGATCCGCACACCTGGTTGGATCCGTTGCAGATGATTGACTACGTGGATGTGATAAAGTCGGGCTTGAGTGAATTGCGCCCCGAGCGGGCCGCTTATTTTGAAGCGAATGCAAAACGTCTCAAATCGGAGCTTGCTGACCTCCATACGTCGCTTGAGGCGCGGTTTTTGAATTATCCGGGCCGTGCTTTCTACATCAACCACCCGTCCTTGCTGCACTTTGCGAAGCGATACGGTCTGGAGCAGCGGTCAATCGAACATGCGGGCAGTGCCCCGGCGGCGAAACGCATGGCTGCTTTGATCAAGGAGGCGCGGGAGGCCGGTATCGGGGCAGTTTTGGCTCAGCCTGAATTTGGACGCAGCAGCGCGGCGGTCATGGCGGATGCCCTCGGGGTGCCACTCCTGGAGGTAAATATTTTGGGTCGGGATTATTTTGAAAACATGCGCGGCTTGGCGGCGGCGCTGGAAAGGAGCTTTGCAAATGACTGAGGCAGCTCAACCCGTGATTTGTCTGGAGGGGGTTCACTTTGCCTATGGCTCGCAATTCGCTCTTGAAGATGCCGATTTCGACATTCACGCGGGAGAATCGGTTTGCATGGTCGGCCCCAATGGGGGTGGTAAATCAACGCTCATCAAGTTGATGCTGGGGCTTTTAAAGCCGGATGCGGGGCGGGTGCTGCTCTTTGGTGAATCGCCGCTGCGGACGCGTCAAAAAGTCGGGTATGTGCCACAACAGACCGCATTTGACCCGCTTTTCCCGATTTCGGTGCTGGAAGTCTGCCTGATGGGTTCTTTAAGCGGGCGTAGTTTCGGGTTCACGAGCCGGGCGGAGCAGGCGAGGGCGCGCGCGTTGTTGGATTCGATGGAATTGGGAGGATTGGCACGAGCGCCGTTCGCAAGTCTATCGGGCGGTCAACGGCAAGCGGTTCTCGTGGCGCGGGCCATGATGACTGAGCCGGAGTTGCTCCTTCTGGATGAACCGACCGCCCATGTGGATGTTGCCTCTGCGGCGCGTCTGATGGAGGGTATTCGTGCGCTGGGTGAGGATATGACGGTTTTGATGGTTTCTCACGACCTTTCATTTGTGGCGCGAACCGTTCCCAAGGTCATTTGTGTGAATCGTTGCGTGCATGTGCACCCCACTGCGGAATTGAGTAGCGAGGTTTTAAATCAGCTCTATGGCCATGAATTGCGGATGGTACAGCACGATCATGAACATTTGGACAGTCATGGAGGGCATTGCCATGGTTGAATTTTTCCGCGCATTAGGGGACCCGGATTTGGTCTTTTTGCGTTACGCGCTGCTGCTGAGCTTGCTTGCAAGCATTCCTTTGGGGGCAGTGGGCACTTTGGTGGTCGCCCGTCGAATCAGTTATTTAGCGGCCGCCATTGCGCATTCCGCGCTGGGAGGGATTGGGGTGGCGCTCTACACGAAGGAGGCCCTCGGTTGGTATTGGTTCAGCCCGATGTTGGGAGCCTTGCTCTCGGCGGTACTTTCGGCGGCTTTGGTGGGGTGGGTATCGCTCCGCGCCCGGGAGCGGGAAGATGCTGCAATTGGGGCAATTTGGGTCTCCGGGATGGCGATTGGTCTTTTATCTATATACAATACAACGGGTTACGTCGATCCGATGGGTTATTTATTCGGTGATATACTGCTGGTTCAGGCGCTGGATCTCAAACTGGCTGCAGTGGTGGGCTCGGTAATCATACTGACCTTGGTGCTGGCGTATCGCCCGGTGGTAGCGGTTTGTTTTGATCCGGAGTTTGCGGCGATTCGGGGGGTTCACTCGCATTGGATTTACCTGCTCTTGCTGCAAATGACGGCACTTTGCGTTGTTTTGCTGGTTTCTTTGGTCGGTATCGTGCTGGTTATCGCCCTGCTTACGCTGCCACCGGCAATCGCCTCAATGCGGGCTCGAAGCCTCTGGCAGATGATTCTGGGGTCTATTTTACTCACTGCGCTCTTCCTGGTTATGGGCTTGGCTTTGAGCTTTACCTGGGATGTGCCGACGGGGCCGGTTGTGGTCCTGCTGGCGGTCTTGGTTTATCTGGCGGGTCTTCTGGCAGGGCGATTTCGCTCTTAAGGGTGATTTTTTTAAAATTAGTGTTGACTGCGCTTTTGGCGAAGCGCATTTTCGCGGACTTTCTTTTTAAACCTAGAGGCAAGATAGAAAGTCGGCTCTTTAAAAATATTCTTCTTATGATGTGCCCTTGTAGCTCAGTGGTAGAGCGCATCCTTGGTAAGGATGAGGTCGGCGGTTCAATCCCGCTCGAGGGCTCCATTTAACTCAACCGCCGCAAGGCAATTTTTTCTCAACACTAATCAACTCCAACCATGGCTAAGGAAACATTCGAAAGAACCAAACCGCACGTTAATGTCGGAACCATCGGTCACATTGACCACGGTAAGACAACCACCACAACTGCTATCCTCAAGGTGCAGGCAGACAAAGGACTCGCTCAGTTCAAGTCCTATGCTGACATCGCCAAGGGCGGTACTGTTCGTGACGAGACTAAGACCGTTACGATTGCGGTTGCTCACGTGGAATACGAAACAGAGAACCGTCACTACGCGCACGTTGACTGCCCGGGTCACGCGGACTTCGTTAAGAACATGATCACCGGTGCTGCCCAAATGGACGGCGCTATTCTCGTGGTTTCCGCTGCAGACGGCCCGATGCCCCAGACTCGCGAGCACATCCTGCTTGCCCGTCAGGTCGGCGTTCCCACCATCGTTGTATGGTTGAACAAAGTTGACCTTCTTGACGACGAGGAGCTCCTTGAGCTCGTTGAAATGGAAGTTCGTGACCTCCTTTCCAAATACGAATACCCCGGCGACGACATCACCATCGTTCGTGGTTCCGCTACCGCTGCCCTCGACGGCAAGCCCGAAGGTGTGGAAGCAATCGGTAATCTCATGAACGCGATCGACACCGATATCGCTGAGCCGGCTCGTGAAACCGACAAGCCTTTCCTTATGTCGGTTGAAGACGTCTTCTCCATCACTGGTCGTGGTACCGTTGCAACCGGTCGTATCGAGCGTGGTATTGTTAAGGTCGGCGAAGAAATCGAAATCGTCGGCATGAAAGACACTGTCAAAACAACCGTTACCGGTGTTGAAATGTTCCGCAAGCAACTCGACCAGGGTATGGCGGGTGACAACGTGGGTCTTCTGCTCCGCGGTGTTGAGCGCGATTCCATCGAGCGCGGTCAAGTGCTTTCCAAGCCCGGATCGATCACTCCGCACACCACTGCCAAAGCCGAGCTTTACGTCCTCAGCAAGGATGAAGGCGGTCGCCACACTCCTTTCTTTGATGGCTATCGTCCGCAGTTCTTCTTCGGCACTGCCGACGTTACAGGTATCATCAAGACTCCGGAAGGCGTTGAGATGGTCATGCCCGGTGACAACCTGACGGTTACGGTTGAACTCGGCAAGAACGTCGCGATGGAAGCTGGACAGCGTTTCGCTATCCGTGAAGGTGGTCGCACCATTGGTGCTGGCCGTATCACGGAGGTTGAGAAATAGATCGTTCTTTTACCTTTACGGTGACTGCCGAGAGCTCTATGTTGGGCTCTCGGCTTCACTGTCTTTAACTGCACTTCAGTTTTCATTCAGGAGAGTAGTTCAATTGGTAGAGCAACGGTCTCCAAAACCGTAAGTTGTGGGTTCGAGTCCCTCCTCTCCTGCCATTCCAGACATGAAAAATCCATTCAGCAGCATCCGTCTCTTTTATAAAGAGACCCTTAACGAGCTTAAAAAGGCAGCCTGGCCGACCAAAACCGAGCTCCGCGATTCAACGATTGTGGTGCTTTTGGCGACCGCTCTGCTAGGCACCTTTATCGCGCTGACAGATTTTTCTCTGATGAATGGCGTGCAGCTACTCACTGAACTGGTGCGCTAACACGTCCTCCTGCTTTTTATCACGCCTCAATAATACGAATGTCACATTCTGCCTCAGTAACCGGCCCCCAGTGGTTCGCCGTCCATACGCTTTCCAATCAGGAGCAAAAGGCAAAGCGTTATCTCGATAAGTTTATTCCCGTCGAGGAGATGGAGGACTTCGTTTATGAGGTGCTCATGCCGACCGAGACCATTACCGAGGTTAAGAGCGGTAAGAAAAAAACCATCACCCGCAAATTCTATCCGGGCTATATCTTTGTGAAGATGCGCCTCTATGATAATGACGGGCACCTCCTGCAAAAACCCTGGTATTTTGTGCGCGAAGCTCAGGGTGTTATTAATTTTGTGGGCGGAGAACGCCCCTCGCCCCTCAAAAAATCGGAGATCGACCGCATCCAGCAACAAGTTGAGGATTCCGAGGGCAAGGAAAAGCCCAAGATCGAATACGAACTGGGCGATATGGTTAAGGTCAATGACGGCCCCTTTATGAATCTTACGGGCAAGATCGAGGAGATCGACCCCGAACGCGGAAAACTCAAAGTTTCCGTATCTATTTTCGGGCGCTACACGCCCGTTGAACTTGAATACTGGCAAGTCCAGAGAACCGAAGAAAGCTAACATCTCATGTCTAAGAAAGTCGTAGGAGAAATCCGTTTACAATTGCCCGCCGGTGCTGCCAATCCGGCGCCTCCCGTAGGTCCCGCCCTCGGTGCGCAAGGCGTCAATATCATGGGCTTCTGTAAAGAGTTCAACGCCAAGACCAAGGATCAGGCCGGTATGATTTTGCCGACTGTCATCACGGTTTATGCGGACCGCTCCTTTACCTTCATTCTCAAGTCGCCTCCCGCGGCGGTGCTGCTCAAAAAAGCAGCCGGGATTGCCAAGGGTTCGGGTGTTCCCAACCGCGACAAAGTCGGCACCGTGACCCGCAAACAGGTTCTGGAAATTTGCGAGACCAAGAAAAATGATCTCAATGCCAAAGACGAGGATGCCGCCTTCCATATTATCGCCGGCACCGCCCGTTCGATGGGCCTCGAAGTTGTCGATTAAGTCACTTTTTAACCAACCAAACCAAACAAATCATGCCAACCCAGCAAATCAAGGGGAGCAAACGCTTTCGTCAGGCCGCCGAAATGGTCGACCTGACCAAGACCTACTCGGTCGCCGAAGCGTCTGCGTTACTCAACACACTACCCAAGGCGAAGTTCGACGAAACCGTTGAACTCTACGCCCACCTCACCGTCGATCCCCGCAAGAGTGATCAGATGGTTCGCGGTACTCTGAAACTGCCCCACGGCAGCGGAAAGTCTGTCCGCGTTATTGTATTCACGGAAAATCCCGATGAAGCCACCGCCGCAGGCGCGGAAGAAGCCGGACTCGATGACCTCATCGAAAAGGTCACCGGTGGATGGACCGATTTTGACGTCGCGATCGCAACGACCAGCGCGATGAAGAGCGTTCGTAAAGTCGCGCGGGTTCTGGGACCCAGAGGCCTCATGCCAAACCCGAAATCCGGCACCGTCACCGATGACATTCCCGCCGCGATTCAAGAGGTCAAGGCCGGGCGCGTGGAATACAAAATGGATAAAACCGCCAATGTCGCCATCGTCATTGGGAAGCGTTCCTTTGAAGCCGATAAAATTGCCGAGAATGCCGAAGCTGCGATTCGCTCGCTGGTTGAGGCAAAGCCCAAGTCCGCTACCGGTAAATTCATCAAGACGCTTGCAATCAGCGCTACCATGAGTCCCGGGATCGCAGTTGACGCCGCGTCCTACAATAAAATTTAACCGAGGAACTGCCAAAAATGAGACCGGAAAAACAATATCTCGTCGAAGAGGTCAGTACACACCTCGCAAAATCCGACTACGTATATCTCGCCAACTATGAGCGCATCACCGTCGATGAAATCGCGGAGTTGCGCGCCTCGCTCGCCGAGCACGACGCCGAGTTCCACGTGGTCAAGAACACCATCTTTAATGTCGCTGCCCAGGCCAAGGAATTGCCGGATGTCAGCGAACATTTGACTGGCCCCACTGCCATCATCATCGGCGGTAACAACCCCTCGGGTGTAGCCAAGGCACTGGGCAAGTTCTTCAAGGCCAAGGAAAAAGTCGAACTCAAGGTCGGGATTCTCGACAACAAGACCCTCGATGCCGCTCAAATCGAAGCCCTCGCCAAGCTGCCGGGCCTCGAATCGCTACGCGCCCAGCTCCTCGGTTTGCTCACGCAACCCGGTACCGGTCTGGTACGCGTCCTCAACGCCGTGCCGCAAGGCGTCGTCAATGTACTTCAAGCCAAAGTCCGCGAGGAAAACGGCTAAACAACAAAACAAACCAATACATATAATCCAGCTAGGAGGCCTGCCTCTTAAATGTTCCAGTCGGAACGCTAGCTAATTGAAAGGTAAAACAACATGTCAGATATCACTAAAGATCAAGTCGTCGAATGGCTCAGCAGTCAGTCCGTTCTCGAGGTTTCCGAGCTCGTTAAAGAACTCGAAGAAAAATGGGGCGTGAGCGCCGCTGCTCCGGTTGCGGTTGCAGCTGCAGGTGCCCCTGCCGGTGGTGATGCCCCCGCAGCCGAGGAAAAGGATGAGTTCGATGTCATCCTCACCGAAGCTGGTGGCAACAAGATCGCCGTCATTAAAGAAGTCCGTGCCCTCACTGGTCTCGGCCTCAAAGAAGCCAAGGAACTGGTCGAAAGCGCTCCCAAGCCCGTCAAGGAAGGAGCCGCCAAGGACGAAGCTGAAGAAATCAAGAAGAAGCTCGAAGCCGCCGGCGCGAAAGCAGAACTCAAGTAACTCGTATCACGATTATACGTACTACAGTCACATTTACATGGTTAGGCGAGCTCGCCCCCTTTCGGGCGGGCCTCGCCTAGCTGTTTTTCACTCCTGCCACCTCCGTGGCTATCAAGTCATTTCACCCTCCCTCCATCTCACCGCCATCCCGCACCTCAGTCATGTCAGAGCGTATTAACTTCGGTCAAATCAAGGAAGTCATCCAGCCACCCAATCTGATTGAAAATCAGATCGATTCCTTTAAGGAATTTTTACAGATAGAGGAGGCGCCGGGACAGCGCAAGCCTGTCGGTCTGGAGGCGGTCTTCTCAGAAGTCTTTCCCATCGAGAGCTACGACAGTCGCTGTCACCTCGAATACGTCAGCTACAACATCACTCCGCCGCGCGAGTCCGAGATCGAAGCGATCCGCGAAGGGGTCACCTATTCCGTCTCGCTCTACGTGAAGCTTCGCCTCCGCGAGGAAGATCACATCAAGGACGAGGAAATTTACATGGGCGAGCTGCCCATGATCACCAGTCGCGGTTCCTTTATCATCAATGGCGCGGAGCGTGTTATTGTCAGCCAGCTCCACCGCTCACCCGGTATTGCCTTTGAGGAAAGCACCCACACCAGTGGTAAGATTCTCCACGCTTTCCGCATTATTCCCGACCGTGGTACATGGCTCGAGGTTCAGTTTGATCAGAACGACCTCCTCTACGTTTACCTCGACCGCCGCCGCCGTCGTCGCAAGTTCCTCCTCACAACGCTGCTGCGTGCGATGGGCTACAGTTCCGACGCCGAGATCCTCGACCTCTTTTACCAGATGGAGGAAATCAAAGTCTCCGATGCCCTCAAGCGCGACAGCGTTTCCAGCCTTGTTTTGACTGAGGACATTGTGGATGGCGACAAGGGCGTTGTGCTGGCGCGTGCCTTTGAGCCGTTGACCAAGACCATCATCCGTTCCTTCGACAAGGCAGGCCTTAAATCGGTCACCGCAATCGATACCACTGTCGACGACGGCGCGATCATCCGCTGCCTCAAAAAAGATCCCACTCAAAACGAGGAAGAGGCGCTCAAGGACATCTACAAACGCCTGCGTCCCGGTGAACCGCCCACAACCGCAAACGCCAAAGCCTTGCTCAAACGCCTCTTCCAGGATCCGCGCCGCTATGACCTTGGCCGCGTCGGACGTTACAAGCTCAATCAAAAGCTCAAGATGGACACCGACCTTGAGTTCCGCGTTATCAATGCGGATGACGTGGTCGGTGCGACTAAATACCTCACTCGCTTGAAGCGGGGCGACGGTACGCTGGACGATATCGACCACTTGGGTAGTCGCCGTGTACGTACGGTGGGTGAATTGCTCGCCAACCAATGCCGCGTGGGCCTCGCCCGCACCGAGCGTTTGGTCAAGGAACGCATGACTCTTTACGATCAAAGCGTGGATTCGATCACGCCGCAAAAGCTTATCAATCCCAAGGCATTGAGCACCGTGATTCGCGACTTCTTTGCGCGGAGCCAGCTTTCTCAGTTTATGGATCAGATCAACCCGCTTGCGGAGTTGACCCACAAACGCCGCCTTTCCGCGCTCGGCCCCGGTGGTCTCAACCGTGAACGTGCCGGCTTTGAGGTGCGCGACGTGCACCCCTCGCACTACGGACGTATCTGCCCCATCGAAACGCCTGAAGGTCCCAACATTGGTCTGATCAACTCCCTCAGCCTCTATTCGCGCATCAATGAATTCGGATTCATCGAGACGCCTTACCGCAAGGTTGTGAAAGGCAAAGTGCTCGACGATGTTGAATACCTGAATGCCGACCAGGAGGAAACGCACCTCATCGCGCAGGCAAACTCCGTCATCGATAAAAAAGGTTTCCTGCAAGGTCGTGTCACCTGTCGTCGTGAAGATGAAGTGCTTGAAGTCAGTGGTGAGGAAGTCGACTACATGGACGTTTCGCCCAAGCAGTTGATTTCGGTTGCGGCGGGTCTCATTCCCTTCCTGGAACACGACGACGCCAACCGCGCGCTGATGGGTTCCAATATGCAACGCCAGGGTGTGCCGCTCCTTGAGTCGGAGGCTCCGTTTGTTGGTACCGGTATTGAAAACCGCGTTGCGGTTGACTCCAAGACCGTGGAGGTCGCCGACATGGACGGTATTATTGCGCAAGTGGACGCGCGTCGCATCGTGTTGACCAAGGACGGCGAATTGCCGGCTCGTACCCGCGATATCAAGACCGATCCCAAGCGCGAAATTTACGTGTACGAACTTCGCAAGTTCATGCGCTCCAATGCCGGCACCTGCTTCAACCAGAAGCCGGTCGTTACCAAGGGGCAACCCGTCAAGGCGGGGCAGGTCCTTGCAGACGGTGCTTCCACCGACGACGGTGAACTCGCCATCGGTCGCAACATCCTGGTGGCATTCATGCCCTGGAACGGCTACAATTTCGAAGACGCGATTCTTATCTCAGAGAAAATAGTGAAGGAGGATATCTTCACTTCCATCCACGTGGATGAATTTGAAGTTACGGCCCGCGATACCAAGCTCGGTCCCGAGGAAATTACCCGTGACATTCCCAATGTCGGGGAAGAAGCGCTCAAGGATCTCAATCACGACGGCGTCATTCGCGTCGGTGCGGAAATCAAACCCGGCGATATTCTCGTTGGTAAGATCACTCCCAAGTCCGAAACTGAATTGGCACCCGAGGAAAAACTCCTGCGTGCGATTTTCGGTGAGAAGGCCGCTGACGTTAAGGACACCTCTTTGGTTGTTCCTTCCGGAGTTCACGGTATCGTGATGGACGTAAAGGTCTCTGCTCGTATCGACGGCGAACCCGAGCAAATGTCCGCTTCCGACCGCCGTCGCCAGATCAAGAAGATCAACGAAGAATATCGCTCGCAAAACGATCGCATGCGCGACGACCTCACCGAGGCACTCTCCAATATTCTCCTCGGCGAGAAGATTCCCCTCGACGTTAAGAATGGTGAGACCGACGAGGTCATCATTCCCGCAAATCGTAAGATCACCAAGACCTTGCTTCGCCGCTTGGCTGCGGTTTCCAAGCACATCGAAATCGACCCCTCTCCGGTTCGCATTAAGATCATGGAAATCGTCGACAGCTATCAGGGCAAATTCGACGAGCTTGAGTACGAGCGCGAGCGCAAGATCGAAGCGGTCGAGTCCGGTGAAGATGCCGATCAAGGCGTGGTCAAGAGCGTTAAGGTTTACATCGCCAAGAAGCGCAAAATGCAGGTCGGTGACAAGATGGCCGGACGCCACGGTAATAAGGGCGTCGTTGCCAAGATTGTCCCCGAAGAAGACATGCCGTATCTGCCTGATGGCACGCCGGTAGAGATTTGCCTCAACCCGCTCGGGGTTCCTTCGCGCATGAACGTGGGTCAGGTTCTGGAAACCCACCTTGGTTGGGCTTGTAAGAAACTGGGCATCACGGTCGCGACTCCGGTCTTTGACGGCATCAGTGAAAGCCGCGTGCGCGGTTACCTTGAGGAAGCCGGATTGCCATCCACCGGTAAGAGTATGCTCTATGACGGCCTGACCGGCGAGCAATTGCACGAAGAGGTCGTGGTCGGCTACATGTATATGTTGAAGCTCAACCACCTCGTTGCTTCCAAGATTCACGCCCGCGCGGTTGGTCCCTACAGTCTCATCACCCAGCAACCGCTTGGGGGTAAGGCCCAGTATGGTGGTCAGCGTTTCGGGGAAATGGAAGTCTGGGCGCTCGAAGCCTACGGAGCTGCCTACACCCTTCAGGAACTGCTCACCGTTAAATCGGATGATGTCGCAGGCCGTACCCGCATCTATGAATCGCTCGTCAAGGGTGACAACAGCTTACAGGCCGGTACTCCGCAGTCCTTCAACGTTTTGATGAAGGAAATTCAAAGCCTCTGCCTCGACGTCAGTCTGGGCTCGGAGGGTAAATTCAACCTCGGCGGGGCCGCTGCGGCCATCGACGTCTAAGCCTTATTAACGGTTAATTTTAAAAAGAAAGTTACACATATGAGCACAGAAGTAGCACGCGACGTCCTTGGTTACGAAGCCACCAAATCATTTGACCGCGTCGGCATTGCCGTCGCATCGCCTGACTCAATCCGCGATTGGTCACTCGGGGAGGTCAAAAACCCCGAAACCATCAACTACCGTACCTTCAAGCCCGAACCCGGTGGCCTTTTTTGCCAGCGTATCTTCGGCCCGGTCCGCGATTACGAATGCGCCTGCGGAAAATACAAGCGCATCAAATACAAGAACGTGATCTGTGACCGTTGCGGTGTTGAGGTGACTGTTTCACGTGTTCGCCGTGACCG
The DNA here is from genome assembly GCA_965656495.1 of Coraliomargaritaceae bacterium. Lineage (GTDB taxonomy): Bacteria > Verrucomicrobiota > Verrucomicrobiia > Opitutales > Coraliomargaritaceae > UBA7445. The sequence goes on from CBFHKU010000001.1 coordinate 235,814, forward strand.
CATGGGTCATATCGAACTCGCCGTACCCGTTTCTCACATCTGGTTCCTGAAGAGCATGCCCAGTCGTTTGGGTCTCCTGCTCGACATCACCGCCCGCAATCTCGAGCGTGTCATTTACTACGAGAACTACCTCGTGATCGATCCGGGCAAAACGCCCCTTGAAGAACGCCAACTCTTGACCGAGCAGGAATTCCTGCAGGCTCAGGATGAATACGGTGAAGATTCCTTTGTTGCCGGAATGGGCGCAGAAGCCGTCCGCGATGCGCTCACCCGCGTGGATCTCGAGAGCACCGTGGCAGAACTGCACGAGCAAATGCACGCCACCCGCTCCAAGCAGATCAAAAAGAAAATCTCCAAACGCCTGAAAACCATTCAGGGTTTCATGACTTCCGGCACCCGCCCCGAGTGGATGGTCCTCGAAGTCCTGCCTGTCATTCCGCCGGATCTCCGTCCGCTCGTTCCTCTCGAAGGTGGCCGTTTTGCTACCTCCGACCTCAATGACTTGTATCGTCGCGTTATCAACCGCAACAACCGTCTCAAAAACCTCCTGCAACTCAAGACTCCGGATGTGATCATCCATAATGAGAAACGCATGCTGCAGGAAGCGGTCGACGCATTGTTCGACAATGGCCGTCATGGCCGCGCCGTGACCGGCGCCGGTAACCGTCCGCTGAAATCGCTCTCTGACATGCTCAAGGGCAAGCAGGGACGCTTCCGTCAGAATCTCCTCGGTAAGCGCGTCGATTATTCCGGTCGTTCTGTGATCGTGACCGGCCCCGAGTTGAAACTCAACCAGTGCGGTCTGCCAAAGAAAATGGCGCTCGTTCTTTTTGAACCCTTCATCATTCGCCGCCTCAAGGAGCTGGGCTTCGTCCACACCGTCCGTGGTGCGCGCAAGATGATTGAAAAGCAATCACCGGAAGTTTGGGACATCCTTGAGGAAGTCACCAAGGGGCACCCCGTGCTCCTAAACCGTGCTCCCACCTTGCACCGTCTTTCCATTCAGGCCTTCGAACCGGTCCTGATTGAGGGCGATGCCATCCGGGTGCACCCCCTCGTTTGTACCGCTTACAACGCCGACTTTGACGGCGACCAAATGGCGGTTCACGTGCCGCTCTCGCTGGAGGCAGTCATGGAGGCCAAGACCCTCATGATGGCTACGCACAACATCTTTTCGCCTTCCAGTGGTAAGCCCATTCTTACGCCCTCACAAGATATCGTTCTCGGTTCCTACTTCCTGACGGTTGAGCCGCGCCGCGCGCCGTCCGAGAAGCAGCGCCTGCCGCTCCTGGTTGACGCCGATGAGGTCGAAGCCGCGGTTGCTGACGGAGCTTTGAATGTTCGTGACTGGATCAACTTTATCAACCCGGATTTCGGTAAAGACGCCACCGTCTACGGTAATTCCGAGAAGAAGATCATCCGCACCACCGTCGGGCGTGTTATTTTCAACACCATCTGGCCGCCCGAAGTCGGCTTTATCAATACCAACGTCGCCAAGGGTAAACTCGGTGACATCATCCTGCAGACTTACAAATCTGTCGGCAAGGCCCGCACCGTTGAAACCCTCGATACCCTCAAGGATGTCGGCTTCAGGATCGCCACGAAGGCAGGGGTCTCCATCGGTATTGATGACATGATCATCCCCGAGGCCAAGACCGGGATTGTTGCCAATGCCCGTAAGAAAATCGACGAAGTTGAGGCGCAATACACCAAGGGTATCATTACCGAAGGGGAGCGCTACAATAAGATTATCGATATCTGGACCGGTACGACCGACGAAATCGCGAAAGCGGTATTCGATGAATTGAAGGACAACGGCGGTAAGGATTCCGTCAATCCGGTCTATCTCATGATGGACTCCGGTGCACGGGGTAACAAACAGCAGGTGCGTCAGCTCTGCGGTACCCGCGGATTGATGGCAAAACCATCCGGTGAAATTATTGAGCGTCCGATTCTCTCATCTTTCCGTGAAGGTCTCTCCGTTCTGGAATACTTCATCTCCACTCACGGCGCACGTAAAGGTCTCGCCGATACCGCCCTTAAAACCGCAGACGCCGGTTACCTCACTCGTAAACTCTGTGATGTCGCTATGGATTGCATCATTGAAGAGTCCGATGACGGCAATCGCGAAGGGGTTTGGAAATACGCCATCTATGAAGGTGACGACGAAATCGTTTCTCTTTACGACCGCATTGTTGGACGCTGCTCCTCCAACGATATTCGCAACCCGCTCAATCCCGATGAATTCCTCGTCAAGAACGGCGAATTGATCACGGAGGAAATTGCGGCGAAGATCGAGGATGTCGGTGTCGAGCGCGTCAAGGTGCTCTCAGCGCTTACCTCGCGCAAAAAGGTTGGCATCACCGCACTGGAATACGGTATCAATCCCGCCACCAGTTCCATGGTGGAGCGCGGTTCATCCGTCGGTATCATTGCGGCCCAGTCCATCGGTGAACCGGGAACCCAGCTTACGATGCGTACCTTCCACATCGGTGGTATCGCCAGTGGTGTCCTTAAGAATCCCGAAATCAAGATCCGCTCCGGTGGTAAGGTCAAATACCAAGGCCTGCGTACCGTTTCGGTTCAGGGTAACAACATTGTGCTCAACAAGACCGGATCCATCCTCGTGCTGGATGCCGATGACCGCGAAATTGAAAACTACAAGATCGTGGTCGGGTCAGTCCTTACCAAGGGCGACGGCGAAAGCATCAAGAAGGGCGAAGTCCTTGCAATGTGGGACCCGCACAATATCCCCATTATCTCTGAAAAAGCCGGTCGTATCGGATTCAGCGACATGATCCCCGGTGTGACCATCAAGCGCGAGCTCGACGAATCAACCGGGCGTATTGCAACCGTCGTTATTGAGCACAAAGAAGACCTCAATCCCCAGGTTGAAATCATCAACGACAAGAACAAGGTCATTGCCACGTATGCGATTCCCACCGGAGCGCAGGTTTCCGTCAATGAAGACGATGAAATCGCACCCGGTACCATGCTTGCCAAGACCCCGCGTCAGGCTTCCAAGACCCAGGACATCACCGGTGGTCTGCCTCGCGTCGCAGAGCTTTTCGAAGCCCGCCGCCCGAAAGAAGCCGCCGAAATGGCGAAGATCGAAGGGGTGGTCTCCATGGACGGAACAGTCCGCGGCAAGAAAAAGCTCGTGGTTACTGATCCCGAAACCGGCGACGAGGAAGCACACCTTATCCCGCACGGTAAACACCTGACGGTTCAAATTGGCGACCTCGTTCACAAAGGACAGCATCTCACCGATGGCGGTGCCGATCCCCATGAATTGCTTGAAATTCTAGGTCGTGAGCGCGTCTGTGATTACCTCATCGAGGAAATCCAGAAAGTTTACCGCCTTCAGGGTGTCACCATTAATGACAAGCACATCGAGGTCATTATCGCCCAAATGCTCAAGAAGGTCCGCATCACCGATCCGGGTGACTCCGACTTCTTCTGGGGTGAACAGGTCGATCGCTTTGAATTCATGAAGGCCAATGACGAGATCGATGAGGCCGGTGGTAAGCCCGCCGAAGGTGAGTCCGTCCTCCTCGGTATCACAAAGGCCTCCATCGAAACGGAATCCTTCATCTCCGCGGCGTCCTTCCAGGAGACAACCCGCGTGCTGACCGATGCTTCCACTCTTGGAAAAGTCGACGAGCTCAAAGGCTTCAAGGAAAACGTCATCATGGGTCACCTCATCCCCGCCGGTACCGGCTTGCCTGCATACCGCAAACTCCGCATCGACACCCTTGGTGCCGAGGTCGAGAAGCTTTCCCTCGAGGAAGCTGCCGAGCGGATCGAGGGGGTTGCCACTCCGACTCCTGACTTCTCCGCAGAGGCAACCGGTATACCCGGCGAGGAAATGGTTCCCGAGGATCCGAACGCCCCTGCCGGTGTCGAGGATGCCGAAACGCCGGAAGCCGAAGAGGAAGCCGGTTAATTCGACTCACTCCTTTAATTACAAAGCCCTCCGGTTTCGGGGGGCTTTTTGTTATTATAGGATTGAAAGAGCGGAGCATTCGTCTAAAGTCTTTTTCAGATCTTTGAAAATTTCCAGTTATCTCAAATCGAATTTGAGCGTCCAATTCCGGTCGTTCATATCAAGAAGAAAAACTGAAAATGAAAACACAAGCTATCATGTTAGCTCTGTTGACAACACTCGTGTCCTTAACCGCACACGCGAACCAAGCAGGCTTAAGGCCTGAATTGGTAGACGCCGTAGCGCCCCATGCCGGGGATGCCGCAGTAGGCACAGTTGTCACCGCTCTACTCACAGTCAGTGAGCAGGGCCGCATCGAAAACGTGAAAGTTGGGTATAACAACACCCCTCGCTTCGCCGAATCCGTGGCCGAAGTAGTGAAGCAATGGCGCTTCACTCCGGCGGTTCGCGATGGCAAAGCAGTGCGGTCCCTTGTTCTCGTGCCCTTTAGGGTAGTACCAGCGGACAGCCAAGTTGCGATGCGTTAAACTGAAAACCGGATCTTGCGGGAAGCCGCAAAATCCACCTGAACTAAAATAGAAAATGAACCGGCCGCTCTTCCATTTGTGGGGGAGCGGCCACTTTTTGCCCGAATTAAGCCCAAGAAGGCTAAAAAAATTACAATAAAATCCTTGCACGGTGCAGGGAAGGGGCTACTTTCGCCATCTTTCTCTAATTCTAGCGTCTGAATTTTAATGCCTACCATCAACCAACTTGTCCGCAATCCGCGCGCTGTGCAAAAAGCCCAGTCGAAATCGCGTGCGCTTAAAAACAATCCCTTCCGCCGCGGCGTCTGTGTGCAGGTCATGACCCGTACGCCCAAGAAGCCGAACTCCGCGATCCGTAAAGTTGCGAAGGTGCGCCTTACCACCGGGATCGAAGTTATCGCCTACATCCCTGACGAAGGACACAATCTACAGGAACACAGTATCGTCTTGGTACGCGGTGGTCGTGTGAAGGACCTTCCCGGTGTTCGTTACCACATCGTGCGTGGCACCCTTGACTGCCAGGGAGTTGAAAAGCGCCGCCGCAGCCGTTCCAAGTATGGCGTTAAGAAGCCCAAGGAATAAACACAACCGGTCGCCCATTTTATAAAACAATTTTTGAATCACTGAATTATGTCACGTCGTCGCCAAGCCGTTAAACGTCCCGTCATTCCGGATCCCCGCTACAACAGCACTCTTGTGACCACCCTGGTCAACATGATCATGGAACGCGGCAAGCGCACCCTCGCGCAGCGCATCGTCTACACTGCTTTCCAGAAGGTCAGTGAAAAACTTGAAAAAGGTGATCCCGTCGACCTTGTGATGGGTGCTCTCGAAAACACCCGCCCGAAGCTCGAAGTCAAGAGCCGCCGCGTCGGTGGTGCCACCTATCAAGTGCCCGTAGAAGTTTCTTTTGAGCGCCAACAAAGCCTCGCTTTCCGTTGGATGGTTGCCTCAGCCCGCAAACGCAAAGGCGTTCCCATGGCTGAAGCCCTCGCCGATGAAATCGTCGACGCCTACAATAACACCGGCGCCGTCGTTAAGAAAAAAGAAGAAATGCACCGCATGGCTCAAGCCAACCGTGCCTTCGCGCATTTGCGCTGGTAAGCACCGCGGCTCAGCCGCCCCTTACCGCCCCCTTGTTCTTTTCCAGTCGTATCGTTTTTTATGTCAGCAGCAGCTACAGCATCCCTCAATTCACCGAAGCGTAAGTTCCCCCTGGAGCATACGCGCAATATCGGTATTGCGGCGCATATCGATGCAGGCAAAACGACTACGACGGAAAGAATCCTTTTCTACGCAGGGGTCGTCCACAAAATGGGCGAGGTCCACGAGGGCAGCGCCGTCACCGATTGGATGGAGCAGGAACGCGAACGCGGCATCACCATTACCTCCGCTGCGATTTCCTGTAACTGGACCAATACCGAAGGCCCCTACGCCGGGATCACCCAGCAAATCAATATCATCGATACCCCCGGCCACGTCGATTTTACCGCGGAGGTGGAGCGTTCCCTGCGCGTCCTCGACGGTGCGGTCGCGGTCTTTTGCGCGGTTGCCGGAGTTCAGCCCCAGTCCGAGACCGTCTGGCGGCAAATGAATAAATACGCGGTCCCCCGGATCGCCTTTATCAACAAAATGGATCGCACCGGGGCAGATTTCCCGGCGGCTGTTACCTCCATGCGTGAGCGCCTCGGTGCCAAGGCTCAACCCATCTTTATCCCCATCGGTGCCGAGGAAGACTTTATTGGTCTCATCGATCTGGCATCCATGCAGGCGCATCTCTACGATTCCACTGACGCCAGCGGAATGACTTACCAAACCGGGGAAATTCCAGCCGAGTATCAGGAGGAGGCTGCCGCTGCGCGGGAAGCACTCATCGAGGCGCTCGCCGATTGTGATGATGAACTCGCCGATCTTTACCTAGGGGGAGGGGAGCTGACCGCCGATGCGATTCGCGCCGCGATCCGCCGTGCCACCACCAAACTTGAATTCTGCGCCGTTATTCCCGGAAGCGCCTTTAAGAACAAGGGAGTGCAGTCCGTCCTTGAATCGGTCGTCAACTACCTGCCCGCGCCCCTGGACCTGCCGCCGATGAAGGGCGAAGACAGCAAGGGCCGCGCCCTTGAAGTTGCGCCGGACGACAACGCCAAAGTCACGGGCCTCGCCTTCAAGCTCATGAACGACCCTTTCGTCGGCAAGCTCGTCTTTTTCCGCATTTACTCCGGTTCCTTGAAAAAAGGCAGCACCCTCTTCAACGCCCGCACTGGCAAAACCGAGCGCATCTCCCGCCTGCTCGTTATGAAAGCGGATGCCCGCGACGATATTGATGCGGCGTATTCCGGTGACATCTGCGCCCTTGTCGGTGCCCGCGATGTCATTACGGGTGATACCCTGAGCACCAAAGGCTTCGATGTGCGGCTCGAACCGCCCACGTTCCCGGAACCCGTTATTTCCATGTCGATCGAGCCGAAGACCTCCGCCGATCAGGAAAAAATGGCGCTCGGGCTGCAACGTCTTGCAGAAGAAGATCCCACCTTCGTGGTCAGTACCGATGAGGAAACCGGGCAGACCTTGATTGCCGGAATGGGCGAGTTGCACCTCGAAATCATCAAGGATCGTCTCTTTCGGGAATTCAAGGTCGGCGCCGCTGCCGGTCGTCCCCAAATCGCCTACCGCGAAGCCTTCGGTACCGCTGCGGAAGGCGAGGGCAAATTCATCCGTCAAAGCGGCGGCAAGGGACAATACGGACACGCCCGCATCAAAATCGAACCGCTCGAAAGAGGGCAGGGCATTGAAGTGGAAGACAAGACCGTCGGTGGCGTCATTCCCAAAGAATTCATCAAGCCCACTCTGGACGGCATCCGCGAGGCTGCCTGCAACGGTGTGCTCGCCGGTTATCCGGTGGTCGATTTTAAAGCCACCCTTTACGACGGTTCCTTTCACGAAGTCGACTCCTCGGAGATGGCATTTAAAATGGCAGGCCTATTTGCCTTCCGTCATGCCATGGAGCAAGCCAGCCCCGTTCTGCTGGAACCCGTCATGGCTGTTGAAATCGAAACGCCCGAAGAATATCAGGGCGATATCCTCGGCGACCTCAACCGCCGCCGGGGCCAAATCCAGAATATCGCCAACAAGGGCCAGTTTGCCACTTTCTCCGCCGCCGTCCCCCTCTCCGAGATGTTCGGCTATTCCACCATCGTCCGTTCCCTTAGCAAGGGTAGGGCGTCCTTCAGCATGGAACCCAAGTCCTTCGAGGAAGTTCCTCCCAATATTCTAAAGTCAATCCAGGAGAGCACCCTGCACGGGTCTTTCCATTAATTCAACCAACCAATACCAACTATGAGTGCACCTAAAATCCGTATCCGCCTTAAAGGCTTTGATTACCGCGTTGTTGACCAGTCCGCCCAAGACATTGTCGAGACTGCCAAACGCTCCGGAGCCCGCGTTGCCGGTCCCGTTCCCATGCCCACCCGCATTGAGAAATTCACCGTCAATCGTTCCGTTCACGTCAATAAAAAGGCGATGGAGCAATTCGAAGTCCGCACCCACAAGCGACTCATTGACATCATTGAACCCACCGCCGCCACCGTCGACGAGTTGAAGAAGCTCAACCTCCCCGCCGGTGTCGATATTTCAATTAATGTCTAGAACTTGGAAATTTCCAAAATCAGGTCTTGACGCGCGCGAAAAAACAACCTTTTCTCTCGCGCTCGCTCTCTTAACAGCGATCTTTTCACAATTTTAATCTCTAACGCAGGTCTAAACCAAACGGAGCCCCTGTTCCACCTGCCAATTAGTTTATGAACGTAGCCCTACTAGGTAAAAAGATAGGTATGACACAGGTATTCGACGATGCAAATCGTATGATACCCGTTACCGTCATCGAAGCCGGTCCCTGCCCTGTAACTCAGGTTAAGTCAGACGAGACCGATGGATACAACGCCGTGCAAATTGGCTTCCGTGCCCAAAAATCCCAGCGCCTCTCCAAGGCCGCCCGCGGTCACTTTGAAAAAGCCGGAGTTGAAGCACAAGCCGAACTCAGCGAATTCCGCACCAATGGCGACCACGAGTTGAACGTCGGTGACGTCCTCACCGTCGAGCATTTCGAAGCCGGTCAAAAGATCGACGTCATCGGAACTTCCAAGGGTCGCGGTTTCCAGGGCGTCGTCAAACGCTACGGTTTTGCCGGTGGCCCCGCCTCGCACGGTTCCATGTTCCACCGTCGCGGTGGTTCCTACGGTATGTGCCAGTGGCCCGGTCACGTTATTAAAGGCAAGAAAATGCCCGGTCACATGGGTGACGTGCAGCGCACCGTTCAAAACCTCACGGTTGTGAAGGTCGTGCCCGAGAAGAACCTCATCCTTATTAAGGGAAGCGTCCCCGGCGCGCGCGGCAGTCTCCTCACTGTCCGTTCCGCTGTTAAAAACAAAGTCCGCAAGGGATAAGCCAACCGCCAGCCTAAACGAACATGAAACTTAAAGTTTATACCGCCGACGGAACCAGCAGCGAAGAAAAAGAATTCGCGGCATTCCCACAATTTGAAGACGACAAGGGCGTAGCCGCGCTCCGCCAGGTTGTCATCGCCCACCAGGCCAACAAACGCCAGGGCAACGCCAGCACCAAGACTCGCGCCGAAGTCAGTGGTACCGGTAAGAAACTCTTCCGCCAAAAAGGCAGCGGTACCGCCCGCCAGGGTTCCCGCCGCGTCCCCCACCAACGCCACGGTGGTGTCGCTCACGGCCCCAAGCCCCGCGACTACTCGCAGAAAATCAATCGCAAGATGAAGCAACTCGCCTTCCAACGCGCCCTCTTTGAGCGTGCCAATGAAGGACGCATCTCGGTTATCGAAGCCATCCAAAGCGAGGCACCCAAAACCAAGATCTTCAATCAGGTCCTCACCGCCGTCCTCCCGGAACGCGGCAAAGTCCTCATCATTGACGATTCCTTTGAAAACAACGCCGCCCTTGCTGCCCGCAATATCGAAGGCGTTGCCCTTACCGAAGCCGGCAACCTCAGTACATTGGATGTAGTGCGCTATCCCAACATCCTTGTCAGTGCCAAAGGCATCGAAACCATTCTCGCACGCGCAAACGGAGCTGAATAAAATGATTATCGCTGACAAAATTCTGCGCGAGTATCGCGTGACCGAAAAGGCTGCCAATCTCGCCGCCAATCAAAACCAGTACACCTTTGAGGTGGCGCCCGATGCCAACCGCAAGGAGATCGCCCGCGCGGTCGAACAGGTTTTCAACGTCACCGTTACCAACGTGAACACCCTTATTCGCAAGCCCAAGGCCAAAACCGACCGCGCCCGCCGCGGACGTCCCGGTACCAAGGGCGGACACAAAAAAGCCATCGTTACCCTGAAAGAGGGCGATGCTATCGAACTCGTTTAAACCTTTAGAGAACGCCAGCCATGCCACTCAACAGTTCCAGACCACTCACTCCCGGACAGCGCTTCCTGACCCGCAATAAGCAGGATGTCTCTAAAAAAGAGCCGGAACGTCGCCTCACCAAGCACAAGCACATCAAGAAGGGACGCAACTGCTACGGACGCATTACTTCCCGTCGCCGTGGTGGCGGCCACAAGCGCGCCTATCGCATCATCGATTTCCGTCGCGACAAAATCGACATCCCCGCCAAGGTGCAGGCCATCGAGTACGATCCCAATCGTTCCGCCAACCTGGCCCTCCTCGCTTACGCAGATGGCGAAAAACGTTACATCCTCGCCCCTCGCGGCGTCCAGGCGGGTGACGTTCTCCTCAATGTTGACAAGCGCGTTGAGTTCAAGCCCGGCTATTCCATGCCGCTGAGCTTCATTCCGGCAGCCACCAAAATTCATGCCATTGAGCTCCACCCCGGTCGCGGCGCCCAAATCGCCCGTTCCGCCGGACAAAACGCCCAACTCATTTCCGTGGAAGGCGACCGTGCCACTGTTAAATTACCGTCCGGTGAAATCCGTTACTTGAACTCCAAGTGCCGTGCCACCATCGGTGAGGTCGGCAACCACGAACACCAAAACCAGAGCCTTGGCAAAGCCGGCCGCAACCGTTGGTTGGGTCGTCGTCCCCGCGTCCGCGGTGTTGCCATGAATCCCGTCGATCACCCCATGGGTGGTGGTGAGGGTCGTACCTCCGGTGGCGGTCATCCCCAGTCGCCCTGGGGTCAGCTCTCCAAAGGATTCCCGACCCGCAAAAAGTCCAATCCTACCAATTCTCAAATTCTGGTGCGCCGCAACGGTCGCCCCATGAAGCGCAAATAATCAAACGAGATTCTTCTTATGTCACGCTCCGTTAAAAAAGGATTCTTCGTCGATCCCCACCTTGCCAAAAAAGTGGATGCCGCTCAGGCCAGCAATGACCGCAAGCCTATCCAGACTTGGTCACGACGCTCTACCATCACCCCCGATTTCGTGGGACTCAACTTCAATGTCCATAACGGCCGCAGCTTCCTGCCCGTCTATGTCACTGAAAACATGGTGGGCCACAAGCTCGGCGAGTTTGCTCCCACCCGCACCTTCAAGTCGCACCAAGCCGGTAAGAAATAACCCTGCCGCGAACCGATAAACACTCACCTTTCATGCACACCCGTCTCCCAATGCACCAAGCCCTGATCGCCGGCCTCATCGCCGTCGCGACCGCTTTGCCCTGCATCGGGACCGCTGCGCAACCCGCCTTCATCGCCGAAGGCCTCTATACTCCCAACGCCGCACCCGTCGCGGAAGTTCTGGCCGGTGAAGATACCGACCTCGTGGTCATCGAAGGGGGACTGCTCCAAGGCCTGCGCCGGGGTATGATCTGCCGCATCGAACGCGGTGACCGCACCGTCGGAGAGGTTCTCATCATCGCCTCCCGCGAACAGCGCGCCGCCGCTCTCATCCTTCAAATCGCACGCGAGACCACCATCCAATCCGGTGATATCGCACGCATTAAGACTTTTCAAAACTCATAACCCTTCATCAAAATGCAGGTTCAAGCTTATACCAAATACGCCCGGATGTCGCCCGTTAAAGTGCGCGACATAACCCGCGCCATCCAAGGACGCAATGCCGCCGAGGCAGTCGAAATCCTCCGCTTCATTCCGCGCAAATCGGCACGACTTGTCAGCAAGACCCTCAAGTCCGCCATCGCGAACGCTGAAAACAACAACAACCTTTCCTCCGACGCGCTCACCATTCAGTCCGCAACGGTCGAACAAGGCCCCGCCTTTAAACGTTTCCGCCCCGCAGCACGCGGTTCCGCGCACCCTTACAAAAAGGCCACCAGCCATATTCGCATCATCCTCACAGACGACGCCTAAACCAAATTGCTTAACTAAAACTCATGGGACAAAAAACGCATCCAACCGGCTTCCGCCTAGCAGTCACCCGCGACTGGGATTCCCGCTGGTACGCCAGCAAAAAAGACTTCCCCGGCTACCTTAAGGAAGACCACACCATTCGTACCTTCCTCGAGAAGAAACTGCGCTACGCCTCGGTGCCCCGCATCTTCATCGAGCGCGCCTCGGGTCGTATCCGCGTTAAAATTCACACGGCCCGCCCGGGCGTCGTGATCGGTCGCAAGGGCCAGGAACTCGATAAGCTCAAGGCTCAACTCAACAAGAAGGTCGGCAAGGACATCATGCTCGACATTCAGGAAGTCAAGCGCCCCGACCTCTCCGCCCAACTGGTTGCTGAAAACGTTGCCCTGCAACTGGAGCGACGCATCGCCTTCCGCCGCGCCATGAAACGCGCCGTGCAAACAACCATGGCGATGGGTGCCGAGGGTATTCGTATTCAATGCAGCGGTCGCCTCGGTGGCGCCGACATCGCCCGCACCGAGCAACAACGCGAGGGCAAGGTTCCCCTCCAAACCCTCCGCGCGAAAATCGACTACGGCTTCAGCGAAGCCAGCACCGTTTACGGCATCATTGGCATCAAATGCTGGATCTGCCTCCCCGAGGACGACTCCGAATAATCCAATCTTTTTTTAATTTAAAATAAACTTTCCACACCGCGAATCATGGCACTACTTCCATCACGCACCAAATACCGCAAGGTTCACAAAGGCCGCATTTACGGCACCGCTCAAAAAGGCAACAGCCTCGCCTTTGGCGAATTCGGTATTCAGTCCCTTTCCCGTGGACGTATGACCTCCCAACAAATTGAAGCTGCCCGTGTTGCGATGACACGTAGCCTCAAGCGTAAGGGTAAAGTCTGGATCCGCGTCTTCCCTCACAAACCCGTCACCAAGAAACCCGCTGAAACCCGCATGGGTAAGGGTAAGGGTGGGGTCGACCGCTGGGTCGCCGTTATTAAGCCCGGCACCATGCTCTTCGAGATCGCCGGTTGCTCGGCCACCGCGGCTCGCGAAGCCCTCCGCCTCGCCGATACCAAACTCCCTTTCCGTTGCCGCTTCGTCTCCCGCGAGGAAGCGTAAACGCAAGCACATCCAAGAAACGAACAAGCTCTTCTAATGAACACTAAAGATATACGCGAAATGTCAGAAGCTGAAATCGAAAAAAAGCTGCGTGATACCCGTGACGCTCAAGTTAACCTCCGTCTGCGTAAACAGACCGGACAGGTTGAGCATCCCCATGAATTCACCAACCTGCGCCGCGAAATCGCACGCCTCGAAACCATTCTCCGTGAGAAAAAACTCGCGGCGACTGAGGCTTAATCCACTAGCACCGCATTACCATGGAAGCAACCGCTACACGCAACTCCCGCAAGTCCCTCATCGGAACCGTCACCAGTCGTTCCGGCGACAAGACCATCAAGGTCACCTATTTCTACAAGATCCCGCACCCGCTTTACCGCAAGGAGATCAAGCGCAAAACCGTGGTTCACGTCCACGATGAAGCCAATGACTGCGGAATCGGCGACCGTGTCGAAATCATGGAAACCCGTCCGATCAGCAAGCTCAAGCGTTGGCGCGTCACCCGTGTGCTCGAGCGCGCTCCCAAGCTCGATGGCGATAGCAAGGATGCATAAGCCCGCATACGGCCCTCTATTTAACATTTCAACAATTCAACAGCCTTAAGTCATGATACAGATGAACAGCCGCGTTTTTATCGCGGATAACACCGGTGCTAAATCCGCCGAAATGATCCGCCGCCTTGGTCAAAACAAGACCACTGCTTCGGTGGGTGATGTCATTGTCTGCAATGTTAAGGAAGCGTCCACCGATGCCTCCGTTAAAAAAGGCGAGGTCGTCAAGGCGGTGGTAGTGCGAACCGTTGCACCGATTCGCCGTGGTGATGGCAGCTATCTGCGCTTCGACAACAACGCCGTGGTCATCATCAATGCCGACGGCAATCCTAAAGGCACCCGCATCTTTGGCCCCGTCGCCCGTGAGCTGCGCGCCAAGTATATGAAAATCATTTCCCTTGCACCGGAGGTACTCTAGTTATGGCTAAAACAATCAAACGCGAACAGGAAGTGGTCGTCATCGCAGGCGCCCACAAAGGCAAACGCGGCAAGGTCCTCGAGGTCAAAGCCCCTGAGAAAATCCTCGTTGAAGGCGTAAACCTCATCACCAAATACGAGCGCAAAACTCAAGAGAACCCCGAGGGGGGATCTGTGCAGCGCGAAGCACCCATTCATTATTCCAACGTCATGCCCGCCGAGAAGTATGACGCCAAATCCAAATAATTTCCGATCCTATTAATCCTCAAGCCGCCGGGTCAGAAATCCGGCCGTCGAACAATGGAACAAGCACTCCTTCAAAAACAATACACTGAGAAAGTCATTCCCGAATTGATGAAAAAGTTCGGGTTCGACAATCCCCATGTCGTCCCCGCGATCAGCAAGGTCGTCATTAATTCCGGATTCAGCGCTACCTCCGATAAAAATCACGTCGCTTACGTGAATGATGAGATCACCAAGATCGCCGGACAGCGCCCCGTCATTACCAAGGCGAAACTCAGCATCTCAAACTTCAAACTCCGCGAGGGTCAGCCCATCGGTTGTAAGGTAACGTTGCGTGGCCGTGCCATGTATGACTTTCTCGCCCGCCTCATTTTCATCGCCTTGCCCTGCATTCGTGACTTCCGCGGAGTGCCCGCCAAACTCGATGGTCAGGGCAACTACACCCTCGGCATCACCGATCATTCCATCTTCCCGGAAATCAGCGCCGACGGTACAACTGCCACCATTGGTATGGATATTTGCATCAATACCTCTGCCAGCAACGATGAAGCAGGTCGCGAACTCCTCCGCTGCCTGGGAATGCCTTTCCGTAAATCCACCTCTGAAATCGCTGCCGAGGAAGCCGCCGCTGAATCTGCTCCCGAAGCTCCCGCAGAGGCCACTGAAGCTTAATTTAATTTACCAAAAATCATGGCTAAAATATCCGCAATCCACCGCAACAAGAAGCGCGAGCGCCTCATCGCCAAATACGCTGCCAAGCGCAAAGAGCTCAAGGCAATCCTCGCCAACCCCGAGACCACCGACGAGGAGTTCTACAAAGCGCAGGCAAAACTCTGCAAGCTCCCCAAAAACAGCTCACCCATCCGCGCGCGCAATCGTTGCTCCGTTACCGGACGCCCACGCGCCTTTATCCGCAAGTTCGGTCTTTCCCGTATCACTTTCCGCGAACTCGCCTCTCAGGGCAAAATTCCCGGCGTTACCAAATCCTCTTGGTAAGCATTTTTCTTAATCACAAACACTCAATCTGAAAACCCAGCAGTAAAATACTATGGCAGTTCATGATACCATCGGTGATTTCCTCACCATCATCCGTAACGCCAGCGCCGCCCAAAAGGAGGTCGCCGTTACCCATCATTCCAAAATGCGCCTCGCGCTTCTCAAAATCCTTAAGGACGAAGGCTACATCGCCGACTTCAGC
The DNA here is from genome assembly GCA_965656495.1 of Coraliomargaritaceae bacterium. Lineage (GTDB taxonomy): Bacteria > Verrucomicrobiota > Verrucomicrobiia > Opitutales > Coraliomargaritaceae > UBA7445. The sequence continues at coordinate 251,110 of CBFHKU010000001.1, forward strand.
GAGGGCCAAAACGAGAAGGGCTTCAAAACTTTGGAAATCAAATTTAAATACGTCGATAGCACCCCCGCGATCACGGGCATCGAGCGTCACAGCACCCCCGGTCGTCGTCTCTATTACGGAGCTCGTGAAATACCACGCGTCCTTGGTGGACTTGGGGTCGCGATCCTTACAACCTCAAAAGGCGTCATGCGCGCCCGCGATGCCCGTCAAAACGGCATTGGCGGCGAACTCGTGTGTAAAGTCTGGTAACTTGAAAGGCAGCCACTATGAGCAGAATTGGAAAACTTCCCGTCCCCATCGTCGACAAGGCTAAAGTCTCCGTCGATGGGCAAACCGTTCGCGCCGAAGGCCCCAAGGGTAAACTTGAGCAAACCTTCGACAGCGCCGTTAAAATTGAAATCGTCGACAACGAGGTCCGCCTTAGCCCTGCCGACGAGAGTCGTCATGCCAACGCCATGTATGGAACCGCCCGTTCCATTATTAATAACATGGTGACGGGCGTGGTCGAAGGCTTTCAAAAGAAAATTGAAATCAAAGGGGTCGGTTTCCGTGCCGCTATGAAAGGCAAGGTCCTCGACCTGGCTCTCGGTAAATCGCACCCCTGCGAAATTGAAATCCCGGAAGGCATCACCGTTACCATCAAGGAAAACACCAAGCTGACGATTGAAGGTGCCGATAAGCAAATGGTCGGTGAAATCACCGCCTCCATCTACGCCTTCTATCCCGCCGAGCCCTACAAGGGTAAGGGCGTCCACATTGTTGGACAGTTTGTTCGCCGCAAGGAAGGCAAGAAGTCCGCTTAAGCATTTAATTCAGGAGACTCCCATTCATGAAACTCGAAAAGAAAAAAAGCCTTCTGCAGCGTCGTCGCTGGCGCATCCGCAAGAAAATTACCGGCACCGCCGAGCGCCCGCGCCTCGCCGTGCATTTCTCCAACAAACACATCTATGCCCAGTGCATCGACGACGACAAGGGCCACACCATGGCTTACGTCTCCTCCGTTGCCAAGGAAGGTGGCCTCAAGGCGAATGCCGAGGGCGCAACCGCGCTCGGGAAGCAAATCGCTGAAAAAGCCAAAGCCGCCGGCATCGAGTCGGTGGTCTTCGACCGTTCCGGACGCCGCTATCATGGTTGTGTCAAATCCTTTGCCGAAGCAGCCCGCGAAGGCGGCCTCCAATTCTAACGCCATTGCTATGAGTCAATCGAACCGATCATTTTCTTCCCAAAATCAAACCGAGGAAGCACCCGAATTCACCGAGAAGGTGGTGCACATCAACCGTTGCGCCAAAGTCGTGAAGGGCGGGCGCCGTTTCAGTTTCTCCGCCCTTGTTGTGGTGGGGAACCAGAAGGGCGAAGTTGGCGTGGGCTACGGTAAAGCCAAGGAAGTACCTGAGTGCATCCGCAAAGGCACCGAGCAAGCCAAGAAAAACCTCGTTAAAATCAACCTCCGTGGTGAAACCATCCCGCACCCCGTGCGTGGTATTTCCGATGGAGGAGAGGTGCTCCTTCGCCCCGCGACCGATGGTACCGGCGTTATCGCCGGCGGTGGGGTTCGCGCCGTCTTGGAAGCCGTTGGTATCAACAACGTCCTTTCAAAGTCCCTCGGCTCCAACAATCACCTCGCCATGGTCAATGCCACCATGGATGCCCTCCTGCAACTCCGCTCAAAAGAGGACATTAATTCCCTCCGCTTCGCCAAGCCTGAGGCCGCTGAAGCCTAAGCCATAGACGCATCATGAATCTCGATAAAATTCCAACGATCAAGGGCGCCACCCATCCCACCAAACGCCTCGGGCGCGGGGAGGGCAGTGGCCACGGTAAAACCTCCGGCAAAGGCCACAAGGGACAAAAAGCTCGTTCCGGCGGCGGTATTCGCATCGGTTTCGAGGGCGGTCAAATGCCCCTCTACCGCAAGCTCCCGCGCCGCGGTTTCAACAACTTCAATTTCCGCAAGCACTTCCAGACCGTCAACGTCGCAGAGCTCGAGAAAATTGAGGGCGACACCGTCAACCGCGAAACCTTGCTTAAAGCGGGACTCATCCGCGATAACGACGACGCAATCAAATTGCTCGGCGATGGCGAAATTTCCAAAGCGCTCACCGTTCACGTTGACCGCGCCTCCGGTTCCGCCGTCAAAAAGATCGAAGCCGCTGGCGGTAAGCTCATCCTCAGCACACCGGTCGAAGCGAGCACCGAAGCCGAGCCCGTAGCTGAAGCCGAGGTCGAAGCCGAGCCTGCTCCCGAAGCCGAGGCCGACGCTGATGCCAAGGACGCTTCTGAAGACGCCTAATTGAACTGCCCGCTCCACGCGGGCCCAAGCCTTTCAAACAATTCATGCTCTCCGCATTCACCAATTCTCTCAAGATTCCGGAACTGCGCCAAAAGATCTTCTTTACCTTGGCATTGCTTTTTATTGCCCGGGTAGGTGCAAACATCCCGCTTCCCGGTATGAACCCGGGGCCGATTCAGGAATACTTGAGCAATGAAGCGGGAGCGGGCGGCGGACTGCTGGGGCTCTACAACATGTTTACCGGTGGCGCCTTGCTCAACGGTGCCTTGTTTGCCCTCGGCATCATGCCCTACATCAGCGCCTCCATTATCATGCAGTTGATGGGTGCGGTCTTCCCCGGTCTCGCCCGCCTCCAGCAGGAAGGCGATGTCGGTCGCCAGAAGATCAATCAATATACCCGTTACCTCACCATCGCGATTTGCCTCGTGCAGGGTCTCATGTTGCTCGTAGCGCTTAGTACCAATCCGGGTAGCATCATTCCGGGCTTCAACCCCGCCGCCTACGGCGAGGTCGTCCTTATGGGCAAAACCCAGTTCCTCATTACCGGTACGATTTTCCTGACCGCCGGCTCCATGATTATGGTTTGGCTCGGTGAGCAAATCACCCAAAAGGGAATCGGTAACGGTATCTCCCTCCTGATTACCGTTAGTATCATTTCCGGTCTCCCCGGTGCGGTCATCGCCGCCTACCAACTCTTTACCGCCCCCGTTGGATCCGAATCCCAACTCGGTCTCCCGCAGGGCGTCCTCATGCTGGCACTGCTCTTTGTCGTAACCGCCGGACTCGTCGCCATCACCCAAGCCCAGCGCAAAATCCCCGTGCAATACGCCAAGCGCGTGGTCGGGCGCAAGGTATATGGCGGACAAAGCTCCTTCCTGCCGCTCAAGGTCAATTATGCCGGCGTTATGCCCGTCATTTTTGCCAGCGCCATCCTGATGTTCCCGACTCAAATCCTCTACTTCCTCGGGAAGAATACCGGGATGAATTTCTTCAATGAATTCGCCGACACCCTCGGGCGCGGCCAATTCGCCTATTATTTCGTCTTTGGTCTCCTGATCTTTGTTTTCAGTTATTTCTGGGTCTCCCTCATGTTCAAACCCGTTCAGATCGCGGACGACCTCAAGAAAAACGGTGGCTACGTGCCCGGTGTTCGCCCCGGTGAACCCACCGCCAAATTCCTCGACTTTATCATGACGCGCCTGACCCTTGCCGGTGCGCTCGCCCTCACCCTCATCGCACTCTTTCCCGATATCCTCCTGGTGGGTTACAAGATCCCCAACAACGTCGCGATCTTCTTTGGCGGTACCGGGATGTTGATTACGGTCGGGGTCTTGCTCGATACCATGCGTCAAATCGAGACCTTTCTCCTGCAACGCCACTACGATGGTTTCCTCAAAAAAGGAAAAATCCGCGGACGCTCCGCGACCCGCAGTCGCCAACTTGTCGATTCCACCGGTCTTCAGGATTTCTGGACCGCATGGCGTCCGCTTCTCATCCTGGCGCTCACGCTTTTCATTCTCGGTATCATCTCCTGGTTTATCAACCTCGGTTAATACCCACCGGGTTTCTGACCCGTATCCAATTTCCCTTGTTCTTTGAATTCGATTCATTCGCTTGAAAAACGGTGAAACCCGTTCGCACAGTTGAAGCTATCCAAGCCATCCGCGAAGCCTGTCAAGTCGCCGCTTCGGTACTTGCCGATATGGTCGATGCCGTTGAGGTCGGTGTAAATACCTATGACCTCGACCAACTCGGCCGCAAACTCATCGCGGAGCACGGTGCCGAAAGCGCCTGCTTCAACTACCGCCATCAAAGCAACGTCTTCCCCGCCTACACCTGCGTTTCAGTCAACGAGGAAATCGTGCATGGCATCGGTCGCCTGCAGCGCGTCATCGCCCCGGGCGATCTGGTCTCCCTCGATGTCGTGGTGCGCTACCGGGGTATGATCGGCGACAACGCCACCACCGTCGGCGTCGCTCCCGTTAGCAAAGCAAACCAAGCGCTCCTCGATACCACCCGCCAATCACTTGACCACGCCATCAGCCATGCGCGTGCCGGAAACCGCGTCGGAGATATCTCCAATGCCGTCGAACGTTTCATCAAGCCCCACAAATACGGGATTGTTCGCGATTTTGTAGGCCACGGAGTCGGTTCCGGAATGCACGAACCGCCGCAAATCCCGAACTTCGGCCCCCGCGGGCGCGGCGCCCTCCTCAAGCCCGGAATGGCCCTCGCTATTGAGCCCATGATTAACCTTGGACGCCCCGAAATTGAGATGCTGGACGATGGCTGGACCGCCGTAACCCGTGATCGCTTACCCTCCGCCCATTTCGAGCACACCGTCCTCGTTACCGAATCGGATCCTGAAATTTTAACCTTACTGAAAAATTAACTTTCCAAAATCAAATTAACTGCTATTTTTACGCACTTTTCTCGCTTAATAGCGCTCATTTAACACATTAGTACCATGCCTCGTATACTTGGAGTCGACATTCCAGCCAACAAGAAGCTCGTTTTCGCGCTTCGTTATATCTATGGCCTCGGGCCCACACGCGCCAAAACCATCGTTGATGAAGCCGGTTTTGATCCCGACCGTCGTGCCGGAGACCTCAATGAGGAAGAGCTCAACCAACTCGCCAATATCGTTGCCGAGAAGAATTACATCGTCGAGGGCGACCTGCGCCGCGAAGTAACCGCCAACCTCAAACGACTTTCCGCCATCCGTAGTTGGCGTGGAATGCGCCACATGCGCGGACTTCCCGTTCGTGGACAGCGCACCAAAACCAACGCCCGCACCCGCAAGGGCGCCGTTAAACCAATCCGCAAATAAGCGCCTGACCGATACACACCCTTTTTTAAAATGAGCGAAGAGAACGAACAAACCAACGAAGAAGAGGTAAAGGCTGCCGCACCTGCCGCCGAGGCCGCTACCGCCGAAGCACCTGCCGCCGAAGCACCTGCTAAAGAAGAGGCACCCGCTAAAGAAGCGCCCGTTGCCGAGGCCGCTGAAGAGGAAGCCCCTGTCAAAAAGGAGGAAACCGCCGAGGATCTTCTCAAGAGCGACCTCGAAGGCGTTAAAATCCGCCGCGCCAAAGGCAGCAAAAACATCACCGTTGGCGTTGTGAACGTGCTCGCAACTTTCAATAACACCAAGGTCACCTTTGCCGACCCGCGTGGCAACGTCATCTCCTGGTCCAGTGCCGGTAAATGCAACTTCCGCGGTTCCCGCAAATCCACCGCCTACGCCGCACAGGTCGTCACTCAAGATGCCGGTCGCGTCGCCATGTCGCACGGCATGAAGGAAGTGGTGGTCAAACTCAACGGCCCCGGTATGGGTCGCGACTCCGCCGTACGTGCGCTTCAATCTATGGGCATGATTGTCACCGAGATCATCGACGTGACCCCCGTTCCTCACAACGGATGCCGTGCCCCCAAACGTCGTCGTGTCTAAGGTGATTCTGCCACCCCGACACAACATTTAATAGTTCGCAGAAAAACACATAACATATCATGGCCCGCTACACAGGACCTACTACACGTATCAACCGCCGCTTCGGTCAGGCTATCTTTGCCCCGACCAAAGCTTTCGAGCGCAAACCGCACCCTCCCGGGCAGCACGGTCCGCGTCTCCGTCGCAAACTCAGCGACTACGCCATCGGCCTTAACGAGAAGCAAAAACTACGCTTCATGTATGGCATGACCGAAAAACAATTTCGCTTGACCTTCGAAAAGGCCAAGAACCAACGCGGGGTTACCGGTGATATCTTCCTTCAATTGCTCGAGTGCCGCCTCGATAGCGTTATCTATCGCCTCGGCTTCGCAAAATCCCGTTCCGCCGCCCGCCAGTTCGTCGGGCACGGTCACATCGTGGTGAATGGTAAAAAAACCGACATCGCCAGCTTTATCGTTAAAGAAGGCGACGAGATCGAAGTCCGTGAACGCACTTCTTCCCGCCAGTTGGCGACCCGCTCCATGGACGAAAGCCAAGCCCGCACCGTTCCCGAGTGGCTCACTTTAAACGCGGATGCCCTCAAGGCTACCGTCAATCGTCTTCCAAGCAGCGAAGAAACCGAATCCGGCATCAACGTTCAGCTCATTGTTGAATACTACAGCCGTTAATCTTCCTTTGAGTCTGCGCACAGCTCGCAGCTCTCACTCAGTTCCTCGTTCATTTTATCAACCAAGAACATTATGCCAAAGCGTTTAGGAAAATTCGAACTACCCAATCGTCTCGTTAAGGTCGAAGACACCGCAACCGACACCTACGCCACCTTCCAAGCCGAGCCCTTTGAGGCCGGTTACGGACACACTATCGGTAATTCCCTCCGACGCGTGCTTCTGAGCTCCATCGAAGGTGCCGCGATCTCAGCCGTTAACATTGACGGTGTGCAACATGAATTCCAGAGCATCGACGGCGTGGTCGAGGATGTCACCGACATCGTCCTCAACCTCAAGAAAGTCCTCCTCGTCTCCGAAAGCCGCGACTCGGTCAACATGACCATCGACGTCACACGCGACGGCCCCGTGACCGCCGCTGATATTCAGGAAGTTTCCGGAGTGGAGGTTATCAACCCGGATCAACTCATCTGTACCCTCGATCGCAAAAAACGTTTCCATGCCGAACTCGAAGTGCGCGTGGGACGCGGTTATTGCGCCGGCGAGGAGAATAAGAAAGAAGATCAGCCCATCGGTGTTATCGCAATCGATTCCCTCTTCGGCCCCGTTAAACTCGTCAAATATTCCGTCGAAAACACCCGCGTGGGTCAGTCCATGGACTACGACAAGCTTATCCTCGAAGTGACCACAGACGGCCGCATCACACCGGATGACGCCCTCAAGCAAAGCGCCGCCATTCTCAAGCACCACCTCACCGTCTTTGATGAAGTCTCACAAGAGGACATCAACTTCGACACCGATACCAGCGAAGTCAGCGAAGAACAAAACCGTCTCCGCAAGCTCCTCAACATGAGCGTCAACGAGATCGAACTCTCCGTTCGCGCCGCTAATTGCCTCAACAACGCCAACATCACAACCGTCGGCGAACTCGCAATGAAGTCCGAACAGGAAATGTTGAAATACCGCAACTTCGGTAAGAAGTCACTCAACGAAATCAAGGACAAGCTTGAGCAACTCGGGCTTTCCCTCGGCAAGCAAATTGATGAGCGCCTCCTCGACAACGCTCCCGAACAATTCTAGCAAAACCAGCACACACCGAAACGTTTTACACCAATGCGCCACAGTAAAAGACGACATGTCCTCGGGGTCTCCGGCCCACACCGCGCCGCTATGATGGGTAACCTCTCGGTTGCTCTTATCACTCACGGACGAATTGAAACCACGCTTGCCAAAGCTAAGGCGCTGCGCCCTTTCATTGAAAAGGTCATCACCCTTGCCAAAAAGGCCGAGCAGGCAAACGATGCGGCCCGCAAGCTGCACTTCCGCCGCCTCGCCATCGCCCGGGTCCGTGATAAAAAAGCAGTCGCCCAACTCTTCGATGAGCGTGCCTCCGAATTCGCCAATCGCGCCGGCGGTTACACCCGGATCTATAAAATCGGTCAACGCATCGGTGATGCCGCTGAAATGGCACTCATTGAATTGATCGACGCGAGCGATGAAGGCTACGAAAAGCCCAAACGCAAAGCCGCTCCCAAAGCCAAGGCTAAAGCAAAAGCTGAACCCGAAGCCACCCCGGTAGAGGAAGCTCCCGCAGACGCCGAAGCAGCTCCCGCCGAAGATGAAGCTCCCGCCGCCGAGGAGGAAGCCGCACCCGCCGAAGCCGAAGCAGCTCCTGCCGAGGAAGCACCTGAGGAAGCAGCCGATTCCAAAAAAGAATCAGACAGCTAATTCAGCCCCCTTAAACGGATTCAATCAAAGCGCACTTCGATGCGCTTTTTTTATGCCCGTATCCAAAGCTGGCACACCGCCGATGCGATACCGTTTCCAATCAGCTTCGGTATCATAGCGATCTCAAATAGCCTTCACTGAAGCACCTCCCAACCTTGGCAAACCAAATAGATGCCCCTCCGCTCCTCCGCGTTAAAATAAAAAACGCAGAGTTCCAGAACCCCTCCGCTCCTCCGCTTCTCCGCGTTAAAATAAAACACAGAGTTCCTCCGCTTCTCTGCGTTAAAATAAAAAACGCAGAGTTAAAGAGCCCCTCCGCGTTAAAAAATAAACGCGGAGCAAGAGAGGAGCAAAGGGTCGCAACCAACAACTTTCCCACCTTCCCACTTTTGCACTTTCCCACCTTGATAATGGCATCACCTGCGCGTGCGTTGCTTTTATTCCGCCACACCCAAGGCTTTCAGCGCATCCATTTGCAGCGTCGCGTGGCGCGCTTCCATCTCTGCTTGAATCAAATCCTCGTCGTAAGACGGAATGATCTGTTTCATGCGTTCGTGACCCGCCTCGGTAGCGAGGGTTTCCGCAAAGCATTTTTGAACGACCTCAAGAATGATATTGGTTGAGACCGAGGCGCCGGGCGAGGCTCCCAGGAGTGCCGAAAGGCTCTTGTCCTTGTCGGTAATCACCTCTGTTCCGAAGTGAACAATACCGGCGTCCCCGTCTTCTTTCTTGATCGCCTGCACGCGAATACCGGCATCAATCAAATGCCAGTCCTCGGTTTTCGCATCGGGGTAGAAGTTGCGCAATTCCCCCATGCGGGTCTTCATGCTCTGCGTGCCCTGTTGGATTAGGTAACGCACCAATGGAATATTGGAGATGCCTACCTTGATGAGCGACGCCATGTTGTCCCAGCGAATCGAACCCGGTAAATCCATGAGGCTCCCGCGCTTGTGCAGGAACTTCGTCGTCCAAGCGGCATAGGGCCCAAAGAGGAGCGACCGCTTGCCATCAATGATGCGTGTGTCGAGATGGGGAACCGCCATGGTTGGGGCCGCGCCGGGCGACATCCCGTAAACCTTCGCGTTGTGCTGCGCAATCAATTCGGGCTTCTCCGAGATCAACCATTGACCTCCAATCGGAAAACCGCCGATTCCCTTCGCCTCCGGGATGCCCGCTTTTTGCAGGAGCGGCAGCGATCCGCCGCCCGCTCCGATGAAGACGAATTTCGCGCTGTTCGAAAACTCACGCTTACTTCCCAAATCCTTAATCTTAAGCTCCCAGCGCCCGTCCTTTTTCTTGATGTCGGTGACGCGATGCGAGCTCGCAAAGCCGCAACCCTCCTGCTTCCCGAGCCAATGCGTGAGCTTGGCCGCCAATGCTCCAAAGTTCACATCCGTCCCATGAATCATGCGGGTCATCGCGACCGGTTCATCGGCGGCACGACCTTCCAGGATCAGCGGCGCCCATTCACGGATCGTCTCCCGGTCCTCCGTGTATTCCATATCCTTGAAGAAATGGTGCTTGCTCATTTGACGATGACGGGAGCGGAGGAAGTCAACCTGCTCCTGTCCATAAACAAAGCTCAAATGTGGAACCGGTCGCACAAAATCCTCGGCGGCATCGATCATGCCGCTGCGCACCGCATGACCCCAGAATTGCAGCGAGTGCTGGAATTCATGACAGATCCGAATCGCCTGGCTGACTTCGACCTCGCCATCGGGGCCGTAATCCGGCGTGTAGCTCAGCTCGCAGAGTCCCGCGTGTCCGGTGCCGGCATTGTGCCAGCCGTTGGACGCCTCCAGCGCCAGCTCCTCGGTCAACTCGTAGAGTTGGATCCGTAAGCTCGGGTCCAGCTCCTTGAGCAGGGCACCAAGGGTCGCGGACATGATGCCGCTACCGATGAGAATTACATCCGGATTTTCAATATGTGCTTCGCTTTTCATAAGATTTACTGGCTGGTGTTTTCCTGACCTCTAAAGATTTTGTTGTTCCTTATCCTCATCCTTCGGTGAGCGCCGCGAATTTCGCCTTGGCTTCGGTCCAGGGCACCTGATCCCCCGGTTCAAAGACTTCCACAATCGAGGAATTCACCACGATCTCGCGGCCTTCCTCGATGCTCGCGATGGCACCGTCCGCCAACATTTGCGCGAGAATGTTGCCAAGCCCCGTGGCTTCCACCGGACTCGCCTTGACCGTGATGCCAATCGCATTGGCGGCAAATTGATTGAGCAGTTTGTCCTGACAACCGCCGCCCACGATGTGGAGACTGCGGGGAGGCGTCTCGGTGTAGGTCATCAGTTTTTCCCAAACAACCGAATAGCGCAGGGCGAGGCTTTCATAAATCGTGCGAATGATTTCGCCCTTTGTTTCGGGGATCGGTTGCCCGTGCTCGTGGCAGTAGGCCTGAATTTTTTCCGGCATGTCCCCCGCCTTCGCGAAGCGTGCATCGTCGGGGTTGATCAAGGAGCGGAAGGGCGTGGTTTCCGCCGCAAGGCTCGCCATGCGGTGATAGGGGAGGTCTTCGCCCTGCGCTTTCCAGTGGCGTTTACATTCCTGGATCAGCCATAGGCCGCAAATGTTTTTCAGGTAGCGGACCGTGCCATTGACCCCAATCTCGTTGGTGAAGTCATCGGCGAAGGAACGTTCATTGATGACCGGCGCGGGCAGTTCAAGTCCCATCAGTGACCAGGTTCCGCTGCTCAAATAGGCGGGCGTCTCTGCCTTGCTCGGTACCGCCGCCACCGCGCTTCCGGTGTCGTGACCCGCGACCGTTATGACGTCCACATTTTCAAGTCCGGTGAATTCCGCAACATGCGCGCTCAAGGCTCCCAGTTTCGAACCGGGGTCGCTGATTCCCTTGAATAATTTGCGCGGTAATCCCAGCGAATTGATTAAATCATAATCCCAATCGCCCGTGCTTGGATTGTAGAGCTGGCTCGTGCTCGCAACGCTGCGTTCCTGCGTCTTCTTGCCGGTCAACCAGTAGCCGATGAGATCCGGCATGAAGAGGAGATCCTCCGCCTGCTCAAGCGCCGGATTCTTTTGCACCACCTCCGAGTAAAGCTGGAAGAGGGTATTGAAGAAAATAAACTGAATCCCGGTGGCCTTGTAGATCTCCTCCTTCGAGACTCGCTCAAAGGCTTGTTCCATCACGCCATCGGTGCGGCTGTCACGGTATTGGTAGGGGAGACCCAGCAAGCGGCCGTCCTTGTCAAAGAGCCCATAATCCACCCCCCAGGTGTCCACCCCGAGGCTCACAATCGAATCGGCGTAGCTCTCCGCCGCAAGTTTCAGCCCCTCCAGAATGTTCTGGTAGAGCGCCGTGATATTCCAATGCCACCCGCTCGGTAACTGTACCGGTACGTTCTCGAAGCGGTTGACCTCATGCAGTTCAATGCGACGGCCATCGAATTCTCCCGCGAGCACCCGTCCGCTGCCCGCTCCCAAATCAACTGCAAGATAAACTTTTTTTTGGCTCATGTTGTTTCGTTACTTTTTAAACTTGGTTATGTCGATGCGCTATTGTTCCGCAATCGTTAGTTTCAGGCCACGCTTGCGAATCGCCTCCGCGACCCCGCTCTCAATCCCTGCGTCCGTGATGATGCGGTGGACGCGTTCGACCGGTGCAAAGAAATATTCAGACTGTTGGTTGATCTTGCTGGAGTCCATCAAGAGAACAACCTCCTCCGCGAACTGCACAAGGCTCTCCTTGTAGCTCGCCTGTTCCTCGAAACCTTCGCTGGCGCCCCGTTCAATATCAAACCCAATGCAGGAAATGAAGGCGGTGTGTACCTGATGGCGGCGCAAGGTATTGATGCTGTCCCCGCCGATAAAGGTGTGCGTCTTGGGATGGTAGCGACCCCCGGTTGAAATCAAATCGACCGCTTCCTTCAGGATCAGTTGCTCCAGAATCGCAAAAGCGTTCGTCACGACCCGAAAGGGGAGGTCGGGCAAAATCGCCACGAGGGCGCAGGCGGTGGTGCTGCTGTCAAAGGCGTAGGTGCGCTGAGGCTGAATGAGTTTTAACGCCTCCCGCGCAATCGCCTCCTTCGCCTCTATGTTCAAATGACTGCGTTCGCTGAAGGAGCGCAGTTTCGATTTTCCGTTTAAACTGCTCGCCCCGCCGTGGATGCGTTTTAACTGCTCCTCGTCCGACAAAACTTGCAAATCACGGCGGATCGTCTCGTCCGTTACCTGAAATTCTTCCGCTAAATCCACCGTCCTAACAATCCCACGCTGGTCCAGCAGGGTGAGAATTTGTTGTTGGCGTTCCGGTGCAAGCATCGTTTCGATTTGGAAAAATTTAGGAATATTGTTGGATTATTTGGAAAATAGGCAAGTAAAAGGTTGACTTTTCCCCAAAAAATTCAAATTTTCCCACAAAAACAAGCATTTTCACATGTCAAACCCAAGTAATACAACACTTGACCGCTCCGCAATAGAGGCGATGGTACGCGCCAGTTTGAGCCGCAACGCCGCTCCGCAAAGCCTTCCTGCCCAACAAGGAAGCGGCCCCAATCCCCTCATTGTTAATTCCAGCGCCCGGCATTGTCACCTCTCCCAAGAGGCAGTTGAGACGCTTTTCGGCAAAGGTCACGAATTGACCCCCATGAAATGGCTCTACCAGAAAGGGCAATATGCCGCCGAGGAATCCGTCACCCTCATCGGGCCCCGCAGTCGCGTCATTTCCAATCTCCGCATCCTCGGCCCCTGTCGCGATTTCAATCAAGTCGAGTTGGCGTACACCGATGCGATTTCCCTCGGTTTCAAAGTGCCGGTTCGCAATTCCGGCAACATCGCCGGCACCCCCGGTTGTATGCTCATGGGCCCCGCCGGGTTCCTTGAAATGGAGGAGGGCGTCATTCGTGCCGCCCCGCACGTGCACATGGCGCCGGAAGATGCCCAGCATTACGGGGTCGAAAACAAATCTTTCATGAAGCTCGTGGTCGGCGGCGACCTCGGCATGACCTTCGATAATATCTTTGTTCGCGTCGACCCCTCCTTTAAACTCGAGGTGCATATCGACACCGACGAGGCAAACGCCTGTGGACTCGGCCCGGACGTCCCCTGCAAACTCGTCAAATAATCAACCTTTCCGTATCAAAATCTCAAACAACCCAAACCAAACCATAACATATCATGAGTGAATCCATTGGATTGATCGAAACGAAGGGCCTCACCGGTTCTATCGAAGCGAGTGACGCCATGGCCAAAGCGGCCTCCGTTGCTCTTGTCAAGCAAGTCGCCATCGGCGGCGGCTTTCTCACCGTTCTCGTCAAAGGCGACGTCGGCAGCGTAAAAGCTGCGGTTGAAGCCGGTGCCGAGGCCGCCAACCGCGTCGGAGAGCTCGTGGCCTCCAACGTCATCGCACGTCCCCACCAGGATCTGCTCAAATACTTTTAAAGAGCATTATACACTTAACTAAGGAGAAAAATATTATGGCTAAACAAGCAATAGGAATGATCGAATGCAAAGGCCTCATCTGTCTGATGGAAGCTGCAGACGCTGCCCTCAAGGCCGCAGACGTATCCATGACCGGCTGGGAAAAAATCGGCTCGGGACTGGTAACCGGTTTCTTTACCGGTGATGTCGCCGCCGTCAAAGCCGCCATCGAGGCAGGTGCTGAATCCGCCGGACAAATCGGTGAAGTCGTTGCAGTGCAGGTAATCCCGCGCCCCCACGACGACCTCGGTAAACTCGGTTCCTGGATCGGGTAAATCCCCGTTCCCGCCCGCCCGGACGCAACTCCCCCGTATGAAAATCCTCGTCGCCAACCTCGGTTCGACCTCCTTCAAATACCGTCTCTTTGAAATGGGAGCATCCTCTGCGGAACTCCTCGCGAAGGGCGGTTATGAACGCGTCACCGAATACGCGCCCTGCATTGAGAAAATGCTGGATTCCCTCATCGGGCACGGACACCTCGCCTCCGGCGAGGATCTCGACGCGGTCGGTTTCAAGACCGTGCTCGGGAAAGATCTGAGTGGTTGCGTGGAAGCCGATGACGCTGTACTCGAGGCGCTCGCAGGCTTCAAGGAAGTCGCTCCGGCGCACAACCCCGCCTATGCGGAGGGGATCCGTTGTTTCGAGCAACGACTCCCCGGAGTCAAACGGGTGGCGCTCTTTGAGACCGCCTTTTATCAATGGCTGGAACCCGCCAATTACAACTATGCCATTCCCGCCGCCTGGCGTGAACTCGGCATCCGGCGTTACGGTTTTCACGGTGCCAGCCATAAATTCATCGCGGAGCGCAGTGCCGAATTGCTCGAGCGCGAAGACGTCGCCCAGCGGGTGCGCGGCCTTTACCAAAACGGCCCCGGCGATTTTAACGCCAAAGCCCACCGCGTTATCTCATGCCATTTGGGCGGCAGCAGTTCCGTTACCGGCATCCGCGACGGCGTTGCCATCGGCACCAGTATGGGCTTCAGCCCGCAAAGCGGACTGCCCCAAAACAACCGCGTCGGGGATCTCGATTCCATGGCAATTCCCTACGCTACAAAAATGCTCGGCATTTCCGTGGAAGAAGCGGAACGCCAACTCAACAAAGAGAGCGGGCTCCTCGGACTCTCCGGGGTCAGCAACGATTCCCGCGACATTGAGGCCGCTGCCGCCGAGGGCAATTCCGATGCCATCCTCGCGCAGGATGTCCTCATCGAAAGCATCCGTCACTGGGCCGGTGCCTTCTTCTTTAAAATGGGTGGCGCAGACGCCATCAGCTTTACCGCCGGGATTGGCGAAAACAGCCCCGAGCTGCGCACCGCGATTTGCGCCGGCCTCGAAAGTTTCGGGGTGCGCCTCGACGCCCGCGCCAATGGAGCCGCCGTTCACGGCACCGAGGCCATCATCTCTGCCCCCGATTCCAAAATCAAAATCCTCGTGATCCCCGCCAACGAAGAACTCGTCATCGCGCGCGAAGTCTACCGCTTTCTCGATCAATAGTATCCAATTTCCAAATACATAATCCACTAACCGAATTAATATCCAACCCAACAAATAACATGGCAAAACAAGCAATCGGAATCCTCGAAACCAAAGGTCTCGTTGCCCTCGTGCAAGGCACGGATGCAATGCTCAAGGCCGCTAATGTCGAACTCGCTGGCCCCATGAAGGGCGTCGGCAGCGCTCTCGTAAGCGCCACCATCACCGGCGACGTCGCCGCGGTTAACGCCGCGATCGAAGCCGGCTCCGACACCGCCGGACAATACGGTGAAGTCGTCAGCGCGCACGTTATCGCACGTCCCCACGACGATATCACCGCGATTACACCTGCCAAGGCTGCTCCCGCAAAACGGGCCGCCAAGTAATCCGATGTATCTCGGAAAAGTCATCGGCTCGGTGGTCGCCACCAAAAAGGACGCGAGCATGAAGGGGCGCAAGCTCCTCATGTTGCGCCCCATGCTGGTCGATCCCGACAAACCCGGGCAATTCAAGCCGGGCAACAACACCATTGTGGCGGTCGATACCCTCGGTGCAGGGGAGGGCGAGCTCGTGATGTTCGCCCAAGGCAGTTCCGCGCGGCAGGCCGATGGCCTCAAGGCCCTCCCGGTCGATGCTGCCATTGTGGGACTGGTCGATTCCGTCGATATCCTCGGTAAAAACACCTATCAGGCAAAAAACAGTTAATCCCCACCTCTCTCCATGAGCCAAATCAACGAAGCCGCGATTCGCAACGTCGTCACTGAAGTCCTCGCCCAACTCCAGACCGGGCAAGCCACTGTCGCGACCGCTCCGCCTCCCGCCAAGGGTCCATCCATCAAGGCGCGCCCCGGGCGCCATGGCGTCTTTGAGGACGCCGCTTCCGCCGCTGCTGCCGCCCGTTCCGGTTACGAACAGCTCAGCAAAAAAGGCTGGGCAGCTCGCGCCAAAGTCGTCGATATCGTGAAGCAAATGTGCGCCGATAATGCCGACCGTTGGGGTAAAATCGAATTCGAGGAAACCCAAATCGGGCGCCTCGATCATAAAATCGCCAAGCTTCACGGCATCAAAAACGTCCTCGGAGTCGAATACCTCACGCCCTACGGCATGAGCGGTGACGCCGGTATCACGATGGACGATTCCGCTCCCTGGGGCGTCGTCGGGAGCATCACGCCCGTCACCCATTCCGTCCCTACTTTGGCGGGCAACATCGTCAACATTGTCGCCGCCGGTAACGCCGTCGTCTTCAACCCCCATCCGGGTGGCGCGGCTTGTGCCGCAGTTGCGACCCACGAATTTAACGAAGCCATCAAGGCGGCCCTCGGCATCGAAAACCTCGTCACCACCGTCGAGAAGCCTTCCCTCGATTCCTTTAACGAGCTCTGCGCCTCGGAGGATGTCGACCTCCTCGTCATCACCGGTGGTCCCGGCGTGGTCGATGCCGCTATGAAGACCGGTAAACGCGCGATCTGCGCCGGCCCGGGTAACCCTCCGGTGGTGGTCGACGATTGCCACGCCCTCGATTTCAATAAAGTCGCAAAAGACATCATCCTCGGTGGCGGCTTTGACAACAACCTCCTCTGCATCGGTGAAAAGCAAATCATCGCAGTCGGTGATTCCTACAAAAAGACCCTCGACGCCCTCAAGCGCGAAGGCGCGGTTCTCCTCACCAAGCAACAGGCTCAGGCGATTCAAAAGGAAGTCTTTGATACCAAGGAAGGCGCGGGCGGTTGCTCGCACGCCGTCCTCAACCGCAAATACGTCGGTGCCGACGCCGCCACCCTCGCCGCAATCGCCGGCCTCAAAATCGATCCCAAGACCGAAATGCTCATCGCAGAAACCGGCGCGGACGACCTCTTCGTCGAAGAGGAGCAAATGATGCCGCTCCTGCCCATCATTCACGCCGGGTGCTTCCCCGAGGCAGTCCGCATCGCGAAGGCTTCCGAGCACGGCTACAAACACTCCGCCATGGTGCATACCATGAACGTCTCCAATATGACCTACATGGCGCAGGCGATGGACACGACCCTCTTTGTGAAGAACGGTCCCTGTGTCGCCGGTCTCGGAATGGGCGGCGAAGGCTATATCAGCTTCTCCATCGCCACCACCACCGGCGAGGGCATCACCACTCCCCGCACCTTCACCCGTTACCGCCGCTGCACCCTCGTTGATCAGCTCAACCTTTTCTAATAATCCATGATTCTCGCCCGCATCGACGGACACGCTACCGCCAGCGTTGCCCACCCAAGCCTCAAAGGACAAAAAATCGTCCTTTGTACGCCCATTGATGCAGACGGCAAAGCCACCGGTAACCCCATCGCGGCGCTCGACCCGCTCAGCAGCGGCAAACACAGCCGCGTCTTTATCACCACCGACGGTTCATGGAGCCAAAACACTCTCCACGACGAGACCTCGCCCATCCGCAATCAGGTCATCGGCATCATCGACTCACAATGAAACCCGGACGCGTCATCGGAAACGTAACTCTCAGCCAGGCCGCTTCCCAATTCAAGGGCGCGCGCTGGCTCCTTGTTGCGCCCATGGGCCCCGCCGAGTTGACCGACCAACGCCTCTACGGCAACGAATCCAGCCCGGTGGTCTACGACAAACTCGGCGCGGGGGTGGGGGACCCGATCCTCTATGTGGAGGGCGCCGAAGCCACTCAACCCTTCGAGGACAATATCCCCCTCGATGCTATCACCGTCGCGCTGGTCGACACCTACGATTTTTCTCAACCGGAACTTTAAAACAAACAACTTATATTTAATATTATGAGCAAACTCTACACCGCCAAAGAATTGGAGCGCATGTTGAAAAATGGTGAGTCCCTCGCCAGCGTTCCTGCCAACGCAAAACTGACGCCGATGGCGCGCGACATCCTGCGCCAGCACCGCAAAAACGGGAAGAGCGCCGCCGCGCCCGCCGCTGCTGCCCCGCAGGGCCAGAGCCCCCGCATCCACGAACCCGTCCTCCCCGACGCGGAATACAACTGGACCCCCGGCGGCGACCCCAAAAACGCCCGCGATCTCGAGAAATTTTTCTATTCCCCTGAAATCCAGGCCATCAAGGAACGCATCTGCCATATCGGTAAACGCATCTGGAACAAAGGCTATGTCGACGGCAACGGCGGCAACATCACGGTGCGCGTCGGCGACAACCTCGTCCTTTGTACACCCACCCTTATCTCCAAAGGCTTCATGACCCCCGACGATATCTGCATGGTCGATCTCGACGGCAACCAAGTCGCCGGCACCCGTCCGCGCACCTCCGAGGTCAACACCCACCTCGGCATCATGAAAAACGAGCCCAAGGCGAAATCCTGCGTGCACGCGCACCCCGTTTACGCCACCGCCTTCGCGGTCGCGGGCGTCACCCCGCCGTCCTGCCTCATCCCCGAGCCCGAAGTCTTCCTCGGTGAGATCGGTTTCGCTTCCTACCAGACCCCCGGCACCCCCGAGAACGCCAAGGAAGTCGGCCAACTCGCCAAAAAACACCAGTCCATCCTCATGCAAAACCACGGCGTCATCTGCTGGGGTAAAGATGTCGAAGATGCCTACTGGAAAATGGAAAACACCGACGCCTTCTGCCAAACCGTTTCCATCACCATGCAAATCGGCGGCCCCAAACAATACGGCCCCGACAAACTCAAGGAACTCATCGTCCTGCGCAAAAAACTCGGCATGCCCGACCACCGCCTCGACGAGCTCAAAGAATGCGAACTCTGCGATGCCGCCGATTACACCGTCACCACCGCGCCGCAACCCGCCGCCTGTTCCTGTGAAATGCCCGCCGCAAATGCCCCCGTCGATGAAGCTTTAGTTCAGAAAATTACTGACATCATCATGGAAAAGTTGAAATAATAAGGATTCCTTCAACGAAAAACGCTTTATGAAAAAAGATCCAATTCGAGTCGCAGTCACAGGCGCCGCCGGTAACATCGGTTACGCCCTCCTTTTCCGCATCGCGTCCGGCGCGATGTTCGGCCCCGACCAACCGGTCGCCCTCAATCTCATCGAGATTGAGCCGGGTCTCGCACCCCTCAAGGGCGTCGCCATGGAACTCGACGACTGCGCCTTCCCCCTCCTCACCGAAATCGTCCAGACCGCCGACCTCAACGAAGGCTTCAAGGACGTCGACTGGGCACTCCTCGTTGGATCCGTTCCCCGCAAACAGGGCATGGAACGCGCCGACCTCCTCGGCATCAACGGCAAAGTCTTCGTCGGGCAGGGCAAGGCCATCAATGACAACGCCAAACCCTCCGTCCGCGTCGTGGTCGTCGGCAACCCCTGCAATACCAATTGCCTCATCGCCATGACCAGCGCCCCCGATATCCCCAACGAGCAATTCTTCGCGATGACCCGCCTCGACGAAAACCGCGCCAAGACCCAGCTCGCCCAACAAGCCGGCGTCCCCGTCTCCGAGGTCACCGAACTCTGCGTCTGGGGCAACCACAGCCCCAGCATGTTCCCCGATTTCTACAACGCCAAAATCGGACGCCAACCCGCCGATAAAGTCATCGGCGACGAAGCCTGGCTCAAGGAAACCTTTGTCCCCACCGTCGGACAACGCGGCAAGGCCATCATCGACGCCCGAGGCGCTTCCTCTGCCGCCTCCGCCGCCAACGCGGTGGTCGATACCGTCCGCGACCTCGTCACCCCCACCCGGGGCGGCTTCCATTCCGTCTGCGTCGTCTCCGGCGGTGAATACGACACCCCCGCCGGGATCATCACCTCCCTTCCCATCAAAGTCGACGGCGTCGGCAAATGGCGCGTTGTCGAAGGGCTCCAGCTCAACGACTACGCCAAGGCCCAGATCAAAGCCTCCAACGACGAACTCCTCGAAGAGCGCAAACTCGCCTTCGGCCAGCTCGGACTTCAGGTTTAAAGGGTTCAAAAGTGGGAAAGTATGAAAGTGGGAAAGTAGTTTCCCCTTCGTGCGATCCGTGCCATTCGTAGTTTTTTCACCACTGAGGCTGCGGAGTTGAACGTTGTTAGTTGGAAGTTGAACCACCCGCCGTGAAAGCGACAATCCTGTCGCTTTTCAACCCAAGCCGCACCAGCCGTGGAAGCGACAATCCTGTCGCTTTTCAACCCAAGCCGTACAACCAAAGCGACAAGAGTGTCGCTTCCACGAGATACAAGCCATTCGTGCCTATTCGTGTCCATTCGTGGTTCCAACCAACAACCCCCTCAACGTTCAATGTTCGATGTTCAACGTTCGGAGTTCTTCAACCTTCCCACCTTCATACCTTCCCACCATTTAATATTCGTGCGATCCGTGCCATTCGTAGTTTTTTCACCACTGAGGCTATGGAGTTGAACGTTGTTAGTTGAACCAACCGCCGTGGAAGCGACAATCCTGTCGCTTTTCAACCCAAGCCGCACCAGTCGTGGAAGCGACAATCCTGTCGCTTTTCAACCCAAGCCGCACCAGTCGTGGAAGCGACACTCCTGTCGCTTTTCAGCAACAAGCCGTACCAGTCGTGGAAGCGACACTCCTGTCGCTTTTCAACCCAAGCCGTACAACCAAAGCGACAAGAGTGTCGCTTCCACGAGAGACAACCCTTTGCTCATTAAGAGTAAGAATAAGATTAGGATTAAGAGTGTGGAGTTGAATATTGTTAGTTGAATGTTGGAAGCCCCCGCCCTCAAAGTTCAATGTTCAAAGTTCGATGTTCGATGTTTCCACACCTTCATACCTTTCCACCTTCATACCTTCCCACCTATACGCTTTCCCGCCTCTAAATCCCAGCTACCGCCTCCTGAAAAGAGCCAGCGCGAAAAGGATTAAAGAAGCTCCGGCTTTTTCGCCCGCTTCTTAGGTCTGCGCCGCTGTGATGGAGAGTGAAATTCTTCCCTGATCTTTTTAAAAACTGGGTCGTCGGGGTCTGCAAGCCGCATAGATTTGAACCCGTGACGAGGTGCGGCCTCCATCAAAGCTTCATTAATTCTAGCTCTTTCTCTTTTGGTCATACTGCTCTTTAAGTTTGCTGTCTTCTCTAACGCTTATCAATCGAATTCTTTTTTCATGGTAAGCAAAAATAACTAGTAGAAACATACCCCGATTACTCTTTCCATACAAGCCATAACGCCTCGGCCCTTTACCATCCTTCGCTATAACATTCATCGCGTTTTTATCACAAAAAACCGACATTGCCGCACTGAAGGGCGGCCTTCCCATTGAAACATTCCGATCGGACTTCCACTTGCTCCAAATAAACCGTCCGGAAATAACATCCTTGCGTTTGTCCATCGTTTAAAAAGCCCTGAGGTCTGGCACCGCTAGGACACAAAGGGATGGGGCCAGCCTAGCTGGCGACCGCTGATTTGCGCTGACTCACGCTGATACATTTTTATAAGCGTCTATCAGCGCCCATTAGCGGTTTCCGGCTCTGCCGGACTCAGGGCAGCACGCAAGCCATCCCTATCCGTGTAATCTGTGTTATTCGTAGTTGCCTTCATCCGTGCGTATTCGTGCCCATTCGTGGTTCCCTCGAATCCCACAGCAAAGAGCCCAGCCCCACCTATCCGCTGTGCTTCTCCCGGGACCTTAGCGTCTATCAGCCCCCATCATCGGTTTCCGGCACTGCCGGACTCAGGGCAGCACGCAAGCCATCCCTATTCATGCCATTCGCTTCATTCGGAGTTCTTCAACCTTCCCACCTTCCCACCTTCATACCTTCCCACCTTCCCACCTTCCCACCTTGATACCTTCCCACCTTCCCACTTTCCCACCTTGATACCTTCCCACCTCTAAATCCCCCTTCCCGGAATATTGGCACGCTTTAGGCTACTTCATGCCACGTAACTTCACTTACCATAGTAGAGTTGCAGTTTTGCTTACGGGCTTGCGGGACTGGTTCCTGCAAGCCCGTTTTTTTACCGGTATCGCCGTTAAAAATACACAAAATATACGCTTTGGGTTGACCGCTCCCTTTTTGTAGTGAAATTATGTTCACCTAATGGAGTATTATCAACACCAAGCCCGCGAACACGATTTGCCCTTTCGCAGCGACGGCGACGCCCTCAACCTCCTCGAGGAACAACGCGCCGCCCTCGCATGCCTGCACGACGCCGTCCAACGCTGCCAATACGAAGACATGCGCACCCGCCCCGTCCTCGCCGCCCTCGATTTCCTCGCCACCAGCCTCCCCAGCGGACGCGGCGCCGACGCCGCCCTCCAGCATTTCCGCCAGGCCCTCGCCCTCGCACACCCCCAACAACGCGCCCAGACCCTCCAACACGCCTACCGCTCCATCGAACTCGCCGCGGAGTGAAGGGGGGATCGGTATTCTGGGCCCGCAGCTCTAGCGGTATGAATGTTCCTATGTGGAATCTTGGTTCCTGATTGTATGATGATAATTAATTGGGTAATAAATTCCATTATGTTAAATATAATTTTGATCTTAATTTGTCTCCTCGTCGGCTGTGTCGGTACGCCGGAACCATTAGGCGAAACCAATAATACTGCAGCTCCGGGAATTGTGCAGATAAATATCCGGACTGGAGTAACAAACAAGATTCGGGTCCTTCAAAATTTAGGCAGTCCCAATTTTGTGGAATTCGACCCTTTCAGGGAGTGGTCAGTTTGGGTTTATCTGATCGAAGCACAGATCAGCGAGAGTCCTACCAAACCGGGCTATTGGACGATTTTAATGCCCAAGAAAACAGCACCCCCGTCCGCCACGGAAACTATATTCAAAACAAAGAAGTTATATATCAGCATCAGTGATCATAATGTCGTTAAAGAAATCAGTTATCTCGAGTTCGATTAAGCATTGCTTCCAACACGCCAACCGCTCCATCGAACTCGCGGGGGGAGTGAAGTAGGTTGTTACCCTTTAACAATGCCGCGGTCGAGGAGTTCGAAGTAGCAGCGGGCGCAGGCTTGGACGTCGTTCATGGCGTCGTGGGCGCCGTCGAAGTCGGTATCAAATAGTTTTTGGTGGAGCTCGGAAAGTTTGGGCCATTTGTATCCGTAGTTGCCGGGGATGGCGCAGTAATCGGTGGCGATTTCTTTGGTGCAACAGTGGGCGGGTTTGTTGCGGGATTTGAGTCCGGCGCGGAGGCATTCGGCGCCGAGGACGGGGTAGTCGTAGCTGAGGTTGTGGGCGATGAGTTGGGTGCTGCGCTCGATTTGTTCGAGGAATCCTTGGAGGGCGTCTTGGATGGGGATGCCTTCGGCGATGGATTTTTCCTGGGAGAAGCCGTGTTCGATCCAGAAGGGTTCGGTGGGAATTTCCCAGCCGTCGGGTTGGATGAGGTCGACTTGTTGGGCGAGGCAGTTGCGGTCTGCGTCGTAGTAGGCCCAGGCGAGTTGAATGACGCGGGGCCAGTTGTCGAGGTCGGCGAGGGGGGCTTCGTAGCGTTTGGGGAGTCCGGTGGTCTCGGTGTCGAAGATGAGATACATACTTTTATGGGGAATTGGGTTCCGCGCCATAAAAGTTAATAATGATTCATAAATAAAGTTAATTTGAGAGAGGAATAATGGTGGGAAGGTTGAAGAACTTCGAACGTTGAACATCGAACTTTGAACGTTGAGGGGTTGTTGGTTGGAACCACGAATGGACACGAATAGACACGAATGGGGTTTTAGGGTCACTGACTTGTTGCCATGTGCCCGGCATAGCCGGGAACCACTAATCTTCACTAATTTACACTAATGGGGAAGGCGTAGAGGTGGGAAAGTATGAAGGTGGGAAAGTATGAAGGTGGGAAAGTGGGAAGGTATGAAGGTGGTAAGGTTGGGGAACTTTGAACGTTGAGGAGGTTGTTGGTTGGAACCACGAAATACACGAAAAGCACGAATGGGAGTGGGAGAACTAACAACCTGCAACTAACAACATTCAACTCCACACTCTTACTCTTAGGAAGAAAAGGGTTGTATTACGTGGAAGCGGCAATCCTGCCGCTTTGCTTGTTGCTGAAAAGCGACAGGAGTGTCGCTTCCACGGCTGGTTGCTCGAAAGCGACAGGATTGTCGCTTCCACGGCGGGTGCGGCTTGGGGAGGAACCACGAAATACACGAAAGGCACGAATGGGAGGGGGGATTGTTTTACTGGGTGGTTTTGCTGGGGTGGAACCAGGGGAAGAGGGCGGGTAGGACGAGGAGGGTGAGGAGGGTGGAGCTGAGGAGTCCGCCGGTCACGACGAGGGCGAGGGGGCGTTGGACTTCGCTGCCGGCGCCGTGGGCGAGGAGGAGGGGGAGGAGGCCGAGTCCGGTGGTGAGGGCGGTCATGAGGACGGGGCGGAGTCGTCGGGTGGCGGCTTCGATGGCGGCTTGGGCGGGTGGATCGCCGTCTTGTATGCGTTGGCGGGTGGTGGTGATGAGGACGAGTCCGTTGCCGAGGGCGATGCCGAAGAGTGCGATGAATCCGACGGTGGCGGGGACGGAGAGGTTTTCTCCGGAGAGGTAGAGGGCGGCGATGCCGCCGACGAGGGCGAGTGGGATGTTGAGTAGGATGAGGAGGCTGTGGCGGAGGGAGCCGAGGGCGGTATATATCATGATGAGGATGAGGAGGAGGGTAAGGGGGATGACGAGGGCGAAGCGTTGGTTGGCTTCTTGTTGGAGTTTATAGGTGCCGCCCCAGGTGGTGAGGGTTCCGGGGGGGAGTTGGACTTGTTGTTCGATGGCGTTTTCGGCTTCGGCGACGAAGCTGCCGATGTCGCGTCCGGAAACGTTGGCTTGAATGGCGATGAAGCGTTGGCTGTGTTCGCGGGTGATTTGGCGTGGGCCGACGAGGGTTTTGAGGGTGGCGATTTCGTTGAGTGGGACGAGGGCGCCTTGGGGGCTACGGATGAGGGTTTGGCTGATGGCTTCTGGGTTGTTGCGGTATTGTGGGGGGTAGCGGACGAGGATGTCGAAGCGTCGGATGCCTTCAAAGATGAGTCCGGCGCGGGTACCGCCGATGCCGGTTTGAATGACGTTTTGGATGTCGGCGACGTTGAGGTTGTAACGTGCGGCGGCGGCGCGGTCGATTTGGATGAGGAGTTGTGGGGCGCCGGTGACTTGGTCGACCTGGACATCGCGGGCGCCTTCGATTTTGGCGAGGACGGTGGCGATTTGGTTGGCGTTATGGAGGAGGGTGTCGAGGTCTTCGCCGAAGACTTTGAGGGCGAGTTCTGCTTGGACGCCTTCGAGGAGTTCGTCGACGGACATTTCGATGGGCTGGGTGTAGTTTACGATGACGCCGGGGGGGTGGCCGATGGCTTTGCGGAGGGATTCAATCATGGCTTCGGCATCGTAGGGGACGCGCCATTGGGCGGGGGGTGTCATGAGGAGGTAGAGTTCGGCGGCGTTGATGGGGTCGGCGTGGGCACCGATTTCGCCGCGTCCGATGCGGGTGACGACTTCGTTGACTTCGGGGACTTCGAGGAGGCGTCGCTCGATGGCCTGGGTCATGTGTCGGGAGGTGTCGATGGCGATGGAGGGTGCCATCTTGAGTTTGACGACGAGGGTGCCTTCGTTGAGGCGTGGGGTGAATTCGGTGCCGAGGCGTGGGATGAGGGTGAGTCCGAGGGCGAGGATGAGGAGGGCGGCGAGGCTGGTGAGGCGGGGGCGTGCGACGAAGGTTGCGAGGATTCGGCGGTAGGCGTTTTGGAGGCGGGGCGGGCGCGGGTTGGGGTGGTTTTTGTTTTTTGGGGGCCGCATGCAGGCATGGGCGATGACGGGGCTGATGAGGAGGGCGTAGAGGAGGGCGCCGGTCATGGCGAGGGCGATGGCGTAAGCGAGGGGGCGGAAGGTTTTGCCTTCGACTCCGGTGAGGGTGAAGAGGGGGAGGAAGACGAGGATGATGATGGCGACTGCGAAGCCGACGGGTCGGGCGACTTGGACGCAGGCTTGGATGACGGAATCGGTGCGGGGGTTGTTGGGCTTGGCGCGGAGGTGCTGGTCGATGTTTTCGGTCATGACGATGGCACCATCGACGAGCATGCCGATTGCGATGGCGATTCCACCGAGTGACATGAGGTTGGCGGAGATGCCGAGGTAATGCATTCCGAGGGCGGCAAAGAGGACGGAGAAGGGGAGGGCGAGGGCGACGACGACGGTGGGTCGCCAACCGCCCATAAAGAGGGTGAGGGTAAATGCCACGAGGGCGATGCCTTGAATGAGGGCATGGGTGACGGTGCGAATAGCGGCTTCTACGAGGGTTTTTTGCTGGTAGTAGGGGACGATTTGAATGCCTTCGGGGAGGCTTTCGTTAATTTTTTGGATTTTGTCTTCGACTGCCTGAATGACGGTGGAGGCGTTGGTGCCGAAGAGTTTGATGACTTGCCCGGCGACGACTTCGCGGATTCCGTTGTGGGATTGTAGGCCGCGGCGGATGGCTTGGCCTTCGCGGACGTGTGCGACTTCCCGGATGGTGATGGGGGTGCCGTCGAAGCTGCCGAGGAGGATGGCGCGGAGGTCCTCGATTCCGGTGGCGAGGCCGATGGAACGGACGACGTATTCTTCGTTGTTTTGTTCGATGTATTGAGCGCCGATGTTGAGGTTGTTGGCTTCGAGGGCGTCGATGACATCGTTGACGGTGAGGGCATAGCGTTCGAGGGCGAGGGGGTCGACCTCGATGTGGAATTGTTTTTCGTAGCCGCCGATGCCGAGGACTTCGGTGACGCCGGGGACGTTTTGGAGGTTGAATTTAATAATCCAATCCTGAATGGAGCGCAGCTCGGTGAGGGAATAGGTGCCGGTGGAGTCCTCGAGGTAATAGAAGAGGACTTGCCCCATGCCAGTGGAGATAGGGCCCATTTCGGGTTGTCCGAATCCGGAGGGGATGTTGTCGCGGGCTTCGTTGAGGCGTTCTCCGACGAGTTGGCGACAGAAGTAGATATCCATGCCGTCTTTGAAGTAGACGTTTACGACCGAGAGCCCGAAGTTTGAAATAGAACGGACGTTCTGGATTCCGGGGAGTCCGTTCATGGCGGTTTCTACGGGGAAGGTGACGTATTTTTCAATTTCCTCGGGGGCGAGTCCTTCGGTGACGGTGAAGACTTGGACGAGGTTGGGAGAGACGTCGGGGAAGGCGTCGACCGGAAGTTTCTTAAAGCTCTGGAACCCGCCGGCGATGATGAGGGCGAGGAGCGTGAAGACGAGGAGGCGTGCCTGAATGCAATATTCGAAGAGTCGTTTCATGGATGCTTGGGCGGTTGTTACTAGTGGGCGTGTCCGTCGCCGAAGTTTTCTTTTTGGGCATCGGCTTTAAGAAAGAAACCGCCTTTGGATACGTAGGATTCGCCGGGTTGAAGGCCGTCGATAATGGCGATGTGATCGGCGTCCTCGGAGCCAATGGTAACGGTGCGGGGTTTGAAGCCTTCGGGGGTTGGGACAAAGACAACCTCGTGGTCTTCCATTGTAATGACGCTGACGCGGGAGACCACTACGGGGAAGGTTTCGCGGTCGAGCTTAAGGTTGCCGATAACGAAGAGGCCGGGGCGGAGGAGTCCTTTTTTATTGGAAACAACGGCGCGGATGAGGCTGGTGCGACTGGTTTCGTCGACGACCGGGCCGAGATAGGAGATTTGCGCCTCGATCGCGGGGAAGTTGTCTCCGAAGTCGAGGGTAACGGATTGCCCGATACGGACGCGGGGGAGGTCTCGTTGGTAGAGGCGTAAGTCGACCCATACCGAGGTGGTATCGGCGATGGTGTACATGAGTTCGCCGGCCTCGAAGCTTTCGCCCGGGGTGATGTGGAAATCGGTAATGGTGCCGTCGAGGGTGGCGGTGAGTTGGAAGGGGCGGAGGCTTTCGTTGCTTTCCATTTCTGCGAGGACTTCGCCGGCTTTGACGGTGTCGCCGAGGCGTTTATGGATGCGTTTGACTATCCCGGCGAAACGGGGGCTGACGTGAGTGACGGTATTCTCGTTGACGCGGACTTCGCCGGTAAGGAGCAGGTTTTTTTGGATGGAACCGGATTGAGCTACGGCAAGTTCGATACCAAATTCTTCCTGATCTCGTGGGTCAATCGCATGTGCTTTTGGGTCTTCGTGATCCTGGTCTTCCGGAGCGATGTGATCCAAATCTTCATCGTGATCGTGATTATGATCGTCATGATCATCGTGCTCATGTTGTTCCGACATTTGTATCGCGGTTGTTTCAGTATTGTTTGCCGGATCGTGGTTGTCCTCTTGGTTGTGCCTTGCTGGTTTGCAGGCACTCAGAATGAACGGGAATAAGCTAAGAATGATTATGCGAATCGCAAGGGATTGGCTTGGAGCTTTGTTTTTCATGATTTTGACTATGGAAAAGTTTATGGGGTATTCGGAAGAGAAGCGGTGAGTTTTAGGATTTCCGTTTGGGCCAGATTGTAATCGCGGAGGGCATTGAGGTGGCTCTCGCGGAGGTCGAAGAGGGTTTGACGCGCCTCAAGAACGGCGAGTTGGGTGAATTTCCCTTGCTGGTAACCTGCTTCGGTACGGCTGAGGGTTTCCTTGGCAGCGGGGAGGAGTTCACGGGCGATGGAATGGACCTCGGCGTGAGCGGTGGTGAGGGCTTGATAGGCACGGTTGAGTTGAATGCGCAAGCTGCGTTGGAGGCGTATCTTTGCTTGTTGGTTGGCATGGCGGAGGGCGGTGGCGCTATGGATATTGCCTTTGTTTTTATCAAAGAGGGGCCAGGGGATTTGAAGGCCCAGGATGAAGGCGCCGTCACCATCGGCTTCGTTGAAGTAGCGCCCGCCGGCGAAGACTTCGAGGTCGGGAACGGCGCGGGCTTTTTCTAACTGGATGGCGGCCTCATAGCGGCGATTTTGGGCCTTGAATGCGGCGAGGGAGGGATTTGCGTGGAGCTGGGCGGAGAGGGTTTCATAAGCGGGCAGGTCGGGGCTCAGAGCAAGCGAACCCACCGGCTCGAAGTTTTCGGATTCGGGTGCCTCGCTCCAGAGGCTGGCGAGTTCGGCTTTGGCGCTCGCATAGGCTCGCTGCGCGGATTGCAGGGCAAAGTTTTGTTGTCGCACCGCAAGTTGGGCGCGGGCGGCTTCTACTTGAGGGGAAAGGGCTGCTTTGACGAGGCGTTCGGTTTCGGCGGCGCTTGCTTTGGCAAGTTGGACTTGTTCCTGACGCAGGGAAAGATCTTTCGCGGCAAGGAGGGCATTGACGAATGCGGCTCGCAGGCGGGCCTCTATTTCAAGGCGAAGGATTTTGGCCTCCCAGAGGGTTTCGGCGTATTGAGCCTTAGCGAGCTCGACTCGGCGGGGCCGCTTCTTTGCGGTCTCGAGGGTCTGACTCAGACTAAGGGTGAATTCCAGAGATTGCACCCCACGCATCGGGCCGCTGCCGAGGAAGTTGCCCAGTTCAGCGGAAATAACGGGGTTGGGCAGACGACCGGCCTGTTGGATTTGCCCGGCAGCGACCTCGGTTTGGGCGATATTTTCTGCGAGGGCGGGATGCTGGCGCAGGGTGCGCTCCAAAGCGTCGTTGAAGCTGAGTTTTACCTCAGGAAGGCTTTCTCCGTTAAGGGATAGCGCTAAATAGAATGGGATATATTTGATTAAATAAAAAAAATTCATGTTGAGGCGATTACGAATGAGACGAAGCGAGCTTTTATGCAAAGAGCCAGCAGGGCATTTGAGAGTCCGGCGGAAGGCAGTTTTTCAGGCTTAACAAAGTCTGACTACAGAGGCTTTGACGAGGGGCGCAGTGGGCTTTGATTCGGGTGGTCCCCGCGACGGGGGTAGTGCCGCGCATTTGAAAAGAGGCTGCGGCGATCCTGTGCCGGAATGCCATTGCTGTAGGTTTTTTGGGGTCGCCGCTGGCTTTGGCTGGCTCTCAAAGGTAGCAGCGAAATCACAGGTAAGCAGTTGGGCATCAAGGCACAAGTGCGCTTCGCACAAAGGATGCCCCTCGCTTTCGAGCGGGGAGGGGTCTGCGTGGAAGCAAGTGCGCGGCGCACCGGTCGCGGCCAAGGCGGCGTTCCAAAGAATCAGGCCGGCGATCAATAGCCTTAATATTTTGTGAAAACGCATTCTCACTTAGAAACGACCGTGCAAAGGCGAAAAGAGTTCCCGGATATAATTAAAAAATACTTACAAAGGCCAGGAATTGGCACGCCTTAAGCTTACGTTATTACGGGTTTATAAACGTAAATCCAATGTATTAACCAAACTAACTAGTTATGAAAATTAAAAATACAATCACGGGAAGCCTTGCTGCATTTGCGGTATTCGCGTCCCAAGCAAGTGCTGAGATCGTCCTAACGGATGATTTGAGCCTTTCCGGTTACATCGATATCTGGCTCGACAGCCTTGATAGCGAGGGTGATGCCGACTACGGCGTGCAGGAAATTGAGTTGGCTTTTGCCTTCACACCTGCTGACAGTCCTTGGTCCGCAGTAGCGGAGCTATCCTTGGATGGTGCAGATGACTTCTCCGGTGGAGAAGAAATCACACTCAATACCGAAACCGTCACCGTAACTTACGCAGCATCGGATGCGCTCTCCTTTACTATTGGTAACATTCTTAGTTATCAAGGTTTCGAGACCTTTGATGCCACTGGACTCTATCAGTATTCCTATTCTGGAACCAGAGGTTCTGTATTATACTCTGCCGAGTATGCTTTTGGTGCATCCGCTGATTATGCAACCGATGATTACTCCCTCGGTTTCTGGATTGGCGACAATGGAGGTGAAGCTAGCACGGAGTATCTCTTTGCTTACACTGGTATTGAGAACACAACCTTGAAGGTTATCTTCGCGGATGATCCCGGTTATGAGTCGCTCAATGTTTGGGGTTCGTATGATTATGGTGACTTCACCTTCGCATTCGAGTTCTATGACAATGATCCCACTACTGGAAGCACTTCCACTGAGGTTGAATCCATTATGGGTCTGGTTTACTACTCCTTCGGCGATGCCGGTATCACTGTTCGCTACGTAGATGGCGAAATGGGTGGTACAGAGTATGAGCGCCTGACTTTCTCACCAAGCTACGCATTCTCTGATAATGTATTTGGCCTTTGTGAGTTTACCTTTGAAGAAACCAGTGCGGGTACTTCCGAGGAATTCGCAGCGGAGCTGATTTACAGCTTCTAATTGCTCAATCAAAATTCATTTGAACAACAGAGGTTCTATCTATCTAGATAGAACCTCTTTTTTACTATGAAAACACGGATCAAAACTATTTACAAAATTACACTGGCAGGTGGGCTTTTGATGCTATTCAGCTCCGGCCTGTGGGGCGATACCGTCACGCGTGCGGAATATGACGCCTTGGTATCGCGTCTTGCCGCGGTGGAAGCGGCCCTTGGGGTGACTCGCAGCGCCCAGGTGGAATCCATCGCAACCGAGGCTTTGGCGACGGTGGAGATGAGTCCCACGCAAAAGACGAGCCTCATCGAGAGCGTCGTAAAAACGATCCAGAGCCGCGAGGAGAAAGCGGTCTATCCTTGGATGCAGGCGGCGAAATGGGAGCGCGTAAAAAAGGGGATGACTCCGGAGGCGGTGGTGGAAATTCTTGGGGCACCGACCTTGAATGAGCCATCGCTGCACAAGCGGGTCGATACAGTTTACACCTACGAGGGCCGCCGCGTCGCGACCAATGAAAAGGTCACGGGGATCATCCGCTTTTATAAGGGAGTGGTCATCGAGATTGAAACGCCGAAGCTTTGAAGAGTGGGGTTTAGTGGTGGGAAAATATGAAGGCGTATAGGTGGGAAAGTATGAAGGTGGGAAAGTGGGAAGGCTGGGGAACTTCGAACATCCAAACTTGAGGGATTGTTAGTTGATGTTTGTTGGTTGGAACCACGAATAGGCACGAATGAGGAGGGGGGGGACTTCCAACATTCAACTCCACACTCTTAATCTTATTCTTAATCTTAATCTTAATCTTAATAAGAAAAGGGATGTATCACGTGGAAGCGGCAATCCTGCCGCTTTGCTTGTTGCTGAAAAGCGACAGGAGTGTCGCTTCCACGGCTGGTGCGGCTTGGGTTGAAAAGCGACAGGAGTGTCGCTTCCACGGCTTGGGTTGATTATTGAACGTTGAGGGGGTTGTTCGTTGTTAGTCGATGGTTGTTGGTTGGAACAACGAATAGGCACGAATATTAACTGGTGGGAAGGCGTATAGGTGGGAAAGTGGGAAGGTATGAAGGTGGGAAAGTTGGGGTTAATCCTAATCTTAATCTTAATAAGAAAAGGGATGTGTCTCGTGGAAGCGACACTCTTGTCGCTTTGGTTGTTGCTGAAAAGCGACAGGAGTGTCGCTTCCACGGCTGGTGCGGCTTGGGTTGAAAAGCGACAGGAGTGTCGCTTCCACGGCTGGGGTTATAAAGCGACAGGATTGTCGCTTCCACGGCTGGTGGTTCAATATCGTGCTTTGAAGGGGAGTGAGAGTAAGATTAGGATTAAGAATAAGATTAAGAGTAAGAGGGAACTGCCAAAGAACTTCCAACTAACAACTTCCACCCTCAACCCCGGAATTGGTCCCGGTGGACGACTTCTTCGTAGGGGAGTTGGCCGGGGCGGGGGTTGGCGGGTTTGAGGGCTTTGCCGATGGTGATCATGAGGCCGATGAGGTGGCGTTCGGGGAGTTGAATGATTTCGGCGACTTTGTTGGGGTCGAATCCGATCATGGGGCAGGTGTCGTAGCCCATGGCTTTGGCGGCGAGCATGATGGTTTGTGCGGCAATGCCAACGGAGCGCATGGCTTCGTCGCGCTGGAGTTGGGGGTTGTTGCCATAGAAGGGTTGGATCATGGGGACGATGACTTCGCGGACGGGGTCGGGGGCGTTGGTCCAGTAGCGTTCGGGGTCGTTGTGGGCGTCGAGGTCGGCGCAAAGGATAAGGGTGAGGGCGGCGTCGGTGACTTGTGCCTGATTGAAGGCGGCGGCGCGGAGGGCTTCTTTTTTGGCGGGGTCGGTGACCGCGATGAAGCGCCAGTTTTGCATATTAAAGGAGGTGGGTGAACAAAGGGCGGCTTCGAGGAGTTGGCGAATCTCGGCCTCGCTGAGGGCGTGGTCGGGGTCGTAATACTTAACAGAGCGGCGTTCGCGAATTGCAGTGAGGGTTTCCATGGTGCCTAGCATGGGGCGGAGTCCGGCGCTGGCAAGTTGTAAGAAAACGTGTATATTGAAGTAAGTTTCTCGGGCTTAAAACGGTCTATTTTGATGTCAGGAGCTCCAAACATCGTATGGTTACGCAATGATTTGCGCATTCAGGACAATGCTGCGTTGGCGGCGGCAATCGAGCGGGGCGGGCCCTTGGTGATGTTGTATATCTGGGACGCGGGGTCGTATGGGGCGTGGGTGCCGGGGGCGGCGTCGAAGGTATGGCTGCATCATGCCTTGGAAAGTCTGTCTGTGGAGCTGTCGAAGTACGGGGGCCGTTTATTGATTCGGCAGGGAGCGACGTCCGAGGTTTTGCAGGAAGTGGTCACGTCGAGCGGGGCGGGGGCGATCTTTTGGAATCGGCGTTATGAACCGAAGTTGCGGGCTTTGGATGCGGAATTGAAGGTGGAGTTGCGGGCGGAGGGTCTGAAGGTGGAGACCTTTAACAGTGCTTTGTTGAATGAACCGCACACCGTCGCGAACAAATCGGGTGGGGCGTTCAAGGTTTACTCGCCGTATTTCAAAACGGTGCAGGATCGACCCGTGGCGGCGCCGGTAGCGGTGGATCTTGGGGCGGCGGAATGGTTGGAGGCGGATTTGGAAAGCGCGGGCTTGGAATCGCTGGGCTTGTTGCCAGAGCGGGATTGGTGGCGCGGAATGGTCTCGGGCTGGGAGATCAGCGAAGCGGGAGCGCAGGCGCGGCTGGATCGATTTTTGGACGGGGCGGTGGCGCATTACAACGAGGACCGCAATATCCCCGGGATGGAGGGGAGCTCGAAGTTGTCGCCGTATTTGCAATGCGGGTTGATTGGTCCGCGGCAGGTGGTGGCGGCATTGAAGGCGCGGACGGATTTAAAAGCGAAGGGACCGTTTGTGTATTTAAAGGAAATCTACTGGCGGGAGTTTGCGTATAATGTGCTGTTTCATTTTCCGCACACTCCGGACTCACCCTTGCAGGCGCAATACGCGGATTTTCCGTGGGAGGCGGATGATGCTTTGCTGGAGCGTTGGCAGAAGGGTCAGACCGGATATCCGATTGTGGATGCGGGGATGCGGGAATTATACGCGACGGGTTGGATGCACAATCGGGTGCGGATGATCGTGGCGTCTTTGTTGGTGAAGCAGTTGTTGCAGGACTGGAAGGCGGGGGCGTGCTGGTTTTGGGACACCCTGGTGGATGCGGATTTGGCGAGCAATACCTTGGGATGGCAATGGAGCGGGGGATGCGGGGCGGATGCCGCGCCGTATTTCCGGGTCTTTAATCCCATGATTCAGGGTGGGAAATTTGACGCGATCGGGACTTACGTGAAGCGTTATGTGCCGGAGTTGGCGAAGCTGCCGGCGAAGTATATTCATACGCCATGGGAGGCGCCCGAGTCGGTGCTGGAAGCGGCGGGGGTGGAACTGGGGGTGAGCTACCCGCGGCCCGTGATCGAGCATCAGGCCGGTCGGGATCGAGCGCTGGCGGCGTTTGATGCCTTTAAAAACGGGGAGGTGGCGTAATGCCTGAAGGAGGAAAAACGGTCTTGGTGACCGGAGCGAGCGGCTTGGTGGGCGCGGCGCTGTGTCCGGTGCTGGAATCGCGGGGTCACCAAGTACGGCGCTTGTCGCGCGGCACTGGTGCGAAGGAGTGGGACCCGGCGCGCGGACATTTGGGTGTAGAGGTTTTGGATGGGATCGATGCGGTGATTCATCTCGCGGGTGAGAATGTGGCGCAACGCTGGACGACGAAAGTGCGGCGGGCGATTCGTGAGAGCCGGGTCGCTGGTACGGAATTATTGGTGGGGGCCTTGCTCGCGCGGGAGGCGCGGCCGGATTTCATCATGGCATCGGGGATCAATTATTACGGTTATGCGGAAACAGGGGCGAAGGATGAAGGGAGCGCGTCGGGAGATGGTTTTCTCGCTTCGGTCTGCCGTGAATGGGAAGGTGCGGCGGCGCTCTGGTCGGCGGCGGGCGGTCGGGTGGTGCAGGTTCGCACCGGAATCGTTTTGAGTGGGAAGGGTGGTGCTTTGGCGAAGATGCTGCCGCCGTTCAGGCTGGGCTTGGGAGGACCGATCGGGAACGGTCGGCAAAAGATGAGCTGGATTTCGATTGGGGATTTGGTGTCGGTTTATGTGCGGGCATTGGAGGATGCCGCGTTGGAGGGTCCGATTAACGCAGTGGCACCGAAGCCGGTGAGCGGGGCGGACTTTGCGCGGGAACTCGGGGCGGCTTTGGGGCGTCCGGCGGTGCTGCCCACGCCCGTCTTGGCGCTGCGGCTCGCCTTTGGTGAGATGGCGAAGGAGGTAGTTCTTTCGGATCTGGATATTCGACCGCGGGCGCTGGAGGAGCATGGTTTTAAATGGGCGCAGCCTGAGATTGGGGCGGCCTTTCGGGCGGTATTGTAACTGTAGTTAAAAAATGGATACACAGGATATTTTGGTAATCGGGGCGGGGATCTCGGGACTTTTATGCGCGGCGGAATTGCAGGCGGCGGGTCAGGGGGTGCTGGTTTTGGATAAGGGTCGCGGCCCGGGCGGACGGATGTCGACGCGTCGCGGGATGGGCGCCACCCGCATTGACCACGGGGCGCAGTTTTTTACGGTGCGCGAGGCACGCTGGGAAAAATGGGTGGAACGGATGCGTGCGGCGGGAGTGGTGAAAGAATGGTTCCGGCAGGCGCCCTGGGACCACAACCCGGCGGGTTATCCCCGTTATTGCGGGGTGGATGGGATGAATGCGATCCCGAAATATTTGGCGGGTGATTTGAAGTTGGTGCGGTCCTGCCGGATAGAATCCTTGCAACGGGCTGAGGGTTTATGGATTGCGGAAAGCGCGGAGGGCGATCGCTACGCGGGGCGG
Source organism: Coraliomargaritaceae bacterium (assembly GCA_965656495.1). Classification (GTDB taxonomy): domain Bacteria; phylum Verrucomicrobiota; class Verrucomicrobiia; order Opitutales; family Coraliomargaritaceae; genus UBA7445. The sequence continues at coordinate 287,035 of CBFHKU010000001.1, forward strand.
GAGTTGGTGCTGAGTACGCCATTGCCGCAGACCTGGGCTTTGTTGGACACGAGTGGGCTGCGATGGGCGGATGATGCCACGCGGGCGGCGCTGGAGCAGGTGCGGTATGAGAAGGGATTGGCGACGCTGGTGCAGTTAAAGGGGCCTAGCGCGGTGCCGGCACCCGGGTGTTTGAAATTGGAAACGGAGGCGCTGGTCTGGATCGCGGATAATCAGCAGAAGGGGATTTCGCTGGAGCCCGCTTTGACCTTGCACGCGAGCGCGGCGTTTGCGGAGGAACACTGGGACAGCCCGGATACGGTACGTGGGGAATTGATGCTTGCGGCGGCGGAGCAGTGGCTGGGTTCGGAGGTCGCGGCTTATCAATGTCACCGCTGGGGCTTTACTTTGCCCCTGCATCCGTTTGAGGCGGACTATTACCGGAATACGGCTTTGAATTTGACGCTGGTGGGCGATGCTTTCGGGGGGCCGCGGATTGAAGGAGCGGCATGTTCGGGTTTGGCAGGTGCAGAGGCCGTGCTCGCGGGAACGAAGTAAAGCAGCAGGATTGCGGCTTTGTGTGCGTGGCGTAATTAGTGGAAGCGACAATCGTGTCGCTTTGGGTGTAAGGCGTGGCAAAGCGGCAGGATTGCCGCTTCCACGGGCGGTGTTTTTGTGGGCGGTGTAATTTGTGGAAGCGACAATCGTGTCGCTTTTGGTGTGAGGCGTGGCAAAGCGGCAGGATTGCCGCTTCCACGGGCGGTGTTTTTGTGGGCGGTGTAATTAGTGGAAGCGACAATCGTGTCGCTTTGGGTGTGAGGCGTGGAAAAGCGGCAGGATTGCCGCTTCCACGGGTGGTGTTTCTACGAACGGTGCATTTCGTTCGTGCAATTCCCGCGTTTCGCCATTCACTGAAGGGATGGAAGCAATTCTCCGCAGTATACCCCATCGCCCGCCTTTTCTTTTTATCGATAGGATCGAGGAAATTCGCGAGGACGGTGCCACATGCACGCGCACGATCCGTGCGGAAGAGCCGCAATTTGAGGGGCATTATCCCGGCAATCCGATCATGCCGGGGGTTCTGCTGTGTGAGGCCTGTTTTCAAACGGGTGCGATTTACCTCGCGAAGCAGATCGAGAAGGAGGGGCGTTCTTTGAATGACGTGACGCCGGTGCTGTCGCGGATTCGGGATGCCCGCTTCAAGCAAATGGTGAAACCGGGCGATACGGTCACGATCGAGGTAACGATGCTCGAAACCCTCAGTAAGTTCTTTTTCCTCAAGGGAAAGGTTATGAAAGAAGGCAAGCCCGCGTTGACGATTGAATTTGCGCTGGCGATGTTGGAACCGGAGGGGGCGTCATGAGTTTTCTAAATTTAGAAGGGAAACGCTTCCTGGTGATGGGAGTGGCGAATCGCAAGAGCGTGGCGTGGGCGGTGACGCAGACCCTCGAGGCGGCGGGCGCGGAGGTGATTCACAGCGTGCGCTCGGAGGCGCGACTGGAGAGCCTTCAAAAACTACTGGGCGACCGCAAAGCCTATATTTGCGATGTGGAATTTCCTGATCAGATCGAGGCGCTTGCGTCAACAGTGAGCGCGGCGCATGGATCGCTGGACGGAATTTTGCACTCCATTGCATTTGCGAATTATTCGGAGGGTTTCAAACCGTTTCATGAGACGCCCCGCAAGGATTTCCTGCAGGCGACTGCGATTTCGGCATTTTCTCTGGTGGAGGTCGCGAAGGCCTTTAAGCCGCATCTCAACAACGAAGCGTCGGTGGTTTCGATCGGGATTTCCTCGACGGATGTCACTGCGGAAAATTACGGCTATATGGCACCGATCAAAGCGGCGCTGGAAACCGCGAGCCACAATCTCGCAAAATCCTTCAGTGCCGATACGGCAGTGCGATTCAACACCGTGAATGCGGGGCCCTTGAAGACGAGTGCCTCTGCGGGGATTCCGGGTTATCTGGAAAGTTATCTCTACGCCGAAAAATTGACGTATCGAAAAGCGAACCTCACCACGCAGGAGGTTGCCAACACCGCGGCTTTTCTACTCAGTCCCGCCTCCAGTGGCATCAACGGGCAGGGTCTCGTAGTGAACGCCGGGATGGATCGCAACTACTTTGACAAAGAAGTGGTGCGTCTCGCTATGCGTCCGGAGTAGTATTGGAGCAAGGGTTCTGAATGGCCTCTTCATACAGCTCGATCATTTTCTGTACCTGCTGTTTCCAAGTGAAATTTTCGAAGGCGTAGCGGTTGGCAAAGGGGCCTTTGGTTTCTTTGCTATTGTTTTTGATCTCGCGTACCACGGTTTCTGCCAAGACTTGGTGGTCATCGACGGGCACGAGTGCACCGACGGAATCGTTGATAAAGTCGGGTAGTCCGCCGGCCTTGGTGGCGATCACGGGAGTCCCGCAAGCCAGGGCTTCGATCGCCACAAGGCCAAAGGGTTCAACGCGCGAGGGAACAATAGAGCAATCCGCAGCGTTATAAATGCGTGCCACCTTGTCTTGATTCTGATGCCCAAGGCAATGCACCCCTTGGAGGTTTAATTCTTTTATGAGGGTCTGCATTTCGTCCCAAAGCCCACCATGTCCCACCAAGAGCGTCTGAACACCAGGTAGTTCTTTTTCATAGATTGCGGCGGCTCGCAGGAGGGTATCGATTCCCTTGAAATCAGTAAATTTACCAACAAAACTTAAAAGTGGTTTATCATAAGCACCAATTTTAAACTCTTTGAGAACCGTTTCTTTAGTGGCTTCGGGTATAATTTTAAAATGATCAGCACCAAACCCGTTCCAAATGAGTGGAAGCTTTGCTTTGGGTAAGTTGTAGAGTTGCATTGCTTCAGCCTGTACTTGCTTTGAGATCGCAATCACGGAGGAGGCGTTTTTGGCGCCTTTTAGGGCGAGCTCTCTAAAACGGGAGCTTTTTTTGAACCCCATCAAGTCGGTGCCGTGGCAACTCACCACATAAGGGAGACCTGTTGCCTTTGCGAGTGCTGCGGTAACCCAAACGTGATGCGCATGGATTATATCGGGTTTAAAGTTTTTGATGGCGGCTTCGAGGTGTTGCCGCCAAGCCGCAAGGTAATCAGCGAGTTGTTTATCGCTCAGTTCATAAAAGGTGGTGTTGCTCTTTGGGTGGGTTGTGAAGCAGGGGAAATTATAATCAAGTTCACTGGCGATCGTGTGAGAATCGGAGTCATCCGGCTTGAAGGTGATGGTATCAAGTTCAAAGGGAAGAGTATGGGATGCTTCCTCCTTGGTGGGGTGGTCTGGCGTGATGACTTGGACGCTATGTCCGGCACGGCATAACTCGAGTGCAACGTTTAAGGTGTAAATACCACTGCCGGAACCCTGCAGTGGAAAGTGGTTTGGCATCAATATTCTCATTTTCTATCGCGGATTTTTGGAAACCCTCAGTTGAGGGGCGCGATAGCATAGAATAATTTTAATAGGTTCTTTTTTTAAAATGTAAGAATAACAAACAGGCAAGTGCATAAAACTTTATTAATCCCTGCTTACTACAAAATCGGATAGTTTGATAAAAACCTCGTCTCCCTCGGTTAAGTTAGCGTATCTAGTGGGGCTATGCAATTTACACGGGTCGCAATAGAATCGATGGCGTATGCCCTGCCGGAGGCGGTTTGGACCTCAGCGGAGGTGGAGGCGCGTCTGGGGCCTTTGTATGAACGCCTGGGTTTACCGGAGGGGCGCTTGGAATTGATGACGGGGATTCGGGAGCGGCGATTTTGGCCGGTGGAATTCCGGGCTTCGGAGGCCTCTGCGTTGGCGGGGGAGGCGGTGCTGGCAAAGACCGGATTTGCGCGGGATGAAATGGAATTGCTGGTGCATGCGGCGGTGTGCCGTGATCGGTTGGAACCCGCGACGGCCTCGTATGTGCATGCGGCGCTGGGGCTCGATTCCGGAACCCAGATCTTTGACCTCTCGAATGCCTGCTTGGGTTTTTTAAATGCGATGGTTCTGGCGGGCGGAATGATCGAGAGCGGGCAGATCGAACGCGCTTTGATCTGTTCCGGAGAGAATGGACGTCCTTTGATGGAGCACACCCTCGCGGAATTATTACAGCCCGAACAAACGCGCAAGAGCATCAAGCCGTATTTCGCGAATTTAACGATCGGGGCAGGCGCGGTGGCGGCGGTCCTGTGTCGGGCAGACCTCGCGCCGGGGCGTCCGCAGTTACGCGCGGCGGCGGTGGCGACCGACACGAGTCACAGCGGCTTGTGTGAAGGGGACAGCGCGGGTGAAGGTTTGGCGATGTTGACGGACTCGGAGGAATTATTGGTAGCGGGCATCGGCGTGGCGAAAGTGGCGTGGGCTCGTTTTTGCGCGATGACCGGTTGGGATGCGAGTACACCGGATCGCGTGATCACGCACCAAGTCGGTTCGGCGCATACGCGGGCTTTGTTTGAAGCGTTGGGTCTGGCGGCGGAGCAGGATTTTTCGACTTTTGAAACCCTGGGGAATATCGGCTCGGTTTCGTGTCCGCTGACGCTGGCGCGGGCGATGGAGGCGGGCGCCTACGGACCGGGACAAAAGGCGGCGCTCTTGGGGATCGGGAGCGGTTTGAGTAGTTTGATGTTGGCCTTGGAGTGGCCGGAGGGATGAGTATATCACGGGCTTCGCAGTTGCCGCCGGAGGTGCGGTTTGAATATCCCTTTTCCGGGAATTTGTTTGAACTGCCGGGCGGGGTTCAAATGCATTATTTGGATGAGGGTCAGGGGCCGGTGGTGGTGCTCTTGCACGGAAATCCAACCTGGTCGTTTTTCTATCGAGATCTAGTGGTGCGTTTAAAGAGTGCGGGGTACCGTTGTATCGTGCCGGATCACGTCGGTTGCGGTCTGTCGGACAAACCGCAGGATTATGATTATACTTTGGAGCAGCGGATTTCGGATGTGGAGGCCTTGCTGGAGCATTTAGGGGTGGAGCGTTTCAGTCTGGTGGTGCACGACTGGGGTGGTGCGATTGGTTGCGGTTTGGCGGGTCGCACGCCGGAACGGCTGGAAAAGTTGGTGCTTTTGAATACGGCGGCGTTTTGTTCGAAACGGATCCCGTGGCGGATTGCGGCGGTGAAGCTACCGGTATTGGGGGAATTTTTGATACGGGGCATGAATGCCTTTGCGGGACCGGCGGCCAATATGTCGGTGCGTTCGCCGCTCTCGCCGAAGGTGCGGCGGGGATTTTTATGGCCCTACCGGAATTGGCGGGATCGGATCGCGGTTTGGAATTTTGTAAAGGACATCCCCTTGGGGGCGGGGCATCCGAGCTATGCGAGCCTCGCGGCGGTGGAGTCCGGGCTGGAATATTTGAAGGATAAACCGGTGCGGATCTTGTGGGGCGCGCGGGATTTTTGCTTTAACCGGCACTTTTTGGAGCGATGGAAGGTCTTGCTTCCCGCGGCGGAGGCGACCGTTTATGCGGATTGCGGGCATTATCTACTGGAGGACGGGGGTCGCGCGGTGCGGGATGCGGTGGCAGAATTTCTCTCGGAAGGGGCGGTGGAATAAGCTGATTTTGGCTTTTGCAATTTTCCGGAAGAACGCTCTTATTAAGGCCTTATGACAACGGTCCTGCAATTATTACTGGAAGGCGAACGCCTTGACACTGCCCAACTGGCTTCAATCCTTGACCAGTCGGAGGCGGAGGTCGCGGCGGAGCTCAAGCGTTTGGAAGCGGAGCAGGTGCTGCTCGGCTGGCGACCGGTGTTTAATCCCGAACGGGCGCAGGGCGAATTGGTGCGCGCCGTGATCGAGGTACGCATCAGCCCGGAACGGGACGGGGGCTTTGATCGGCTCGCAGCCCGCATCAGTCAATTTGAAGCGGTGGAATCCTGTTACCTGATGTCGGGAGCGTATGATTTGTTGCTCTTTGCGAAGGGTAAGGATTTGCGCGAAGTGGCAACTTTTGTATCGGAACGCCTCGCGAGCGTGGAGGGGGTACTCTCGACCGCGACTCATTTCATGCTGCGCGCCTACAAGGAGCAGGGGCATCTTTTGTTATCACCCACTGAGAGCGGCGATAAACCCGCCGTTAGTCCGTAATGTCTGAGTCATCGCAACAGTTTGTGGCAGACCATGTGAAAGGTCTGCCCCGTTCGGGGATTCGTGATTTCTTTGCAATCGTGGCGGCGATGCCGCAGGCGATCTCGCTGGGAATCGGGGAGCCGGATTTTGTGACGCCCTGGCATATCCGGGAGTCCGCTATTTTTGCTCTGGAGAAAGGGGTGACGAGTTATACGGACAACCTGGGCTTGCTGCGCCTGCGCCGCGAGATCAGCAGCTACGTGGAGCAACACTTCGAGATCAGTTATCACCCGGAGCGGGAGGTGCTGGTTACGGTGGGGGTATCGGAAGCCTTGGATATCGCCTTGCGGGCGGTGTTGAATCCGGGCGACAAGGTGCTGTACCACGAACCGTGTTATGTCTCGTATAGCCCCAGCATCGTGCTGGCGCACGCGCAACCGATTGCGGTGGCGACCTCCGCGAAGGATGCCTTTGGGATTGATCCTGAGGCGGTGGCGCAGGCCTGGGAACCGGGCTGCAAGGTTTTGATGTTGAACTTTCCGACGAACCCGACGGGGGGCGTGACGGAGCGCGCCAAATTGGAACAGCTCGCGCGTTTTGCGGTGGAGAAGGATTTGCTCGTGATCAGTGATGAGATTTATTCGGAACTGACCTTCGAGGGGGAGCACACCAGTATCGCGTCCTTGCCCGGGATGCGGGAACGCACGATCTTTTTGCACGGGTTTTCAAAGGCCTTTGCGATGACGGGTTTCCGAATTGGTTATGCCTGTGGACCGCAGGACTTGATTGAGGCGATGATGAAGGTGCACCAATACAGTATGTTGTGCGCCCCGATCCTTTCGCAAGAGGCCGCGGTTGAGGCTTTGAAAAACGGAACCCCGGCGGTCGAAAAAATGAAAGAGGCGTATCACCGCCGCCGCGATCTCATTGTGCGCCGTTTCAACGAGATCGGTTTGAAATGTCATTTGCCGAAGGGTTCTTTCTACGCCTTCCCGAATATCGAAGCGACCGGTCAGAATTCGATGGATTTCTGCAAGGGCTTGCTGGAGCAGGAAGAAGTGGCGGTGGTTCCCGGTACGGCGTTCGGGGAGAGCGGCGCCGGTTTTGTGCGGGCGAGTTTCTCGACGAGTTACGAACGGATTCTGGAAGCGACCAACCGTATCGAGCGCTATGTGGACGCCGTGAAGGCGTAGGCGAGCGGGTTTCTTGTTTTTAGCTCATTAGCCTGTGTGGCAATTGACTAAAGGAGGCTCTTCTTTTTGAAGCGTTTTTTAGGGGTGCGCCGCGGCGATGGAGTGCTTAGAATTATATCAAGTTTTTGCCATTCAGGGTCATTTGGGTCTGCAAGCTGCATAGACTCAAACCCATGACTGGGAGCGGCCTCCTTCAGGGCTTTATTGATTCTATCTCTGTGCTTCTCGTTCATATATTTTTCTTATTTTGCTGTCTTTCCTAACGCTAATCAATCGAATTTTTTTGCCTTGGAATGCGAAAACCACCATCAGATTAAGCCCTTGGTTATTTTTGCCATATATAGCAAAGCGCCTAGACCCGCTTCCTTGTTTTGCGTCTATTCTTAACCTATATTTGTCTTTGAAAACCGACTTTGCCGCGCTGAATGGAGGCCGTCCTAGTTTGATGTTTTGGTCAGATTTCAACTTACTCCAAATAAATTTTCCGGATATTACGTCTTTTTGCTTATCCATATTTAAAACGGGCATGCCCCGCGGCCGCTGCTTCCCGGCTTAACTCGGTGTTGCCAAAATCTTTCACTCCTTGAAGCGTTACAGGGCTTGTGCTTTTTAAGTCGTTACGATCTGCAAGGGAGATCATATAAATAATGATAAAATTCATAATTTGGGTCAATAAGCTTAATAAAGTAAATTAAAGTTGAGATAAATTCTAATCCGAAGCGTTTAATTATTAATTTAATTGTATGCGGTGGAGTTTGGCTCTTGTTATAACCTGATGATCGATCCATCACGCACCGTGGCCCTCGTAGGTCGTCCCAATGTGGGCAAGAGCCGACTCTTCAATCGGCTTTGCGGGCGGCGCATGTCGATCGTGCATGATATGCCGGGTGTGACGCGGGATTTGATCTCGACCGAGGTGGATGACAATTACGTCCTGCTCGACACCGGGGGCATCGGGATGGAATTGGAGATGACTCCGAAGCAGATAGCGAATGCGGCAGAGGAGCAGGTGGAGTTTGCAATTCTGGCGGCGAAGGTGGTGCTCTTTATTGTGGATATTCGGAGTGGACTGACTGCGCTGGATGAAATGGTGGCGGAGAAGTTGCGCCGTTACGGGAAGCAAGTGGTGCTGGTCTGTAATAAGGTGGACAGTGAAGCGGAGGAGGGCGATGGAGCGGCCTTTGCAAGTCTGGGCTTGGGTTCACCGGTGATGGTATCGGCAGAGCACGGGCGGGGCATCGGATTTTTGAACACTGAGATCGAGCGGGGCCTGGGGCCCAAGCCTGCGGCAGGTGCGGGCGCGCCGGATCCCCGGATTCGCATCTCGCTGGTGGGTCGCCCGAATGTCGGGAAGTCCTCCTTGGGGAACGCCCTGCTGCATTCGACGCGCCTGATCGTCTCGGATGTGCCCGGCACGACCCGCGACTCGGTGGAGTTGGATTTGGATTACGAGCATCCTGATGGTGAGACTTTGAAATTTCGTTTGAGCGATACCGCCGGTCTGCGTTCGAAGCGGAAGGTCGGCAACCCGGTGGAGTATTTCTCAAATGTGCGGACACAGCACAGCATCGAGCGTTCGGATGTGGTCTTTCTGGTGATTGATGCGGCGGATGGTGTGACAAAACAGGATCAGGCCTTGGCGGGCGACATCATGGACGCGGGTAAGGCGATCGTGGTGGTGGTGAATAAATACGATAAAATAAAAGCGCGCTGGGATGAGGAACCGGTTTCGGGGTTCAAGAATTTAAAACATTTCCTGACGGAGTATGAAAATTCCCTGCGGAAGCAGATGTTTTTCCTGCCGGATCCACCGGTGTTATTTGTTTCGGCGACGGAGGGCTTCAAGGTAGAAAGTATTTTGGAGACCGCCACGAGTGTGCAGGCGGGTCTGGACTTGAAATTGCCGACGGGTCGATTGAATCGCCTGATACAGGACATGTTTGAGGCGCGGGCACCGAAGCTGGTGGGGATCAAACGCTTCAAGGTTTTCTACGCAGTGCAGACCGGGAATCGACCGATCCGAGTGCGGTTTTATTGCAACCGCGTGGAACGGCTGGATCCGACTTATCGGCGTTATCTTGAGAAGGGTTTGGTCCACGAGTTCCAGCTCAAGGGTTGTCCGGTGCGTTTTGACATGGTGGGCAAGGACAAACGCTACGAGGTGGGCGAGGGCGAGAATGCCCCGCGCCAAAGTCGCGAAGTGCAGGATCAACACCGCGAGCGGAAACAGGGCGAGAAGGCCCGCGAGAAAAAACACCCAGAGCGCCGGGCGAAGGTCACGCAGCGCAAGGCCGCGCACAATCGCAAGCCGCGCCGCTAGTTGTTTAAAGCCTGATTTTTAGAGGGTTGATCACCGTTACTCTACCGTAGGTTTGAGCATCGGATAAATCTTCGCTGAGAAGATAGTTGCATTCCAATACCTGTGCGGCCGCTACAATTATGGCATCCCACCAGGAAAGGGCATGTTTGTCCTGCAGGGCATACGCCAGATCCATGAGGGGAGCTTCCAGTGAGAGGGGGTTCCATGCGCTCAGTGCTTTGATATCCTGCCATGCTTCCGCACGGGAGAGTCCCGGGCTGAGCTTCTGGGTGACGTTTACGAAATACTCGTTCAGGACTTGGATGGAAATGCGTCCGTTTCGGTTTTCCCAGAGTTTACGCAAGGCGGTTTCCGCGAGGGCTTGCTTACGCGGTTCTGAGCTGTCACGCGCGTAGATTAGGATGTTGGTGTCAACAAAGGTCCTAGCGTCCATACGTTTTCTCGCGGCGGGGATATCGTGCGCGGGAGGATTTAAGGGGTTTGGCTTCCCGGGCAAAGTAGTCCTTTTGTGCCTGTGCGTAAGTCGCTTCCTGGCGCATCTTCTCCTTCAGGGTATCGCCGAGGATTCGGGACATACTGGTGTTGTTCTTGGCGGCCCAAACTTTAGCCCAGCGAACCACTTCTTCATCGAGAGTAATGGTCACATTTTTCATACCATATTAGATTAGTGTGATCAGGCCGAGGGTCAAGGATAGAGCTTTTGGGCGTGAGCTTCTGCAAAAAAAAACCGCCCGCGGCGAGGGGCCGGGGCGGTTGGTTTAAAAGCAGGCTGCGGGAGGTTTAGCTCTTCGCGGCGGTGTAGTTTGCCTCGGCGGCGTTCCAATCGACGACATTCCAGAATGCCTCAATGTACGCTGGGCGCAGATTTTGATACTTGAGGTAGTAAGCGTGTTCCCAGACGTCGAGACCGATGACGGGGGTTCCTTCCACTTCAACGAGTCCCTTCATTTGAGGGTTGTCCTGATTGGGGGTCGAGGTGACGGCGAGTTTGCCTTCAGCGGTCACAACGAGCCAGGCCCATCCGGAACCGAAACGATTGGCACCGGCGGCGGCAAAGGCGGTCTTGAGGGCGTCGAATCCACCAAGGTCGGCCTCGATGGCCTCCGCGAGGGTACCGGTTGGGGCGCCGCCTCCGTTGGGGCTGAGGATTTTCCAGAAGAAGGCGTGGTTTACATGACCGCCGCCATTGTTGCGGAAGGCGCCGCGCACGTTTTCTGGAACGCGGGACATATCGGCAAAGAGTTCACAGGGGCAGACTGTTTCGAGGCCGGTGCCTTCGAGGGCGGCGCTTACTTTGGTAATATAAGCCTGGTGATGCTTGGAGTGGTGGATCTCCATGGTGCGGGCATCGAAGTGTGGTTCGAGTGCGTCGTAACTGTATGCGAGTTCGGGTAGTTCGTAAGCCATATTGTTGTATTCGGTTTTGAGTGAAGTTTGAGAGTGAGTATTTATGGGGATGGGGCGCAGGCTGTCAAATCAAGGGGATTCAAAATCTTCAGGAAAAGGTGCCGGGTCATTCGACGCGGTTTTTTTAGCGGCGTTGAGGGCGCGTTTTTTTTCAAAGAAGGCGCGGAGGATTTCGTGGTTGAGGTCTTCCAGAATGCCGCCGGTGGATTCGAAGTGGTGATTGCTGCGGGGAAGGGCGCCGAGGTCGGTGGCGCCACCGAGGCAGCCCATCTTTTCGTCGGGGAGGCCGAAAAAGACTTTTCCGATGCGGGCAATGACGAGGGCGCCGGAACACATGGGGCAGGGTTCTTTGGTGACGTAAAGGGTACACTCGTTGAGTCGCCAATCGCCCAAGGCGTGGGCGGCCTGCGAGATCGCGAGGATTTCAGCGTGGGCGGTGGGATCATTGGTGGAGCGGGATTGGTTGTGCGCCGCCGCAATGATACGGCCTTGGTGCTCGATGACTGCGCCAATCGGGACCTCGTCTTTTTTCCATGCTTCAATCGCTTCGTTGTAGGCATGCGTCATGAAGTAGTCCGCATCCCGGTGGAGTTCCGAGGGGTGGATTTTTTCAAAGGGACAGGGTTGTGGTTCCATGCTGGTGTCGAAGGAATGCTTGTTTGCTTGGAACGATGCCTGAAGGGATTAAAATTTCGAGACTTTAGTGCGAGGCGGGGAATCAGAGCACACTTGACTTTCAGGTGTGCAACGATTTGCTCCACAGTTTAGTTTTTTCAAATTGATATATGGCGAAAGCATCCAGTGAAGATTACGTAGAAGTTGAAGGTAAGATCGTTTCGGTTTTGCCGGGGACTATGTTTCGGGTTGAGTTGGAAAATGGCCACCGTGTCTTGGCGCACATTTCGGGCAAGCTTCGCAAGCACTTCATCAAGATCACGACCGGTGATACCGTCAAAATGGAGATGAGTCCGCACGATTTGGACAAGGCGCGGATCGTGTATCGCCTGCGCAATGCCGCGGTACAACGGAATGCCCCCCGGCGGAGCTTCGGCCCGCGTCGCCGGTAATCAAGTTTTGCGGCTAGGGTATTCTGGCATGCTTTACGGGCTTGCAGACCGCGCGCGAGGCACCAATAGTAGAGGTTTCATCTTTAACTAAAATTACCATGAGCCAAGCATTCCAGTCCATTGACCAAACCGTCGGCAATACACCCCTCGTCAAAATCAATCACCTCACCGAGGGACTCGAGGCGGATATTTATCTCAAATGTGAATTTTTCAACCCGCTTGCGAGCGTGAAGGACCGCATCGGAAAAGCGATGATCGAAGCGGCGGAAGCTGCGGGAAAGATCGATTCCGAAAGTATCATTATTGAGCCGACTTCCGGCAACACCGGGATCGCGCTGGCTTTCGTATGTGCCGCCAAGGGCTACAAGCTCATCCTCACCATGCCGGAAACCATGTCGCTGGAGCGCCGTGTTTTGTTGCGTATGTTGGGTGCGGAAATCGTTTTGACCCCGGGGCCCAAAGGGATGCCCGGAGCGATTGCCCGCGCCAAGGAATTGGTGGAGGAATACGGGGAGAAGGCATTCATGCCCCAGCAGTTTGAAAATCCTGCCAATCCCGAGATTCACCGCAAAACCACCGCCGAGGAAATCTGGGCCGCCACGGACGGCAAGATCGATGCGTTTGTGTCGGGCGTCGGAACCGGTGGTACGATTACAGGGGTTTCAGAAGTCATCAAATCCCGCAAGGAACTGTTCACGGTGGCGGTGGAGCCGGAAGCCAGTCCCGTTATTTCCGGCGGTCAACCCGGCCCCCATAAGATCCAAGGCATTGGTGCCGGTTTCATTCCCAAAAATTGCAACACTGAGATCATCGACGACATCATCAAGGTTTCCAACGAGAACGCCTTTGCCACCGCGCAGGCACTCTCCGAGAAAGACGGCATCCTCGGTGGAATTTCCACCGGTGCAAATGTCTGGGCCGCGATGGAGTTGGCGAAACGCCCGGAAATGAAGGGTAAGACCATCGTGACGATCGGTTGCAGTTTCGGCGAACGCTATCTCTCCACACCTTTGGCAGAAAAAGCGCACAATGAAATGAGCGCCGCCACGGTTGGGTAGGAGCTTTTCCGAAGCGATTGCCCGGGTGCGGCAAGTCTTGACTTGAGTCGCATTACGGCTTTCATGCACAACTTCAATTTGCCAATGTAGCTCAGTGGTAGAGCAGAGGACTCATAAGCCTTTGGTCGGCAGTTCAAATCTGCCCATTGGCACCATTTATTAAAGGAAGCTCTCGGGGAACCGGGGGCTTCTTTTTTTGCCTGAAGGAAAGGGTGGCGGATTTTCACTGCGGCAGTGGTCCGGTTTGCGGCGCGCCCGGTCATGTCGGCGCGGCGTTGCGCGCCTCGGAACAAATCTGCCCATTGGCACCATTTATTAAAGGAAGCTCTCGGGGAACCGGGGGCTTCTTTTTTGCCGGGGCGAAGGGGGTCTTTGTGTCTTACAATAATTGCTTTACAAATTGGTTATAAAAAAATAATTTAGTAGTTTAATAAGTTTAAATATAAATTTAATGCAGCTTTTACGCTATTCTTTTTCAATTGGAAGGTTCGTCTTTGCCTTTAGTGTCATGAGGGCGGAGAAGCAGGGTGTTAAGCGAAAGCCTGATACGCATTTGAATTTAAGCCGGAAATTAAAATTCCTTCGTGGGCATGCTTTGAAGCGACATCCTAACTATGGCGGTGCCCGCGAGATCAGTAAAAGATATAAATATTATAAAGAACGGCAATATAGAATGCCTGCTGGGTCATCACGTCCTCAAAATAAATCGCCCCGGAGGTCTGTCTCTGCTGGATCCCAGCGGAGGTATAAAAATCACGCCCCGCCTCAATTTCCTCGGAAACAAAGTTTGAGTGTTCGTTAGTCCTGAATCATAATCGAACAACGTAAACCTGTCGCGGGCTTGATTTTTATAGTACGTTAAAAGGGATGGGGACGCGGGTGCGGGTGTTTACTTTTTTACCGTCTTTTTCGCCGGGGCTGAAGGTCCACTTACGTACGGCGTCGATGGCATAGGTCTCGAAGATGGGGTCGCTGGATTGGACGACCTGAACGTTGATGACGCGGCCTTCCGTGGTAATGATGAATTCGAGGAGGACGCGACCATTGAGGCCCATGCGCAGGGCGTTGGGTGGAAAGACCGGGGGCATTTGACGGCGGGGTCGTGGTTTTTGATCGAGGTCTGAAATTTCGAAGATTTGAAGGGAGCCAAGATCCTGTTGATTGACTTGCCGGAGATGGGGGAGGGCGAAGTCTCCTGCCATGAGACCGGTGGATCCGGTGCCGGGATTGAGGATTACGTCAAGCTGTTCGAGCGTGATGGGTGGCGGTTCGCTTTCCAATTCAGGCGGCGGTTCTTCTTCCTCGGGAGGTGGCGGCGGTTCTTCCTCTTCGGGGGGCGGGGGCGGAGGCGGTGTGGCAACAACCCACTCCTCGATGGATTCGGGCGGTTGTTCGTAGTCCGTCATGAGGTGGGTCATGGGAATCGCTACGAAAATGAGGAAGGTTGCAAGAAGACCAAGGATGCCACTGCTAATGAGCAGACTCCGGATTCGAGGGGATTGATAGATGCCAGCCACAATTATTCCTTTTTATATACAATTAATTAAAATGGAGCGTATATGCGAAACAAAATTCCTAAAAATTAAAAATTTAACAAAAAGTGGTTATTGAGGCGACAAAGATGGTCTTTGTGCTTATCAATAAGTTATGTTTACAGGAATCGTAGAGGAGCTAGGCAAGGTGCTTGCCTTTGATGAGGGCGAAAAGAGCTGGCGGCTGGTGGTCGAGGCGGAAGCGGTGACGCAGGGCTTGCAGATGGGTGACAGCGTGGCGGTGAATGGTTGCTGCCTCACGGCGGTGGATATCGCGGCGGGTCGGGTTGAATTTGATTTATTGGCGGAGAGTGTGCGCCTGACCTCGATTGGGGACCTAGGGCCGGGAGGGGTGGTCAATTTAGAGCGGGCCCTGCAACCGTCGAGCCGGATGGGGGGGCATTTTGTGACGGGCCACGTGGATCGAACCGGGGTGATTGAAGCGCTGGAGTCGCGCGCAAAGGATTATTTCCTGCGGATTCGGCCCGAGGCGGAGGATTTAAAATACGTGGTGCACAAGGGTTGCATCGCGGTGGATGGTATTTCGCTGACGGTCGCGGAGGTCGATGCAACGGGTTTTGCGATATGGCTGATTCCGCACACGATGGAGGTGACGAATCTCCATGCGAAAAAAGCGGGTGACCGCGTGAATCTGGAATACGACCTGATTGCGAAATATGTCGAAAAGCTGGGTGCTTCGAGCGTCCGGGCTTAGGATGCCCGCTCGGCGGGGTTGGTAATATTCATGGAGCGAAAGAGGAACCCGGCAGCGGTGGCGGCGAGGATTTGCGCGAGGGAGTAGATTGGGAAGCAGTCCCAGGCGAGGAACCCGTTAGTGCAAAGGGCAAGGGTAATGGCGGGGTTGAAGGCTGCGAATGAAACCGGGCCTACGGCATAGGCACCTGCGCCAACGATGGCACCAATCGCGATTCCATAAAAACCATTCCCCACCGTTCCCTGTGCGATGGCGACATTCAAGATGACCCACATGAGGGCAAAGGTGAAGAGGAACTCCACGATTACGGCGCGGGGTTGGTCGGGTTGGAGGGCGGAGATTTGGGCCAGTTCGGCGGGGAAGAGACCTTGGAGGGTTGCGGCGGCGGCGAGCGCGGCTGGGAAAATTGCGAGGAGATAGGGGAGGCACTCGCGGGGAGGATGGGTGCCGGCGCTGAGGTAGGTGACGGTGGTGGCGGGGTTGAAGTGCGCTTTTGAAATATGCCCGCAACTATAGACAAGGGCTGCGAGGCCAAGGGTGACCGCCAGGGGTGTGAAATCTGCGGCATTGGGTAGGACGACGCAGATGCCGATAATGAGGTATAGGAAATAAGTGCCGATAGCCTCGGCAATCAGTTTATTTTTCATAAGGCGGTTTTGGGTGGCGGGTCGTTAGTCTGTTTGTGCTTCACGAAAGCCAGCGGCGTAGGCCTCAAAGACGAGTTTGATTTGGTCGCGGATGCGGCGGAAGGCGTCGAGTTCGCTTTCGCCCTCGCGGACGGCATGGGGTGGGTCCTCGAATCCCCAATGGTAGCGGTTGAGCATTCCGGGGAAGGTGGGGCAGGCTTGGTCGGCATTGCCGCAGACCGTAATGACGGTGGTGATTCCGGCATTGAGGTATTGGTCGAGGTGGTCGGAGGTATGATGGGAGGCGTCGATGCCGATTTCGGCAAGGGCTTCGAGGGCGAGGGGATGAACGGCGCCCTTGGGTTTGGAGCCGGCACTGAAGACTTCAAAAAGGTCGCCGCCGGCGGCGCGCAAAATGCCTTCCGCCATATGGCTGCGGCAGGAGTTTCCGGTGCAGAGGATGAGTACTTTTGGTTTTTTCATAGGTTAGGATTGAGCGTTAATTATAGAAATGGAGCGAGGGCGTTCAAAAGATAGCCGGTAAAGATGATGGCAAGGGTCGTGATCCCGAAATAGAGCGCGATGAGTTGGAGGCGCATGGTGCGCCGCAGCATGATGGCCTCCGGAAGGCTGAGGGCGGCCATTGCCATCATGAAGGCGAGAGCGGTGCCGAGGGGGATGCCCTTCTGGAAGAGAACCACTGCGACCGGCACGATTGCGGCGCAACTGCCATACATCGGCACGCCCAGAGTGGTGGCGAGTGGAACGGAGAAAATTCCGGTGGTTTCAATGAGGGCATGAATGGTCTCCTGCGGGACGTAATTATGAATGAAGGCGCCGATGCCAACGCCCACGATGACCCACAGCCAGATTTGACGGATGACGCTGATGGATTCGTCGATTCCGTAGCGGAGACGCAAGAGGAAGTTGAATTGTGTTGGTTGGGATTCGTTTTGGTTAGACTGGATAAAATCGCGCTCGAGGAGGTGGCGGAGTTTCATTTTCCCAAGGATCGCGCCCGCGGCGGTACCAATGAAAAGCCCGCTGGCGACGTAGGCGAGGGTCACGGGAATTCCGAATTCACCCGCCATGAGGATAACGAGGTATTCGTTGATGATGGGGGAGGTGATGAGGAAGGAGAAGGTCACACCAAGGGGGACACCGGCCTTTAGGAGGCTGATGAATATGGGGACGGAGGAGCAGGAACAAAAGGGGGTGATCGCACCGAAAAGAGCGGCGACGAGGTTGCCCCAGATGCCGCCCCGGTTCATCCATTCGCGGAGACGTTGCTCGGGCAACCAGGTGCGGAGCACCCCGATTGCGAAGATCATGACCGCCAGAAGCAGGAAGATCTTGAGGGTGTCGTAGACAAAGAAATGGAGGGCCGCGCCGAATTTTGTATCGGGATCGAGGCCTGCCAGATCATAGACCAGACGGTTGGCAGTTGCTTCTAACAACACTTGCCTCCCTTGCCATCGCCTTGATCGCCGGAGCAGCAGGCGTTGTCGGACTGCGCCTCGGCCTTGGCTTTCATGGCATCATCCATCTTTGTGAAGATGCGCTTGAAGAAGCCTTCAGGTTTTGGGTTTTGGGAAGCATCGCTTGGTTTTGCTTCGTGGGTAGGTTCTTTGTTTTCGCTCATGGTAAATCGGTTATTTATTAGCTACAGAGGGCTGCAATGAGGTTCTCAGGGCAGGCGGATTTGGGAGTAGCGAGCTGTTTGAGGAGCTGGGCGCGGGCGCGTTGGTCGGTCTTTAGTTGGCGTCCAGAGGGGTCTTTGGCACTGCGGAGGTGCTCTAAATTCGTCAGGAGCAATTCGGAGCTTGGTTGGGCAAGGCGGTAGATCATCCAGGTGCCGCGCCGTTCTGCTTCAACCAGCCCTGCGGTTTTGAGGTAGGCCAGTTGCTTGGAAATTTTTACCTGCGGGGCATCCAGGAGGGTTTGCAGGTGGCAGACGCAAAGGGGGCTTTCTTCCAGAAGATTGAGCAGGCGCACCCGTTGTGGGTCCGCGAGACATTTGTAGATTTCAGACGTTTGCACGGAGACAATATATTCCGATTTTGGAATATACAGTCAAGGGTATATAGTGCTAAGAGGAAATCCGGAGGTAGATATAGCCGAGTGCCATGAGGGTAAAGAAGAGGAGACCGCTGGCACTGAGGATATTGAGGATGGGGCCGGGTCGGTGCTCAGGTGGGACGTTTTTACCGCGCATGACGCTCCAATTAATCGCGGCGAGGATGGGGGAGGTGAGGAAGGAGACAATCGCGGCAAAACTGAGGAGGGTGAGAAGGTTTTTGACGCAAAAGAGAACGATGAGGGCCGCGCCGGCGCAGCAGAGGAGGAGCCAGAGGGTTTGGAGGGATCGAAGGCGATTTTTTTGGGTGGGGGCGACAAGGGTACAGGCGGCGGCGAGGGAGCGGGGGTAACCGTCAATGCAGGTCAGGCTGGTACTGAACATGGTGGCAAAGGCGGCACCGAGGATGAGCCAACGGGACCATTCGCCGATGGTCTCGGTATAGAGGGTGACCAGTTGCTGGGAGAATGCCACGCCGCCGGTGGCAAGGGGTTGAGTGCTGCCAAAAAGGACAAGGGCACCCAGCGCTAGAAAACAAACTGCGAGCACGGTGGTCATGCCGTAGCCTAGGAAAAAATCGAATTGGGCTTCGCGAACGGTGGCGGGATGCCCGGTTTGTTTTTCACGACTGAACATCCAAAGGGAGGACCAGACGGAGAGGTCGACCGGGGCGGGCATCCATCCGAGGAGGCTGATGAGAAATGCGAAGCTGGCCCAAGTGTAGGGATTGGGCGCGGTTTGGATAGCGGCGGTTTCGGGTTGGTTCAGAAATGCGAGGAATACGGCGGCAAAGGTACCGAGGGCGAGCAGGAAGATGAGGGTTTTAGCGAGGCCGTCGAGGAGGCGGTAGTGACCCAGAAGGATAAGGGCGAGGCAAAGGGCGATGACGCCGAGGGTAAGGGTGGAGACGCTCAGCGCAATGCCGCACCCGGCGAGGAGGGCCCCCGCGAGCATACTGACGGCGGCGATGTTGATGGTGCCGGTAAGGATGTTGATGCCGAGAAAGACCCACACACAGGCGGGGCTTTTACGGTAGTAGCCGTCGAGAAGGCTTTCACCGGTCGCGGCGGCGTAGCGTTGCCCATAGAGGAAGAAGGGCATTTTGAGGAGATTGGCAGCGAGGATGAGCCAGAGGAGCGTCCAGCCGAACTCGGCACCGGCACGGGTGGACCAGACGAGGTGCGAACCGCCAATCGCGGCACAGGCGACAAGGAGGCCCGGGCCGAGGGCTTTGCGCAGATTAGAGGTAACAGGGGTCTTTTTTTCCACTGGGGATTACGTTTTGAGTTTTAGACAAGTTCGGCAATGGAGCCAAAATCGGCATGGAAGAGTCGTTTGTAAGTGCGGACTGCTTGCCCGTCGGTCAGGCCGGCTAGGTAATCGCAGAGGCGGCGTTTACGTGCCTTGGGATTGGTTTCGGCATCGAGGAGGGCCTGAACCGGAGCGGGTAATATATTGAGGCCGGACTTCCCGTTTTGTAGGCATTGCGCCTCCAGGGCACGGTAGGTTTTTTCGAGGATGTGACCGCCCTTGAATTCG
The DNA here is from genome assembly GCA_965656495.1 of Coraliomargaritaceae bacterium. Lineage (GTDB taxonomy): Bacteria > Verrucomicrobiota > Verrucomicrobiia > Opitutales > Coraliomargaritaceae > UBA7445. The sequence goes on from CBFHKU010000001.1 coordinate 306,593, forward strand.
ATTTGCTGAAGTTGGGTGGAGCGAAAGATGAGGTCGAGGGCAAGGGATTTGTAGAGTTTGCTCTCAGTGACGACTTCCGGGTCGATTTCCAATTGGAGGGCGTGGCGATTGGTTTGCTCGCTAAGGGTGCCGCTGCGCGGGGTGAGGGAACAGGCATGAACGAAATGACCGATGCGGGCTCCGAAGTAAGGCTCGTAGCGGTTTTCACGAATGACGGTGCGCAGGGTTTCAAGGAGGGTTTCTTCGGCTTCGCTCAAATTCTGATTGGCGGCCCATTCGGCGATACTGCCAATGGTGAGATAGCGGGCATGGATGCCGTCCACGATGTCGTGGAGCGAGTAGGCGGTGTCGTCAGCCCAATCCATAATCTGGCATTCGATGCTCTTGAATTGGTTGAGGGCCTTGGGTTCCTGGAGTTCTGAGGGGAGTTCGCTGCGGTTGAGGATGGTGTCTCGCCAGTTTACTTGCTCGTCATAGATGAAATGGTTTTTGGGAGGGGTGCCATCGCGGGTGATCCACTCGGATTGGAGGGCTTTGTATTTCATGACGCCATCGAGGAAGGCGCGGGTCGGGGCGATGCCCTTGGTGCGACCGGGGCGTTCGTAGATGAGTTCGGTCAGGATGCGGAGGGTTTGGGCGTTGCCCTCGAAGCCGCCGGAGTCCGCCATCAATTCATTGAGTTTGCGCTCGCCGATATGTCCAAAGGGTGGGTGGCCCAGGTCGTGAGCGAGGCCAATCGCCTCGGTGAGGTCGGCATCGATGTAGAAATCCTCGCGCAGGAGGGGGGAGCGGGCGCGGAGGTATTCGCAAATGGAGCGGCTGATTTTGGCGACTTCGATCGAGTGGGTCAGGCGGGTGCGGTAGAAATCGTATTCGCCGGACTGAAAGACCTGAGTTTTGGATTGGAGACGACGGAAGGGGTAAGAAAAGATGATGCGGTCGCGCTCCACCTGAAAGGGGTTGCGATAATCGGTGTCGGATATATCCGTCGGCGGGAAGCGCTCGAGGTCAAAGTCGTTATAGAAGTTATTGGGCATGGGCTGTACTTCTGCTTGTCAATTGAACCATATCTTGGGATGCTTTTGTTCATCATGAAAGCCTCAATCACACCACCCACACGATTTTTACTGATTTTTGTCTGCCTCTTGTCGAGCTGGCTGCCAAGTTTGCAAGCACGGATTGGGGAGAGTCAAAGCACGATTGAGGCGCGCCTCTTTCGTTCCGGCGGGATTGTTTATCGGGATGATGCGACGGAATTGAACCGTCAGCGGGGCATGCCCTATGTGCCCCATTTGGAACTGATGCCAGACGTGCGTGTGCGGATCTATTTTAAGAGCGCGGATGGTAGCAAACCGAAGTCCTCAGACATGGATCCGAAGCGGTCATCGCCCGGATGGGACATTCACGTGCTTTATCTCGGGGGACGCTCGGTGATGGAGGTTTATAAGCGCAGCTCTGGCATGACGAAAGTGGAATACAACCAACTGTTGAAGTTGCAGGCGGGTGGTTCGTATTGGAAAAAGCTGGGACGTCCGGCAGAGGGCGAGAAGCGTTTGTCGATCTTTGGCTGTGATATGGAGCGCGATGACGGCTTGGTGCGTGCGAAGGGCGGGGGTTCGCTTTTATTGGTCACCCGTGAATTGGATGAGGAATTGGCGCGCCGGAAGGCGCAGCAGGAGGAAGCGGACGCGCCCACAAGCCTCATGGGTTTCTGATTTTCTAGCGCCAACGGTCGCGAAATGAACTTGGGGGTTGAAAAATCCCTCAAGGCGAACTGTGTAGTGTGTATAAGATATTATGGCGAAGGACTGGCTAGATGGTATTGATGACAATTACGACGTGGTGGTGGTAGGCTCCGGTTTGGGCGGCCTGACCAGCGCCAATTATCTCGCCAAGAATGGGCACAAGGTTTTGTTGCTGGAGCACCACTACCAATTCGGGGGCTTGGCGACCTGGTTCAAGCGCCCCGGGGGTCACATCTTTGATATCTCGCTGCACGGTTTTCCCTATGGGATGGTGAAATCCTGCCGCAAATACTGGACACGCGAGATCGCCGACTCCATCCACCAGCTTAAGGACGTGCGATTCATCAACCCTCAGATGGATGTTTGGACGACCTTTGACCGGGAGGACTTCACGCGGATTTTGGTGGAGGATTTCGGGATTGAGCGCGAAAAGGTGGAAGGGTTCTACGCGCACCTCGCGCAAATGAATTTCTACGATGAAAATACCCAGACCACCGGTGAAATGTTTGAGGAATTTTTCCCGGGCCGGAGCGATGTGCACCGGTTATTGATGGAGCCGATTTCGTATGCAAACGGTTCGCACCTGAATGATCCCGCCATCACCTACGGTATTGTTTTTTCGAACTTCATGAACAAGGGGGTCTTCACCTTCCAGGGAGGGACGGATACCTTGATCAAGAAGATGGTGGCGGAGTTGAAGGCGAACGGTTGCGAGGTGCGCAAATGCGCTTTGGTCGAAGGCCTTGATATTAAAGACGGTGAAGTGGTCGGGGTCCGCGCCCGCAGTCAAAACACCGGGGAGGAAACCTTTCCCACGCGGCACATCGCAACACGGGCAGTGCTCTCTAACGCCAATATCCGCAATACCATCGAGCACCTCGCGGGTGAGGAAAATTTCAGCCCGGAATTTCTGGCAGCGGCGAAGGCGGTCCGCAACAACACCAGTTCCTGTCAAGTCTATATGGGGATTAAAAAAGGCGAAACGATACCCAATATCGGCGACCTTGTTTTTACCTCGGCGGCACCGGAATACTCCATCGCGGAGTTGACTTCGATCAAGACAACCAGTCACACCTTCTCGGTTTATTACCCTGAAACACGTCCACATTTAAAGGAACCGCGTTACGCCGTAGTGGCTTCATTGAATGCGCGCTGGGACGAATGGGCCGCGCTCACTGAGGCGGAGTATCAACGCGAGAAAGCACGTTTGTGTGAGGAATGTCTGGAAAGTTTGGAACGCTTCATTCCGGGGGTGCGTGATAAAATCGATCATATTGAAGCGGCGACGCCCCGCACCGTGAATCATTATACCAAATCGATGCAGGGCACCTCCTTTGGAACGAAATTTGAAGGGTTGAAAGTTTCCATGGATTTACCGGAACAGGTGAAGGGTCTTTATCACGCCGGATCGGTAGGGATCATTATGTCCGGCTGGCTGGGCTCCATGAACTATGGAGTGATCATCGCCAACAAACTCGATAAGTATTTATACGAAACCCGGACTGCGTTAACGCCCTAAGTTTTTATTAGAGGACATTGGATAATTTTTAGTGGCGCTGCCGGTTGCGGAGTAGAAGCCTTGCAATGGCAAAATGCGGAGCGGGGTGACCCGGGGCGTCAGTCCCCGAGTTGAGCCGCGCGACTGGTTCTACTCCATTTCTTCACCTAAACCTTCGAGGTCAGCGAGATCTTTCAGTCGACCGCTGCTTCGCTTGTTTTTAACTAAGTCTTCGTAAGCCAGAAATGGTATGGCTATACCATCCGCTTCGATTTGTATTCTGTTTTCGTAGCTGTTCGAGAAATCAATGCCTGTGGCTTCTGTTATAACTTCAATTCTCATCGGTGGTGTCCCCATCCTGAAAGCATTTCCCTTTTCTTTGAAGAAGTCCTTTGAGATACCAGATGGAACACCAAACTCGACTAAGGATTCAATCAGTCCATCCACGTTTTCATCTTCAGTGCCAATCCAAATGTCCATATCGCCCGTTGCGCGAACATAGCCATGGACTCCCAGTGCCCAGCCTCCAACGATTAAGTATCTAACTTGCTTCTCGTTTAAGATACTCAGGAAATCTCTGAAGTCGTCCGGTAGATGCCGCATCGCCCCAAAATGCTTCTCTCAATTGCTGAACGCAAGCCAACCTTTCCTTCATGGTGAGCTGAGAGCAGTCCTTTCGATAGGCTGATTCAGATGAACTCTGCCTGCTAAATTCAATCTGTAGATTCCGTCTTTTCTCCATCGTTCATTGGACGATAGCTGATCAATATTGGGAGTCTACCAAAATGTGAATCATCGCTTGCTTTGAAAGCGTCCATTTTCTTGTAGAACGTCAATAGTAGCTTGTTTCTACAGCATGGATGATTGAGTTCACCGATAAAGCGGGAAGCTAGAGGAAGGTGAGGAACTTTATTCTTTTTTCAGCCAACGTCAGAGGAGTGGCGCGCCTACGGCGTTGCCTCAAGCGACTTGTTCTGCTTTAGTTTTTGATTAGGCGGATGATGCCCCAAACCATTAGGGCAATCAAGGAAATGGAAATGTAGAAGAACTTGATCGCTAAAATCGGGATTGCTATCGCAATGAACATCAAGTTTCCCAGCAGTGGAGTCCAGAAATTTGGATTCCGTGGCTCTACCCACTCAATATTCTGTATTCCTTTTCCTTTGATAGCATCTAGGAAGGCAGTCTTCGTAAAGGGGCCAAGCGGTTCGTTTGTCGTCTTCGGAATCAAAAAATACCATTCTTTACCGTAGTCGACATTTTCAAAAGTGTCGCCCTCGAAAAGATCCCTGAGAACCCTACCGGCATTCTTGGTGAGAATAAACTCACTCTTCATATCGTAGGCAACGACAGGCCCGACCTCGGCAAAGTCTTGCGGATACAGAATAAGACTCCCGCCAGTTTGTCCTATACATACCTCCATGCTATTGGCGCGAAAAATCATGTAGCCATCGCCAATGTCAAGGCTGTAATCATTCCAGCCGGTGGCATGGGCACTGCCTGAAATAGACACCAAGGCGAGAATGGCTAAGATTCGATTCATTTTCTTTCGCAGAACGCGAAGGTGACTCACGCGCGGTAGCGCGTTGAGTCCACCGCCTTGTTGGTCATTGTTTTTTATAGGGCTGAGATGCTCAAATGGCGAGCAAGCTTTTCTTGACGACGCGTGTCGCATGATTTATGACACTCGTCATGATGAAAAAGCTCATAAATCCAGTGCTCCAAACCTTGCGCCAGACGCTAGAAGACAAATTCTTCTACAAGGCTTCAGGCTTCGATGGTCGCACGAAGATTCTCACGATTGGCGAAGACCACGGAGGCACCCGCGACAACGCACTTTGCTTCGAGGTTTACGCTGGGGCTCCATTCGTTCTCTTTGTGGCGTTCGGTGCCGAAGCTACGAAAATGCTTCGGCAGTGCGCTTTCGACTATGCCTTGGGGACAGAAACCATCGGAACTGTGGCTTTCTTCGATCAAGAAACAGAGGATTTCGAGGCATTTAGAAGACGCTTTCGCGATAGTGAGTTCGAAGCCGTTAAAGGCATCGAATACTACTACAAAGGTTCTGCAGGTGGTGAGATGCGCTTGTTCGAAGATTCTGGCGAATACAAAATGAAAGGCGAACGCGAAGATTCAAAGCTCATTCCGATCACCAATAAGCTTGAAGACCTTTTCTTCGAAATTCACTCGGTAATGCGGGATATCGACGGGCTTCACGCCGATGCCGCACTAGAAGAACTCTGCAAGCTCCTCTACCTGAAATCTCATCTTGAGGAGCAAGTGGGCAGTCTGCCTTTTTCTCCCGTCAAGACTTCGTCGTTCGGAACAGTAGAAGAATATGCGTCTTGTCTCAGAGGGCTATACCGAGAGGCCATAGATTATGATCTTCGAGTGTATCGGCTAAAAATTCCAGAATATGAACGTTCGCGAGGTGTGTTCAATCTGCCGATCTTTCTTTCAAGTGCGGCTCTAGTTAAAGCTTTTCAGCAAATTGAAGACTTTTCACTCTCTCGAACGGATGCCGATCTTAAGGGACGGGCATTCCAAAAGGTCCTCACGAAATCAGTGCGGTCAGGCATGGGTCAATACTTCACGCCAGTGCCAGTTTGCCGTTTGATGGTCGGCATCACTAGCCCATCAAGTTCAGATCTCGTGCTTGATCCTTTCTGCGGTTCAGGCCACTTCCTAACCGAGTCTCTTGCTCACGTGAGGCATTCTGCATCAGATCACACAAAGGAGTATCATGAATTCGCATTCGGAAAGCTGCACGGCATCGAAAAGAGTGACCGAATGACTCGGGTAGCCATGACCGATATGCGATTGAATGGAGATGGCCATTCAAACATTCGATGCACCGATGCCCTTTTGGAATTCCGCAACTACCCCGATATCAAGCCCGATAGTTTCGATCTAATTCTTACGAATCCACCCTTTGGATCAATTCTTGGGGTGGAGGCATTTTCTGCTCTTGGGCATTTCGAGCTTTCTGAGAATCGGAAAAAGGTTCCTCTCGAAATCGTAGGACTAGAGCGAGCAATTCAGTTCCTGCGACCTGGTGGGCGTATTGGAATCGTCCTTCCAGAGAGTGTCTTCAGTGCCGAATCTTGTAGGCACGTTAGAGAATGGCTTTCGAATCATCTCGCAATTCGTATTGTGATCGATCTTCCAAACGAGACATTCGCGCCCTTCGGTGCCAACGTTCGAAGCGGGGTGCTTTTTGGACGGAAGCTTAGGCCGGGTGAAAAAGCTGAGCCGAAGGCCAGGGTTTGCATGATTCGAATTGATAGCCTTGGATACGATGCATCTGGCAGAGACACAGGTGGCTCGGAAGCAGAAGAGGCCGTCAAGGTAGCATCGGACTTTCTTAGAAAGGAGGGTTGGTAATGAAAACTAGAACTATATTGGTCTCTGACCTCTTAGAAGTTGGAAAATGGAGAGCTGATCTCCACGTTCATTCGGACTCAGAGATCAAATCCGATCGCTTCGAACTACTTGCAATCGGCGAGATAGTCGTTGAGTCTAAGCAAGCAACAGACCCTGCCGACGTAGATGGACAGTTTTACTACATCGGACTTGAACATGTTGAACCTGTCACTGGCGATGGTAACGGGATTGAACTTGTTACAGCGGAAAGTGTTCGATCTCGGTCGAAAATGTTCGAGGAGGGCGACATTCTCTATGGACGACTTCGTCCCTATCTCAGGAAAGCGTTCTTCGTGGAAGGGCTTTACAAGCGAGGACTCTGCTCGACAGAGTTCGTCGTCTTAAAACCAAAAAAGGACATGATTCTCCCGCTATTCCTTCGAGAAGTCCTAGTGTCTGATATGGTGACTGAACTCGTTACGCGAATGCAAGGAGGCGCGGCACTCCCTCGAATCTCGTCGAAGGATCTATTAGGTATTAAGGTTCCAGTTCCGCCTTTGTCCTACCAAAAGGAGTGTGTTGCTAAGATCGAGAAGGCTCGGACTCAGCGCCATGAACTGTTGCAAAGGATCGAAGCACTATCAAAAGAAGGGAGTCGGGTTGTTGAGGAGGTATTCTCGTAGTCCAGTCAACACATTCACTTGATGGCTTTTGCGACTCTCGGAAAGTTCCTCGCCATGAAATCGATGAAACGGGCTTTCGTAGCGTCTGACTCATATTCCCGTTTGAGGATTTCCTTACCCCTGCTGCCACGTGAACCTAGCATTCTCAAAAGCCCGCCGAAGTTTGCGGCATAGGAGACTCCCGATCCTCTGGCAGACTCAGGCCCAGTTCTCCTTTCGCGGATGCCCGAAGCATTAAGCGGTTCGCCTTTATGGGCACCGTCTTTGACAAAGGTTCCTCCGCGTTCTAGGTGCAGCACATCTCTTAGCTCAGCGATTGGCAGAGCATAGCCGACGAAGTAGTCTAAGATTGCAGGGTAAACATTTTTTGAGCCTTTTTTGTGTTGCGTCCAATCCCAGAGAAAAACCGCAAGCAGTTCGTTGTGAGCGAACTCGTGCTGAAGTCGGTCAAAATGGGCCTTTGATTCGTCCGCCGAAGCAACCATGGATTTAACTTCAATTCGGAACAACTCGCCTTTTTTTGATACAGGATCCCAGTCCCCGTCTGTCAGAACACAAGCGAAATCATTATATTCGTGTCCATAGATCCAGCCAAGCTCGTAGTCGATGCCGTCTTCAGCCTTCAGAATTCGATTTACCTGAAATCCCCATAACGCTTCGACCACACTACCCATGCCGCTCCCGATGCGGCCTCCTCGCGTCACAAACATTTTTCGCGTGAAGGCATTTACGGCATCAATCGCTGAATGCGTGCTTGTGATTACTTTTTCAGCAGCTGAGTGCGCGTGGTCTGTAGGTTTGTCTGGCATTTGTGTCTTCTATTTTTTGCCCAACGTCAAAGCTCAGGCGCGCGGCTTGTCCGCGTTGCCTGCAGCGTCTTGTTCGGATTTTATGGGTTTAAGGTCTTCAAGTGACATGACGGTGGGACACGGAGTCATTCCTTGAGGAACATCAAATTTCAACTTCAATGTAGATCCCAAGTCAGATGATCCATAGCCGTGAGCCCATAAAAACAACTCGCAACCAAGGGCAGAGGGCGTAGCAAGTATTCCGCCTTCTACAGGCGGCTCAAAATTTTGCGGACGCCTCTTCTTGAGGCTGTCACCATTCCCATAGACAAAAGTCTCGATTAAATCCTCTTTGTTAAGACCAAAAAAAGCATGATTAAGAATGGATGATATTTGCTTCATCTCATCTGAGGTGAACTCCATTGCCGCGAAATACGACGAGAACGGAATCAACACCTCAAGCTTACTTCTGTCATCCATATTGAACTGGAAATCCTGCCCAATGAAGCGGTCATAGATGCTTCGATAGAATACGTAGTGACTTCTTACTTGGTAGCTAGACAGCCTTGCGACTAGCGAGGACCAAGATGCCCCACGGTCATCACGACTTATTTTTGATCGAGATGATGCTAAAACGCCTCCAAAGTATTCTGCCGTAAGCGGGTCACTACAGAATGAACCCTTGTCAAGGACCTCTTTCAAAACTCTGGGAGGAATTGCTTCTGGTTCTTCGATTTTGTCTCCGAGTTTCTTTTGTGCGTTTTGGAAGATCGCCGAGACGTTATTTACGCGTTGCTCGGTCCAAGATTGGATTCCCCCACCGATATATTCGGCCGTGGGGCCCAGCAGCTTTTCTACAAGCTTAGCACCACCTAAAGCAGATCCGAGTATTGCGAGTCCTGTTCCTGGTTCCATATTCTTTTTCTCCGAACTTAGAGAGTAGCCGACGCCTAGGCGCAGCCTAGGTGTTGCGCTATCTCGACTGGTTGGCTCTGTTTAGAGAATGTCTCGTAGGTTAGGCAAGAACCGAATCCAAAAAGACTATAGCTCATGAAAATTAGAATGATACAAAATGCCCTTAGCCTATCACCCCACTTCTCTTTGTCGGAGGTATATGCGCTCTGGCAAAGATAAGCTCCTCCTGTTGCTGTGGTCGCAGACAATACGCCGAAAACGTATAATTCCAAGGAGTTTGCGAGTAGTGAGTAATCACCCTTAACATTCCCTAAAAATGTCAAACAGGCAACAGCAGCACCTCCATTGATGAGTATAGCACTTCTTAATGCTAAGCCACTCAACGTGATGGTGGCATTAAGCATTACTCTGTCGGTTTCTCTATTTTCCTTCCAGTTCTCTAGATCTGATTTGTGATTTAATTCAACACAAAGCCTATCTGATTCGTTTTCTTCTGCTACGAAACGTTTGTATAGCTTCCGAAGGGTATCGATCATGAAGTCGATTTTAACTGCTCCAGAGCCTTCCTTTTTCTTTTCTTTTAGGAGGTCTGCTAACTGTTTGATGTCTTCGCTCATATTCTTTTAGCTAAACAGTTATTATCAGGTTTTCAGATAACCACAAAAAAATTGATAGTTCAAACTAAAACCCTACTAGAGAATGGGTTATATGCTTGACGGATATCATGCACCCACTGCCCGCAAAACTACTTGCCGGCTAGCGTGGGCGTCTCAATGAGGCTGATGTCGGAGCGGGTCAATAACCGCACTAACTTGAGTGATTATCGCCAACAAACTCGATAAGTATTTATACGAAACCCAATGTGCCCTCACGCCCTAAATATTAATTAGGGGGCATCGGGTATTTTAAAACGGAGCTGCCGGTCACGGAGTTGAAGTTTGGGGGCGGCGAAACTGCTCTTACTGGGCGCACAGGCAGGCAAGCCGAGCAATAGGTTGCGCGTGTTTTGGTCAATATCCCAGGGGCTTTGGTTGCTTAACTGACTGAAGTAACTCGTTGTGATCAACTTAAATTTGATTTCCTTCATAATCACGCTGAGTGCTTCTCTTAGGGCTTTGACATCGGAAGACTCCTGCCTCTCCGTTGGTTGAATGGCCTGAAAGGCAAACCAAGAGGGGAGTTCATTGAGGTAATCCAGTTCGGAGTAAGTTGGAAATAAACGGTATACAATTTCTGAGATGTGTAGATCATCATTTGCGCTGGGCAAGAAACGCACAGGAGTTTGCTCAAGAGAGAAACCGACTTTGGGTGGTTGCTGGATTTGGGCTCTGAGTGGGGGAATAAAAAATGGACTGAGCGCAAGGCACGCAATTAGGTTAATCTTTAATAAGTAAATATACATGGCCGTACAGGGTGTTAGGCCATTATTTTAATCACATATACTAAAAAAACACTAATACATAAGTAATAAAACAAATATAATGGGTTTATAAACTTATATATATAAACTTATTAATTTTTTATTAATATAAATCAAAGTGAGTAGTCGGTACAAAAAAAGCCGCTGCATGTGGAGCGGCAAAATGCGAGTTACTGCATATAGATTTGCAAACATTACCTTGATCTCAAATCCACAGAAGAGGCCGACCAGTTTTGGCTGATCCTCCCCGTGTGCAGCAACCTAACAAAGCTCGAAAAGAGGGAAGGGCGGTTTGAGGCGGTTAATTACGACGATTGATTACGTGGTAAATCGCTCCCGGATATTTCACTGGTGACCGACGCGCAATTTCCAGAGATTCAAATAAATCATTGGGCTGACCCTTTTGGCTCAGGTTCGGCCCCAGTCCTTCTCAAAGCTCCCAGCCCATTTCCTCTGCAACACACTCTGCAAAACGAGGCAGTGTTCGACCCAAGTCCGCAAGAGCACGTTGAGGGCTTATATCACGGCTTTCCGCGATTTCGTGGATACGATTGGTGACGAGTTGCGGGCTGAGTTCGTAAAGCGTTGCCAAATAGGCCTGAGGATGAACCGCTTCTATGCCCCATACGGTGAGCACGGAAGAGGGGAAGTCTTTCAAATTAAAGGTGCAGATATGCTGTGCCTGTCCTTTAATCGTCGCAGCCAATACGTGCCGGTCGTCCTCGTCTGGCATTTCTAGAACTGGTATTAAAGGTTCGTATCCGGTTATGATTGCCTCCGGGAAGTTCCGAGTCACTTCGTTTTGCCAGTGTTGCGCCAGTTCCAAGGGCCAAGGTCGTTTAAGGCGCTCAGTGTGAACGGTGTAAACCTCCCGCATAATGTCTGCAGACATCACAGGTGAATAGAGCCGCGGATACTCTGCTAAACGCAACAAGAGGTCACAAACAGCTTGGTTGGCGAGAACATTGGCGTCCAGACAGACTCGAAAATCGGCTCGCAGTGACATGTTTTAGTCTCCTGTGTAGTCAGAGTCATATAAACCCGCCTCCTGAACTTTCTTTGTGAGTGCATCCAATGTTTTACGACGGGCGGTATCGCGCAATCTCTCATATGTCCGTAAGTCGCTCATATATATTCGGCGATGACTCCCGACGTAGTGGAAAGGGATTTTCTCCTCTACCAGCAGCTTCACGAGATAAGGGCGAGATACACCGAGATAGTTGGCGGCAGCTTGCGTTGTGAGCACTTCGTTCTCGGCCAAAACTACCACAGATTGGCCCTTCAACATTGCACGGACAATCTGTGTAAGGTGGTGAAGTAGTGGCTCTGGAAACTGGATATGTGCTCCCTCGCGTCCAAGTAGGACTGGACGTTCGTCTCCGTTAATTACATCATTGAGCTTAGCCAGCAATTCGCGGTCATGCGCCGACATTGCGGCGATTTGTTTTGTAGCAGTATCTGTCATAATAAACGAAATAAACAAAATAAACGTAATTAATGCAAGCCCAACTTCAAGGTCACCGCAAATTTCTCGTTTTCAGCTTCGCAACCGCCAATGGCCCCCTGCATGGATGATTTAAAACTAATAACATCCCAATTGCAGATTGGCCCCTTCCCTTTAAGCCTCTACAAAATTCTCTAAACCTAATTTTTGCTACAGGGTGGTACGGCAAAAACTTCACGCTTGGGCCGACAGGATTGTTGCGCCATCTGCGCATTTTCCGGGCGGAACATCTGTTCCTGAAAATGCTGCGTTAAACCTGCTGGTTCGCAGGTTCAAAATGGTAGTCGCGGTACACAAAAAAGCCCCTCGGGATGGAGGAGCAAAAGTGTTCATGGTCGGGCCGACAGGATTTGAACCTGCGACCCCTTCACCCCCAGCGAAGTGCGCTACCAGACTGCGCTACGGCCCGACTCATGAAAGGGTGCACATTTGGGAATCAAGCCCATCGGGTCAAGCGAATAGAGTATGGAATGCTCTGAGTAGATTTATGGTTTTCAAATTCGCTGTGTTTATTGACTTCGAGATTCGGGTTTAGCAAAACCATGTCATCTTTCATGGAAGCTTTGATTAGGGATTGAGTTGCGCTTCGAGTTGATAAAAACGTCGGTTGGTAGTTTCAGTGGATTCATCCCGCACCGTGACGTTGATTCCACTGGCAGTGTTTGTTTCGGTGATGGTTGCACTGCCACTCCATGAACCGTTGGCGGAACGAGTCGCAATGGTAATCCAATCGCCGATGTCCAGGTTCGTTCTCATTTTTACAGTGACGATAAGGTTGGCTGAGGCATCGTTATCAACGGCGAAACTAAATTCCGGTTTGTCATTGATGTTTAGGCTCGGCAATTCGGTGGCAGGAACCTCTGACTGCCCAGGGTTCAAGCCCAGCAGGTACTCGATGCCGTTTTTGATTCCGTCAGCCTCGAGATCACCAGAGAAGGCGGCATTTGTGTTAACATCAGGAGTGACGCCGGATTGGGAAAAAATCCAAAGTTCATAGGGTTCGGCAAGACTGATATTTGCGGTAGCGAGCGGGTCGCCTATCACGACGGTTTGCCAGGATATTTGCTGAATGGAGGCCCAAGCTGCCTCCACAAAGGTGAAGCCTTGGTTTAGGAAACGGTCGAGAAAGATTTGGCTTCTGGAGATACCGAAGGTGAGGGGTTCCCATACCGGGCCCGTGGCAAAAGTCCCACCGGAGTCGAACCACTCTTCTACTTGTCCTTGGCTGCTGTTAGATAAACCTCCCAGGCCTTTAGCTCCAAAACTTTCATAGGCAGAAAAAGCGGCACCGGGCACCAATTGGCCTGCGTAAGTTAAAAGGTAGTCGCGTTGGCTACCGCCACTGTGATTGACTCCATAGCTATGCAAATATGCCACAGGGCCGGTGATCACTTGAGTGGGGGTGTATGGGATGCTGGATGCGTTGCCGACTAGAAAGGTGCTGTTATTATTCCAAGTGGTTTGCTCCCAAGTAGATATCATTGAATTATAGGCGTTAGAGTAGTCATTGGAATCCAAGTTTGAAGCCCCATCGCTGTCGAATAAGAGGGCATCAATATCGCGCCGGAACTGAATGTCTTGAGCGCGATCGATCATATCCTTGACCGTCTGTAGCGTGTCCGCATCAAGCCTGGCGGTCAGATAGATATGGCCGGCATTTGCGATGCCTCTCTGCGAGCCAGCGCCAAAAGTATTGTATAAACGCCACCAAGAAACAGGAGGGTCGGTTGAAACTTGAAGGGTGAAAAAATTGCGTCGGTTGCTGGTGATTCTTGAACGTGAGTAACTACTGAAGGGGCTCGTATCATTGTAATACGGATTATATACAGGGTTGTCGGCAAATGAATCGTAAGCGCCATTGTTTTCGCCGTCATTTAAATCGAACTGGAGTAGGGTTAGCTCTGAATCCACGGATGCAAAATTGGCCTTGCCCTGAATATACAGATTTAGTGACGCATTGGCATTATCGCCAACGTTGGGATTTGCAGGATCAAGACCCTGAATGCGGTGCGGAAGGTTCTTCGTGAGCACCAAAACCTGCACGGTTTGCTCTAAATTATTGTTGTTTAAATGATTCCGTATCGGGTCGCGGATTTTTTGAGCAAAGTCTGCATAGCTTATGTTGCCGGGACCAAGGCTTGCATCATTGAGGTCAAAACTTAAAACACCGCTCCGCTTGCTTTGATAGTAATTCTTGATCTCAAGACTCGTAGTATCCGGAGAGTTGTAGATGACTAAAACATTGCCGGGTTGAATGGCTGCAAGGGAGCTAACAGCGAGTGCTGTGACAGGTATACCAAACCTGTATGCTTTCCTAAAAATACGTGCGGTTGTTAGTGTACAAAAGATTAGCATGTAATGGGAAGAGCTTAAATCCCCATCGCCAGAGAACGCTGCTACCTCCGGCTTGCGAGGAGGTAGAGGAGCCAACCGAGACTGGAGACGAATGCGGCGACATAAGTATATGCGGCGGCGTCGAGGGTGCGGTTGACCCCTTCCAGTTCGTCGCGTTCCACGATCCCGAGATCCACGAGTTGCAGCTTGGCGCGTTTGCTGGCGTCAAACTCGACGGGGAGGGTAACGAGTTGGAAGATCGTCAGCACGAGGTAAACCCCGATGCCGAGATTCAGGAGGAGCGGGCCGAATCCGCCAAAGAAGAAGCCCCCGAACATAACGACCGGGAGGAGTTGGGAGGCAAAACTGGTGACTGGGACGAGTGCCATGCGGAGATTGAGGGGGGCGTAAGCCTGCTTGTGCTGGATGGCGTGCCCGGCTTCGTGGGCGGCGACTCCAAGGGCGGCGAGGCTGGTGCCACGGTAGTTGTCCTGGCTCAAAGCGAGGCGTTTGTGGGTGGGGTCGTAGTGATCGGTGAGGGTGCCGTGGCACTCGACGATCTCAACATCATGGATGCCGGCATTGCGCATGACAGCGGCGGCGGCTTCGCGCCCGGTGATGCGACCACGGGAGGGCACCTGCACGTATTTACCGTAAGCGCTTTTTACTTTCATCTGGGCCCAAAAACCCACAGCGAGCGGGACAATAATTAAAATTAGAAAATTCATTTAAACTTTGTTAGATTATGAGTGTCAGTATGAGAATGGGTTCCATTTCGTTGGAAAGTTATTGTAACGGTAAGGAAACTGCAAAATATATCTATTAATATTATGACTAAAAAAGCAATTTTTCTATTCATGGGCGCGGTTTTTTCCTGCCTGCCACTGTTTTCATTTGGGGCGACCGATGCCGGCAAGGTGATGGCGCATGGCGCAGGCCTCGCATGGGAAACGGACTTTAAGGCAGCGCAAGCCAAGGCAAAAGCAAGCGGCAAGCCGATGCTCCTCGACTTTACCGGATCGGATTGGTGCGGCTGGTGCATTCGTCTCGACAAAGAAGTTTTCGACCAACCGGAATTTGCGGCCTTCGCCTCCAAAGCGCTGGTTTTAGTGGAATTGGATTTCCCGCGCGGGAAGTCGCAACCCGAGGCCATTAAAAAACAAAATGAAGCCCTCGCGAAGCAATACGGGGTGCGTGGATTCCCGACCATCATTTTGCTTTCGCCGGAAGGAGAACTGCTCGGGCAAACGGGTTACCAAAAAGGTGGAGCCGCTAAATATGTGGCGCACTTGAAGGAATTACTCGCGGGCAAACTGTAGCGCTGGCTTTACGCCTCGGGGCTTTCATCGAGCCCGGACCACCAACCTTCACTGGCTCGCAGGCTTTCGGGGCTTTGTCCCGCCTCGCGCAATTCCCGCAAGCTGAGGGAGTGGTGTCGCTTGGCGAGCCGTTGTCCTGCTTGATCGACCACCAGCGGGGCGTGGTAAAAATTGGGGGCGGGGCATTGCAGGGCTTCGTAAAGGAGGAGCTGGCGGGCGGTTGAAATAAGGAGGTCTTCGCCGCGCACCACTTCTGTTATTTGCATGGCAGCATCGTCCACCACCACCGCGAGTTCGTAGGAAGGGACGCCATCCTTGCGCCAGATCAGGAAATCTCCAAAATCGCGGAGGCTTTCAAAGGCGCAGGGCCCGAGGCGCAAATCGTCAAAATTGAGGGTGCGGTGATCCGGGACACGGAAACGCCAGTTGTAGGCGCCCGGTTCATTGAGGTTTTTTCCGGTTCCCGGGGCCGGGCGCCAATGTTCGGGGTAAAGGGGCTCGCGCTCGTCCTCGGCATGGGGCGCCTCGCTCGCACGGGCGACATCCCGGCGCGATTTCTCGCAGGGGTAAATGAAGCCGCCATCTTTAAGTTTTTTCCAAGCTTCGAGAAAGAGGGCGGAGCGCTCGCTTTGACGGTAAGGGCCAAAGGAACCGCCGCAGTCCGGCCCCTCCTGCCATTGGCAGCCAAACCATTGAAGATCTTCGATCGCGCTTTTGGCGTATTCAGCGCGGCAACGCTGCGGGTCGAGGTCCTCCTCGCGATAGAGGAGTTCCCCGCCGGCCTCCGCGGCGCGTTCCATTGCGATCCAGAAAGTGCGGGCGTGACCCAGATGCAAGTAGCCTGTGGGGGTGGGTGCAATACGGCCTCGGTAAGTTTTGTTCATAGCTGCCGCTCATTTGCCTATACCGATATTGATATCAGTCTGAATTTCATTGGCTTTTTCGATCGCGGGAATCGCAATGGCGGCTCCAAAGCCCAGCGGCACGATGCCTAAGAGTTGTTTGGGTGAGAAACTACCATATTGCTCAAATAGGATGTTTCCATCGGCAATGGTGGATGCACTGGCATAGGGTTTGTAGAAATCACCCACGAGGCGCTCAATGGCTACTTCAATTACCGGAATGAAAGGGGCTGTCTCCATGTCTTGCTTCAGCGCAGGGCCAATCAATGTCATTATATCGAAGCCGTTGCTGTATTCATAGAGCAGGGCTTTAGGGGGGAGCTGTGCTGAAAACTCTTTGAAATTTTTCGTATCGGCAAGACTGGGCTGCCCCTCACCTGCAATCCAGGTAGGGTCGGTGTAGAGGACCAGATCACCTGATTCAGTGGATTTTGCGAAGAGTGAAAACTGACTCGCTTTTAAGAGTGGCGAGAAATCCGCCACGATTTGCTGGCCTTCTTCGGAAAATGTTACCGGCAGATCCAAAGCTTTCAGTTCCTTAACCAGGAAACCGGCTTCGGAGACCTGCAAGTAAAAATCCACTTTGGGAGTGTTTGGATCCGCTAGAGAAAAACGATAAAACCCATCCCATCGGGTGCTGAGAGTAGCGATTAGCTTTTGCAGGGTCACCGCTTCGCCGAGGACGGGCTTTTGCAACTGGCTTTGCATTAACATTTGACCCACCGGACCCAATGTTTGCACAAAGAGGGCTTCCACCGTTTCGCTTAGCGCCAGCCAATTCAGGGTACCACTGAATGCTCCGTTTGCATCGGCAGGAGCCATTTCGGCGGCTTTGAAGGACATTGGTTGAGCTTCTGCTAAGAAATAAAATTTCAAGAGCCCTTCTGGCGCACCATTCATCATTAATGCGGCGCGGTTTCGGAGTAAGCCGGATCTCAACTCTTTTGAGCTCAAGCCCCATGATTCAACCGTCGCAAAACCCAGATTCTTGAAGAGGAGATCGTAATCGATGGGTAATATCGCCTTGCCGGGCGCTACTTTTTGCAGGGCCTTATAGATGGCATCCAGATCGTCTGCGATCTCTTTTCCGTCACCCTCAAAGTCAATATAAGCTAATAGCGATCCATCCCTGTCGAGATACTTGGATGTCGATTCAAAGGATGCCCCTGATAGAATTAAGGGGCTGAGAAGAACTAATAAGAAAACAATTAGCGATGGACTTTTCATAGTTAGCGCCATTTTGCCCAAAGCTTACTGACTGTCAAACCGTAGCTGGAAGGCTTTTTGCTTTCTCCTTGATCTCCAGCAAGAAAGCGTATCTGTTATAGGGTTTTCAGGACCCGGGTGATGAAAAGGCCGGGCGTTTCAACACCCTCATACATATGACATTTAAAGAACTGGGCCTCGGGTCCAAAATTCTCTCGGCAATCGAGGCCTCGGGTTACACCGAGCCTACTCCGATTCAGGCGCAAGCCATTCCCGAAATTCTCGCAGGTCGCGATGTGATTGGCTCTGCCCAAACCGGAACCGGAAAGACCGCCGCCTTTGCCTTGCCGGCGCTTCACATTCTCGGAGGCCACAAAAAAGGGGCGCCCCCGCGTTGCCTCGCCCTCGGGCCCACTCGTGAACTGGCCGCTCAGGTGCAGGGACAATTCGAGAAATACGGCAAAAAGACCAAACTCAAAACCACCCTTGTGCATGGCGGGGTCGGCTATGGTCAGCAGCGCAAGGACCTCGAGCGCGGTTCCGACGTGGTGGTCGCCACTCCCGGGCGGCTCCTCGATCATGTGGAACAGGGCAGCATCGACCTCAGTTCGATTGAACTGCTCATCTTGGATGAAGTCGACCGCATGCTGGACATGGGCTTCATCGAAGATGTGAAACGCATCATCAAACTCTGCCGCCATCCCAAACGCCAGACCCTCCTCTTTTCCGCCACGGTCTCAGAGGAAATCAAACGCCTCATTGCCCGCAGCCTCAAGGATCCCGTCGAGATCGCGATTGCGATTAAAATAACGCCTGCCGAAACCGTGAAGCACGAAGTGTATCCGGTGGGAGCGATGCAGAAATTCGACCTCCTCGTTGCGCTGATTGAAAGCATGGAAATTGATAGCATGATCATATTCTGTCGCATGAAAGTCGGGGCGGATCGCATTTCGCGATGGCTCACCGAGCGCAACTACAACTGCGCCGCGATGCATTCCAACCTCCCGCAGAAAGCCCGCACCAAGGCCTTGGATAAATTCAAAAACGGGGAAATCAAGATTCTGGTCGCGACCGATATCGCCTCACGGGGTCTCGATATCGCGAATGTGACCCACGTGATCAACTACGATGTACCGGAGCACTGCGAGGATTATGTCCACCGCATCGGACGCACCGGACGGGCGCAACGCGAAGGCGATGCCGCAACCATTTTGGCGCCCGACGAAACTTCCAAAATCGATGCGATTGAGAAATTCATCGACCAGCAAATCCCACAGCGACGACTCGAGGGCTTTAATTACTTTTACGAACCGCACATCCGGGAAGCCGAGACCGCGACTCCCAAGCGTCGCCGTCGCAATGCTTCCACCAGTAAATTTGGCCGTCGCCGCCGTTAGATTTTTAGAAAAATGAACCTCCTGCTTTTCGAGGAAGCATTTGAGCAAATCTGTATCGAATCGACGGACACCCGTGCCGCGCATCTCAGGGAGGTATTAAAAGTCGAGCTTGGAAGTCTGGTCTTTGTTGGGTTTGTGGGTGGTCGGCGCGCCCGGGCAAAAGTCACGGAATTACCGGATGACGGTTCGGTGCATTTGGAAGTGGTCGCTACAGAAGCGGCACCGCCGCCGTTGCCGGTCGCGCTCTTGATGGGCTTACCGCGTCCCCACACCGCCAAGCGGCTCCTCTTTGAGGCCGCCAGTCTGGGGCTGAGTCGGATCGATTTCTTTGAAGCGGAAAAAGGGGAGCCTTCTTACGCCCGCAGTAGCCTTTGGCAGGAAGATGGCTGGCGCGAGCGCCTGCGCCTCGGAGCGGAGCAATCCTTTGGCACGCACCTTCCCAAAGTCGCGATGTATCCGGATCTCCAGAGCGCCCTCAGCGCGCAGAACCCGCAGGCCGCGCGCCTCGCCTTGGATAATTATGAAGCGGCGGCATCACTGGGCGAACAGATCCCAGCCGAGGCAACGGAGGTGGTGCTCGCCCTAGGACCAGAACGCGGTTGGAGTTCCGGCGAACGCGACACTTTGCAACGCAATGGTTGGCAACTCGCGCACTTGGGTTCCTTCGTCCTGCGTTCCGAGACCGCGGCGGTTGCAGCGGTGAGTGTGGCCGCCTCGCGTATGCAGGCCTGGAAGGTCCCGACTGCGACGCAGCTTTAGACGCGGTGTTTTTAAACTACGAATCACACGGATAACACGAATCAGGCGGATGTACACTAATGTGCGCTAATGTTTTTTTATAAGCGGATATTAGCGAAAATGAGTGGTTCCAGCTCCGCTGGTTTTTAGCCAGATCGCAGGCTTCAGGACTGGGGAGGGCGCTGGTAAACCGCGACGCTGGGTTTGTCTTTGCCGGATTTTCCAAGGCGCCGGATGCATTCCCAATTCGGGAAATCGAGTTCGAGCGCGCCCGGCATTTCAAGACAGATGAGTCCGTCCGCTGCGGTGAGGGGTTCGATGTTTTCCGCAAAAATAGTCTGCATCTTGGACTCGATCATGGCGTAGGGGGGATCGATAAAGACGAGGTCAAAGGGGCCGTGGTTGGCGTTGAGGGCATACACTTTTTGAGTCAACACCTGCCAGTTTTCGGTGTTTTCCAGTTGGCAGCTTTTAGCGACGGCGGCGAGGTTGCGGCGGAGGCAGGCGACGACTTCGGCGCTGTTCTCGACAAAGAGTCCGGCGCTCGCGCCACGGCTCATGGCCTCCAGCCCGTAAGCGCCGGTTCCGGCAAAACAATCCGCAATTCGCGCGTCTTCGATGCGGGAACCGAGAAAAGAAAAGACCGCTTCCCGCATTTGATCGGTAGCGGGGCGGGTCTCGCGCCCCTTGGGAGCGGTGAGTTGGATGCCGCGTGCCTTGCCTCCGGTGATGCGCATGGTGGGTGGGTTTTAGCGAACCGCCTGCCAGACGCGGAGGAGGCTTTCCACGAGCGCCGGTAATTCCGCGAGGGGGATTTGGCTGGCGGCGTCGGAGATCGCTTGTTCCGGGTTGGGGTGGGTCTCCAGGAAGACGCCGTTGGCTCCGGCGGCGAGGGCGGCGCGTGCGAGGGCGGGGACGTGTTCGCGTTGACCGCCGCTGATCCCGCCCGCCGCGCCGGGGAGTTGGACGCTATGGGTGGCATCGATAATGGTGGGGTGCCCGTTTGCCGCCATGATGCCAAAACTGCGCATATCGACGACGAGGTTTTGGTAGCCGAAGGTGGTGCCGCGATCGGTTTGCCAGATTTCGTTGGCTCCGGCTTCCTCCAGTTTTTTGACTACAAATTGCATTTCCTGCGGGGAGAGGAACTGACCTTTTTTGACGTTGATGGCGCAGTCGGTTTTTGCGGCGGCGAGGAGGAGGTCGGTTTGCCGGCAGAGAAAGGCGGGGATTTGGAGGGCGTCAACCACCGCGCCGACCGCCTCGCATTGTTCGGGCAAATGGATATCGGTGATCGTTTTAAATCCGTATTCGGCTTTGATAGTCTGGAATATTTCGAGCCCGCGATCGAGGCCGGTGCCACGGTCACTGCCAATGGAGGTACGGTTCGCTTTGTCGAAGGAACCTTTGAAGAGGATATTCAGCTCGGGGTGTTGTTCCTGCAAGGCTTTGAGGGCATCGGCGACCGGACGACAGGTTTCGAGGCTCTCGAGGGAACAGGGGCCCGCGAGGAGGAGGAGTTGATCCGGGTTGTGCAGCATAGTGATATTTAGGGTAAATTTGGTTGAAACGCCAAGCGGTAATGTAGGTTCTTTTATTCCGCGATGAGGAGGTTTAATTCTTTCCGGAGGTCGGGTTCGAGTTCGGCGGTTTGAATCCACTCGGCGGCGGCATTGGGATCGCTGGCGTTCCACGATTCAAGGGATTCCGCGAGCTTGCGGATGCGTGCCTCGGGTTCGCTGATGGCATTGCTCCAGAGGGTGGCAGCTTCGGGGGAGTGGGCTTGAATGCGTTGAACAAAACCCTGAATGGCGGCGTCACGCTGCGGCCCGGGAGCTTGTTCGCTGAGCCAGGCCGAGGCGGCGACTGAGTCGGTGCGGGTCCATTCGTTGAGGAGGGTTTCGGTGGCGGCATTATTTTTGAGCGGGTCGCCTTCGGGGAGATCGTTCAACCATGCGGCGGCGCGGGTGGGGTCGTTGCGGGCGAGTGAGGCAACGTATGCCTCCAGAAGCGGTGCATCGGGGAAGGTTTTTAAGTAGCTACGCACCAGTCCTTCGGCAGTGGCGGGATCGCTCTCGGTTATTTTACTCAGACAATGTTCGAGGGCTTCGCTGGAACCGAGGAGCGCTTCTTGCGCCGCCCATTCGGTGGCGGCTTGGGGGTCAGCGCTGCTCCATGCATCCAAAAGCGCTTGTGCCGCTACGAGGCGCGAGGGGCCCAGTGGGATGCCTTCAATCCATTGCGCGGCGGTCGCGGGGTCTTGTGCGCCCCATGATTCGGCGAGCGCCGCCGCGGCGACATCTTTACTGCCATCGCTAGCCATGCCGTCGATCCAAGCTGCGGCGGCAGCGGGGTCTTGTGTGCTCCAGAGGGTCACGCCATTCTTGAGGGTTTCGCTGCGCGCGAGGCCTTGGGCGTTGGACTCGAGCCACAGGAGGGCACCCTCCGCATCTTTGCTCGCCCATAGCGCGACCACTTCAAGCATCGCCTGCATTCGCGGGGCGCCGGGGTCTTGCTCTTGAAGCCATCCCATCGCGTCCGAGGGATCCAGTTCGGCGCGGCGACGCGCTTCATTCAGGAGGGATTCAAGGTAGGAATTGGGTGCGCTGATAGCGGGGCGTTCCGGGAGATCCGAATCGCTTTGTGTTTCGGATTTGGGGGTGGCTTCGGGTTCAGTCGGGGTGTTGTTTGAAATTTCGGGGAGGTGCAGGGCTTGGGGTGCCGGGGGCTGGCTGCGGCGGAGCAGTTCGCGCAGTTGTTGCTCGAGGTGCAGACCGTAGGGGATTGCCACGCAGAGGAAGAGCAGGAAGGCGATGGCGAGCCAGTTAGTCGGTCGGTTATTCATAGGGATTTATTCCAGGCCAAAGAAGTTGCGGGTATTGGCAGTCGTGATGGCGGCGAGTGCCTCGGGCGCAATACCGAGTACCTCGGCGGCGCGTTCGGCGATATATTTCAGATAAGCGGGTTCGTTGCCTTCGCCGCGGTGTGGTTCGGGGGCGAGATAGGGGCAGTCGGTCTCAAGCATGAGGCGTTCGAGGCCCTGAGTGGCGAGTGCGGCCCGTACCGAGTCCGCTTTTTTATAGGTCACAATCCCGGTAAATGAGGCGCGTCCACCGCGCTCGTTGATTTGTTTGATTTCTTTGGGCCCATAACTGAAGCAATGAAAGACGACCCGCGCCCAATCGATACCGGATTCGTCAATCATACGCCGGGTGTCGTCAAAGGCATCGCGGCTGTGAATGATGACCGGTACTTCCAGTTCGCGGGCCAGCGCCAGTTGCTCGCGGAACGCCGCTTCCTGGTGGAGGATGGTCTCGCCCGCCGCGACCGGATCCTTTGGCAGGTGAAAGTAATCGAGCCCGATTTCTCCAAGGGCGCAGGGAGGGTGGGGCGGCATGAAGAAGGGGGAGAGCTGTGTCACATCGTCCGCCCAATCGGCCTCGACGTAGCAAGGATGGAGTCCGGCGGTGTAAAAAATTTTCCCCGGATGGGCGGCGCTCATTTCGCGATAGGGGACCCAGTCGCTCGTGGAGGTACCGACCGCGATCATTTGCCCGACCCCCGCTTGTTCGGCCCGTTGCAGCACTTCGCTCAGGGTGCCGTTTTTTTGAAAACCCTGTAGGTGGCAATGACTATCGATGAGGAAATTGGAGGGCATGTTTTCAGGCGGGGTTTGCGTTACCAAATAAATAATTTTAGATCAGGGACTCGTTTGAAGTGTTTGGCGTTGGCGGTGACAAGGGTAGAATCGGTGCAGCGTGCATGTGCGGCGATTTGGGTATCAAAATCACCGATCTGAATCCCTTTACCAGTCAAATATGCCAAGAGTCGTCCGGTAGCCTGCGCTGCTTCCGATTCAAAGGGTAGGACTTTAACGGCATCGAGGAGGACTTGAACTTTCTTTTTTTCCCGTTTTCCACCGGCGTGGTGAACGCCCGCCCAAAGTTCACTTTCAACGACTGCGCTGATGCAACAAGCCTCGCCCTCAATTTCGGCGGGCGGTTGCGCACCGCGCAAGAGGTTTATGCAGGCGGAGGTGTCGAGCATGTACGACATTAAACCTCCTTGCTTGCTTTGAGGTTAACGCGTTGTCCGGTGGTGCTTTGCGGGAGGCGGTCCGGGAAATCGCCGCCAATTTCAGCGCAGGTTTCCGCCACCTGAGCGAGGGATGGATTGCGGGGGCGGATGATGATGTGGTCCTTGTGGCGTTCGAGGCTTACCTCGCGGACGCCACTGACCCAGCTTTTGGGAATTCGCAGGGCAATGGAGCGCCCGGTTTCAAAGAGTTTTGCGGTTTTCATGGTATATACCATGATATGTATCATTCGACTTGTCAATGAAAGTGCTTGAGATGTGCGGCGAGGGAATCATCTTGCAGTGAAATTCTTTTTATACGCCTAATAAAAATATTATGGAAGATGTCATCATTCTAGGAACCGGATGCGCGGGTTTGACCGCTGCAATTTATACCGGTCGTGCGCAGTTGAATCCCCTCGTGTTGGAGGGAACACAACCGGGGGGTCAATTGACGACGACCTCGGAGGTGGAGAATTTTCCGGGTTTCCCGGAGGGGATTGATGGGTATACCATGATGGATAACCTGCGGAAACAGGCGGCGCGCTTTGGGGCGCGATACGAACACGCCAAGGTCGACCGCATTGAGGTGGAGGGCGAAGTGAAGCGCCTGCACGCTGGGGAAAAGGTTTACGAAGCACGCACCGTTATAATTGGCACGGGGGCGCGTCCGCGGCTCCTGGGCATCCCGGGCGAACAGGAAATGTTTGGCGGGAAGGGTGTCACAACCTGCGCGACCTGCGATGGTGCTTTTTACCGCGACATGGACGTGGTGGTCGTGGGCGGCGGTGACTCCGCCTGTGAGGAGGCGCTCTTTTTGACGCGTTTTTGTTCAAAGGTGACTTTGATTCACCGGCGTGACAGTTTGCGGGCTTCCCAGATTATGGCGGAGCGTGCCATTGCGCATGAAAAGATCGAGATGGCTTGGAATTCCCTGCCGCAGGAGATTTTGGCGGACGAGACGGGGAATGCGCGGGCGATTCGCGTGAAGGATGCGGTCAGTGGCGAGGAGCGTGAGATTCCCTGCAAAGGAGCGTTCATTGCGATTGGGCATATTCCAAACACCGATTTTGCGGAGGGTCTGCTGGAACGCGATGGGGACGGCTATATCGTGCCGGCAGCGGGGAGCCAGGTTAAGACTTCGATTCCGGGGCTCTTTGCGGCGGGTGATTGCGTGGACCATGTTTACCGTCAGGCTATTACGGCGGCGGGGATGGGTTGCCAGGCGGCGATTGAAGCGGAGCGTTGGTTGGCAGAACAATAGGGATTCGTTTGCGTTGATCCCAGTTAGCCTACAACTTGCTACATGGATTTATCGGATCGCAGAGCGGATTATACCAAGCATGCCCTCGACATAGGGGACTTGGCGGATTGTCCGTTTGCGCAATTTCGCAGCTGGTATGCGGCGGCAGAGGATTGCGAATTGGAGGAACCGAATGCTTTTTGCCTCGCGACTGCGGATGCAGGCGGGCAGCCCTCGACGCGCATTGTTTTGCTGAAGGAATTTTCAGAGAAGGGTTTGGTTTTCTACACGAATTACGAAAGCCGCAAGGCGGAGGCGATGGAAGCAAACCCGCAGGTCTCGGCGAATTTCCTCTGGTTGCCCCTGCAGCGTCAGGTGAACGTAGCGGGTCGGGTCGAGCGCATCAGCAAGGCGGAATCCCTGAAGTATTTTCTTTCACGTCCCTTGGCGAGTCAGTTGGGGGCATGGACTTCGCCGCAAAGTAAAGTGATCCGCTCGCGTCAAATTCTGGAGGCGAAATGGGAACAGATGAAGGCGAAGTTTTCGGAGGGCAAGGTGCCGCTGCCGGATCATTGGGGCGGGTATCGCATCGTGCCGGAGCGCATTGAATTTTGGCAAGGGCGACCCAGTCGTCTGCATGACCGCTTCGTTTACCAGCGCGATGCTGCGGGGGCGTGGTCGGTGGAACGTTTGGCACCTTAGAGAGTCTGGTGTAGAATGCGCGTTGATTGCCACATGCACACGCCGCTTTGCGGTCACGCTTTCGGGCATCCGATTGAATACGCTCTGGCGGCGCGGGATCAGGGGATTGATCTCGTTACGATCACCTGCCACATCCCGATGGAATGGGCGGATTTTGGGCAGGCAGGGATTCGGATGACGCGGGAAGATTTGGATTTGTATATTGAAATGGTGGAAAAAGCGGCGGTGGTGGCGTCAGATTTTGGGGTGGAGATGCTCTGTGGAATTGAGGCCGAGGTTTTCCCGGACGAGACGCATATGGAATCGATGGATGCGGTTTTGGCGGCCTATGATTTTGATTTCGTGCTGGGCTCGCTGCACGCGCAGTGCGCGAGTTACCGGGGATGGTTGAAGCAAAATAAAGTCAAGGACGATGCCATTATCATCGATTCGTATTTCCGGCATTTAAAGGACGGGGCGGAATCGGGTCGCTACGATAGTATGTCGCATCCGGATGTGATTCGCACCTACGGGGTGGTGGGGCATTTTGAACCCGCCGCGCACGAGCCCGTCATACGGGAATTTCTGCAGGCGGTGGTGGATGCCGATATGTGCATGGAGGTGAACACCAGTGGCCTGACAAAGGGCGATTTTGAGGTGCATCCCGATCCTTTGATTTTGGGTTGGGCGGCGGAGATGGGGGTGAAATTAACGATGGGTTCGGATTCGCACGCGCCGGGCTCGGTGGGGCAATATTTTGATACGGTGCAGGCGCTTTTGCGGGAGAAGGGCTTTCGGGATTTGCATTATTTCCGGGGGCGGAAACGCGTAAGGATTGATATGCCGGTGCCGCGCGATGCGGAAACAGTCGGTTCGCTTGAAGGCTAGGTCGGTTTTATCGGGGCAGGGGAAAGGCGACATGACGCTTGCCACCGGCGCGGGAGCAAGTTTGCTGAGGGTATGCCCATTACAGCCCAGTCACGTTTTTTGGAGTATACAAGCGCCCAGCGCATCGCGGAGGAATACGGCACGCCTTGTTATGTTTATGATGCCGCGACCCTCGATGCCAATGCCGCGGCGGTGCTGGCGTTTCCGAATGCCTATGGTTTGACGGCGCGTTATGCGATGAAGGCCTGCCCGAATGCGAACATTCTGCGCCGCTTTGAGGCGGCGGGTCTGCACATCGATGCGAGTTCGGGCTACGAGGTGAAGCGGGCGATGGCGGCGGGTTTTGCGCCGGAGAAGATTTCGCTCAGCACGCAGGAATTGCCGGAGGATTTTGCGGCATTGTGCGGGCAGGGGGTGCTGTTGAATGCCTGTTCCCTGAATCAACTGGAGCGTTTTGGTGCCGCCTTTGAAGGGGGCGAGGTGGGCTTGCGCTTTAATCCCGGCGCGGGCTCGGGCGGCAATAACCGCACGAATGTCGGCGGGCCGGCATCCAGTTTCGGTATTTGGCATGAGTGGTTGCCGGAGGTGCAGGCGCTCGTTGCGAAATATCAACTCAAGGTGGTGCGCATTCACACACACATCGGTTCGGGGAGTGATCCGGCAGTCTGGCAAAAAATTTCCAGCATGAGTTTGGATTTGGTGCGGGCTTTCCCGGAGGTGCATACCCTGAATCTCGGCGGAGGCTATAAAGTCGCCCGTATGCCGGAAGAGACAGGTACCGATCTGCAGGCATGTGGGGCGCCCGTCGCGGAAAAATTCCGCGAGTTTGCCGCCGAGACCGGCCGTGAGATCCATTTGGAAATCGAACCGGGCACCTTCCTGCTCGCGAACGCCGGAGCGGTGCTCGCCAAAGTACAGGATATGGTTTCCACCGGCCCGCAGGGCTACGAATTTTTGAAGCTCAACACCGGTATGACGGAATTGCTGCGCCCCTCCCTTTACGGCGCACAACATCCCGTGACCCTTCTGCAAGCCGAACCTTCCGGCGAAACGGTGGAGTACGTTCTGGCGGGGCATTGTTGTGAATCGGGCGACATCCTAAGTCCGGCACCGGGCGATCCGGAATTACTCGCACCCCGTGCTTTGCCGCGCGCCGCGATTGGAGACCTTTGCGTGATCGATGGGGCGGGGGCCTATTGTGCCGCCATGACCGCCAAGCATTACAATTCCTATCCCGAGGCCGCTGAAATCCTCCTCGAATGCGACGGCTCGACCCGTCTGATTCGCAAGCGACAAGCCCCGGACGCCCTCTGGGCAGACGAAATCGCATAATTACCGCGAGTATGTAAGTCCATTGTTAATGGGCCCGCTGCTATTTGAAGCTGTGGGGCGTCTCATATTAAACACCACAGGTGTAAATCTAGGGTCTTCATTTGCTGAATGTTCATGAATTGATATTATTTGTGCTATAAACAGCAATTGGTTGAATGACGGAATTAAGGTAAACTATAAGTTCCCTCAAAGATCAAGTAGATGCCTACATACAAGTCTAGTACCCTAAAGCCCTTATCGACAAACCCTCGCGGGTTTGCCTTGGTCATCGCGCTTTCGTTGATGTCCTTTGTTCTGCTCTTGGTTTTGAGTTTGTCGGCTTTGCTGCAGGTAGAAAACAGCACCGCTACCATCAGTGCCGCGGAACTGGAGGCACGCATGAACGCGCAACTCGGCGCCATGATTGCGCTGGGCGATTTGCAACGCTACACCGGCCCGGATCAACGGGTCACGGCGCGCGCCGACATTTTGCTGGCACCGGGTGAGACGGGCCGCACAGGACAAGAGCGCTGGACGGGGGTCTGGTCCTCGAAGAGCAATATCAATGACCCTCTAGATGGGATTGATGGCTTGAATAATCGACAGCCGGTCTGGTTGGTGAGCGGTGAAAATCCGAATGCATACTCAGCGATTGGGACAAACGCCGTAGCATTGGCAACGGTTGGTAAAAGCGTAATCGATAAAAGCGCCAAAGCTGGCGATGACACCGTTCGAGTGGAAACGGAGGCGATTGTGGGAAGCGAAGCGGAGATCAGCGGTCGCTATGCTTACTGGGTGAGCGACGAGGGCATCAAGGCGCGGGTCAACTTATCGGATCCACATTTGGATAGTTCCGATCCCGATGCGGATTACTACCGCAACGCGATGGCACAGGTCGCCGATCCGACCGCAGTCTCAAATTTTGAGGGCAAGCAAATTTTGTCCGCGACCGAGTCACGCTGGAAAAAGGTGGAACTCGACCCTGCCTCCATCACCAGTTTGAAGAACATCCCGATGTTCCTTGAGCCGGACTTGGGAGACGAAAAATTGGACAGCGTAAACCGCGAGTTCTTCCACGACTTCACGGTACATTCCAGCGGTGTGCTCGCCAACGTAAAGGACGGCGGTTTGAAACGCGACCTCTCGACGGCGCTGTTGGATTTGCCGAAAGATTTAGAGGACGAACTTCTCTTTGAACCTCATGGAAACGAACCAAGCCCCGGTGATCCGGGAGGTCCCACTTGGAAACAACTGGCCAACTTTTTTAAAGCTTCCCTCGAAGAAAAATCCGGGGATCCCAATCAGGTTGAATTCCGTATGCCGACTGAAGATCAACCGGGCATTGTTCCGGTGGTAACCCGTTGGGTTTTTATCTATCACCCCTTTGCGGCTTTCACCAGCGATACCCCGATAAGCGATGGCTCAGAGGGTTTTCAGGTACAGAACTACTCCAATAACTACGAATATAGCATCGGGATATTACCGCTTATAACTTTGTGGAATCCGTATGACAAGGATCTGGTAATTGGCGAATCAGACGAAGACGCCATTGGGGTTGAGTGCGAATTTTTTCGCGACGCGGTATGGCGCCGTTGGCCAAGAAGCAACGACATCGTCTGTGATATAAGAAATGCAGGAAACTGGAGCTACTCGATGCCCGTTTTTTCAAATGCGGCTCGGGCTTGGGTGTTGCGGTTTAAGATCAAAGGCCTAACCATTCCTGCTGGGGAAGCCCTTAACTTTTCGCCACCCCTGAATTCATACTATCAAAAGGTCGTGGCGGCAGATGGAGCGGGAGACAATTACCTTGTGCCGGGTGCGAGTGGCGAGTTGGTCAATGGGTTTTTCAGCGTACCGAAGCGGGGGGAGGCTCGGCAGGGCAATTTGAACAACCCTGCCTTTACCGGAAATAGCGGCGCCGGTTTTGGATTCTATAATCAAGCTGCGGGCATGGTCGCAAATCCTGCCCTTCAGCTTAACCATGTATGGCAGACGAAAAATTCCGGTGGCGATTTGGGCAGCACGACCATTCAAAACGGGACGATGACCCGGCAATTGCTCAACCTATATTATTTGCCCAATGTCAGCGGTGACTGGCAGGACGTCGACCGTTTCAAAGCCTTGAGTTTTCGCGGGCCGGAAAAAACCGTGTATGAGAACAAGATGCGCAGCGTCCTGCTGAACCGCGCTATCACTGACCCCGATGCCGCTTGGAATGTTGCTCCCATTACATTTGACGACGCCATTAATCCCAAGGGTGCCAGCAAAAATGCCAATTTTAATGATGGGCTCATCGATTTGACTGATTTTAACACATTTAAATTTTCTGGAAAGGCATTGCGAGGCGTGACAGCGGTTTTGAAGTTCCCGATGGCAGCGACCGATGCCGGTACAACATTTGGGTATGACCTGCCCTCGCACCTGTATGGAAGGCTCAATCCTACTTCACCGGTGAGTAACAGCCCGCTCGGCACCGAAAAGAATCAATTCTTCAACAAAGATTATTCCCTCTACACCAGAGGACCGGCTTCGGATCCCAGCCACTGGGCCGGTAACCCGAACGTCCCGCCACTAGAGAACCTGAATTTTGCAGCTATGGACGAGGCGGCCACATACGTTGGGCTAGGGGACACTTTTTCAAATAAGGGTAGTAAGCAAGCGGTGCTCTTTGAAATCCCGGATAAACCTATCATCAGCGTGGGGCAGTTGATGCATGCAAATTTGTCCTCCCTGAGAAGCAGCAACAGCGGCGGCGAGTTTAATCAGGAAAACCATTTCCCGCTCGACAACATGATTCAGGAGTCCGGCGGAAAAAATACAAATCGCTTTCATGCCTATGCTGCGCCGGCACACGCCATCGGTAACTCAATGGCACCGGTGTCCATTAGCCTCAGTCAGACCAAGGATTTTGAAGCGGATGGGGTCAATTTGGACGAGGCTCAAATTCCCGCCATGGGTGCCAGTTATGATTATTCCTATGAATTGAATGCGGCCCTCTGGGATCGTTTCTTCTTTAGCGGCCACAACAACACATCGCCAACTTACCCCCTGCCCAATAGCCGTCTACGCTTTTGGGACGAAGATACTTCCTCCGCAAGTCTCGCTCTGGAAAATGAGGCCGCCGCGCATTTGCTTCTCGCGGGTGGCTTCAATATTAACTCTACCTCAGTGGCGGCCTGGGAATCCGTTCTGGGCGCAATGCGCGAGATTCCTCTGCCCGATGGCACCAGTTCCAGTGAAGCGGAGCAAAAGCACCCCTTTGCACGTTTTACAAAACCCCTCTCTGGCAACACCGGCTCCCTTCCGGGTTCAACGACTGACAAGGCTGCTCTGGCGGCCGGTTACAGAAGCCTTACCGACGCCCAAATCTCGGCATTGGCAACCGAGCTGGTAGCAGAAATCCGGCGACGCACCAGCGCCCTTCGCAACAACGGTTTTCGTCACCCCTTCCTCTCGCTCGCTGATTTCATTAACCGCTCCCTTGTCCACAGCACTAAATCCTACGCCCTCAGTGGTGCAATTCAGGCCGCCATTGACCGCACTGACATCAACGGTTCCAAGGCTGATTCCAGCGGATTATGGAATGCTACCGAAACAGCCGCCCTGCCTAATTACGCTGAAAACGACTTGAAGCTTGAGAATCGTCCCCTCACCGAGGGGATGCCCGGCTTCCTTATGCAGGCTGACCTCTTGAGCAAGATCGGGTCGATTTTGCAGGCCCGCAGCGACACCTTTACAATCCGTGCTTACGGCAGTGCCGAGAATCCCGTTACCAATGCCGCCCGTAGCCGCGCCTATTTCGAGATCACGGTACAACGCCTGCCCGCATATATTGATGCTACCAACTTGGATTATGAAGCAGCCAATTCGCCCCTTAATCAAAGTTTTGGTCGGCGTTACAAAATCATCTCGGAGCGCTATCTGGGGGGCGATGAGATTTGAAACAGCGCGGTATATCTTTTTCCGGACTATGCCTCGGGCTTTTATTGGCGCTTACATGCAGCGCGCAAAACCAGTCGGGTTCCCTCGCTAGTGATATAAGCTACAGTTTCACGGTCTTCTATTTAAACTACGCTACATCGGAAGACCAAGGTGACCCCTATAACGTCACGAACCTGAAGTTTCTCGACCGTGGTGCGCCCGTTAATTTGGTCGTGCATCACGGTTCGGTTTCGCGTCAATTTGCTTACCGGGGTCAGTCTTCTTTTAGCTTCGTAAAGGAAATCGCGGCACAAGATGGAGTACTGCAATACAGGCCGCTGCTTTCAGTGGATTTTGGAACACCCGGGCAAAAAATGATCGTTCTCCTGCGACGCCCGGACGCCACGCTGCAAGCCCTGGTCTATGACCTCAGTGTCCAAGTTATTCCGGGTGAAGTGGTGTGGCTGATTAACCTGAGTCGACAAACGCTTCTGGCTAAGATTGATGAAAAAAGCGCACAAGTGGCATTTCGGCAGATGGAGGAATTTCCGGTGGAAGGCGAAGGGACAAAATATCGGGTGCCGTTTGTATTGGCTTATGAAATGGGTAACACTCCGCAATTCATTGAAAGACGCCGTCTTGCAGTGCGAAAAAACGGACGCGTGCTCCTTATCGTATACCCGGAAAGACAAAACCCAATGCAACTGACCTACCACAAGCATGGGGTGGGTAAGCCGCTTACTCCGGATCACACAAACGCATCTGACAAAGTTTACAATTACCGCCGCAGCACTATAGAAGAAGAACTGGAGAAGCGCCGGCAAATTTTGCGGGAAGCCGGACGCGGTGCGGCTGCAGAAAGTACTCCGGATCCACAGCCTTAAAACTTTGGAGCCGCATGGCCTATCCCGGGCCGACTCATGGAAATCTTCAGTTCTCGATTCAAAAAGCTCCATTGCGGGGGCGGGCGCATTGCGCTAGTTTGAAGGATGTCACTTTATAAAATACTCGCCGCCTGCGCCCTGTGTCTTGGATGTCTGGTGAGCGGTGGTCATCTCTCTGCTGGAGAGGATCTCCGTGGAACGCGCCCGAACATCGTCTTCTTCCTGGCGGATGATCAAAGTTTCCCGGACCACGCCATCAACGGTAATTTCAAGGTGCCGACGCCGGTGACGCTGGCATTTTCGCAGGAGGGTTTGGTCTTTGATCGCGCCTACACGGGGCAGGCGGTCTGCGCCCCCAGTCGGTCGATGCTTTACTCGGGTTTGTATCCCATCCGCAATGGTTGTTTCCTGAATCACTACGCGGTGCGCCGGGGGGTGAAGACCCTCGCTTCCTATTTGCGGGAACTGGACTACACGGTCGTTCTCGCGGGGAAGTCGCACGTAAAGCCAGCTTCGCAATTCCCCTGGTCGGAACACATGAACCCCGTCCGTCAGCAGGGGCTCCCGCGTCCGGTTATTCCGGTGGAAAAGATGGATCGTTTCATCGGAGGAGCGGGGGATTCGCCTTTTTGTATTATCGTCGCGAGTGAATACCCACACGGGCCCTACATTAAAAACACGCCCTTCGGGAAAGGGGATATTCAAATGCCGCCCTATCTACCGAGCACGGAATGGAACCTGAATCGCGCCACCCAGTATTACGCCAGCATCCTGCAAAAGGAGAAGGAATTCCTCGCGGTCTTGAATCTCTTGAAAAAGCACGGGCGCGAATCGGACACCCTGGTTTTTTATGCCGATGATCACGGCGCGGATATGGGGAAGTTCACGGTTTCGGATCGCGGGTTGCGGGTTGCGTTCATGGCGCGTTGGCCGGGTAAAATTACGACCGGTCGCACCGCCGCGCTCACGAGTTTTGCGGACTTTGTGCCGACCGCGATTGAACTGGCAGGTGGGACGGTGCCTGCGGGGCTGGACGGCAAGAGCCTCCTTCCGGTTCTCAGCGGCGCGAGCCAGCAACATCACGACTACGTATACGGAGTTTCTCATAACCAAGGAATTCAAAGACGCAGCGTCTTTCCGCAACGTTCGGTGCATGATGGGCGTTATCACTACGTCCGCAACTTTAACACCATGGAACGCATTGAGCGCGATCGTGCTGCGGGTAAGGAGATCAATTACTTCCTGGAGCGCGGCGCGAAGGAACACGGTAAACCCGAAGAGGAACTCTACGATACCGAGGCGGATCCCTTTGAATTCAAAAACCTCGCTGCCGACCCTGCGCTCGCGGCAACGAAGGCTCGCCTGAAAGCGGCACTCTTTGCTTGGATGGAACAACAAAAGGATCACCTCAGCGAGGATGGACCCATCACTTTGTTCGCGGTGGAGAAACATCAACTCAATCTGACTGAGCCGCAATTCAACTATACCGTACCGGAGGAACACGCCGGCCCCGTTGCCGGACTTGTTGATCCCCACGCCAGTACCGAGCCGAACCCCTGAGCTAAAGCTTCTGCATGAAGGCACTTGCTGAGGCCTTTTTTTAAAAGGTGTTTACTTTGGTTAAATATTTTGATTCTATGGTATAATAATGAATAAATGTAAATTTTTTATAGTTCTTGTTTTTGCCGGTTTACTGCAACTTTCATTTACAGGGCTATATGGACAGGCATTGATCGCATACACCTTGAATTTATCTGAGGATTTAACAGTGAATGCTGATAAGTCACAGGCCGTATGGACTGAAGGAGATCTACGTCTGACTATTTCTGTGGATATTGATGAATATAATGGCGCAGGCTTGGCGGGAATTTCTCACGCACCGAATCGTTGGGGTATTGATTTATTTGCTGGGGTTGATGACGAAATGAATTTGTCTTTTAACAAACCCGTTAAAATCAAAAGTCTTAGGTTCCGAAGGAGCCGATACTTGGATAACAACGATAAACTTGAATTCAAAATTAACAGTAGCGTGGTCCACACCTTAAGTGGAGTGACATCTTTGAATCCGAATGACTATAGTTTTAATTCCGTAATTGAATTAGCGGCAAATGAAACTTTGGTGATTCTTTCTAAACATTTTACAGACGCCGCTAACCAACCTTTTTCGAAACAACTTGTTGTGGATAGAATGTATATCGATGTTGTTCCCGAGTCCTCGTACTATCCAATTATTTTTGGATTACCGGTCTTTATCCTTGTGATGCTTCGCCGTATTAATGGCAATCGCCCCTGATATTAATTTAAGTTCTTCTGTTCCACCGTGCCCAGGTGCCACTGGGAACCTGCAGCACGGTGTCTTCTCCCTGTAGGAGCATCTCGCCCTGTTCGAGTGTTCCGCCGGGGAGAAGCTGCCGGAGGAGGTTGCTCAGCACGGTGGGTGTGAAGCCGGGGGTATGACTGGTCAAATAAACGAAAGCGGGTCGGTCGCTGAGGACGTTCTTGACAAGCTGCAGGGTCTCGAGGAGGGCGTGTTCGATTTTATAGAGTTCACCGCTCTTGCCGCGCCCGAAGGAGGGCGGGTCGAGCAGCACCGCATCGTAACGCCGGCCCCGGCGTTCCTCGCGTTGCAGGAATTTGTTGACGTCGTCCACGATCCAGCGGATGGGGTGTTCCTCTAATTGATTGAGCGCGGCGTTTTCACGCGCCCATGCAACCATACCTTTGGAGGCGTCAACGTGACAACAATGGGCACCTCCCTGTGCCGCCGCGAGGGTGGCGCCGCCGGAATAGGCAAAGAGATTGAGGAAATTCAAGGGTTCTTTGCGGCTCTTGGTTTCCGTTTTGATCCGTTCACGAATCCAGCGCCAGAGCTCACGGGTTTCCGGGAAGACCCCGAGGTGACCGAAATCGGTGGTGGCGAGTTTCATACAGACGCCCTCAATGGTGGCGTTCCAGGCCTCCGGGAGCGCTTCACGGCCCCGCCATTCCAAGCCGTCCTTGCGGGTGAAGTAGGCATCGGCTTCTTTCCAAAGCGCCGGGGTGGAGGGATTCCAAACCGCCTGTGCGCAGGGCCGATCCAAAAGGATGGTTCCGAAGCGTTCGAGTTTGCGGCCGTGACCGCTGTCGAGGAGGGCGTATTCGTTCATGGGTTTGGCTGGTTGCAGCTTCTAACTTCTGATTCGGCCCCGCAGAATTGGCGACTATTAATTTAGGCTGCGGGGGCAGATGTAGTTAGTGGTGAAAAGAACCACGAAAACTTTGAACATCGAACATCGAACATCGAACGTTGAAGGGGAACCACGAATGGGCACGAATGGATTGTATCTCGTGGAAGCGACAATCCTGTCGCTTTGGTTGCACGGTTTGGGGAGGAACCACGAAATAGACGAAATACACGAAAAGGGTGTTAGGGTCACTGACTTGTTACCATGTGCCCGGCATAGCCGGGAACCACTAATCTTCACTAATCTACGCTAATGAGGGAGGGGGTAATGGTGGGAAAGTATGAAGGTGGGAAGGTGGGATCAGTCTTAATCTTATTCTTACTCTTAATCATAATCTTGGGAGCTTCGAACGGATTGCGTCTCGTGGAAGCGACAATCCTGTCGCTTTGCTTGTGCGGCTTGGGTTGAAAAGCGACAGGATTGTCGCTTCCACGGCTGGTGGATTAAGATTAAGAGTAGGATTAAGATTAAGATTAGGATTAAGAGTAAGATTAGGAGTATGATTTTGACAGCTTGACAGCAAATATATTTGATGCTTTGATGCTTTTATGCGAACAACGGTAACTTTGGATGCGGACGTGGCGGAGTATATACGTGAGGCCTGTCACAAACGGAAGCAGAGCTTTAAGGCAGTGCTGAATGAGGCGTTGCGGGCGTCTTTGAAGCCGGCGGGGAGGCGTTCGCCGGAGCTTTTGAAGCCGCAGTCGTTGGGTTTGGTGGCGGGAGTGGATTCGCGGCGTTTGTCGGAATTGGCGGACGATCTGGAGGCGGAAGCAGTGCTGGCGGCTGAGGCTCGAAGTAAATACGGAAAGGCGGGGGAATGATTGTGCCGGATGTGAATTTATTGCTGTACACGGTGAACACCGATCTTCGGGAGCATGAGCGGGCTTTTGCGTGGTGGTCTTCGGTTTTAAAAGCGGGGATGCCGGTGGGTCTGTGCGGATGCGTTAGTTTTGCATTTGTGCGTTTATCGACGAACCCGCGTGTGTTTTCGCGGCCGTTGGAGGTTTGTGATGCCTTTGCTTATCTCAATAATTGGCTGAGTTTTGAGGGGGTTCGAATCTTGGAAAACGAGGCGGGTGATCTGGCGGTTACACAGGGATTTCTTGAGGCAGCGGGTACGGGCGGCAATCTGGTGACCGATGCTCAGGTAGCGGCGGTGGCGCGGCGGGTTCAGGGAACGGTTTATAGCGCCGATGCGGATTTTGGGCGTTTTGAGCGCCTGCGCTGGAAAAACCCGCTGGTGGGGAAGCCGTAAGAGTCGGGCTGGGAAGCTGGGGGTCAATTTTCCTCGTTTACAGCGGGGCCTCGTGCATTAGCTTCGCAGAATGGACAGTTTATTGATTATTACTATTAGTGGCCCGGATCGCGCGGGTCTGGTTGAACGACTCGCGGAGGAAGTGGCGGCCAACGGTGGGAATTGGGAGCATTGTCGGATGGCGCATCTCGGGGATCGTTTTGTTGGTCTGTTGCAGGTGCGAGTGTCGGGGGATCGCCAGCAGGATTTGGAGAGTGCGGTTCGTGCCATTCCGGATTTAGATGTTTTGATCGCGCATTCGGAGGGCGAGACTGCCGATGCTCCGAGCGAGGAAGTCTTTGAACTGGAGGTAACGGGCAGTGACCACCCCGGGATTGTGCGCGATATTTTCCGCGCCCTCGCGCAAGCCGGTGCAAATGTGGAGTCCCTCCGCACCGAAACCAGCAATGCCGCCGAGACCGGGGGCTTGCTCTTTACTGCGAAGGCGCGACTCAGTGGGAGTGCTGCCTTGGATATGGATTCCGTGCAGGCGAGTTTGGAAGCAATTGCGCAGGATATTCTTGTGGATTTTGTCTTAAAGTGAGGGGCGTCATTTAAGTCTTATTGGAGCTATTCAGGATCTCAATCTCTTGAGTGTGCCGTATCTGCGGCTAGATTACGAAGGGCAAATTGTGATTTAGGATGCCCCTTTGTTTATTCTTAGCTGGAAGCTTGGCGAGCTTACGGAACCTTTAACGATTATACGTTTATAACGGACGATCTACTTTGTCTGTTTAGATTTATATTGTGTAGTATTTTAAGTGTAAATAAGTATGTTCATGTTAAAAACCTTTACTTCTATGTATACTTACGCCGTAAGCCGCTCTCTGCTATTGCTGAGTTTTTTGACACTGAGTGGAGCCTTGTTTGGCCTGCCGGATTTGCGGGTTGCAATACTCCGTGATGGTGCATCGACCTACTTCGACCGTTTGAATACTCAGTTTAAATCGGAATTGGAAGGGCTCTCAGAGGGTAAGCGTCGCATCATATTTGAGGATTGTTTTGATGCGGGCTATGATCCTGTGCGTGTACGCGAGCATCTCGAAGAGGCCTTGAGTGATGAAGGTATAGATCTGGTTTTTGCGGGAGGGCTTTTGGCAACAAAATTCAGTCAAACACGCAATGGCTTGGAAAAGCCAGTGATTGGAGGCGCACTCCAGTTCTCTCCGGTCGATTCCGATTTTTTATCATCCAGCGGAACTTCAACGATTCCAAATTATACCTTTATTGCGAGTCATCAGCGGGTATCGACCGATTTAAATCAATTGGAGTCACTTACGGGGGCGCGTAAAATCTATATATTGGTCGATGAAGTTTACCGTGAGGTGCTGCGTGAGCGCGTGGATGTTGATGGCTTGGTTGGGATAGAAGGGACAAATCGGACGTACCCGCTCATTTTTGTGGGAGCAGAGGCCGATGCCACCTTGAGGGCAATTCCGGCAGACGCGGAAGCCGTCTATGTGACGGTATTGCCGCGTATGAATGAAGCGGACATGCAGGCTCTATACAAAGGTTTAGCGAATCGAAAGTTACCCTCCATTGCAATGGCGGGTCGTAGCGGAGTCGAGCAGGGTGCTTTGTTTGGCTTGGCTCCCAACACACTGAATGCGGTGGCGCGGCGAGCAGCACTCAATGTGCATTTTCTGGCTTCCGGTGAAACCACCGAACAATTACCGGTTTATCTGCCAGTGCAGGATCAATTAGTGATCAACGCCGAAACTGCCCAAGCGATTTCATGGTCTCCGGATTATGACACCAGTCTGGCAGCTGAATTTATAGGGCGGGAATTTCGGATGGAGGGCGAGGGCATGCGCCTTAATCAAGCCTTGGCTATGGCGAGTGAGTTGAATGCGGATGCTGAGATCGCACGTGAGGAGGCTGTGATATCGCAGTCAGATATGAAGTTGGCGCGCAGTAATTTATTGCC
This sequence comes from Coraliomargaritaceae bacterium, assembly GCA_965656495.1. GTDB lineage: Bacteria > Verrucomicrobiota > Verrucomicrobiia > Opitutales > Coraliomargaritaceae > UBA7445. Next base: position 345,855 of record CBFHKU010000001.1, read on the forward strand.
GCAGGTAAATTTGGTTGGGAGTGATGGTTATACGCGGATGTATGACCGCATCACTCCAAGCACCACCCCGCAAAGTAATAATCAATTGAGCCTTGGCCTACAGTTGCGTCAGGTACTTTTTAACGATGCCTTGAGGACAAGTTTTAAAACCAGTAAGATGCAGTCCGAGGCATTAAAGCTACAGGCGCATTCGGTAGAGCTGGATGCGGTGGCAGCGGTTGCAAAAGCCTATTTTAACTGCCTGCGTAGTGAGTTATTCTACAAGATTGAACGGGATAATCTGCGCTTGACGGAAAACCACTATCAGATGGCGAAGTTGCGGGTTGAAATAGGCTCGGCAGATGAGGCGGAGATCTATCGATGGGAGCAATCGCGTGCGCAGGGTCGGGCGGCCTTAATTCAAGCGGAGGCGGCGCGACTGAACGCAGTGGTGGAGTTTAATCGGCTTCTTGGTTTTCCCGGCGGCAAGCAATGGGATTTTGAGTCGATTGAAATGAGTGAGCGGGATCTATTCTTTATGGATTCATATCTACTACCCCTGCTGGGTAACGCGGATCAATTCATGCGATTTGGCGATTACTTGAAGCAATGCGCGGTGGAGTATTCCCCGGAATTGAAGGCCTTTGATGAGCAGATTTTGGCACAGGGGCTGGTTCTGAAGCAAAAGAAACGGCGTTCTTACCTGCCCGAGGTCGCGCTTTCTGCAAGCCTCAGTCACTCCAACCGCGACAATGATTTTATTAACAGGGATTCTGAACATCAGGCCTATGCGGAATTGACCTTCACGCTGCCAATATACGAAGGGTATCGCAAAGGTGAGGAAATTATAAAAGCGCAGAGAACCCTGCGTCTTTTGAATGCACAGCGCGAAAAGGCGATTCAGCAAGTCGAGGCGGCCGCGATGAATGCTTTTCATACGATCCTTTCAGCGCATCCAAATATTCGATTGAGTCGTGCTTCGCTGGAGGCGGCGCAATTAAACTTTGATTCCGTCAGTGAAAAATATGCCGAGGGTGCGGCGAGTATTCTCGATTTGATTGACGCGCAGCAAAGCTTGCTGGCTCGCCGTCAGGGAGCGACGGGAGCGGTTTATGACTACCTCACTGCGATTTTCCAAGTGCAGCGTTCCATCGCCTGGTTTGAATTTCAACAGAACGAAGCGGCCCGCTCGGAATGGGCTGAAGGATTTGGAACCTTTCTGCGCACCAACTCTCAAAAATAGATTTTATGAACCAACCCACTTGTAAGCTCTTAGCGAAATCCAGTCTCGTAATCGGATTTTTTCTTTTAATCGGGTGTAGCTCTGAAGAAGTAGCAAGCCCTCAGCCGCGTCTTGCCGAGTTTGTTTTGGTGCCGGCGCCTCAGGCCGAACTGGCGCGTAGTTTTTCGGGTATATTGCAATCCACGCAGGCGGTTAATTTATCGTTTGAAGTCGGCGGGCGCACGCAGGCGGTTTTAGCATCGCAGGGGCGTTCATACCCGGCGGGGGCGGTATTGGCTCGCTTGGATGCGACCGATTATGAGACACGCCTGGATGAAGCGAAAGCATTGCATACGCAGGCAACGCAGGATTTACGTCGTTTGCAGCGACTCTTTGAATCGGGTAACACGAGTCAAAGTCAGCTGGATGCCGCGATTGCACAGGAGATGCGCGCCCGGGCCAGTGATGAATTGGCACGTAAGCAAGTAGAGTATTGCACCTTAACGATGCCCTACGCTGGAATGGTGGCTTCGGTCGATGTGGATGCTCAAGAGGTTGTGAAGGCGGGGCAAACTGTCATGCGGGTGCAAGGTGAAGGTGCCATGCAATTTGAATTCAGCGTGCCTTCTAATTTGATTGCGCAGGTTGCGCCGGGGCAGGAATTGACGGTGCAGATTACGGATGCCGGTAAGTATGCCGCGCGGGTGAAAGAGGTTTCGCCCATCAGTGAGCAAAATGCCGCATATCCGGTGATTGCCCAATTGTTGAAAGTGGATGCTGCTTTGCGTGAGGGGATGGATGGCGAAGCATCGCTGGAATTTTCAAATCCTGACGGTCAGTATTCAAGCTTGCCCCTTTCGTGTGTAAGCGGAGCGACCGGCGAGTCGCAATATGTCTGGGTCATCAAGGAGAACGGAACACCTGGAACCGGAAAACTAACGCGCCGTGAGGTGGAGGTGGGGCCTTTGTTGGCAGATGGAAAAATCGCCATTATGAAAGGACTTGCGGCTGAAGAGCGGGTGTTGAGTCGTGGCGTCAACCGCGCGGAGGAGGGACAGGAAGTCCGGCTTCAATAGACCCCTTTTCCTCAAACCTATCTCAACAATGCTGAATCCCACAAAGCTTTCTCTGGAGAATAACCGTACCACATTGGTGCTGTATGGCATGCTCATGCTTATGGGCATCGCATCTTATTTTAATATCGGGCGTCTGGAATATCCTGAGATTACGATTCGAAGTGCTCAGGTTGTTACCCAATATCCCGGGCGCAGTTCAATCGAAGTGGAACAGGAGGTCACGAATGCCCTTGAGCAGGCGATTCGACAAATGCCGGAAGTGGATACAATCGCATCCACCTCAAAACCGGATCTTTCGATTCTCAGCGTTTCTATTAAAAGTAGTTACAATGATTTGGACCGCGTTTGGCAAGATATGCGCAATATCGTCAATGAAACGCGCCTGCCCAGCGGAGCCGTTAAACCTTTGGTCAATGACAGCTTTGGCGATGTTTTTCCATATGTGTATGCCTTGCGCTCAGACGGCTTTTCGGCGGCTCAGATGTTGGATTATGCGGAGGATATTCGCGACGCGCTCTTGGCAACTGATGGAGTTGGCAAGGTCGAACTACACGGCGTGCAAGAAGAATACATCTACCTTGATTTTTCTTCCAGTGAATTGGCGGCAAAGGGGATTTCACCGAGTCAATTAGCGCAGCAACTCAGTCAACAAAACGCGATTGCTTCCAGTGGCAGTGTGCGTGCCGGTCAGGAGCGTCTCAATCTCGTGACACTTGGGGAGTTTAAGACCCTCCAGGAGTTGGCTGATTACCGCATCGCGATCCCGGGGGAATCCGGAAGCTTGCGTGTATCCGATTTGGTAAGGGTGCGACGCGGATATGTGGAACCGGCGAAGTCGAGAACGCACTTTAATGGCGAGCGGGTGATTTGTCTCGCCGTTTCAATGGTCTCTGGTGAAGCGGTCACGGAGGTAGGCGAACGGATAGAGAAAGTAATGGAAGGCATGGAGGCTGATTTGCCGCTTGGCTTGGACATCGAGACGATGTTCTACCAGCCGGAATATGTGGAGCAATCCATTCGCAATTTTATCGTCAACCTTGGGCAGGCATTCTTTTTTGTGATTTTGGTGATGTTCCTTTTTGCGGGGATGCGACTGGCGCTGATTGTTGCGATCCTTATTCCCTCCACGATATTGATGTCGTTTGCTTTGATGCCGAGTTTTGATGTGGAGTTAGAGATGATGTCGATTGCGGCGCTCATCATCGCTTTGGGCTTATTGGTGGACAATGCGGTGGTTGTTTCGGAGCAGGTGCTGGTGCGTTTAGGGAAGGGGCAGGACCGAAAAACTGCGGTAATTGAGGCTGGAAAGGGCTTAATGATTCCACTTTTGGCGGCGAGTGCTACCACGATTGCGGCGTTTTCACCGGTGGCGTTAGCGGAAGGAGGATCTTCGGAATTTACGCGCAGTCTTTTCGTGGTGGTTTCGCTCAGTTTGCTCTCCAGTTGGCTGCTTTCGATGACGATTATTCCGATGGCTTGTTACAGTTTCCTCAAGCCGTTGAAGCGCGACACCTTTATTGGCCGCCAGCTTGCGCGGTGCTATGACCCCTATGAGCGCTTATTGCGTTTTGCTTTGCGCATGCGTTGGTTTTATCCCGTTTTGATTTTAGCTTTAACGGTGCTTGCGGGAATGGCTTTTAAAATGGTGCCGAGTATATTCTTCCCGCCAAATGAGCGCGGGCAATTTGTCATTAATTTTGAATTACCAATTGGCACTGACATTGTTGAAACAGAGCGGCAGGTTTCCGAACTGGAAACGTGGCTTCTCGAGGCTAATGCAGACCGTGTGCAAAGTGTATCAACTTGGATTGGAAATGGTGGCCCGCGCTGGTACCTGGCGCTTTCTCCTGAGGCCGCCAATCCAAATTATGCTCTCTTTTCAGTCATTACAAAGACCGAGGACCCCGCAGTATTAAATCGTTTTCTGCAAACAATAAGCGCATACGCTGAGGAAGCATTTCCGGATGCCCGGGTTCAACCGCAGGCATTGGAGAACGGTCCGGCGGTGGGGGACCCCATTCAGATCCGTCTTTATGGCAAGGATCTGGATACTCTTTACGGCTTGCGGGATCGCATTGTCGAGACGATCCGAAACGTTTCCGGCCTGCATAGTTTGCGGGATAGCTGGGGCGCATGGATTAAACAGGTCGAGATTGATCCCGACCCGGTGCGATCCGCTCGATTGGGCTTAAGCACGGATGCCATTGCGGAAAGTTTGAATCTGCAATTTTCTGGGCTGACCGTGACCTCTTTTCGCGAGGCTGATAAATCGATTCCAGTGCGTCTGCGTGCCCAGGATGATTTCAGGGCACAACTGGAGCGTCTTCGGGATGTTCCGATTTTTGACGGCGTTAATAGTTTCGTTCCTTTGGGGCAAGTTGCCGATGTGCGGGTGCGGTTTCAACCGGGCTCAATTATACGAGAAAATACGGAGCGTACTATGACGATCAAAGGGCGAGTGCACGGGCGTTATGCCAGCGAGGTACTGCAGGATATTGTGCCGCTTTTGGATGACTTAACGGAAGGCGGGGAATGGCCGCGTGGTTACCGCATTGAATACGGCGGTGAAATTGAAGAAAGTAGCGAATCACAAAAAAATCTAGCCGCAGTCATGCCCCTTGCAATGGCTATGCTGTCGCTGATTCTTATCGTTCAGTTCAATAGCCTTCGCCGTTTTGCTATTATTATGCTTACCATTCCACCTATGTTGGTGGGGGTAACGCCGGGTCTATTGCTGACCGGTTCTTCCTTTGGTTTCATGACCCTTCTGGGTATGATCGCCCTGCTGGGTATTATCGTTAATAATGCCATCCTTTTGATTGACGAAATCAATCAAAAGCTGGAGGGCGGCCTCGCGCTGACCGAGGCAATAATAGCTGCTTGCCGTTCACGTTTACGACCGATTCTTTTGACGACCTGCACGACCATCATCGGGCTGCTACCGCTTGCGCTGGGTGGCGGAGGGATGTGGAGTTCTATGGCATTTGCCATGATGTTTGGGCTCGGTTTTGCAACGGCGCTTACCCTCATGCTTTGTCCGGTGCTTTTCTATCTCTTCTTCCGAAGAAGCTACCCTGAAGATCCTGCAAGTTTACAAGGATAGCTGAAATCCAGATGGATATTCTTGTGGATTTTGTCTTAAGGTGAGCTTGCCGACCGATACTGGTGTAAATGAACGCTTGTTTTGAGGATCATTAAGCGCTAGTCTGGAAGCGTGATGTTTCATGAAGAAGTGAGTAAATTTTGGATCTTCTTATTGGTATGCCTGGCAGTTTATCATCTGCAGGCAGGGGAATTTCGAAAATTTACCAGCGTGGAAGGATCTGTCATTGTTGCGGAATTATTAGAGGCCTCAGAAAGTTGTATCAGTCTGCGGCGTGATGATGGCCTTATTTTCAAGGACGTGCCGCTTGAGCGCTTCAGTGAATATGACCGTCACTACATAGAAATATGGATTTCGAAATCCGGGATCTCCGGTCGTCCGCCCATCTACCGCGTCGACGTCGGAGGGTCGCCTGCTGGATCTCAATGCTATTGTAACAGTCGATGGTCCTATGATGTTGTCCGGAGCGAAGACGCGGTCATTTTCATATCGAGACCGGTGCAAGTTCCCTGTCGCCGGCACTTCATGTCAGTTGCTGCGGGCAAATTAACTCCCCGCATCCAGATTTTTGGAAGTGATGGCAAGCGTGTGCTGGTGGTGAAATAGGGAAATTGTTGGCATATCTAAGCACGCAGTTTAAGCGAGGTATAAAAATTTAAAATTTATGTTTAAAACTTTTATAAAATCATAATAAGGTTAATTGTATGAACGTTTATAATTTGGGCACAGGTCTTATATCCAGAATTGCTTTATTAGGTGTTTTTATTTTTTGCAGCCTCAAGCTCGCAGGGGGTGACTTTCGTGAATTTTCCAATTCGGACGGTGTGCGTATTGAAGCGGAGGTGCTGGAAGCGACCGCAACGGTAGTCACGATACGGAGGCAGGACGGCAAGGTTTTTAGAGATGTTCCTCTGGAGCGATTCTGTAAAGCGGATCGCAATTATGTGAAACAATGGCTTGCTAATAAAAAGGAACTTCAGGACAACGCCGATATCAGCGCGGATTCCAAAGTGAAGCTGTTCTTCATGAAGGGGAGGGATGACGACATGAACGATTACGGGGATATTGATGATCGCATCTTAAATTTTGAGCCGGCGGTGGTGATTACAAGCGAGGAAAAGATTGTATCCTATCCGGATGTTGAGGGCACCTTTGTAGTGGTCGGGCAGGGGGTTGTTAGGGACGACCAATATACGATTCTGAATAAACAGGATTTCTCAATCGGGGTTTTTCCAAGGCAGAAATCCCGATGGGAAGGGGAATCGTTTGAATGCCGCTATGATCCCGACTACGGGGGCTTTGAATATGGGGGTTATCTTTTGGTGATTCGTAATCGCGCTGGAAATATCGTCCTCACCAAAGCCTCCAAGTCGCACTGGGAGAAGCATCCAAACGCTATTCTGAATGCGAAGAAATTTCAGGGCTACGATTCAAAATTCGAGAAGAAATCCAGCTTGTACACAACCTTTGGGATCCCGCGTTAGGAAACAGAGACACTCAACCGAAGCGGCGGTGCATGGTGGATAACGGAAAATTTTTACCGGGGCAGACGGTTTGCTCGCCCTTGATTTCGCGGTGACCGGCGAAGCGAACTTTGCGGCGCAGAACCGAGCTCTGCAGCCAATCCACGAGGAGGGTAAAGGATTGCAGTTGCTTGCGGGTGGGGCGCTCGATCTCGAAATTCCCGACGAGGCAGATGCCGATCGCAACGAGGTTGAGCTGGTGGTTTTTGACGTGCCCGCCCTGGAGTTGTTGGGTCCAGCGGGGACCGACCTCGATTTGACCATCGCCGGAGTCGATGCCGTTGCCAATGACGAAGTGGTAGGCGAGCCCGTTTTGCATTCCGCGTTTGCGGTGGGTGCGTCCGTAGGATTCGGCGTTGCCTTTTTTGATGGCGCTGTGGTGCGCGATGATGGCCTGCCAATTGGAACGCTTAACGTTGATGCGTGCGGTCTCGGCGCGCACGGTGCGGAGGGGGTCGAAGTTGGCGGCGGCCTGCGCTGGAATGATGAGTTTTTGCCCGACTTGGATGAGGTCAGTGCGCAGGTTGTTGCTGCGTTTAAGGGCGGAGACGGTCGTACCGTAGCGCTGGGCGAGTCCGCTGAGGGTGTCGCCGCGTTTGACGGTGTGAATACCGGAACCGGCTGCCAGTGCCTCGCTTAGGAGGACCGGGCTCACTGTGGCGGTGAGCAGGGCATTGCGGGTAAAGTCTCGGCGGCTACAAGGCATTTGTCTGGAACTTATCAAATACATTTCCAAAGCCAATCCAAATTTATCCATGCTCGCCAAAAGTCCTTTCAACGATTTTGTTGCATGGGAATGGAAACAAGTCTGAGACAATATGCTTTGGGTGAATCGCTGGTGGCGAGTCCGCACTCGGTGGTGGGTTGCCTGCCAACGATGGCGGATGTGCGCGCCTACGAGGAAAAAGAATCGCGGGTCTGGTCGGCGCTGGAAGGGGGGTACCCGCGCTTTGTGGAGCATGTCTGGGTGCGGGAATTGAAGGCATTTTATATGGAGCGTGCCGGGCTGGAAATCACAGATGCCGCGCTGCTGCGGGGCGAGCCGGCCCTTGCGTCGCTCACGGATTTATTGGGTGGGGACTTCCGCTCCCTCGAAGTGGAACCGGGGCTTTTTCTGGTATGGCTCGAAGGCGCTGCTGATAGCAAGGCGCTCATGAAATACATTCAGCATACCGGTTGCGGGATCTCTTCCCGCGAGGCGGAGGACTGGCTCGTAACGCATAGCCTGAAAGCGTCGGTCTTTGAAGAAGCGACTTATGCAGGCGATGCCGATGCGGCGGTGCGGAGCGAACTGGCGCGTCTGACCGGTGCGAAGCCTTCGGAAATATGGCCCTGCGCCTCCGGTATGAATGCCTTTTACAGCGCGTTTCGAGCGATACAGTCGGTGCAGCGCGCGCGTGGTCGCCGGCGTTGGTTGCAACTGGGCTGGCTTTACGTCGATTCGGGATCGATCCTCGAAAAATATCTTGGAGCAGGAGAAGAACTGGAAATTTGTCACCGTGTTGAAAGTGTTGAATCCGTCTTGGAGGCGATTGCGAATTGTGGCGAGGAACTCGCGGCGCTCGTGGTGGAATGTCCTTCCAACCCGCTCATTAAAAGTTGTGATTTAACACGCATCGCGGCGGCGGTACGGGCGCAGGGCGGTATGATGCTGATCGACCCCACCATCGCCTCGGTCTATGCGGTCGATGTCCTGAAATACGCCGATGTGTTGGCGACCAGTCTCACGAAATACGCCGGGCATGGAGCGGATCTCATGACCGGGGCGCTGGTCTTGAATACGGACTCAAGCCATGCCGCCGATTTGCGGCCCGGGCTGGAGCGATGGCATCTAAAGCCCTACGCCCGCGACCTGGCACGTCTGGCTGAGAGTATGCAGGACGCGCCCGCGAGAGTTGCCGCTATGCAGGAAAATGCCAAACGATTGCGCGCATTCCTCGAAGCCCATCCCGCGGTGGAACGCGTCCACGCATCCACCGGTGCGGCTTTTGAAGCGATTGCCAAAGAAGCCGACTGCGTGGTTCCCTTGTTTTCAATCGTCTTAAAAGGTTCGATGGAGCGCTTCTACGATGCCGTCACCGTAATGAAAGGCCCCAGCTTCGGCGCCGACCGCACCATTCTTTGTCCCTTCATGTATCTCGCGCATTACGACCTCGTCACTTCCCAAGCCGGGCGCAGTCAATTGCAAGCCGCCGGAATCGACCCGGATTTGATACGCATCGCGGTCGGCACCGAGCCCTACGAGGAACTCGAAGCGGTCTTCGCCGCCGCCCTCGAAGCCTGAAGCGCGGGCAAATTCGGCGTGGGCGTCGGGAGCGAATCGGGCTCATGGCTGGGTCGTATGCAAGTCTCAGCGGCTTTTTGAGTAGTTGGCAAAAAAACTGCTTAGAGGACGCTTATGTTTTTTGATAACTACCAACCGGAGTCATTTTTTGATGAAATGTTCAGTGCGGACGGTGAGGTGCGTGCACACTACAGGGGTATTTTGGGTCGTATGCGCGAAATGAACATCGATACCTATAATCAGAAAGGTCAGGCGGTAGATCTTTCCTTTTTGCGTCAGGGGATAACGTTTACGGTTTATGGGGATGATGCGGGCACGGAGAAGGTTTTTCCTTTTGATTTGATGCCGCGAATCATTCCGGCCTCGGAGTGGGCTTTTCTGGAGCGCGGTCTAACGCAGCGTATCGCGGCGCTGAACCTTTTCTTGAAGGATGTTTACGGGGCGCAGCGTATCATTAAGGAAGGGGTTGTACCTGCGGAATATATTCTCTCGGGGAAGCATTTTTGTCGGGAAACGATGGGTTTGAGCGTGCCGCGCGATATTTATATTCATGTGTGCGGGACGGATTTGATTCGGGATGATTCGGGGAATTATTTGGTTTTGGAAGACAATGCCCGCTGTCCTTCGGGGGTTTCGTATTTGTTGGAAAACCGACAGGCGATGAAGCGTGCCTTTCCGAATTTCTTCCCTGGGGCGGGGGTGCGCTCGGTGGAAAACTACCCGGAGGCCCTGCTGAAGTCGCTGCAATATGTAGCGCCACAGGAGAAGGAGAATCCGGTCTGCGTTCTTCTGACGCCGGGGCACTTTAACAGTGCGTATTTTGAGCACTGTTTTCTGGCGCGCCAGATGGGGATTGAAATCGTGGAGGGCAGCGACCTAGTGGTGCGCGACTTCAAGGTTTACATGCGCACGACTAATGGTCTGCAACAGGTCGATGTGATTTACCGCCGCATTGATGATGACTTTATTGACCCGAGTGTTTTTCGTCCGGACTCAATGCTCGGGGTTCCGGGTCTGGTGAATGCGCTGCGTGCGGGGAATGTCAACATTGCCAATGCGCTGGGCACGGGGATTGCCGACGATAAATTGATCTATGCCTATGTGCCGGACATGATTCGTTTTTACCTCGGGGAAGATCCGATTATTGGTCAGGTGGAAACTTTCTTTGCCTCCAAGGAGGAGCACTTGAGTCATATTTTGGAAAACATGGAGGAATTGGTGGTCAAGGCTGCCAATGAGGCGGGGGGCTATGGGATCCTGATCGGGCCCAAGGCGAGCAAGGCAGAGCTGAGCAAATTCCGGGACTTGGTACGGGCGGATCCCCGCAATTTTATTGCACAGCCGCCCATCATGCTCTCGCGGCACCCGACCTGGTGTGGTGAGCGTTTTGAGGGGCGCCATATCGACCTGCGGCCCTACATACTATCGGGCGAGAAAACGAGGATCGTGCCCGGAGGGTTGACGCGGGTCGCGCTGAACAAGGGCTCGCTGGTCGTGAATTCCTCTCAAGGGGGCGGGAGTAAGGACACCTGGGTGCTCCATAGCGATGGTTGAGCTCACTACTTTTTCTAAAAATAAAACGACATCATGTTATCCCGGGTTGCAGATTCTCTTTATTGGATGAGCCGCTATATTGAGCGGGCGGAAAATATTGCGCGTTTGCTGGATGTGAACCTGCAGTTGCAGTTGGATTTCGAGGAGATGGATGACGATAAACTCAAGGAGCATTGGGATCCGGTCATTCGGGCGGCGGGTGAAGAAAACCTTTTTTATGAGATTTACGATCGGGCTGATGCCCGCGCAGTGACGGACTTCTTGACCTTTGAACCCCGCAACAAGCATTCAGTGCTGACCTGTATTCTTTCGGCGCGGGAAAATGCCCGCATGATCCGTGACCAGATCTCAGTGGAGATGTGGGAATGCCTGAATCAGGCCTATCTTTTTGTGAAATCGAACAACGCGCAACAGGTCTGGGAACGCGGGCCCTATGAATTCTACAAACAAATTCAGGATTATAGCCATTTGTTCCTCGGATTGACGGATGCAACCTTCTCTCATTCCGAGGGTTTCCATTTTATGCAGGTGGGTAAATTTCTCGAACGGGCAGACAAAACCAGCCGCATTTTGGATTTCAAATACCACATCCTCTTGCCAAGTTTGGAGGATGTCGGGGGTGCGGTGGATGCGATACAATGGGGGGCAATTTTGCGTAGTTGCAGTGCCTATGAGGCGTATCACCGCCTTTTTGTTTCAGCGGTCACGCCCGCAAAGGTGCATGAATTCCTGATTTTCGATGATCATTTTCCGCGTTCCATCAAATCCTGTGTGCGGGAACTCGACCAAAACCTGCATTCGATTTCAGGCTGCCCGCCAAACAAACACTCCAATCAGGCGGAACGGGCCTCGGGACAGATCTTGAGTGATTTAAAGTATGGAACCATCGAAGAGGCCATAGAATTTGGGCTGCATGAATACCTTGAAAATTTACAGAAAAAGTTCGTTGAAATCGGCAAGGCGGTCTACGACACCTATATGTTTCACCCGCGACTCGATCTGGCTACCGAAATTGCCGCCCAACAACAGCAACAGCAGCAGATTCATAGTAAACTTCCCTGAATTCGTATTTTGAGTGTTGCGGCGTTGCGCATGACAACTTTTCTTAACGTAAAAATCGATGCATTTTTCCCTGCGCCACCTCACCCAATACACCTACAGCGAGCCGGTCAGTGATAGCATGAACGATGTGCATCTCTGCCCGGTCTCGGACGAGTTTCAGATATGCCACAGCTTTGATCTTCTTATTGATCCGGTCTGCCACAGTATTTTGCGACGCCTTGATTTTTATACCAATCAAGTGCATCACTTTGAGGTGATCGAGCTTCACAAGGTGCTCCGGGTTGAGGCAGTTTCAACGGTGGAGACTTTTGAGGATTCGCGGGACTTGGAGGTGTCGTCAAACTCAGCCGACTTAATTGAGTTGAAACGCAGCGAACGTTTCTACGACTTCCTGAATGCAAGCGAGCGGGTTCCGCTCTTACCAATGGTGATTCACGAATACAGCGAGCTTTTTCCAACGGTTATTGAAGATGCTCAGGGGGCGGTTCTAAAGATTATGGACTTCATTTATCGCGAATTTCGCTATGATACCGGAGCTACCACAGTCGAGACTCCGTTTGAGGTGATGTTCCAGAGTCGGCGCGGGGTTTGTCAGGATTTCGCGCACGCGATGCTCGCCTTGT
>CBFHKU010000001.1:368280-416258 GCA_965656495.1 Coraliomargaritaceae bacterium
TCAAAAGAGTAATAGTTAGGTTTTTTGCCTGCTCACAGCGGCTAAGCATTGCCAGATCCAGACTTTGCAAGACCAAGAGTTCAGCATCTGTAAGCGTTCCAGCCTGAGATTTATCAATCATCTGATTTACTCGATCCAGATATCCTAACGCCGGAACCCATTCTTTGCCGTTATGTACTTGGGGGTCAATTGGACCAAGCGAGGAGGTGTAATCCATATAAATAGCATCACCAGACAAGGCGAAGATTGTTCCTGCTGACATCGCTTCATCCGGAATAATAAACCATACTTCACCATAATGGTATCGAACTATTTCAACGAGTTTTTCTACAGTTTCAGCGCTACCTCCAGGTGTATTTAGGACGATTGAAATTTGCTCTTTCGCATTTTCATCTGCTCTAAGGTTTTCGATGAAAGTTCTAAAAGGCCTCACTAAATAGGGCGCAATAGGGCCAAAAATCAAGATAACGTCTGTTTGAAGTAAATCTTCCAATGCTACAATTCTTTCGCGCGCGGTCTTGTTAAATTGTTTATCAAGCTCACTCATGAATGGATATATTTTTACAAATGTAAATATGTGTCAATAATTTTTCCTATTAACCAAATTTGTATGCACAAAAAAAGCCGCAGGGTTGGGCTGCGGCTTTTTGAAAGGGCGTTGTGTTGGATTAGGGCAACTTGGTGGTGCCCATGAGGAATTTGTCACACTCGCGGGCGACGGCACGGCCTTCGTTGATCGCCCAAACGATGAGGGACTGTCCGCGGCGGACGTCACCGGCGGCAAAGACTTTGTCAACGCTGGTACGGAATTCGCCGTATTCCGCCTTGATGTTGGAACGGGCGTCCTGTTCAAGCTCAAGTTCCTCCACGATGGTGGCTTCGGGTCCGAGGAAGCCCATCGCAAGGAGGACGAGGTCGGCGGGGAGGACGCGTTCGCTGCCTTCAACTTTTTTGGGAATGAAGCGTCCGTCTTCGTTGGCCCACTCGATGTTGTGGACGTGTACGGCTTTGACGTTTCCGTTTTCGTCGCCTTCAAATTTACTGGAGGTGACGAGGTATTGGCGGGGATCTTCGCCTTGAACGGCGGCGGCTTCTTCCTGGCCGTAATCCATCTTGTAAGTCTTGGGCCATTCGGGCCAGGGATTGTTCTCGGCGCGCTCGGTGGGTGGCTTGGGCATGATCTCAAGCTGGGTTACACTGGCGCAGCCGTGGCGGAGGGAGGTGCCTACGCAGTCGGTGCCGGTATCGCCACCGCCGATGATGACGACGTTTTTACCCTTGGCGAGTTCGGAGAATTGCTCGGCCTTGCCTTCTCGAAGGTCCCAAAGTTCTTTGGTGTTGGGGCCGAGGAATTCCATGGCAAAGCGGATGTTGTTGAGCTCGCGTCCTTCGATGGGGAGGTCGCGGGGCTTGGTGGCACCGCAACAAAGAATGACGGCATCAAATTCGTTAAGGAGATCTTTGGAAGCGATATCTTTACCGATTTCGACTCCGCATTTAATGGTGATACCTTCGGCTTCCATAAGCTCGGTGCGTCGGGTGACGGTATCTTTTTCGAGTTTCATGTTGGGGATGCCATACATGAGGAGGCCGCCGGGTCGGTCGGCGCGTTCGTAAACGGTGACGAGGTGACCGGCCTTGTTGAGCTGGTCAGCGGCGGCGAGGCCGGCGGGGCCGGAACCGACTACTGCGACTTTCTTGCCGGTGCGTTCGGCAGGGGGTTGGGGGGTCACCCAGCCCTCGGCCCAAGCTTTATCGATGATGGAGCACTCGATGTTCTTAATGGTAACGGGTGGTTCAATGACACCCAAAACGCAGGAACCTTCACAAGGAGCGGGGCAAACGCGACCGGTGAATTCGGGAAAGTTGTTGGTTTTGGAAAGGCGTAGATAGGCTTCGTGCCATTTGTCGCGGTAGACGAGGTCGTTGAACTCGGGAATGAGGTTATTGATCGGACAACCGCTGGCCATGTTGGCGAGGGTCATGCCGGTGTGGCAGTAGGGGGTACCGCAGTCCATGCAGCGCGCGCCCTGTTTTTGCACGGCCTCGGGATCGAAGGGTTCGTGGATTTCATTCCAGTCATTGATGCGTGCAAGTGGTTCGCGGTTGGCGATCGTCTTGCGCTCGAATTCTAAGAAGCCTGTTGCTTTGCCCATTTTATTAGAAGTTAGAAGTTAGAAGCTAGGAGTTGGAAGCTAGGAGTTGGAAGCTAGAAGTTGGAAGAAAAGATTCAGGAAGACGCCAGCACTTTGCCGATATAGCGGTTGAGCATTTTGGCGATTTCGTTGAGTTGATTTTTGAGTGAGTCTGTCTCGCTGTAGCCGAGATCTTTAGTAAGCCGCAGGTAATAGAGGTATTCGTTAAGCGAGCCTTGAGCGATGTTGTAGAAGCGCGCCTTGTCAGCGGAACTACGCTTGCCGTAACCTTCCGCAATATTGGCAGGTATCGACACGCCCGCGCGACGTATTTGTGGGCGGAGTCCGAACTTTTCGCTTTCTGGGAAGGTTTTTGTCATTTCGTATATATGAAGAACAAACTTGTGAGCCTTTTGCCAAATTTGGAGATTTTCGAAGCTTGTGCAGTTTTCAGGTTTATCCATGGATTCATTCTAACTTCTAACTCCTGTCTTCCAACTCCTATTTAGTGACCTGCTTTGACGTTTTCTTCGAAGGCGGCGAGGATGGCCTCATCGCCTTTGAGTCCGCGTTCTTCGGCGCGCGCCTGCGCTTCGAGGACGCGTTCGTAGTCCTGTGGCATAATCTTGAGGAATTTCTCTGCGATGGCGGGCCAATCTGCAAGGATTGCTTGTCCGCGAGCAGAGCCGGTGAGAGCGACGTGTTTTTCAATGCGGGCTTTGACCATCGCGATTTCATCGTCGTTGCACTCGATTAATTGATAGACATTGACCATGTCGGGATTGAGGCGGTTTTTGACGAAGTCGCCGGATTCGTCGAAGACATAGGCGACGCCACCGGACATCCCGGCACCGAGATTGCGGCCGGTGGTACCGAGATTGATCACCATGCCCCCGGTCATGTATTCGAGGGCGTGGTCACCGAGTCCCTCGATGACGGCTTCGACTCCGGAGTTGCGAACGCAGAAACGTTCACCTGCCATGCCGGCAATGTAGGCTTCACCGGAAGTGGCGCCATAGAAGCAGACGTTGCCGGTGATGATATTTTCGTGCGCAATAAAGGGTGACTCCGCGGGCGGGCGAACGATGATCTTGCCGCCGGAGAGTCCTTTGCCGAGGTAATCGTTGGTGTCACCGGTGACGGTAAAGGTCATGCCCTTGGGGCAGAAGGCTCCGAGGCTTTGCCCAGCAGAACCGGTGAGATTTACCTGCACGGTGTCTTCGGGGAGCCCTTCGGCGCCATGTTGGCGTGAGATTTCGGCTCCGGTAAGGGTACCAACAACGCGGTCCGTATTGACAATCGGGAGATCGATGGTGACGGGTTTGCCGTTTTGGATTGCGGGTTGTGCCTGCTTGAGGATTTCGCGCTTATCGAGGGATTTATCGAGGAGGTGATCCTGTTGCATTTGACAGTAGGTGCCGACATCGGGGCCGAGTTGCGGCTTGTAGAGCAACTTGCTGTAGTCGAGTCCTTTGGCTTTCCAGTGATCGATGGCGTGGCGCATTTCGAGTTTGTCGACGCGGCCCACCATTTCGTTGATGGAGCGGAATCCAAGTTGTGCCATCAGCTCGCGGATTTCTTCGGCGACGTAGTTCATGAAGTGCACCACGGCGTCGGCGCCACCCATGAATTTCTTGCGCAACTCGGGGTTTTGGGTCGCGACTCCAACGGGGCAGGTGTTTTTGTGGCACACGCGCATCATGAGGCAACCAAGGGTAACCAGCGGGGCGGTGGCAAAACCGAATTCCTCGGCACCGAGAAGGCAGGCGATGGCGACATCGCGCCCGGTCTTGAGCTGCCCGTCGGTTTCAACAACAACGCGGGAGCGCAGGTCATTGAGCAAGAGGGTTTGGTTGGTTTCGGCGAGTCCGAGTTCCCAGGGAGCACCGGCGTGTTGAATGGAAGAACGCGGGGAGGCTCCAGTGCCACCGTCGTAACCGGAAACGAGGATGACGTCTGCTTTTGCTTTGGCGACCCCGGCGGCAATGGTTCCAACACCGACCTCAGAAACGAGCTTCACGTTAATACGGGCGTGTTCGTTGGAATTTTTGAGGTCGTGGATGAGCTCGGCAAGGTCCTCGATGGAATAAATATCGTGGTGGGGCGGGGGAGAGATGAGCCCCACGCCGGGAGTGGTACCACGGGTCTTGGCGATTTGTGGGAGCACCTTGTGTCCGGGTAATTCCCCGCCTTCACCGGGCTTGGCACCCTGTACGATTTTGATTTGCACCTCATCGGAATTGACGAGGTAGAAGCTGGTAACACCGAATCGTCCGGAGGCGACCTGTTTGATGGCAGAGCGGCGCGAGTCGCCGTTTTCATCGGGCGTGAAACGTTCCATTTCTTCGCCACCTTCACCGGTGTTGGATTTGCCGCCAAGACGGTTCATGGCGATCGCAAGGGATTCGTGGGCCTCTTTGGAGATGGAGCCGTAGGACATCGCACCGGTCTTGAAGCGTTTGACGATTTCGCTGACGGGCTCGACTTCCTCGATGGGGATGGACTTCGCCGCATCGATTTTGAAGTCCATCAAACCACGGAGGGTAAAGAGATCCTTGGATTGGTTGTTGATGACTTCGGAGTATTCTTTGAAGACGGCGTAATCACCGAGGCGGGTCGCCTTCTGGAGTTTGTGAATGGTAACGGGATTGAAGAGGTGCTTCTCACCGTTGGCACGCCATTGGTAAACACCGCCGGGGTCGAGGGCGGCGTCGCGCTCGTCATCGCGGGGCGCAAAGGCCTTTTGGTGGCGGGAAAGGGTCTCTTGCGTGATCGTGCCAAGTCCGATGCCCTCGACGCGGGATGCGGTCTTAGTGAAGTATTTGTCAATGAGTGGCTGGTTGAGGCCGATGGCTTCAAAAATTTGAGCGCCACGGTAGGACGCGACGGTTGAGATGCCCATTTTGGACATGGTTTTAATGACGCCGCCGAGGTTGGCCTTGAGGAAGTTTGCACAGGCTTTTTCCGGAGCGATATCAACGTCACCTTCGGCGACCATATGGCGGACCGTTTCGAGGGCGAGATAGGGATTGATGGCATCGCAACCATAACCGAGGAGGAGGGCGAAGTGGTGAACCTCGCGGGGTTCCGCAGATTCCAGGACGAGGGAGACGCGGGTGCGGGTTCCCTTGCGGACGAGGTGGTGATGCAGGCCCGAGACTGCGAGCAGTGCAGGGATGGGTGCCTTTTTAGCGCTGACCTTGCGGTCGGAGAGAATGAGGACGTTGACGCCGTCACGAATCGCGGCATCGGCGTTTTCGAAGAGTTCCTCAAGGGCGGCTTCGAGGCCTTTACCGGAGATGGCGGGCTCGGGAATGCTGTTATGCCCTTCAGAGAGTCCACCCATGGGGGATTCAAAAGTCATGCCGAGGCGCGCAGAGTTGAACCCATCGAGTTGGATTTGGTTGAGTTGTGCGAGTTGCCGGTCATCGAGGAGGGGGCTCTCGAACTTGATCATGCGGCAACTTTCGGGGCCGGGACGGGTAAGATCGCCTTCGGAGCCGATAAAGGTAACGCTAGCGGTCACCAGTTCTTCGCGGATCGGGTCAATTGGAGGATTGGTAACCTGTGCAAAGAGTTGTTTGAAGTAGTTGTAGTGCAGTTGTGACTGATCTGAAAGAACCGCCAGAGGGGCATCGTTACCCATCGAGCCAAGGGGCTGCTTGCCCGCCTGAGCGCTCGGGCCGATGATGAAGCGAAGGTCTTCGAAGCTGTAACCAAAGGCTTTCTGGCGTTGCTCGAGGCTTTCGAAATCATCGGCGGGGAGGGATTCGACTTCGGGAAGGTTGGTCTCTTCGACGAGGTTCTGCTCAAGCCATTCGCCGTAGGGGTGCTCTTCGGCGATCTTTTGCTTCAGTTCAGCATCGTCGACAATACGACCCTCTTCCATATCGATGAGGAACATGCGGCCGGGTTCGAGGCGCCCCTTCTTGACGACGTTTTCGGGCGCAATGCCTTCCAAGACTCCGACCTCGGAGGCGAGAATGACGCGGTCATCGGCAGTGACGTAATAGCGGGAGGGACGGAGACCATTGCGGTCGAGGGTTGCACCGACCTGAATGCCGTCTGACATCGCCATGGAAGCGGGGCCATCCCAAGGTTCCATCAAGCAGGCGTGGAATTGGTAGAAGTCGCGCTTGAACTGCGGCATGCTTTTGTGGCGTTCCCAGGGTTCGGGAATCATCATCATCATGGCATGGGCGAGGCTCCGCCCGGAAAGAACGAGGAATTCGAGGCAGTTGTCGAATTTCTGTGAATCGGAACCGTCCTCGCGAATGATGGGGAGGAGTTTATCCAAATCTTCGCCGAAAACCTCGCTGGCGAGTTGCATTTGGCGGGCGTAGAGCCAGTTTTCGTTGCCGCGAACAGTATTGATTTCACCGTTGTGGCAGAGATAACGGAAGGGTTGAGCGCGTGGCCAGCTAGGGAAAGTGTTGGTAGAGAAACGCGAGTGCGTGAGTGCCAGCGCCGAATCCATGGCCTCGTCAGCGAGATCGGGGAAATAATCGCGGAGTTGCTGGGTCGTCAGCATGCCCTTGTAGGTCATGGTGCGACTGGAGAGGGAGCTGATATAGAAAAGGGCTTCTTCGTCCTGACCGCTGTAACGGATGCGATGGGTCACCATGCGGCGGATGAGGTAGAGCTTGCGCTCAAAGGCGAGGCCGCGGTCGCACACTTCAGCGCGGTCCACGAAAAATTGACGCATGACGGGTTCGCATGCCTTGGAAGCCTTGCCGAGGATGCTGCTTACGACCGGGACGTCGCGCCAGCCAAGGACCTTGAAACCTTCTTCTTCGATGATGTTCGCAATCGTAGTTTCCTCGTTTTTGCGTTCTGTTTCGTCTTGAGATAAAAAGACAAAGCCCACGCCGTAATCGCCTTCTGCGGGTACTTCAAAACCACATTCTGCCGGGCAGACCTTCTTGAAGAAGTTATGCGGCAACTGAATAAAGATGCCGGCGCCGTCACCGGTTATGGGGTCACATCCGCAACCACCACGGTGATCGAGGTTCACGCAGATTTCCAAGGCACCCTGCACGATGTCATGGGATTTGCGGCCCTTCATGTCTACAATTAATCCAATGCCGCAGTTTTCATGCTCATTGCGTGGGTCATAGAGGCCTTGTGCCTTTGGATGCTGTTGATAGTTTTCCATATAGAGAATTGTTGGGAAAGTGCTTAAATCTGCATAAAGCAGACCATATTAAGAAAATTTAGCCACTGGGGCGAGAAAGTCAAAAGAGCCGACAAATTAATGGCTCTAGCGAGTCTGTCTAGGAAAATTACCGGAAACCCGACAGAAGTCGGGCCGGGGCCTAGAAAAAGCGAATGGTTTTAGAGCGCATCGCCTCGTGTTCTTCATCGGTACACGGGGCATTGGTTGGCGCTTCAGGTTCGTCTTGGTTGGGAGAGACCAAGCCGTTGCTGAGCATATAGTTTTCGACCTCATCGCCGCTCACGTCTGCAAGCATATGACCGTCAATTTCCACGCAGGGGGAAAGGGGCTGACCCGATTTGGTGACCATTTCCTCGTATTGGCTTGGGTCGTTGATGATATCACGGTCCTCGTATTCAAGCTGATACTTTTTCATGATGGCACGCACGCCCATGCTCCAGCCGCAAGTAGGTTTCAAATAGGCAATAACTTTCATAACAAACAATTGGCTTTAAAAAATGCGCTTGTCAACCAGCGCAATGCAAATGGAGGGAAGGGCTTTTATTCGCCGGAATCATCCTCGCTAAGCTTTGGGATGCGTTCACTCCTGAAGCCGGTGGCAATCACATCGATATTGCCGAGCTGTTCAATGCCGAGATTTTGGGTAAGGGCTTCGCGCAAATGTTGCTGTAGGCTGGTTTCAACCTCGCGCAGACGTCCGCCGCTGGCGAGCTTGAGACGCACTTGAAAATGGGGAATCCCGCGGCGAATGCGAATACTGACGCGCGGTTTGCTGACGGATTCAATTTGAGCGCAGGCCGATTGCACGAGTTCGACAATCGCGGAACGGTTTACGATGACCTTGCCGCCTTCGGTGCTGTAGGCAACGACACGCTTCGCACGACAACCGCAAAAGAGGCGCATCAGAAGGAGGATGCAAGCGATGCCGAGGAGGGCACCGCCATAGAGCTTTAGGGGATCAAGACCCGCAGTGTAGGCAATCCAGTTGTTAAGGAGCGTCTCAAACATGAGGTTCGAGCTCCATTAATCGGTGTGTGGCTGGCTTTCCCAGTCGTTTTCTGTCGCGGCATCGGCTTCCTCCTGAGTGCGGACGCCGTCGATGATGACATTGACGCGGGCGGTGCTTTTGCTGGTCATTTTTTCAACTTGCTCAGCAATACGTTGTTGGACTTGGCCGGCAACGGAAGCAAGCTCGACGCCAAAGCGAAGGATAACGCGAATCTCGATGTTGTAGTCGCCGACTTCGTCTTCGGTGACGCGGACGCCGCGTTCATCGCCTTTTTTGGAGAAGATTTCTGCGATGCCGTCGACAAAGCCGCCGCCAACGGAAACAACGCCGGAGACTTCGAGGGCGGCTAAACGGACGATGTTGGCAACAACACTGTGGTTGATGCGGATGTCCCCAAGAGAGTTGTTTTCTTCCGAGACCGTGGGGATGTGGGTCTCGTTAATAGATTCTGATTGGTTGGTCATTATGCTGAAAGGCTAAGGGTTTCATTCTTTGGTGTAAAGACTCTTGGGCACCCGATCAAAAAATTCTTCGATAAACTTGGTGGTGGCTTTTCCTTTGCGGAATTCCGGGTCACGAATGATGGCGCGGGCGAAGCTAATATTGGTGTTGATACCGCGAATGAGGTATTCGCCCAAGGCCCGGTCCATCCGGTCGAGGGCGAGTTCGCGGGTGCGCCCAAAGGTAATCACCTTGGCGATCATGCTGTCGTAATTCGGTGGGATGGCATAACCGCCATAGCAATGAGAGTCGATTCGCACACCGTGACCCCCCGGAGAGTAGTAGAGGTCAATCATACCCGGGCAGGGTGCGAAATTGCGGGCCGGATCCTCTGCGCAAACACGACACTCGATGGCATGTCGAAGGATTTTAACGTCCTTTTGCTCGTAGCTGAGTTTTTTGCCGCTAGCGATGAGGAGTTGTTCCTTTACGAGGTCGATGCCGGTCACTTCTTCGGTGACGCCATGTTCAACCTGAATACGGGTGTTCATCTCGATGAAGTAATAGTTGCCGTCGCCATCGACCAGGAATTCGACCGTTCCGGCACCTTCGTATTTAACGGACTTTGCGAGCTTGACAGCGTCGCGGCCCATTTTCTTACGGGTGTCGTCATTTATAAAAGGGGAGGGTGCTTCCTCGACGAGTTTTTGGTGGCGACGCTGGACCGAGCAGTCGCGCTCTCCGAGGTGAATAACGTTTCCTTTTTGGTCGCCCAGGAGCTGGATTTCGATATGGCGCGGGGCTTCGAGGAATTTTTCAATATAAACCTCGCCGTTACCAAAGGCATTTTCGGCCTCGTTGCGGGCATTGGTGTATTCCTTCTTGAAGGCAACCGCGTTGTGAGCGGTGCGCATCCCTTTACCGCCGCCACCCGCTACAGCTTTAATAATGACGGGGAAACCGATTTTTTTGGCAACCGCCAGGGCATCTTTGTCGTTATTGACGACGCCTTCGCTACCTGGAATGACGGGTACTTTGGCTTTTACCGCCATTTCGCGGGCGCGGGCCTTATCGCCAAAATTGATGATGGCGTCGGAACTGGGGCCGATAAATTTGATATTACATTTTTCGCACTGCTCCGCAAAGTCAGCATTTTCTGCGAGGAATCCGTAGCCCGGGTGGATGGCGTCCACGTCGGCAATTTCAGCGGCAGCGATGATGCGGTCGCCCTTGAGGTAGCTCTGGTTGCCCGGTGGCGGTCCGATGCAGATAGCTTCGTCCGCCAGTTGAACGTGGAGGGATTGCTCGTCTGCCTGTGAGTAAACGGCGAGGGTCTTAATGCCCAGTTCGTTACAGGCGCGGACAATGCGGAGTGCAATTTCACCCCGGTTTGCGATGAGTACTTTTTTGATCATGCTGCTTGGAGCGAAGGCTTGATTACTGCTTAACCTTGAAGAGCGGCTGGCCGAATTCAATCGCGTCACCATTCTCGACGAGGATTTCAGTGATGGTGCCCTTGATCTCGGCCTGGATTTCATTCATGACCTTCATGGCTTCAACAATACAGACCACGCTATCTTCGGAAATTTTAGCGCCCACATCCACAAAGGCAGGGCTATCGGGGGAGGGTGAGCGGTAGAAAGTGCCGACCATCGGGGACTTGACCACGCTGGTACCCGGCTCATCGCCTGCGGGTGCAGGGGCCTCCGCAGCGGGTGCGGGAGCAGCGGCGGGCGCGGCGGCCTGAGCGACAGGAGCGGCCTGCAGAATTTGCGGGACAGATTCACCGCTCTTGCGGGAGAGGCGTAGCTTGAAGCCCTCCTCCTCAAGCTCAAACTCGCTGAGTTCCGAGCGTTTCATTAAATCGATGACTTGCTTGATTGCTTTGAGATCCAAGGTCGGGTCCTTTCTATATGGGTTAAGCTTAAGTTTGAGAAGTGTTCTTTATAAACAGAAGAAGAAGCATTTATGAGACCGTTTGTAAAGCGAGCTTTTTGGAGCCTGTTTATGGGTTACTGGCGCCCTTGGATCGGTTTTCTGCTTTTTTTGAAGCGACTACCAAAGAGCGCTGCTTCCGGAAAGAGGATTCTAGCTGGAACCTTATAGGGGGTAAGGTGTTTTCGGCAATAGTTTTTAATTTTTCTTTTTAGAGCAGGCAGGTCCGTTTTTACTCGGGGAACAATCTCAGCGGCAACATTTTGGCCAGTGATGGCATTTTGTTCACCGTACACCAGACAATCGGCAACATCAGGGATTTCCATGAGAATGCTCTCAACCTCAGAGGGTGTAACTTTTTCACCACCAACGTTGATGATATCTTCACGTCGACCGAGGATAGTTAGGTAACCATCCTTGGATTCTACGACGCTGTCGCCAGTTTTAAACCATCCATCCTTGGTAAAGCGTGACATCTCATGGTTCAGATAGCCGAGGATTTGATTGCGTGAGCGCAACCAGAGCTCTCCCTCTACGATTTTGTATTCGGTGTCAGGGTCATCGATCTTTATCTGTGTACTATCGGAAGCCCGGCTCACGGTTTGAGAAATACCGGTTTCGCTTGTGCCAAAGGTTTGAATGAAATTGGTGTTGGGGAGCGTTTCCTTGAGCCGCTTCAAGAGGCTTTCCGGCATTGGTTCCGTTCCGTAGGTTACAAAACGAAGGCTTTTCAGGTCATGTTCCTGACATGCACCACTCAGGAGGAGCAAATTCAGAAATGTTGGCGATGCGGGGAGCAATTTTACTGAATATTGGTCGATGGCAGCTGCAACACTTCTTGGTTCCCGGGAATTTGGGATGACAATTTTTGCACCACTGGCAAGTCCATTGAAGAGAGTATTGAGTCCGCCTATGTGATCAAACAGCAGGAAGATCAAAATACTGAGATTACGGGCACGTTTTTTTTCAAAAGCCTGAAGGAGGCGATCTGCGTCGTGTACCATTGCTTTGGGTTTACCGGTGCTGCCACTGCTGAAAAGGATGAGGCCTGGGTGCTCGATTTCCTGAAGCGCTGCAACAAGCGAGTGGGGTGCTGCTTTTTCGCCTGTGGGAGTGATTTCAGGACTTCCGCTCTTGAGTGATAGGTGCCATGTGAGGTTTGCCTCCTTGATTCGGGATGCAAGTTCTGCCGGGGAGAGCTCGGTGGCGGGTGCGGCAATGGCCTTATGGTTGAAGAGGGCAAGCAGGGCCGCAACTGATTCCAGCGAATAATCCGCTTCGAGCAATACGGAATCGCCTGCGCCAATACCGTGTAGCTCGAGTAGATTTTGGGTTCTTTCGATTTCGCGGGCTAAATCAGCATAGCTGAAGGTTTGATTCTTGTGAACGAAACAAGCGCGATCCTCGAAGGACTCAATTCGTTTGCTGAGCCATTGGGTCATGTTGATGCTTAGGCAACGCCGCCAAGGTAAAGGGTTTGAGCGGTGATGAAATCGCTCTCTTCATCCAAAAAGAAATCGACGCATTTTATAACGTCCTGAGTCGTGCCGAGTCTTTGGATGGCTTGTTGTTGAACGAGGGAATCAATGGCCTCCCTGGGAACGGTTCGGGTGAGATCGGTATCAATAGGAGTCGGCCCAATTGCGTTAACCGTAATACCCAATGGGCCGAGTTCTTTTGCCGCGGTCCGAGTCAGGGACTCAAGTGCCGCTTTACTGGCGGCATATACGGCTTCACCCTCGAGGTTGAGGGGTGCCGCGATGCTGCTTAGATTCACAATACGCCCTTTTTTCTGGCGGCTCATTTGTTTGGCGCATTCACGCATGCAAATGAAACTACCGGTTATATTTGTTTCAAAAACCGAGCGGCAGGTTTCGGCGGGCGTGAGGAGGAAGTGGTTCATTGAAGCGATGCCAGCGTTATTTATGAGCGCATAAATTGGACCGATGTCGCGCTTGATTGAACGGATCATGGCCACAACTGCGGCCTCGTCCGCAACATCCAGGGTGTAGTGGTGGTAATTTGCGGACTGGATGTCTGTTTTTTTACGACTACAGCCTGCAACCCGCCAGCCTTTTTCAAGGAGGTGTTCCGCAAGGGCCCGCCCGATGCCTTTGCGCGTTCCCGTTATTAGTGCGAGCTTACTCATTTTTTTCGGCCTCAGTGATAAGTTCCAGAATATAGTCGATGCATGAGGCAACTCTGCGGAAGGGAGAATGGGTGCGGCTCATCGCGCTTTGATTGGCGAGGGTTATGTCAATCTGGTGCTCATCGGATAGACGTTCTTCGATATCAGCGATGAAATTGACAAGGCCCATACTGTCGAGGCTGCTGCGCGCACCAAAAAGACGGGTCGTTTCATCTCCGGTCGCCAGATCTGGCTTTTCAAGATCTTCGCCGAGCTCGTGCAGGGTTTTGAGGACAAGGGCGGCGATTTCTTTCCTTTCGAGTGACATAGATGGGATTTATGGAAATATGACTAAAGCTTGGAGAATCTATTTATGAGAGCTTTTACAACGGAATTGCGGTTTGTAGCAAGTAGGAATGGGGTGGATGGTGTTTTGCTGGTGTGGGGAAGAATGGGCTTCCACTTTAATGCTCAGGTCGACAATCTGTGTAAGTCATGGCAAAAAGTAAATTAAAGGGTGCACGCTTGGAAGGGGTGGTTACATGCGTGCCTCCAACTGAGAAATGTATTGATGATGAAATCGAACTTTTTGGTGGAAATGCCAAGCAGATTGCGCGTTTGAAAAAGACAATTGGCTTGGATCGGCGCCGGGTAGTGGATGAGGGGATCACGGCGCTTGATTTGTGCGCATCTGCGGCGGAGCACTTATTGAAGACGGCATCGATCGATCCCGATACGGTGGATGGAATGCTATTTGTGACGCAGACGGCGGATTATTCGCAGCCATGTAATGCCGCGGTTCTGCACGGCCGTTTGGGGCTTTCGAAAAATTGTGCGGCGCTGGATGTTAACCTCGGATGCTCCGGTTACGTCTATGGGCTATGGCTGGCGCATACGATGGTAAGCACGGGTGCCTGCCGGCGCGTGCTTTTGTTGGCGGGAGATACGCTGAGTCGCCAGGTCAATCCCCGCGATCGTTCGGTTGCCCCTGTTTTTGGTGATGGCGGGAGTGCGACTTTGGTGCAGGCATGTGCCGATTCGGAGGCTTGGTTTAGTCTGCACACGGATGGTAGTGGATATGAAAAATTAATGGTGCCGGCGGGAGGGATGCGGACACCGCGAGGTCCGGAGACGCAAACAGAGAAGCGGGACGAAGAGGGCAATGTCAGGAGTTTGGAGAATTTATTTATGGATGGCCCTGAAATTTTTAATTTTTCCATCACGGAGGAACCGCAAAGCGTGCAGGAAATGTTGGACTTTGCCGGCTTGGATGTGGAGGCGATCAGCCATTTTGTTTTTCATCAGGCAAACCGCTATATCCTTGGGAATATTGCCAAACGTTTGAAATTGGACCCTATGCGGGTGCCAATGAAAACGGTAGAGAAGTATGGCAACCAGAGTAGTGCTTCAATACCTTGCGCGCTGTGTTACGAATTGGGCGATTTGCTCAAGGGTTCCGTTCCGCAAAAATTACTGATGTCCGGGTTTGGGGTGGGGCTGTCCTGGGCTAGCGCAATCGTAGAAATTGGCAGCCTGCCGGTGTGCGAAGTCATAGAGCTGGAGCGCCCCAATTAGACTTGTGCTTAAAATAAAACTCCCATTGAGTCAAAGGCGATGCGTCTAAACAAACTGATCAAAATTTTTGAGGACTCTTTGGATGAAATCCCCAAGGGTAGTTTGACGGAAACGACTGAATACAAGAAGCTTAAGTCTTGGGATTCGCTTGGGGTTTTGACGGTCGTCGACGGAATTGAGATGGAGTTTGGGGTACTCGTTTTGAAACAGGACTTTGATGCGGCGGCAACACTTGCGGAGCTTTACGAGCTTATTGAACGAAAGGGAGGCGTTAGCGGGAAATGAAGCATTTATACATTGTGGGAGCCGGAGGTTTTGGCCGCGAGCTCTACAACTGGCTGGAGGATCTTGAGGCTGCCAGTAAGGAGTGGCAGCTTCGGGGCTTTCTGGATGATGATTTGTCAGCATTGGACGGCTTTAGTTACCCCCACGCTGTTGTTGGTAGTATTGCAGAGCACCAACCCCGGGAGGATGATTTGTATGTTTGCGGTATCGGTTCGCAACGTATTAAGCGCAAAGTGTGTGAAGCGCTGCAATCCAAGGGGGCGAATTTTATAACTGTGGTTCATCCATCCGTAAAGATGGGTCGGAACGTCCGACTAGGGGAAGGGGTGGTGCTCTGTCCGCGAGTCACCTTAACCTGCGATATTGAGGTTGGCGCCATGACGATGGCAAATTGCCACACAACCATTGGTCATGATGTGCGGATTGGAGCATGGGCAACCATCAGCGCAAATTGTGATTTGACGGGGCATACTGAAATTGGCGAGGCTGCCTACTTTGGTTCGGGCGCTCGAGTCATTCCAGGTAAGAAAGTGGGCGCCCGCGCAGTTGTGGGCGCCGGTTCGGTGGTCATTCGCGATGTCCCGGAAGGCGTGAGTGTCTTTGGGAATCCGGCTCGTATTTTCAACTAGCAGGATAGCTGGTAAGCGCCTGCTAGTCTGTTTTTTTGTGCATACCCAGACCCCACAAGGCCTCATTGATGCTTTCAAAACCAACTAATTGCTCTAAAGCCTCGATTTCTTTATTGCTCGATAATCGAATAAAGAACTGCTCTTTGCGCTGGTTCAGGCCATGTTTTTGAATGTCCTTGAGGGCGTTGAGGTAGTAGCTGTGTTTTTTCTGTTTGTAGCTATTGGATTTACCGCCAACCAGATGCCAGAAATAAACGTTTTGAGCGCTGCCATCTTTTTCGTATATTCCGAATTCAGCCGGCTCGAAGCTTTTCCCAAACTGTTCGAAGGGAACACTGTATTTGCGCTCACAGCGGGTCCAGCCATTGATAACCCAACAGGTGTCCGGGGTATGAGACCCCGCCCAGCGGTAAGAGACCTTGCCGGGCTTCCAATAGGCAACGTAGACGCCTATAAATGTATCGCCACGGCGGTAGGTTCGGAAAATGGCGTCGTCAAAGTTCAGAAAATCGGTGATACGAGCGCTGGCCTCGGGCGATTCTGCCATGTCATGCTCCTCCACTTGCCATCCCGCGAGTTGCTTGGGCAGTATCTCCGCCAGCGGCTGCTTTAGACTGGGTTCGGGCGGTGGAACGAGGCTAAAGTAAGATCGGAATCCGAGTACCGCCAGCAAACAGGCTGCAAGGAATAGGAGGATTACATTTTTCATGAAGCCACAAAATTAGGTTTTTTATGCTGCTGAGTCAATGCAAGTTACTCCTGCAACCCAAAACCTGCATGGGGTTTTCAGCGTTATTTAAGTTGTCATTTTAACGATTATACAATTCGACTTAGATTGACGATATGAGTTTAGAGAAATCAGCGTCCAATAATATACAGCCGCTTGAGCTTGCCTTCTTTGGGGAATGTACGATCCCAAACCTGTTGGATTGGCTCGTCACTGGTCTCCTCTGTTTGATTTTGTTGACGGTAAGCTTCAGCTTAGGCGGGAGTCACGTGGAGTCACAGGTCTTCTATTTGCCTTTGTTTGCTTTGCTGCTAGTCTTTCATGCGCTATACTTGGTAACGGTAAATGAGCAGAAGCTTAGAATCAATGCGACGCCGCTGTATCTTATTCCGTTTTTAATTTGGGCTTTATTCAGTACGCTTTTCCTAACTACAACGCCGCTTCACGCCTGGCATGAATTTCTCTTTTTTCTCGAGGCATTTATCTTTTTTTGGGTGGCCACTAATAATCTGAAAAAGCGGGTGCATTTCGCAACACTCCTGGTCGTTGGTGTTTTTCCGGTTATTGTCGCACTCTTGCTTTCTTTCTATCAGTTTTTTCAAAAACCGGATTTTGCGCTGTCGATTTTACAGGATTCAGCAATTGCTCTGCATCCGCAAGTGGTTGGTCGGTCAACTGGTATTTTTGCGGATCCGGAAAGTTTCTCAATGCTCATACTCCTGGTTTTGCCTTGGGCCTTTGTGGTGACCGCCGTGCCAAGGCTACCCACTATTCTTCGGGTTCTGGGATTTTATGTACTAGTGACGCTTTTTGTTGGATTGGTTCTGAGTCAGACTTTCTGGTCTTTGCTGGTCGCGATGGTGGGTTGCGTGACTGCGGTAATTTTCTGCTTCGAAAAGTTAAAAACCCGAATTTACATCTCTTTATTGAGCCTTTCAGTCGCATCGGGAGTGATTGCTTTTTTGATTTCTCAATTTGGGCAAATTGGCCGCAGCTTCAATCAGGCGATTGCAATCGCCGGAGAGGGGAGTCGCCTCTTTATTTGGGAGCAAACTTTGGGTATCATTTTATCAAATCCCCTATGGGGTAGTGGTGCGGGAAGTTTTGCTCAGGAGATTGAACAGACCGGAAACTTTCAATTGTCACAATTAGTGGAATCGCCGTCCAGTGATATGCTTTTGTTGTTAGCGGAGTATGGCTTGCTTGGTTTTGGATTATTTGTGGTGCCAATCTTTTTGATTGTGAGCCGTGCCTTTGAACGGTGGTTTAAGGAACCCAGTCGCGTTCGGCTTAAATTTTCCAAGAGGAGGGTCATGCCGCCCCAGCGTTTCTTTCTCACAATCGCGCTTGGCGGTGCGTTTGCTTCGTTTGAATGTTTTGTTTTGGGGCGGGTTTGGGCGACTCCGCTTTTGCTATTATACAATGCGATATTTCTCGCCATTTTGGTAAAGTCTTCGGATGGGTCATTTGTCGAAATTAAAAAGACCGCTTTGACGCAGGTATTGTTCGTGGTGGTACTTGCTATCGGCGGCACATTCATGGTATTTTTCTTTAATCCAATCATGCGCTCAGCAGGGCATACCTACGATGGCTTGCAAGGGATGAATAAAAGTTTAAGTTTAAGTAAAGGTACGAGGGAGCGCACCCGCTTGTTTGAGGCAACTTTTTTAGATTTTGAGGAGGCGATTGCGCTCTATCCACGCAACGGAACTGCTTTGCTGGGATTGGCTGCGACTTATTTGCAGAAGTATAATGAATCGCCTTCAGAACATGTACAGATTGGAAAAGAAGCTGCAGACTATGCTCAGCGGGCGATTCAATTAAGTCCCGACAATTGGCGCGGGTGGGCCTATCTAGGCTTGGCGGAATCGATGCAGGGTAATCCCGTACAGGCGGAGGAAGCTTACCTGGAGGGCTTGAAGCGAGCACCCAGCAGTAGTAATGCGAATTATTATTACGCAGCCTTTCTGGCGCAGTTACCGGAAAGAAGGCAAGTGGCGCTCAAGGTAGTGGAGGAATCACTGAGAATAAACCCCGCCAATAATGCGGCCCTGTTGTTAAAGCAAAAACTCTTAATCAAATAATGCGACATATTCTGCTATGGTCATCTCTTTTTTTGCTCAGCTCATTGCAGGCGCAAGACCTGTATCAGGGTGCATTTCTGATTTTAGATCAGGTAGGCGAAGTTGAGGTTTCAGATCACCTAGGGGTAATAGATGAAGCGTCACCTGAGTCAATGATGATGCGACCGGGTAATGTGGCGATTGATGCCGCTGAAGGCGGGGAGCTTTTGATTTTAAATTCCAATAAGGTTATCATGCTTATGGAGGGGGCGGGAAACTTAAGCTTTGAGCGCTTTGATCAGTCGGTGGATACTTCGATGCATGCAGATATTACCAGCGGAAAGAGCCGGATGATTCTAGAGCTTAAAATTGGCAGACTGCTGATTGATTCATCGCGATATGCAGCGGATGCCCACATTGTGCTTGAGACGCCTTTTGGTCGTTTGACTCTTGGCAAGAAGAGCCTTTTGAGCATTTCGATCTCGGAGAATAAAAAACGTAAGCGCTTCAATTTTGAAATCGAGTGCAGTAAGGGAAGTGCAAATTTCACAGACCGAAGTGGACAGCCGTATGAGCTTTACAACGGTCAGCGCTTGAGCGGTTACAGCAAGGAGGGGTCACTCTCGCTCGGATTTTCTCAGGTTTCTTACAGTAGCAGAAGTGTTTTTAAACAATATGATCAAAAGCTGCCATCGTTTGATCTTGCGCAGTTTGATTTCGAAATTTTCAAGCCCCAGATGAAACTGCTCTTCGGAAAAGACCCTAGAAAGAATGACTTGCAGGAAGTATCCGTTAGTAGCCAAAGGTCAAAACGCCCCATTGTGATTGAGGTCGCCCCCCGCCCGGCTCCAACCTTGCCCATTCGCGCCATAAAAAAGTCGCTACATAAAGAATAATCCACTGTAATGGAGTCAGGTGACCGTAACATCAAAGTAATGAGGCTTAATCTCATAATTCTGACCTTGATCATGCTTAGTGTGGCAGGGTGGCTCTGCTTGGCGAATAGTGGTTTGTTGGGTAATTTGGAGCAAAATGCTTTGCAGGCAGGTAAGCCTGAACCGACAGAAGCTGCTGCTTTAAGCCAAGCTGAAAAGGGTGCGTTGATTGAAGCGACCAATGCGGTCAAAAGTCTCGGTTTAGTGGGCACCTCGGTGCTGACTTTGCTTTTTTCTCTGCCGGTTTATGGACTATCGGTTTACAATCGTCGTGGCCGAGCACTGTTGGGTTTGGTCAGTGCGTTTTGCTTGCTGCTCTATGCAGTGATGGTGCCGCAATTGGAACAAAAGATGGGTTTGGCACTGCCGCTCTTTGCGCCCATTGGCTCTGCGCTTACGGCCACCGCGGTAATTTTCCTTTTTCGTCTCAATCAAGAGGAGAAAAAACGCCGCCGCCTACAAAATATTTTCAGTTCCTATTTATCCCCTGAATTGGTGGATCGATTACTGGAGAGCGATCATAACCCGCAAAACGGGGGTACCGAGGTCTGCATTTCAATGCTTTTTTCTGATGTCGAAAATTTCGCCGGAATTGCGCAGGAGTTGCCCCCCGATCAACTCGTTGAACTTATGGGGATTTATCTCACTGCGATGTCAGAAGTTTTGCGGGCAAATCAGGCAACCTTGGATAAATTCGTGGGTGATGGAATCGTGGCGATGTTTGGCATGCCGGTCGTTTTACCCAACCATGCCGCAATGGCATGCCAGGCGGCCCTGCGCATGCAGGAGCGCTGTGCCGCCCTGCGCCGCGAATGGCAGGCCTCAGGTGAATGGCCCGCCTCGGTTTCCTGTCTGCATAACCGTATTGGCGTGCATACCGGTCAGGCCGTTGTGGGTAACTTCGGGAGTGCTCAACGTTTTAATTACACGATGATTGGCGACTCGGTGAACCTCGCATCCCGCTGTGAAGCCATCGCCAAGGAATACGGGGTTTACACCCTTGTGAGCGGTGAAACGCTTGAAGCGGCGTGCAAGGATCTGCCGGATCTGCGTTACCGCAAGATTGATGACGTGGTCTTCAGGGGCCGCTATACCTCCTTTGCGCTTTACGAATTATGGGATGGAAGCGTTGATGCGAAGGATTCCCTCGCTTGTAAGGCCGCTTATGAGCCGGCGCTGGATGCTTACCAAAAAGGAGATTTCCCTGCCGCCATCAAAGGCTTTGAGTTGGCGGAGTCACGCGAGCCCCTGCGTTTAAGCACTGCCCATACACCGAGTTCGGTTCTGCTGGCTCGTTCCCGTAAATATTTGGAGGAGGGGGCACCTCCGGGATGGAATGGCGCGCACTATTGCGAACTCAAGTAAACTGCTTTTAGTAGCGGCGCATTTCCGGGTCCACCGAGACCGCCCAGGCATCAATGCCCCCGCGCAGATTCACGACCCCCTCGTAGCCCCGCTCCGTCAAAAATTCCAATACCCTCATGCTTCGCATCCCATGATGACAAAAGACAACCACTTTGCCATCCTTCGGGATTTCGGACATGCGTGCAGGAATCTCATTCATGGGAATATGGCACGCGCCTGCTATCGAGCAGATTGCCAGTTCATCCCATTCCCGGACATCCAGAAATACGGTGTCTGCCTTGCCCAATGATTTTGATGCATCTACTGCACTGATTTCCTTGTCCATTCGCTCACTTTTGTGAACATTATACCCGAATGTCAAAGTTACCTTCCATAATTTGCCCAGCTCGCGTGACCTCGCAACGTTTTCCCCGCAAGGTCTTTCATGAGGTGCGGGGCAAGCCCATTATCCTATGGACTGCCGAGCGGATTCGCTCCGAAGCACCCGAATTCCCGCTCTTTTTTGCCGTCGATGCCCCGGAACTGGCGGAGTGCCTGGCGAACGCCGGCTTTGAGGCAATCCTGACAGATCCCGCCCATCCCTCCGGGACCGACCGCCTCGCGGAGGCCAATGCCACGGTCGGAGCCGAGGCGGTTATCAATGTGCAGGGCGATGAACCCCTTGTTACCGGAGCACAAATTCGAGCATTGGCCGCAAGTCTCGAAAATAGCGAAGCGGCGATGTCCACTCTGGCGACGCCGTTTACCAACCCTGCCGATTTTAATGACCCCAACCAGGTCAAAGTCGTTCGCGATCAGGCAGGCTTCGCACTTTATTTCTCCCGCGCCCCGATCCCCTATGACCGTGAAAGCGGCGGGAAGCCGGATGCCGCAGCCCTGCAGGCGCATGCATGCTACCGGCACCTCGGGCTTTACGCCTACCGCGCCGATTTCCTGCACGAATTTACCACGCTCAAGCCCGGGTTGTATGAAACAACCGAAAAGCTCGAACAACTCCGCGCCCTTGAAAACGGCTACCGCATCCATGTCGCCCTCACCGATGAACCCAGTGTCGGAATCGACACGCCCGAGGATGTCGCCCGTTTTGAAGCTGCGCTGCCCGCTTGACAAACTCCGTCCCTCCAAGCCCTATTGATATTAATGGAATTTGCCGAACAGAAACAAAAATTGGAAATCGATCCTGAAGCCTTGCCCGATGCACGCGGTCACTTCGGGAACTACGGCGGCATGTATGTTCCCGAAACGCTCATGACCCCGCTCTTCGATCTGACCGAAGCCTACCATGCCGCGCGTCAGGATCCGGGCTTTCAGGAGGAACTACAGCATCACCTGCGTGAATTTGCCGGACGCCCCACCAATCTCTACTTTGCGGAGCGACTCACTGAGCACTGTGGCGGCGCACAAATCTTTCTGAAGCGGGAAGACCTCCTGCATACCGGTGCACACAAAATCAATAATGCCCTCGGGCAGGCGCTCCTCGCCAAACGCATGGGGAAGACCCGCATCATTGCCGAAACAGGCGCCGGTCAGCATGGGATCGCAACCGCTGCGATGTGCGCAAAAATGGGATTTGAATGCGTCATTTATATGGGCGAGGAGGACATGCGCCGCCAGGAACTGAATGTCTATCGCATGCGTCTTTGCGGTGCGGAGGTGCGCGGCGTTTCTGCCGGGCAAAAAACCCTCAAAGAAGCGGTCAACGAAGCGATGCGCGATTGGGTCACCAACGTGCGCCACACCCACTACATCATTGGTTCCGCCCTTGGTGCGCATCCCTTTCCCATGATGGTGCGCGACTTCCATCGTGTCATCGGTGAGGAAACCCGCCGCCAAATCCTTGAAAAGGCGGGGCGCTTGCCCGACGAAGTCGCCGCCTGCGTCGGCGGTGGTTCCAACGCGATTGGTATTTTCTTTGCCTTCCTGAACGATCCCGAAGTGCGCCTAACGGGCGTCGAAGCCGGGGGGCGCGAAATCAAGCAGGGGCATCACGCCGCCCGTTTTGCAGGGGGGCGTCTCGGAGTCCTCCAAGGCGCAAAAACCTGGATCCTACAGAACGACGAGGGTCAAATCGACCTCACCCACTCCGTCTCGGCGGGACTGGACTATGCGGCGGTTGGCCCCGAGCACGCTTATTACAAGGAAAAAGGGCGCATCGACTTCGGATACGCCACGGACGAAGAGGCCTTGCAAGCCTTCCGCGACCTTTGCTCGGTTGAAGGCATCGTGCCGGCCCTCGAGACCGCGCACGGAATCGCCTACACCATGCAACGCGCCCGCGAGCTTGGACCGGATCAAATCATCATCGGTAACCTCAGTGGTCGCGGCGATAAAGACGTGCAGGAGGCCGCCCGTGTCCTTGGGGATCTTTAACACCGCTTTGCCATGCTACTCGTCATCGACAATTACGACTCCTTCACTTACAATCTGGTGCAATACTTTGGTCAGTTGGGGGTCGAGCAACAGGTCTTTCGCAATGATGCCATCACGGTAGCGGAGGCCCGCGCCCTCAAACCGGAACGCATTATGATTTCGCCCGGGCCCCGTTCGCCCAATGAAGCGGGCGTGAGCCTCGAGATGATCGAAGCCTTCGCGGGAGAAATTCCACTGCTGGGAGTTTGCCTCGGGCATCAGAGCGTCGGGCAGCATTTCGGCGGTAAGGTCGTTCGCGCGGATCGCCTCATGCACGGTAAAACCAGCCGCGTTCAGCATCAGGACACCGACCTTTTTAAAGGCCTTCCCAATCCCATGGAAGCGACCCGCTATCATTCCCTTATCGTGGAGCGCGCCTCGCTGCCCGATTGCCTCATCGTGACTGCGGAAACCGACGCCGGAGAAATCATGGGTCTCGCGCACCGCGACCTGCCGGTTTGGGGCGTCCAGTTTCATCCTGAATCGATTGCTACCCAATCCGGTATGCAGCTTTTAGAGAATTTCCTGAAGCTGTAAGCGGACGGTCGTAGTGGTCGCAATGACTAAATATAGGGCTTGCCCCCCTGCCTGCACTACATCTAGTGTTTTAGATCCCTGAACACAAATGGCTTTGAGTCCAGTTCAGGTTTAAAATTATGCGCTGTCCAAAATGCACCTCCCTCGAAACAAAGGTTCTCGATACCCGCACCGGTAAAAACGAGACCTCTATTCGCCGCCGCCGCGAATGCCTCGACTGCGGCGCGCGCTTTTCAACTATTGAGGAAGTCCTGCGCGCCGACCTACAGATCGTCAAACGAGACGGACGCCGCGAGGATTTTGACCGTGGCAAGATGTTGAACGGCCTCAAGAAAGCGGTTGAAAAACGCCCGATTGATGCGATGCAGATTGAAATGCTGGTGGCGGATGTCCTCGCCGCCCTGGAACGTGAGCACGACCACGAGATCCCCGCGCGAGCGGTGGGTGAGGAAATCATGGAACGCCTCAAGCGCCTCGATAAAATCGCCTACGTCCGATACGCCTCGGTCTACAAGGATTTCCGCGACCTCGCCGAACTCGCCCGCGAAATCAACGCCCTCGAAGAAGGGTAAGCGCGCGGCGTAGAAAAGGTATTTTACCTTCCCACTTTTGTACTTTCGTACTTTTCTACCAAAAATGCCCCGCCGCGACCCAGTTGAGCAACTCCGCACCTTGAACGAGCTCCTTGCCAGCGCGGCGGCTTCTGACCCCGAGCGCGCCGAACATGCCCGCCGTGCCATCGATTTTTTCAGCAATGAACAGGAGCGCACCGAAGCAGGCAAGACCCCTCCAAGCGTCGGTCATTGCGCCCGTGAGCTTGCCCGCCTCCATTTGGGTGACCCGCCGGAGAGCCTTATAGCCTTCAGTCATTGGCATATCGCGGAGGGACAGGCCTGCGACCCACTCTGGCTGCGTTCGGAAATTGTTGCCCGGATGCGCGAACTGGCCGGACGCCGGGCCGCGCTCCTCCTCGTGACCGGGCTGCGCGAAGCCCTCAGTCCCGACGGGACCTATTGGACCCGCGCCCGCCAATCCGAATACCAGCGCGTTTGTGATTCCATCGATGACCTCGCCTGCGCTTGGGCTTCACGCGGTTCAAACTTGCAGGTCGTCGTCATCTAGATTTCATATCAAACCATGAGCGAAGCCACCCTTTTTGAGAAAATCATCGCCCGCGAAATCCCCGCAAAAATTGAACACGAGGACGCGCACTGCATTGTCATTCACGACATCGACCCGCAGGCGCCGGTGCATTGCCTCATTATTCCAAAAAAACCGATCCCGCGCATCGCAGAAGCGGAAAACGGCGATCAATCCACCCTCGGGTACCTCCTTTTGACCGCGGCGCAGGTCGCCAAAAAACTCGAACTCGCCGAGGGCTTTCGCATCGTCATCAATAACGGTACAGATGGAGGCGAGACCGTCCCGCACTTGCATGTGCACCTCTTGGGGGGTCGCCCCCTGCAGTGGCCTCCGGGTTAAAGCAAGTAGCGATTCGCAATTGAAATGCCACTGAGCATGGCACCGGTGATGCCAAGGAAGCCCTGATCGGTTCCCGCCAGATAGAGGTTTTCCAAGTGCGTGCTGCCATCCTTTTGCTTGTGGGTCGCACCGTAGATCGCGCCATTCAAGTGACCCGTAAATTTGCGGACGGTGCGGGGCGTGAACATATCCTTCGCGAGGATGCGGTCGCCGAAATGGGTTCCCCCGGGCAGGGCGGGCAACTGCGCCAGCGCGACCTGCATGAGCTCCGCATACCAATATTCCTTGCGGGCGGTGTAGGCGGCTTCCTCAAGCGAGCACCAGTCGTCGTGATTCGCCATCGCAGTGACCCGCAGAAAACCCTCCTCCAGTTGCCGCTCCGCTCCGTAATCGTAATTATTCGGCAGGCAAATTACCCCGCTGGTGGGATCCACCTCCTCGCCGGATGGAACCCCGGCATAGCGGAAACGCTCACGGGTGTTGAAAAAGATAATGGTGTCTTCCCAGCCCAATTCTTGCGGTTGCCCCTCAAAGGCCGTGATCGTTTCGGTAAACGAGAGTTGCCCGATGTTCCCCGCCTGCGCATCCTCCGGTTGATCGTCGCAAAGACGCGCGGTCTCAACCGAACCGGCAGTGGAGAGGATCGTGTCGGCGGTCAAAGTGCTGCCGTCATCGAGCGTCAGGGCGGTGGCGCGTCCACTCTCGGCATGAATGCTTTTTACCCCGCACTTCATTTTACGGAGCCCCCCGAGGCTGCGGAATTTATCCTGCAGTAAACGGATCACCACCCGCACCCCATCAAAGGGACGCGCAAAGCCTTCAAAAAACAGAGAACGAAACATGATCGCGAATTGCCCGAAATCCATGTCGTGCGCCTCCGCGCTCCCGTAATACATCACCGGGCAAAAGAGCATATCCTCCAGAAGGGGATCGTTGATGTGTCGCTGGACCGCCTCGCGGGCGGAACTCCGACCGCCCTCCAGTTGGAAGGGATCCATCTCGCGGATTTCCCCGGCGAGGGCGCGAAATCCGTCGATCTGCTTCGGGAAATTTGCCGCGACCTCAGATTCCAGGAGAGAAAAATCATTCGAGAATTTCAGTCTGCAACCCGGGAAGGCGATGCGGGAACCGAATTGCGGACAGAGGTCGAGGGCATCGTAGGGAATCCGCAATTGCCGGAGGAGCTTGGTAAGGGGCGTGCCTTTGGTTCCCTTGGGGACATAATTGGTCATGGCGTGGAGCCCGACGTCGTACTTGCGGCCTTCGATGCTGTAAAAGGAATTGAGCCCGCCCGAGGCGTTGTGGCGTTCTAGGATGAGGACTTCGCGCCCCGCGAGGGCGAGGCGAATGCCTGCCGCCATTCCCGCCATGCCCGCGCCAATAATAATGGTTTCGTAGTGCGTCTGAAGTCCTTTACTGGGCATTTTTTCTAATTTGAGAATCTCTTCTCAAATGGCAAGTTTACCATAAAACTCGGTGGTTGTTAGAAAACAGAGTTTTACATGAAACGCAGAGAAGCAGTGAAACGGAGTGATGCTGGAGGCGGTCACTCCGTTTCACTGCTTCTCTGCGTTTACAATTAAAGTTGTAGCCCCTTACTTGGCGTTGAACTTCGGGGTCAGGTAATCCGCGCAGCTTTGGAGCGACGCCAATTCCGGGTAGTCCGCTTCCGGCACTTCAATGCCGTGCTGCTTGCGCAATTCCATTACGATATCGAGAAAGTCCATGGAATCCAGGTCCATTTGTTCGCGCAGCGCGATCTCATCCTTGAGGCCACTGGTGTCCTCGTCGGGTGCGATTTCGTTGATAATATCAATGACGATTTGTTTTACCTGATCTTCGGTCATGCTCTTGGAATGAGGGTTTTTGGGTTTGGGTGCAAGGCTCAGGATTCAAATTTTTTCACAATGAGGGCAGAGTTGATCCCAAGCATACCAAATGAATTGTTAAAGATTACCTTCACCGCGTCAACCTTGCGCGGCTCATTTACCACGAGGTTGGGCAGGGCGCACTCGGGGTCAAGTTCATCGACATTGATGGTCGGGTGAATGATGTTGTCCTGAAAAGAGGGGAGGTTGCCCGCCAATTCCAAGGCTCCGGCGGCACCCATCGCATGGCCGATGTAACTCTTGGTGTTGTTGACATGGGTGCCGGGGCTTTCACCAAAGACCTCCGCCACCGCTTTAATTTCCTGAATATCGCCCTGTGGCGTTGAAGTGGCGTGGGTGTTCACGATATCGACATCGGAAGGTTCCATTCCCGCAGAGGCGAGGGCCTGACGCATACACTCCGCTTGCCGCTCCGGGTTGGGGAGGACGTAGTCGCTGGCGTCGGAATTGATGCGGTAGCCCGCGATTTCTCCAAGAATGGTCGCACCGCGCGCCTGAGCATCCTTGAGGCGCTCCAGACAATAAATCGCGCCCCCCTCGGAAACAACGATTCCGTTCCGGCTCTTGTCGAAGGGTCGGCTCGCTTTATTGGGGTCAGTATGTTCCGCGAGGGCGCCCTGACTCTTGAAACCTGCGAAGATGCCAAAGGTTTGAATGCTTTCGCTGACGCCACCCGCCAGCGCGAAGTCCACTTCCCCCAAGCGCAGCATTTGCACCGCTTGGATCAGACCGGCATTACCGGCGGCACAGGCTGCGCCAATGGTGTAATGCGGTCCGGTGATGCCGGTATTGATGGTTATTTCTCCCGCAGGATTGTTCGCCACGGTGCGGGGGTTGTGGTGATGCGTCCAGTAGCGCACATCATAGTCAAACTGAGAAATATTATAAACCTCGTTCTCGGTCTCAACATTACCGTGTTCGGTGGTGCCGACATAAACTCCGATGCGGGATTTATCGAAGCCCTCAAAATCGAGACCGCTGCTTTTTATGGCTTCGTGCGCGCAATAGATTGCGATGCTACCCGCGCGTGTCCCGACCCGCAATTCCTTTCGCGATTGGTATTGCTTCGGGTCAAAATTACAGACCCCCGCCGGCAC
Source organism: Coraliomargaritaceae bacterium (assembly GCA_965656495.1). Lineage (GTDB taxonomy): Bacteria > Verrucomicrobiota > Verrucomicrobiia > Opitutales > Coraliomargaritaceae > UBA7445. Next base: position 396,098 of record CBFHKU010000001.1, read on the forward strand.
TTGGCCCATGTAACGCATTTCGATGGATTCCACACGACCGACGCCCGCGAGCAGGTTGGCGCGGAATTCCTCCAGGGTGTTGCCGTTGGGGGCGGTCAGGCCAAGGCCTGTGATTACAATGCGGTCGAGTTCCATTACTAAAGAAAAGCCTATAGCATTTGCAGGAGCGATTCTGTCAATCCAGTAACGCAGGCTGCGGTTCAGTGCGCGGTCTTGTGCAGGGGCGGTTGGGCAATCTGCAGTGCGGCGCGGTGACCCCGCAAATCAATGTTTAAACCGTCTGCCGCAGCAGTGCGGGCAATGAGCGCGCTTCCAATCGGGGCGTTCAAAATGGGAGAGAGCGTGCCGGAGCAGACCGTGCCGACCGTTTCGCCTGTAGCGTTGAGGACTGCGGTGCCCGCCCGTGCGATGCGGCGACCCTCCAATTTGAAATAAACCATCTGCCGCGCACTATTACCGTCCTTTTGCGCTTCAAGAGCGGCCTTGCCGATGAAATCGTCCTTCCCGAATTTCACAGTCCAGTCGAGACCCGCCTCCAGCGGGTTAATTGCATCGCTCAACTCATGCCCGTAAAGCGGCAGACCCGCCTCGAGGCGCAGACTGTCCCGCGAACCGAGTCCGCACAGTTGCAGGCCGTGTGCTTGGCCCGCCTCAAAGAGCGCTTCTGCCACCGCTTCCGCTCCAGCGACCGGGATGTAGATTTCAAAGCCGTCTTCCCCGGTATACCCGGTGCGAGCAATGCGGATTTCGTGCCCGAGAAACGTTTCGGTTGTATGCCGGAAGCGTCCCAGCGTTGCCGCTGCTTGGATCCCGGCCTCCGCCATGAGGTCGGCCGTTTTCGGTCCTTGCACGGCGAGCAGGGCATACTGCGCGGATTGATTCTCAATCATAACCGCCATCCCGCTCGCCGCCACCTGTTCTTCGATCCATTTTAAATCCTTGGCGCAATTCGAGGCATTCACGCACAGGAGAAATACATCCTCCGCGCAGCGATAGACGATGAGGTCATCCACGACCCCGCCGTCAGCGCGGCACATCGGTGAATAGACCGCCTGGCCAATCGCGGCAGTGGCGATGCGGTTCACCAGCAGGTGATCGAGGAAGGCGGCAGCCTGCGCACCCTCCACCCAAAATTCGCCCATGTGGCTAACGTCAAAAAGCCCCACTGCTTCGCGCACCGCGCGGTGTTCATCAAGAATGCCACGGTATTGAACCGGCATATTCCAGCCGCCAAAGTCCACAAAGCGGGCGCCGTGGGCATCATGGAACGCGTGTAAGGGGAGGGTGTTGAGTTCGGGCATGGCGAGTTTTTGAGGTTGGAGCTTGCGGTTCTATCAATCCGCTTTTCTCTAAACTACTTACAAGAGTCACTTTCTTATCAAAATGCAAAATTCTTCTGCAAATCATCGTGAATCCGCTCGTCATTATATCGCTGCCAGTGAAGCAGACCTAACGGAAATGCTAGCCGCGATTGGGCAGCCTTCCCTCGAGGCGCTCTTTGAACATATTCCGGAAACAGTCCGTTTCTCTGAAGCGCCCGATTTGCCCGCCGAGCTCGACTACGATGCCCTCAAGACCGAACTCGCTACAATCGCGGAGCGCAACCGCATCGGTACCAGCTTTCTCGGCGACGGCTTGCAGGATTTGGAGCCGTCTCCCGTGGTGGGCCCGGTCTGTGACATTCGCAATCTCACCACTGCCTACACGCCCTATCAACCCGAGCTCAGTCAGGGAACCCTCCTCGCGCACTGGATCTATCAATGCTCCATGGCGCGTATAACCGGATTTGAGGCGGTCAACGCTTCCCTCTATGACCGATCCACCGCGATTTTCGAGGGCATCTGCGCCTCCATTCGCATGTCCCGAGGCAAAACCACCGCCCTGATTCCCGAATCTCTCTACCCCGGCGACCTCGAAGTCCTCTTTACCCTCGCCGAGGAAACCGAGACCGAACTCCGCACCGTTCCCATTGACCCCGACACCGGAACGATTGACCTGGCCGCCTTGCGTGCCGCCGCCGAGGATTGCGCCGCCGATCTCGCTGCCATCGTCTTTCCTCAAGTTAACACCTTCGGACTCCTCGAAGACGTCGATGCCCTTACCGACTTCGCCGCGGAACTGGGTGTCAAAAGCGTCGCCGTCATTGATCCCCTTCATCTCTGCGCCGGTGGACTCAAGGCACCCGCTCATTTCGGTGGCGATGCCTCCGGGGTCGATATCATCGTCGGTGAGGCGCATCACCTCGCTCTCGCCCCCAACTACGGCGGCCCCGGTCTCGGTTTATTCGGGGTTCGTTTCTCCGAAAAAGACCGCTCCGGCGTGCGAGCCGCCCCGGGTCGTTTCATCGGTAAAGCGCAGGATTGCGCCGGACGCGACTGCCGCGTGGGCGTACTCTCCACCCGTGAGCAACACATCCGCAAAGACAAAGCCACCTCCAACATTTGCTCGAATCAGGCCTTCATTGCCACCCTTGTCGGAGCCGCGCTCCTCGAACGCGGGGATGACGGCCTCGGTGAACTCCTGGCAGACATCCGCAAACGCTGTCAAACCGCCGCCGAAACCCTTACTGCATTTCCCGGCGTTGAACTCGCCTTTCCCGAAACACCCGCTTTCCACGAGCTCACGCTGCAACTCGACCGCCCGGTCACCGAAGTCCTCGAGGCCGCCCACGCTGCCGGAATCCTCGCCGGAGCCGATCTCAGCGACCGCCATCCCGGTGAGCGTCAACTCCTCAAGCTCTCCTTTTCCAACCGCGAACAAGACCTCGCTGCCCTCGCAAACGTTTTTGAATCGCTCTTTGGCACTCCCGTCCCCGCGCAGGCCGCCGTGCCTCCCGCCATCCCTCAAACGCAACTCCGCATCGAAGCACCGGGATTGCCCAGCTTTCCCGCGGAGGAGGTCATTCAATATTATCAGGAACTTGGCGAGCTCAACGTAAGCCCCGACGACGGATGCTATCCCCTTGGTTCCTGCACCATGAAGTATAACCCGCGCGTCAACGACTGGGCCGCCGGTTTGTCGGGCTTCACCGATTTGCACCCCCAGGCACCCATCGCCGACGCGCAAGGTTCCCTGTATCTACTGCACGAAATTCAGGAATGGTTTAAAAAAATCACCGGACTCGCCGGCGTCACCACGCAACCCCTTGCCGGGGCGCAGGGCGAACTCGTCGGCATCAAACTCTTTCAGGCGTACCATCGCGACCGCGGCGAGGAACGGGACGTCATCCTCATCCCGCATTCCGCGCACGGGACCAACTTCGCCACCGCCACCATGGCGGGTTTCGCCGGTAAACTCGGCAAGATCGTCTACCTCGAGGCCGACCGCGAAGGCCGTGTCCTCAACGAAGATCTCGATCGCCAACTCGCTGAATACGGCCCCCGCGTTGCCGGGGTTATGATCACCAATCCCAACACCTCCGGCATCTTTGAGACCTCCTTTCACGAAATCGCGGAAAAAGTCCATGCCGTTGGCGGGCTCGTCTACATGGATGGTGCCAATATGAACGCCATCGCCGGGTGGGTTGATCTCGGTGCGCTCGGGGTCGATGCCGTCCACAACAACCTGCACAAAACCTGGACCATTCCCCATGGCGGCGGCGGTCCCGGCGATGCCATCGTGGCGGTGAGCGAACGCCTTCTTCCATACCTGCCCGGTTATCAAATTGAAAAAGACGGCGGCCAATACCGTCCTGTCAAAGCACCGAAATCAATCGGATCCTTCCACCGCCACTGGGGTAACTTCGCCCACAAGGTGCGTTGCTACACCTACCTCCTGCGCCTCGGTCGGGAAGGGGTGCGCCGCATGTCGGCGGTCTCGGTGCTCTCGGCCCGCTACCTCCAACACAAGCTCGCTCAGGATTTTGCCCTCCTGCCTGAGGGTGCCGATGCCGAACCCCGTATGCACGAATTTATCGTGACTCTTCGCGAGGAGGACTACGCCCAACTCGAATCCGTCGGCCTGCGACGTGCCGAGAGCGCTCCCCGTATCGGAAAACTCTTTCTCGATTTTGGTTTCCATGCCCCCACCGTGGCTTGGCCCGAGCCCCTCGGGCTCATGATCGAACCCACCGAGAGCTACACCCGCGCCGAGCTCGACCGTTTTGCCGAAGCCGTCAAAGCCATCCACCGCATTCTTATGGAGCACCCCCGCGCCCTCCTTAGCGCCCCGCATTTCACGCCCATTGACCGCGTCGAAGAAGCGGTGGCCAACCGCGCAGTTTGCCTCTCCGAGCACCTCGAAACCTTGCCGGCACTCAACACCGCCCGCATCCCCGCCCGCAAACTCGCCACCATGCCCGTCGAGGAAATTTACCGCAAGATCATTGAGGCCGCCGAACGCGCCGAAGAGGCAGCGGGCGTCGGAGCTTAAATCTGCTCCGGGTAGGCTCCGCTCGTTACCAGTTCCACGGTGCGCGCCTGCACGATGCGCTTGAATTAAACCACAGATTGCGCAGATGGGCGCAGATCATTTCACGGTAAACAATCATCTGCGGAAATCTGCGTCATCTGTGGTTGAGAATAGTCTTCATCAGGGAAGTTGTTCACCACGAAGGCGCGGTAAATCGTGGAAGCGGCAATCCTGCCGCTTTGCTTGTTGGTTGGAACCACGAATGAGGAGGTAGTTGTTAGTTGAACGTTGTTCGTTGGGATTACTCTTAATCTTACTCTTATTCCTAATCTTAATCTTAGGAACATCGACCGTTCAACGAACTACTTTCAACGCCATAGCTCTGCCCTAAGGCCAGCTTAGCTGGCGACCGCTGATAGGCGCTTATTTTCGCTAATCCTTAAAACAAAAATATCAGTGTTTATAAGCGAGGATTAGCGGTTTCCGGCTCTGCCGGATTCAGGGCAGCACGCTGGATACAGTGGAAGCGGCAATCCTACCGCTTTGCCTGTTGTTGGAAAGCGACAAGAGTGTCGCTTCTACTGTATAGGCTGCATCTCGTGGAAGCGGCAATCCTACCGCTTTGCCTGTTGTTGGAAAGCGACAAGAGTGTCGCTTCTACTGTATAGGCTGCATCTCGTGGAAGCGGCAATCCTGCCGCTTTGCCTGTTGTTGGAAAGCGACAAGAATGTCGCTTCTACGTTTAAATAAGTAACATCGAACTTTGAGGGGATTAAGAGTTCAATGTTCGAAGTTGATTGAGTGTTCAATATTGCCAAGGCGTTTGGGTGTGGTGCCTGGTTGCGAGCAGCTACCGTTTCAATCGACTGGAAACAAGTGGCAAGGAATATCCATGGAGCTTAAATCTGCTCCGGGTAGGCTCCGCTCGTTACCAGTTCCGCGATACGTTCCTGCACGATGGGTTTGTCATCGGGGTAGGTCACGCCAAACCATTGCCCGCGCGATTCCAGAACCACGCATTTCGTTTGTTCTTCGCGGATGAGCGCATCCACCACACTCGGCAAATAGCATTCCGATTTCGCTTCGTTGCCATGCGCTTTGAGGAAGGACACAAAGGCGGCCTCCAAGCTGGCAAAGAAGGCGGGTGTGAAACCCCAGAAATTCATCGAGACCGGCGCCTCCGCTTTTAGGTTTACGGTTTCGCCCGCGAGATTGCGACCCTGCAACAATCCGTCTGCGCCCCGCGCAATCATTTCGTGTTCTTCCACCGATTGCAGGCAACCGTCCGCGACTGTGCACAAGCCCCGGTTGACGGAACCGTGTTCGGATAAGGTGAGCTCCAGCGGGTAGGCTACCAGCGCGGTTCGCAATTCGGGCTGGGCCGCGCTCGATTCAAAGTAAGCGACCATGCGAGCATACGCCTCCGCACCATAAAAATCATCGGCATTGATCACGGCGAATGGCCCCTCCACTTCTGCGCGCGCGGCCCGCACCGCGTGTGCGGTTCCCCAGGGCTTCTCGCGACCTGCCGGGACCGCATACCCCTCCGGTAAATCTGCCAAGTCCTGGTAAGCGTAGGCGACCTCCATACGATCCTCGAATTTCGACCCCACCGCTTCTTTGAAAACCGCCGCAAAATCCTCCCGTATCACGAACACCACCTTTTTGAAGCCCGCCCGCAGCGCGTCGTACACCGAATAATCCAGCACCGTTGCGCCCTGTGGCCCCATCGGATCCAATTGCTTTAAGCCTCCGTAACGGCTGCCCATGCCCGCTGCTAAAACTACGAGTGTATATTCCATGGGGTTCCTTATGCTCGACCACCTCTTTGAGGCAAGTTTGGAGGTTTATTTCTTTTAAAAAAACGAATGAGCGAGCATTGAAAAAGACGCTGTGAAAAATTTATAAAATAAACAATAAATAATTATAAGATGGACAATATAATTATAATGTAAATATTAAGAGGCCTGTATGGATGCTTGGATTATATACATCGCAATTGGAATCCTGCTGGTCTTCGGGTTTCTACTGCTCTTGTTTCTTATAATTTCCAACTGTTATTTGGATGAGATGCGTTTGGATTGGGAATCGCGGCGCGAGCAGAAACATGATCAGCAGATGGCCCAAGAAAAACTTAAGCGTAAAAAGCGTCGTTCCCGATCAATTTTCAGGCAGCGAAAATCCCGATCGCACCGCAGATAGCACAAGGCATTGCTACTCGGATTGCGACGGGATTTCCCGGCGGGCGACTTTCTTGAGGTAGGATTGCACGGAGCTTGCCTGCGAGGTACGCGCTTCTCCAAGGCGTGCGGCATGTCGAAATTGCTTTTCGCTGAGCCCGACCAAATCGTGCCAGACCTGAACTTGTCCATCGGTGTCAGGCCCCGCACCGATGCCAATCACCGGAAAGCGCGTTTGCTCCGCAACTTGCTTGGCGAGTTCACCCGGAACCAATTCAAGGATGAGTCCCGCCGCACCGGCTGCTTCAAGTTCGCGGGCCTCTTGCAGGAGGCTCGCGGCGGCCTCGGAGTCGTTCGCAGCGCGGGTCGGTTTGGCATGGTATTGCGGGAGGTAACCGAGGTGCGTCCAGACCTCAAAACCGTCTGCGCTCAGTTCACGCACCGCGTTGGGGTGGAAGCCTTCAAATTTGATTCCGTTGGCTCCATCGGCGGCAAATTGGCTGGCGGCGGAGCGCATCGCGGCGGTGCTTTGACAGGCACAGTAGGGAAGGTCTACCAGTAGGTAAGCATGCTGAATGCCGCGGTTGACGGCTTGCACCAGTACTCGCAGTTCATCCACCGTCAGGTTGTTTTGATGGCTGTGCCCGAGGACATTGGTGGCGGCGGAGTCGCCCACAAAGATGATGTCGAGGCCCGCAGCGTCCTGAATGCAGGCGCTGGGGTAATCGTAGCAAGTCAGCGCAGAAATAGGTTTACCGGCCGTTTTGAGGGCGACGAGATCCGAAAGGCTTTTGCGGGCGCGAGTTGAATCCATAAGTAGATGTTAAAAGGATTCTCGTGCTCGGGTCAAATCAGGCTTCGCTGGTCGCGGGCGGCGGGAGTCGCAGGGCGAGAAGGAGCGGTAGGATAATGAGCATCCCACCCAGAAAGTAGGCGCATTGCGATCCGTATTTAAAATAAAGGGCGGCGGCGAGAAGGGGCCCGATCGCTCGGGCAAGGGATCCGGCAGAGCGGAAGAAACCGATGGCACGACCCTGATCACTCTCCGGGGCATAGAGTGAAATAAGGGCGCTCAAGCTCGGAGAGACGAGCCCGATGGAGAATGCCATCACCGCGAGGGCCGCGAAGAAAAGGGTGAGCCCCGGCGCATTGGCGAGCGCCACAAAGGCGAGCACCCCGCTGGCGAGTCCGCTCAATGCGAGGGATTTTTCACGGACTTTTCCGGAGAGGCGGCGCACGAGGCCGCCCTGCACAAGGATCATAATGAAGCCGACGAAGACAAAGATGCCGCCGTTTTGAAGCGGGGAAAAGGCGAAGCGCTCGACCGCGAGGAAGGTGAGGGTGAATTCCATTCCGCTGAAGGCGAGCATGAAGAGGAGATAGACAAGGCTGGTGGTGCGCGCACCGCTGCCGGGGTTTGGGAGGTGCATGAAGCTCGGTGGATGGGCTTGTCGTTTTTCGGGTGGGAGGGTCTCGGGAAAGGAGCGGGCCACCCAAAAGAGATTGAGGATCGAAAGGGCGCATGCCACCAGAGCCGGGGTCGAGAAGGGGTTGAGGCCAAACGCCGTCAGGGATGGGAAGAGCTCCGTGAGGTCAACCGCCACGCAGAATCCCCCGATGGCGGGACCGACGATGAAGCCGAGCCCAAAGGCGACGCCCACCACTGCCATTCCGGCGGCGCGTTTTTCCTTCGAGGTGATGTCGGCGACTGCCGCAGTGGCAACGGAAAGGTTGCCCCCCATGATTCCGCCGAGAACTCGCGCGAGAACCAGAAGCCAAAAGTTTGCGGCGAGCGCCCAGGCACCGTAGCTGAGAGCGAGGCCTGCAATTGTAATGAGGAGGACGCGGCGTCGGCCCACCCGGTCAGAGTAGGCGCCCCAAATCGGGGCAAAGATAAATTGCAGGATGGAGTAGAGGGAACCCAGTGCGCCCCCAAAGAGGACTGCGGTGAGAAAGCGGGGGTCGGCTGCGCCGCTGGCCTCTGCCCAGGCCGCGAGGGGTGCGATGCACGCTCCCAAGAGGCTATCCGCGCCACCGCCCTGCGGGAGGTAGTAGTCCAGCATTGCCGGGAAGAGCGGAAAGATGATGGAGAACCCGACCAGATCAAGGAAGAGCGTCAGGAAGACAAGTTGCAGGGTCCGCGCGCCAGTGACCGCGGAGGGATTGGATTCTGAAGCGTCCATTATTTACTGTGCCCGTATTTGCGTGAAAGGGCGGCGTGGACGTTGGCGGGGATAAGGTGCCGCTCGCGGTCGGTGAATTGAAAAACGTTTTTGATAAGGTGGGAACTGGTAAAGAAATAATCCTCATTGGGCATGAGAAAGATCGTTTCGATTTTCTCGTCGAGGTGACGGTTCATCTGCGCCATCTGGAATTCATATTCAAAGTCAGAGACCGCCCGCAGGCCCCGTATGAGGGCCACCGCATTGAGCTTCTCGGCGAGATCCACGATCAGGCCATCAAAGGCCATCACTTCAACCGCCTCGTCATCAGAAAGATTTTCACGGATGAGCTGGAGGCGTTCGTCCTCGGTAAAGGTGGGCTCTTTGCTGGCATTGCGGGCAATCGCCACGATGACTTTATCAAAGATGCGCCCCGCGCGACGAATCACATCGAGATGCCCGTTGGTGACGGGGTCGAAGGTGCCTGGGTAAATAGCGGTTCTCATGAATTATAGAGATTGAGTCTAAAGTAGCGCTTTTGTCGAATGAATAGTCGAAGTCCCGCTGGTATGTGGTGGAAAGGTGTGAAGCCGGGCTTGGGCTGCTGTTTTTAGACTACGGATAGCACGAACTAAACGGATGACATGAATGAAGCTCCTCTCCTTGGTGAGGAGGGGTGGCTGGCTTGAACAGTCGGGTGGTCTAACTTCCAACTTCTAACTCCTGACTTCTAAGAACGGGGTTTCCGGCGATGCTGGGAGGTAAAGCGACAGGAACGATATGGCATGGGGATGAAAAGCGACAGGATTGTCGCTTCTACGATATGACATCGGGTGGGTTTATTCATGAGCATGGGTGTTTGTTCGTAGTTTTCTTACTCTCATTCGTTTGATCCGCGTGACTGGTAGTTTCTTTTTCTTTGCGATTCTGACTTGCTTCGACGCGGTATGAAAAGCTGGGTTAATGATTTTGTGCTAGCCCTCTGGGAGGGGGCGCGACAACTTAGAGTTTGTGAATCTTCCGAATATCCTGACCTTTTCGCGGGTCCCACTCGTCTTTGTGATTGTGGGGCTCTTATACCTGCCTGTTACGGGTGCGGCAACCTTGGCATGGATTTGTTTTGTATTGGGTGGCCTGACCGATTGGTTGGATGGTTATTTGGCACGCAAGCAGGGGGTCGTCTCGGATTTTGGGAAATTGATGGATGCCTTGACGGATAAGATTTTCATCTTGGGTCTGCTGATCAGCTTGTTGGTGATGGATATGATACCGGTAAGCTGGGGCTTGCCCTGTCTGTTATTGATTTTGAGCCGGGAGTTTTTAATTACGGGTTTGCGCTTGGTGGCGGCGAATGCGGGGGTCGTCCTCGCGGCTGAACAATCGGGCAAGTTGAAGACGGTGTCACAGATTCTAGCGGTGGGCCTTCTTTTAATCAGCAAGGCTTTCGAGTTGGATTTCGGGTTGCTCTCGCTCGCTTGCGCGGCGGGGAAGCTTGGATTGGCCTGCTTTGCGCTGGCTACGGTTTTGACCGTTTATTCCGGGGCGTCCTATCTGCGGACACACTGGGGACTTTTTACGGGGCAAATTAAATGAGGCGCGGTTTACGGCAGAGTTTTTTTTGGACAAACTTTATTCCGGCTGAATGGGTCATCGGTTTGGCGACTCTGGGGCCGGTGGGGCGCATCCGTCATGCGCCGGGGACTTGGGGCAGTGTTGCCGGGCTCGCGCTCTATGCGGTCCTCTTTCATCATCTTGATTTCTTGGGTTTCATCTTTTTTGCGGCTTTTTTAAGCTACGGGGCGATGGCGATTTGCGATGCGGCGGAGCGTCGTTTGCAGATGCGCGATCCGGGCATGATTGTATTGGATGAATTCGTGGCGGTGCCGCTGGTGTTTTTCGGATTGAGTGGGGTGGTGGTGAGCCTGGGTGGCTGGCCGGTCTTGTTGGCGGGCTTTGCGCTGTTTCGTTTCTTTGATGTGCTCAAACCTTTCGGGATTGCACGACTCCAGAATTTACCGGGCGGAATTGGCTGTGTGGCGGACGACCTCGCGGCGGGTGCGGCGAGTTGCCTGTGCCTGCATGTCGCGCTGCGTTTTCTGGTCTAAGACGGGTATTCTTTTTTTAGGAACTCGAGAATCGAAGGGATCGCCTCGGCCATGGAATCGAGGCAGGCACGATAGGCTTCAAGATTTTGTCCGTAGGGATCCGGGATTTCGCTGTCAAATTCTTCGCCGAGGAATTCACGGAAAAGGTGGGCGTGGGCAGGCTTTGTTTCAGGGAAGGCTTCAAGGGCAAGTAAATGGGATTCAGTCATTCCCAGGACAAGAAAGGCTTTTTCAAGGATGGCGTTACTGAGCGGCTGGCTGGCGTGTTGCTTCATTTCGATACCGGTTTTAGCAAGGGCCTGCACGGCGTTGGGAGAGGCGGGGTCACCATGCCATGCCGCTACTCCGGCAGAGAGCACTTTGATTTCATTGAGCGGCGCGTCTTCCGCTGCGAGGGCATTTTGTAAGAGGCGCTCGCCCATCGGGCTCCGGCATATATTTCCGGTGCAGAGAACGATGATACTGTCGCGCTTGGTTGCCATGGTATGAAATCAGCGGTTGAGTTCGCGGTGACCGATGTCACGGCGGAGGTATTTATCCTTAAAGGTGATTTGATCGCAGAGTTGGTAGGCGAGTTGAGCGGCCTCCGGCAGGCTTGGGGCCTGGGCACTGATGCCGAGAACGCGGCCGCCACTGGTGGTGATTTGACCGTCATCGTCGCGGGCGGTGCCGGCGTGAACAATGGCGGTGCCGGCTCGGATGGCATCGGGTAATTCGATGGGGTCTCCCTTTTTGTAGGAACCGGGGTAACCGCCCGCTGCCAAAACCACCACAATGGCGGCGCCCTCATGGAAGCGAACTTGTTCGGGGAGTGCTTCGCCTTTTGCCGAGGCTAGGAGCAGCGGCACGAGGTCATCCGCCAGCATCGGCAAGAGCACCTGCGTCTCGGGGTCGCCAAAACGCACGTTGTATTCGAGGACTTTGGGGCCGTTTTCGGTCAGCATCAACCCGGCGTAGAGCGTGCCGCGGAAGTCGATCCCATCCGCCTTGAGCCCCGCGAGGGTGGGACGAATGACCTCCGCCTCGATCTTAGCTTGCAGGGCGGCATCAATTTTACTGGTGGGCGTGTAGGCACCCATTCCCCCGGTGTTGAGCCCTGTATCACCTTCGCCGGCGCGTTTGTGATCCTGACTGGGGGGGAGGCAGACGAAATCCTCTCCGGAAACGATGGCGTGAATCGAGGCCTCCTCGCCGTAAAGGGTTTCCTCAATCACGATTTCCGCGCCGCTGCTGCCAAAGGCACCACCTTCGAGCATATCGTGCACCGCCGCTTCAGCTTCCGCCTGGGTTTCGGCCATGATAACGCCTTTTCCGGCGGCGAGACCACTCGCTTTAATCACAATCGGGGCGGGGTGTTCCTTCAGGTAGGCAAGGGCGGGTTCGACCTCGGTAAAACTGGCGTAGGCTGCGGTGGGAATTTTATGACGGGCAAAGAAGTCCTTGCAGAAGACTTTACTGGCTTCCAGTTGCGCGCCGTCCTGACGGGGACCGTATGCGAGAATGCCCACCGCTTCGAGGGCGTTGACGAGCCCCAGGCTCAACGGGACTTCGGGCCCCACCACCACAAGGTCGATGGCCTCCGCCTGCGCGAGGGCAACCAGCGCGGTAATGTCATCGGCGGGCACGGGAAAACAGCGTGCCTCGGCGGCGATCCCGCCGTTACCGGGGGCGGCGATCACGGAATCGACGAGCGGGCTTTGGCGACATTTCTGGAGAAGGGCGTGTTCGCGACCGCCGGAACCGACGACGAGAATCTTAAGCTTTGAGGAGGCGTCCATGTGGCTTAGACTTTTTGTTATAAAGGCAGGGGGGTAAAGTATCTTTTTATGGGTGCAGGGAGTAATTCCCGCTTGCGCTTCGGGTGGCAAGCGGGCGGGATAGTGGAGATGCATGTTTATTTCATGGGAATTTGTGGAACCGCAATGGGCAACACCGCGCTCTTGCTGAAGGCGCAGGGTCAGCGCGTGAGTGGCTCAGACGCGGGGGTGTATCCACCGATGTCAACGATGCTGGGAGAAGCGGGGATTGAAATATTTGAGGGATTTTCAGCGGAGCGTTTGGAAGGATTAAAGCCGGATCTTGTGGTGGTGGGCAATGCGATGAGTCGCGGCAACGCCGAGGTGGAGTGGTTGCTGAATACCGGCGCCACCAATTATGTTTCCTTGCCGCAGTTATTGCATGATGAGGTTTTGGCGGGACGGCTGCCGGTCGTGATTGCGGGCACACATGGGAAAACCACCACTGCAAGCATTACGGCATTTTTGCTGGAACGGGCGGGAGTAGATCCCGGTTGGTTGATTGGGGGGCTGCCTAGGGACTTGCCGCGCGGGGCGCATCTGGGAAGCGGTGCGCCCTTTGTCATCGAGGGCGATGAATACGACAGCGCCTTCTTTGATAAGCGAAGCAAGTTCATCCACTACCGCCCACAGGTTGCAGTGCTCAACAATCTTGAGTTTGATCATGCCGACATCTTTCGAGATTTGGAAGACGTGCAACGCAGTTTTCGCCATTTGCTCCGCTTAATGCCGGGGATGGGAACAGTCTTGCTCAATGGGGACGACGCAAATCTGGAGGCGTTGCTTCCGGCGGATTGGACACGTGTCATCCGGGTGGGGACGGGAGCGGACAACGATCTACGTTTGAAAAATTTCGCCGATGGGGCGGAGGGTTCACAGTTTGAATTACACTGGCGCGGGGAACTCTGGACCACCGTAAAATGGAATCTGCATGGCTTGTTCAATGCGCGGAATGCCGCGATGGCGGCGCTGGCGGCGGCGTTGGCTCAAGGGCTCGAAGACCCCAGGGGAATGGACTTGGGGATCTTGGGAGGATTTCGGGGGGTGCAGCGGCGGCAGGATGTCTTGCTCCAGTCGGATCGGGTAACGGTGCTGGAAGATTTTGCGCATCATCCCACTGCGGTGGCGGGAGCGATTGAGGCATTGCGGGCGGCGCATCCCGAATCTAGTTTGTCGGTATGTTTTGAACCGCGTAGCAATACCGCCACGCGGGCGCTTTTTCAGGAGGCTTTTACGGAAGCATTAGCGGGCGCGGACGCGGTTTATCTCGGGGCGGTTCACCGCGCCGAGCGCATCGCGAAGGCGGATCGTCTCGATACAGAGCGCATGGCGGCAAACTTGAGTAAAAAAGGTATACAGGCGCAGGCATACTCCGAAAATAAGGCACTATTGGAAGCGCTGCGGCAAGAAATCGGTGAACAGCGTGCGGTCGTTGTCTTTTTCACGAACGGTGCGTTTGACGGTGTGCAACACGCCTATGTACGCGACCTTTCCCGCTGAAAAGACGGAACCGCGTAAACTTCGAACGCTGAAAACTTCGAACATCGAACATCGAACATCGAACGTTGAAGGGGAACCACGAATGAGGAGGGGTACAGGTGGGAAGGTATGAAGGTGGGAAAGTGGGAAGGTTGAGATCACTCTTAATCATAATCCTAATCTTATTCTTAATCTTAATATGAAAAGGTTGTATCTCGTGGAAGCGACAATCCTGTCGCTTTGCTTGTACGGCTTGGGTTGAAAAGCGACAAGAGTGTCGCTTCCACGTTTGAGCAGTCAACGCCGCAGCTCCGTGTCCTCAGCGTCTCTGTCGTGAATTAAGGAACCATGAAAACTTCGAACATCGAACATCGAACATCGAACGTTGAAGTTTAACCACGAAAGGCACGAATGGGCAAGGGGTTGTTCGTTGAAAGTTGTTAGTTGGAACCACGAATGGACACGAAAAGCACTATTGGGAGGGGGGAGAACTTCCAACATTCAACTAACAACATTCAACTCCACACTCATAATCCTAATCTTATTCTTACTCTTAATAAGAAATGGGTTGTATCTCGTGGAAGCGACACTCTTGTCGCTTTGGTTGTACGGCTTGTGTTGCAAAGCGACAGGATTGTCGCTTCCACTTTTAAGCAGTCAACGCCACTGCTCTGCGTTTCAATTTATATGAATCGCCTAGGCGAGTTTCGCCTTGAGGTCGTCCTTGGAGACGAGGCCGACGATGTTTTCAGCGACTTGACCGTCCTTGAATACAAGGATGGTGGGGATTGCGCGGATTTCGTATTTACCGGCAATTTCGCTGTTGTTGTCGACGTTGACTTTGCAAATTTTAACGCTGTCACCGAGTTCGGTGGCGAGTTCATCGAGGATGGGTGCAATGGCTTTGCAGGGCCCACACCAAGGTGCCCAGAAATCAACGACCACGGGAACAGTGGCGTTGCTAACGGTAGAATCAAAGTTGGAGCTATCGAGTTCGGTTATATTTTCGGACATATGTTTTCTTGGTGATGGTTATAGGTAAAGGAGGGCATCCTTAAGAAGAAGGATTGTGAAGGTGATCGCAACGGCAGCACAGAAGGCGTCGAGCGTGAAGGTTAGGGTGATGGGCTCGGGTTGGTCTGGCGTGTCGCTCATGAGTCAAAAGTAGAGGTGGGAGAGTACGTGTCAAGTGGGTCAGTTACCGTTTTTAGTTTCCGGGTCGCAATTTTTCAAAGTGTCGATGAGTTCTTCTTTCTCAACGGTCTCAAGGGTCTTGCCCTTGCGGTCGAGGGTTTCGAAGGTTTTGATGACGGTTTCAGTCATGCGGTGGTGGGTTTCCTCGGAACCGCCCACGATGGAAAAACGCTCGGCGCGGGTGATGCGTTTATGGCCGTCGGTATTGTCGAGGCCGAGTCCCATTAAATGGGCGTTGGGCTTGGGTGCCGGATCCTTTTTACTCATCTTAAAAATAGGATACAAATGAAAGGGGAAATTTCAATCAAGTATGCTCACGTGTGCAGCGGATATCGGCAAAGGCTTTATCCTGAACGATGTGCATTTGCCCGAGGCGGGTGAGTTCGAGGACTGCGAGGAAGGTGGCGACGATCGTATTGAGGCTGGTGCTGGCTTCAAAAAGTTCTGAAAAGAGGAATTGTTTTTGGTCCTGTAGACGGAGGAGGATCACTTCCATGCGGTCGGCAACCGTGACTTGCTCGGCGTGGATTTCGCCCTCGGTGATGCGCTCGGCGAGGCGGCGCAGAACGAGATTAAAGGTATTCCAGAGTTCGATGCGGTCAACCGGTTGAAGGGGGCGCTCAATGGCTTCCAGGGCATCGCGGGGTCCAAGGCGCGGGATCTTTTCGTTACTGTTGAGGATGAGGGCTTCAATTTCTGTCGCGGCCTCTTTGAATTTTTTGTATTCGAGGAGTTGTTGCACCAGTTCCCAGCGTGGATCAATCGACTCATCCTCAACATCTTCATTGGCGCCCTGGTCTTTTTTAGGAAGTAGGAGCCGACTTTTGATATACATGAGGGTCGCCGCCATGACAAAGAACTCGCCCGCGATTTCGAGGTCGAGTTCCTCCATCGACCCGAGGATTTCGATGTATTGCCGGGTGACGGTCTCGATTGGAATATCGTAGATATCGACCTCATTGCGGCGGATCAGGTAGAGCAATAAATCGAGCGGCCCTTCAAAGGCGGGCAGACTGACTGCAAATTCGTTGTTTGGGATGAGCGCTTCTTCCATGAGGCAAGGGTATTATGGTTCAACCAAGCGTAGCCCAACTGAAAATTCAAATTCACTCTCTCGCACGGGGTCATTGCGCAGCGTGATTCCGTAAAGGAGTTCCCAGGCGGAGCCCAGATCCGCGAGCAAGCCGACGCTGGTGTAGTCGAAGGTGCCGGTGTCGGCATTGAAACGGGTGTTTGCGATAAAGCTTTGGTTTTCGCTGAGCCGATGCATGTAGAAGAGGCGATATTGATCCACTTGATTGAGGAGTAAATCGGTGGAGAGGCTCAGGCTCCAGGCGTCACCACTCAAAAGGGTAGTGCGGCTGCGGAGTTCTTCCAGCGACATTTGCTCGGTGGCAATGCGTGCCGCGAGGTCAAATTTAAGCCACGGGGCTGGTTGGAGGATGAGTTCAACCCAAGAGGCGTGCAGGGTGTCGGGTTGGGTATTGTCGTATTTGAGTTGTTCGCGTTCGAGAAGGATATCCTGGTAGAAATTGAGGGCGGCGAGGGTGCGTGAGCCGTAGTCTTTAGCGCGGGTTTGGAAGCGGTTTTCGAGCCCCAGTCGGACGAGGTGGGTTTCGGCGAGATCATCCAAATCCCGGATCTCGGTCAGGTCGAGGGTCGGTCGTTTGAGGTCGTTGGCGCGGCGTTCAATTTGCACCGCATCGCTTTGGTCATCAGGTTTACTGAAATAGCGATATTTGAGGGTGGGGCGTAGGGTATGTCGCAGGCCTTGAATACCCCAAACGCTGTTGCGGGTGGCGTAGGTGGCTTGCGCTTGAGCAGCGAGGTCAAAGCCGATGGCAAAGCGTGAAAGGCTGGCGCTGTCATTGGGGTTGGTAGTGGGGATGGACTCAGCTTCCTGATTCATGTAGTGGCTGAAGCGAGCGGCGGCGAGGGGGGTAAGGGTAAGCCAATCATTGAGCCGCACCGGGTGCAGTAATTGATAGCTGAGGTCAAAGCGGTCGTAACTTCGGTAGGTGGTGCCGTCTAGACTGGCAACATTGTTGAGGTCATCCCGAATGCGGGCGTAGCTCACCGCGCCTTGTTGATAGGTTCCCAGTTCGCCCAAGGGGGTGGGCAGGTAATCGAAACGAAACTCTGGCAGGCGTTCCTGAATGCGTTCGTAATCGGCGGGATTGAAACGTGTAAAGGCAGAGAGCAGGAAGTTGTCACCCGCGTAAACCGCCTCCGCAAAGCTGTCTGGTCGTTGGTCGTTGTTAAAGATGTCTTCACGGAAATCGCGCATAATGGCGGAGTCGGAGCGATAACTGAGATTGGTTTGAATGGAGGTGCGCTCTCCGATGTGGTGATTGTGCCGCCATTCGATGAAGCTGCGTGAGGGGTCTATGGACCGGTTATTGATATCCCGACCCGTCGTACCCTCATCCTCTATATGTCCGGAACTGAAAACGCCGATCATACGTTGGTTGCCGTCATCATAAACATACTGGGCAGCGGGGCCAATGAGGGTGCCTCGTTTAGTGTAGTAATCGAGATTTGCGCCGAGGCGTATGGAGGGCGTAATGGGAATGAGGCTGGTGGTTTGCAGGTAGGTGCCAAGGGTACTGTTGCTACCGGCATCCACATCCATGTAGAACGGAGCTTCAGTCACGTAATAGGTAAAGGTGGGAAGATAGAAAAATGGCATGCGCCCGATTTGAAACTTGGCGCCCTTAATTTGCAGGCGTTGGTGGGCTTCGGTTTCTTGGAAGCGGACCGTGCGGGCTTTGATATTGGGCGTAAAGAAGCCGGGCTCGGTGTAGTAGATCCGGGCATTTTCGAAGGCAACATTCTCGACTGTGCCTCCAGCCTCCTGTCCTTTGGCGTAGAGCGGCCAGGCACCGGTGCGAGGTTCCTGCACAGTGAAGATGCGTTCGTTGGCATCGAAGCTGATACGATCGCCAATCATGCGGTAACCTTCACGCATGATCGCGGCATCCCCAAAGGCATCTGCCAAGCCGTATTCCTGATAGTAGGTTATCTGATCCGCGCTGACTTCGGTCGTTTCCAGTTTGAGGCGGGCATCCCCGCGTGCCACCAAGCGCTGCGCCGCCTCATCGTATTCAATCGGGTCGATTGAACTCAGCTCAGGCAGGGTCGCCAATAGCGCCACCGGGAGGCAGGGAAATAAGAAGAATGACCGCATTGAGACGTACACAGTTGGAACTATGAATGCGGTATTTGACCGCACAAGCTTTTTGTCATCTGAATCAAAACCGAGCTTTTGCCCGGGTGCTTATGGCGCTTGCCAGAACCGGTGTGAGGGCTTTCATAGGGGGGTGATATTAAGCCAAGCCGAATTTGAATCGATCACGCAGGTCAACTGCGGGGCACCGCACGATCTCCTGGGGATGCACCAGTTGGAGACGAAAAAGGGGAAGGCGACTTCGCTGGTGGTGCGGGCATTCCTACAGGGGGTGGAAGCGTGCGAGGTCGTGGATTTGGCGGATCCAAAAAAACGCTACCCGCTCGAGCGTTTGAGTGAGGACGGATTGTTTGAAGGGGTAATCGTAGGGCGTGCCGAGATATTCCGCTACCGTTTACGAACCGAGCAATCAAACGGGGAAGTGCGGCAATTTAATGACCCCTATTGTTTCCTGCCGAGCCTCAGCGAGGAGGATGTGTATTATTTTTGTAGCGGTCACGACCCGCAGGCGCACCATAAACTCGGGGCGCACCCCCGCCAAATGGAGGGCGTCCCCGGGGTGGCCTTTACGGTCTGGGCGCCCAACGCGAAGCGTGTTTCAGTGGTCGGTGATTTTAACCAATGGGATGGGCGTTATCATCCCATGCGCAGCCTCGGGGCCTCCGGCATCTGGGAACTCTTTATCCCAGGGCTGGAAATCGGCGCAAAATATAAATTCGAGATAGGTTCGCGGCAGGGCTACCCCTACCTCAAGACCGATCCCTACGGCACGTTTTTCGAGGCCCCGCCCCACAATGCCTCCATTGTGTGTGATCCGGATGATTACGCTTGGCAGGACGCCGACTGGCGCGCGCGCCGCGCTTCGACCGATTGGAAAAAGGAAGCCCTCAGTATTTACGAAGTGCACCTCGGTTCGTGGCGGCGGGTGGTGGAGGACGCAAACCGCCCCCTCAATTACCGCGAACTCGCCACCGAATTGGTCGATTATTTAAAGGACATGCATTACACGCATGTTGAGTTTATGCCCCTTGCAGAGCATCCCTTTGAGGGGTCCTGGGGTTATCAGGTCACGGGCTTCTTCGCACCGACCCATCGCTTCGGTTCCCCGCAGGATTTCATGTTTCTCGTGGATACCCTTCACCAGAACGGGATTGGGGTCATCATGGATTGGGTTCCCGCCCATTTCCCGACCGATAGTTTCGCGCTGGCTCAGTTTGACGGCACCGCGCTCTATGAACACGCCGATCCCCGGCAGGGATTTCATCAGGATTGGGGAACCCTTATCTTTAACTACGGGCGCAGCGAGGTGCGGTCTTTCCTCATATCGAGCGCGTTGGCATGGTGTGAACGCTATCACATTGACGGCCTGCGAGTCGATGCAGTTGCCTCCATGCTTTACCTGGACTATTCCCGCAAAGAGGGCGAGTGGGTTCCCAACCGGGACGGTGGGCGCGAGAACCTCGAGGCGATTGATTTTCTGCGCACCGTCAACGACGCCGTACACGCCGCTTATCCCGGCACCCTTATGATCGCGGAGGAATCAACCGCTTTTCCGGGGGTGACCGCCAGCACCACCGAGGGCGGACTTGGTTTTGACCTGAAATGGAATATGGGCTGGATGCACGATACCCTTGAGTACATGCAGAAGGATCCCATCCACCGCAAATACGCGCACCATCAACTTTCCTTCGGGATGCTGTATCAATAC
>CBFHKU010000002.1:0-233160 GCA_965656495.1 Coraliomargaritaceae bacterium
CCGCCAGTTCACCGCCTGGGAAGGTGGCGGCGAGTATAACGTCGCGCGGGGATTGCGTCGTTGCTTTGGACTCAAAACTGCGGTGGTCACCGCTTTTGCGGACAATCCTGTTGGCCGCCTCGTCGAGGACTTCATTCTGCAGGGCGGGGTCGATACGCAATTCATCAAATGGGTGGAGTATGATGGCATCGGACGTGAAGTGCGCAACGGGTTGAACTTCACCGAGCGCGGATTCGGGATTCGCGGCGCGGTAGGCTGCCCGGATCGCGGCAACACCGCCGCCAGCCAGCTCAAACCCGGCGACATTGACTGGGAGGAGATTTTCGGCAAACGCGGCGCCCAATGGTTTCACACCGGTGGCATCTACGCAGCGCTCAGTGCCACCACCCCCGATGTCGTGCTCGAAGCCGTCAAGTGCGCGAAAAAGCACGGCACCATTGTCAGTTACGATCTCAACTATCGCCCCTCCCTCTGGAAAGACTTCGGGGGCCTTGCGAAATGCCGGGAAGTGAACCGTGAAATCGCCCAATACGTGGATGTCATGATCGGCAATGAAGAAGATTTCACCGCTTGCCTTGGGTTTGAAGTTGAAGGTGTGGACGAGAACATTTCCCACATCCCCGTCGAAGCCTTCAAGCAAATGATCGAAACTGCCACCAAGGAATTTCCGAACTTCAAGGCCACCGCAACCACCCTGCGCGCCGTGAAAACCGCAACCATTAACGACTGGGCTGCGATGGCATGGCACGACGGCAAGTTTTACGAATCGCTTCAGTTCCCGGAGCTTGAAATCCTCGACCGCGTCGGAGGCGGCGATAGTTTTGCCTCCGGCCTCATCTATGGATTCCTCTCTGAAAACGATCCACAGGAAGCGGTCGACTATGGCTGCGTGCACGGCGCACTCGCCATGACTACGCCGGGCGACACCACCATGGCATCGCTCAAAGAAGTGAAAAAAATCAAGGGCGGTGGCGGCGCACGCGTCGATCGCTAGGCAAACATTGCACGTCCAACATCAAACCTAGAACACTAAAATTTAAAACACTGATTCGACCTTGAATTTCCCGTATTCAGCGTTCGAAGTTCATAATCATGCCCCAACTCGACCAATTCCCCGTCATTCCAGTCATCGTCATTGACGACGTCACGGATGCAAAACCACTCGCGAACGCCCTACTCCAAGGCGGCCTCAACATCATAGAAGTCACTTTTCGCACAGCAGCCGCAGCCGGTGCAATCGAAGCTATTGCGAATGAGTTCCCCGAGATGCTCGTCGGAGCAGGTACCGTCGTCACGCCCGAACAGGCGAAGATTGCCATTGAATCCGGCAGTAAATTCGGCCTCGCACCCGGCACCGATCCCGAAACGATCGCCTACTTCAAGGAGCGAAACGTGCCCTTCATACCCGGCATTATGACGCCCAGCGACATTCAAACTGCGATCAAAGCAGGCTGTGAGCACCTCAAATTCTTTCCTGCGGGCGCAGCCGGCGGGCCCAAGCTCCTCAAAGCCATGGCTGCACCCTACTCCAACCTCGGCATAAAGTTTTGCCCAACCGGTGGCGTCTCCCTCGACAATATGAACGACTACCTCTCCATGCCCGAAGTCTTTGCAATCGGCGGCTCCTGGCTCGCAACCAAAGCACAAATTGCCGCCAAGGATTGGGGAAAGATTACCACACAAGTCAAAGACGCACTCACGCACGCAACACGAGCCTGAACTTGCACGCCACCCCTTGACTCCGTTTAACTGTATAAAGCGGATAGCATCCCCATCCCCGAAAAGGGATATGGCTGGGATCGTGCCAGCGGTCCTTTATCCTTCTTTGATTAGATAACTACCCCAACCCTTTTCAAAAAACTCGCGCTTTACTTCAGGCGTCAGATCGACTGGAAGTACTGAGACTTCAATGCTGTCTGCTCGCGTTGCCACTCCTTACCATTAAGTCCTTGGTTTAAACAGAACATTCAAGTCGCACAGAACTTGTGCTAAAAGGCCCAAAAATTTTGCACGATTTCGATCATCCACATGATCGCAATGGGAAAAGATATCAGGCAATCCGAATTTCAAGATGCTTACCCAAGGCCTTCGCATACTTTTCAACAGTGGAAAGTTTTACGTCCTGCACATGATTCTCTAACCGAGAGATTGCCGTCTTGCGTGTGCCAATCGCATTCGCAATCTCGTCTTGGGTCAATCCCGCTTCCAAGCGAGCCTGCTTGAGCATAACGCCGATTCGAAAGTTTTCGTAGCCTTCGTCAAAACCCTCTGTAAAGACCGGGTTAGATGCCTTCCTCTTGTTAATGTATTTCTTTAAATCACTCATTAGTTTTTCTCCTTTAGATAAATTTTCTTACGTTGCTCAGCTAACTCGATTTCACGCTTCGGTGTCTTCTGTGTTTTCTTAGCAAAACCATTCGTCAGCAAGACGAAACATCCTCCACTCTCAAAGCCCAATATGCGGAAGATGTTACCGCCAAACTGAATTCTGGCTTCCCAGATATCGTCCGTATTCGTCAACTTCTTCCAGTATTGAGCCGGTATAATTTCCATATCTTCAATGAGCTTCAGCACCCAAGCAACTTTCTGAGCCTGTTTGTCCGTAAGACCATCAATAAATTCTTCAACAGGACTGCTGCCATCTGCACGTTTGAAGAAATGAATTTCTTTCATATTAACTAAAGTTAACATTGAAGTTAACCTTGTCAAGATTACGAAATGCAAAATACGCGCGTTACTATCTCAATTTAGAGTCAACTTATTGGAACTCATCAAGTTTGGGAACAAGAACTGATGCCGCAACAATGGGGTTGGAATAATTCCTTGGGTTATAAAGATCCAAATTTCAGTAAAGAACAAAGCTATCACCGCATAAACTAAATGCGGCCAATACAAATAGCACAAAAAAAGCCCTCCGGGTGGAGGGCTTGAATTGAGGCGCGGGGCGCGGTGAGTTGTCCGGGGCTACATCATGCCGCCCATGCCGCCCATGCCACCCATGCCACCCATGTCGGGGGCGCCACCGGCTGCGCCGGATTCTTCGGGTTCGTCGGTGATCATGCACTCGGTGGTGAGGAGGAGCCCGGCGACGGAACCGGCGTTCTGCAAGGCAGTGCGGGTTACCATGGCGGGGTCGACGATGCCTGCGGCGAGGAGGTCAACGTATTCGCCGGTGGCGACGTTGTATCCGTTGGCGCCTTTTGCCTTGAGGACTTCGGAAACGACCAATGAACCTTCGACGCCGGCGTTTTGGCAAAGCTGGCGTAAGGGGGATTCAATGGCACGACGCACGATGGCGGAACCGAGGGCTTCGTCGCCTTCGAGTTCGGCGGTAGCGGAATCGATGGCTTTGGCTGCGCGAAGGAGGGCTACGCCGCCTCCGGGAAGGATGCCTTCTTCAACGGCGGCACGGGTTGCGTGCAGGGCGTCGTCGACGCGGTCCTTCTTTTCTTTCATCTCGGGCTCGGTCTGTGCACCGACGTTGATGACGGCAACACCACCGGCGATCTTGGCGAGGCGTTCCTGCAGTTTTTCGCGGTCGTAATCGGAGGAGGTTTCCTCGATTTGACGGCGGATCTGCTTGACGCGGCCTTGGATGGCGGAGCTTTTGCCGGCGCCTTCGACGATAACGGTGTTTTCCTTGTCGATCACGACGCGCTTGGCGCTACCGAGGTCGCTGAGTTGGACGTTTTCGAGTTTGATGCCGAGGTCTTCGGTGATGCAACGTCCGCCGGTGAGGACGGCGATGTCTTCGAGCATGGCCTTGCGACGGTCGCCGAAGCCGGGGGCTTTAACGGCGGCGACGTTGAGGGTGCCACGGAGTTTGTTGACCACGAGGGCGGCGAGGGCTTCACCTTCGACGTCTTCCGCGATGATGAGGAAGGGCTTGCCGGATTTGGCAACGTTTTGAAGGAGGGGAAGGATTTCGTTGATGTTGGAAATCTTCTTCTCGTGAATGAGGATGTACGCGTCATCGAAGCTGACTTCCTGAGTCTCGGCGTTGGTGCAGAAGTAGGGGCTGAGGTAGCCTTTGTCGAACTGCATGCCTTCTACGACGTCGAGGGAGGTCTCGATGGATTTGGCTTCTTCAACGGTGATGGTACCGTCTTTACCGACGCGGTCCATGGCCTCGGCGATGATGTCACCGATTTCGGTGTCCCAGTTCGCGGAAACAGTCGCGACCTGGCGGATTTCCTCGCGGTCTTTGACTTTCTTGCTTTGCTTGGCGAAAGCGGCGGTGGCGGAAGCAACGGCTTTGTCGATACCGCGCTTGAGGTAGATGGGATTGGCTCCGGCAGCAACGTTTTTGATACCTTCGCGGTAAATTGCCTCAGCGAGCACGGTGGCGGTGGTGGTACCATCACCGGCGGAATCGGCGGTTTTGGAAGCGACTTCGCGCACCATTTGAGCGCCCATGTTTTCGTAGGGATCGGAAAGTTCGATTTCCTTGGCAACGGTTACGCCGTCTTTTGTGACGGAGGGAGCGCCGAATTTTTTATCGAGCAGGACGTTACGGCCTTTGGGACCGAGGGTGACCTTCACGGCTCGAGAGAGGGTCTCTACACCGGTGAGGATCTTTTTGCGTGCTGCTTCATCAAATAGGATTTGTTTAGCCATAATGTTTTTTCGTTAAGAATCGTTTTTGTTTTGGGAAGGACCTAAGCAACTACGCCGAGGATGTCTTCTTCGTTAATGAGGGTGTATTCCACGCCGTCGATTTTGACTTGGCTACCACCGTAAGTGGGAAGGAGCACTTTGTCGCCAACCTTCACGTGGAAGGGCTTGTCATCGGCTTTACCGGTTCCAAGAGCAACAACTTCAGCTTCCTGTGATTTTTCCTTAGCGGAATCAGGAATGATGATGCCGCCGCGGATTTGTTCGTCTTCTTCAATGCGTTTTGTTAGCACGCGTTCTCCGAGTGGTTTGATTTTCATAGTTCTATTATTGGTTTGGTGAATATTGATTTTGATTTAAAAGGGCGTCCCGCAGAGTGGGGTCTGCGGAACGCAAAGGGTTATTTTAACTAGTCCTCTTTCTTTTCGTCATCGACGACTTCGAAATCGGCATCGACGGTGTCGGCGTCGGGCGCTTTTTTGGCAGCGCCCTCCCCTGCTGCGGCGGGATCGCCGGGTTGGGGTCCGGCGGCACCTTCGGCACCGGCCTGACCATAAAGGTCCTGCGCAAAGGATTGCATGATGTTCATGATCTTCTCCTTGGGCGCCTTGAGAGCTTCGACCTCGGCCTCTTTGTTTTCAAGGACGGCTTTACCTTCCTTGATTGCAGCCTCGAGTTCGGTCTTTTTGTCGGCGGGGATTTTCTCGCCGTGTTCCTCGATCTGTTTCTCGGACTGGTAAACGATGTTGTCGAGTTCATTGCGTGCTTCGACTCCGGCCTTGATTTTTTCATCTTCGGCGGCGTGGGCTTCGGCTTCGCGTTTGAGTTTTTCGACTTCGTCTTTGTCGAGTCCGGAGGAACCGGAGATGGTGATCTTTTGTTCTTTGCCGGTACCCTGGTCCTTGGCGCTGACGTTAAGAATACCGTTGGCGTCGATATCAAAGGTCACTTCGATTTGCGGGACACCCCGGGCGGCGGCAGGGATGCCGTCCAAACGGAAGGTGCCGAGCATTTTGTTATCCTTCGCCATGGGACGCTCGCCTTGGAGGACTTTAATATCCACTGCAGTTTGGTTATCGGCGTAGGTCGAGAAGGTTTGGCTCTTTTTGGAAGGGATGGTGGTGTTGCGCTCAATCATGGGAGTGGCGACTTCACCGGCGGTTTCGATCGCGAGCGTCAAGGGAGTGACGTCGAGGAGGAGGACATCGCGGACGTCGCCCTGAAGGACGCCCCCTTGGATAGCGGCACCAATCGCGACCACTTCATCGGGATTGACGCCCTGGTGGGGATCTTTACCGGTGAGGTCCTTGGCGATTTCGACGACCTTTGGCGCACGGGTCATACCACCGACAAGCACGAGTTCGCCGATATCGGAGGCACTATGTCCGGAATCCTTGAGGCAGGACTCGAAGGGAGGAATGGTGCGCTGGTAGAGCTTGTCACAGATTTGCTCGAGCTTCGAGCGGGTCAGGGTGACGTTGAGGTGCTTCGGCCCGGAGGCATCGGCGGTGATGAAGGGCAAGTTGATATCGGTGCTCTGAGTTGAGGAGAGCGCGATCTTGGCTTTTTCACCTTCTTCCTTGAGGCGTTGGAGCGCCATTTTATCGGTGCGCAGGTCAATGCCTTGTTCTTTTTTAAATTCCTCGACAAGGAAATCAATCAGGGCGCTGTCCCAATTATCACCACCGAGGTGGGTGTCGCCGTTGGTGGCTTTCACCTCGAAGACGCCATCGCCGATTTCGAGAATTGAGATATCAAAGGTACCACCACCGAGGTCATAGACTGCGATCACTTCGTCTTGTCCCTTGTCGAGACCGTATGCGAGCGCGGCGGCGGTGGGCTCGTTGATAATGCGTTTTACTTCGAGGCCGGCGATTTGACCGGCATCCTTGGTGGCCTGACGTTGCGCGTCATTGAAGTAAGCGGGAACGGTGATGACGGCTTCGGTGACCTTTTCGCCGAGGTATGCTTCGGCGTCGGCCTTGAGCTTTTGAAGCACCATGGCGGAAATTTGCTCCGGAGCGAAAGTCTCGGTCTTGCCCTCGACTTCACACTCGATGTAAGCGTCCCCGTTTTTACCGGCGACCACTTTGTAGGGCAAGCTGGCGGATTCTTCCTGCACCTCATCGAATTTGCGCCCGATGAAGCGTTTTGCGGAGAAAATGGTGTTGTTTGGATTGGTGACAGCCTGACGTTTGGCTGCCTGACCAACGAGGCGTTCGCCGTTTTTAGCGAATGCCACGATCGAAGGCGTGGTACGCGCACCCTCGGAATTGGGAATAACAACGGGCTCCCCGCCTTCCATGACGGACATGCAGGAATTCGTTGTTCCTAAGTCGATACCTATAATTTTAGACATGCCATTCGCTATGCAATGCCCATGCCAAGCTGGATTAAAATTTTTAAGTCGTTCTTAATTAATGTTTTAAAAAACAATGGCTTCTGCGGTCTGATTTTGAGACGGTGCCATACGTGCCGAAATGTCTCACCTCATGTCACAACTTGAGTCAGCGAAGGTGCCAGATGTCACATCAAGCCGGTCTAAATATAAAAAAGTGGGATTGCAGATTTGAGTTTTGTGGTGGAAGGTTTGCTTAAACCGTGATGTTGGAACCGAAACGCAAAAAGAAAGTTGATTACGAAGCGCTGAATTCGCCGTTGATGCAGATTCCGCGAATGAGCGTGGAGGCAACGCGCAACCTTTTGGATATTGGGATTCGGGAGATTTTTGAATTGCAGGGCCGGGCTCCTGAGGTGCTACACGAGGAGGCGCGGCAAAAAAATGACGGGCTACCTGCGGATCGGATTCGCTTTTTTCGCATGGCCGTGTATTATGCAGAAACTGAGCAACCGGATCCGAAATACCTGCATCCGGACGCCTGGGCTTAAAAGAAGCAACGATGCAACAGGAAATTGAGATACCACGCGAGGTACCGGTCATGACCATGAATGGGACGGTACTATTCCCGCATGCGATGATGCCGCTTTATATTTTTGAGGAGCGTTATCGTGAAATGTTGCGTGCCGTCTTGGCAAAAGATCGCGTTTTTGCGGTAGCGGCGTTGAACACCCATGCCGAAGCGGCACAGGGTAGCGAGACCCCTCACATGGTGGCGGGCATCGGGGTCATTCGCGCCTGCAAAACCAACGAGGACGGGACTTCGAATCTCATTCTGCAGGGATTAACGCGGGTGGCCTTTGAAGCTATCACGCAAGAAGAACCCTACCGCATGGCGCGCATCCGCCCCATTGCCAGCGAGCCGGGTGGTTCCTTTGACCTCATCGATACCATCGCGGACGAGATCATCCAACTTATCGAATTGCAAATTAAGTTTGGGGCTGCGATCCCGAAGGAAGTCGTTCGTTTCCTGCAATCCGTCAAAGAACCGGAAGGCGTTTTGGATTTAGCGATTCACACGCTCTGCACCTCGGGCGAATTGAAACAGGCTCTGCTTGAAACCCGGGGCATCCTACCGCGCTTCAACCGATTCAAGGCACATTTAGAGGAAACAATTGCCTATCTTAAAGTTGAGCAACAACTGGGTGATGATCTTGACGACGATACGCTTGGAAAAAACTAACGGGTCAAAATTTAGGCTTTTCAAAGACAAAACTATAAACGGTGGGATTCACCTCGATTGTATCCCAGTTATAAGTCAAAATCTCACCCGTAGCTTTCGTGGTTTGCTTCTGGTGTGCCAAAGGAATGCCCTCGACCATGCGATAGTCGGAATAGACCGTTCCCTCCAAAAAAGTGCCATCAGGACTTAAGACATCCAACTTTTCTAGATTAAAAGAAACGCTGTTCAGGAAATATTTCATTTTTAATTTTGAATCGGTAGACGCCAAAATTACATGCAAAACACGCCCGTCTTCTTCCACATCTTCCAGAAGGCTCAAAGTGATACCCGGCTTATCCGCTAAAACCTTCAATAAATAATTTTGAAAATTAGCGTTCAGCTTGAGCCAGTCAAATTCGCCCACGGTGTAATCTCGAATGCTCAAGAGGTCACCTTTTTCACGGCGTTGCCAGCCAATCTCACCATTGTAGGCAATGATTGTCTCGATCCCGTCTAACTGAAATTCATAGCGTAATTTGTTTGGCGCTTTCCGGATGGTGGTAATTTTTAATTTTTTCCCATTATCATTGTAGGTACCCTTTAGGATTAGCGTTTGAAGACCCTCCGGATGCAAAGTACTGCTCTGTGTTGCTTTATAGCGCTGAAGAATATCGAGTAGTTTGGCATCGGTCGCCTGTGCCGTACCCCAAAAAAAGGTCATAAAAAGTGAAAATATTAAAAAAGAGGTTCGCATAACTACCTTGCAATACACGGTTGGATTTTCAAAGTTCCGACTACAACTTCGTATTTTTCAAATTTTAACTTACTAAGGTACAATATTTCAAGATTACATTTTTTTTAATTTTCACCGTGAACACACAAAACCTAACTCTCTGGATCAGTAATCAAGGTCTGCCAACCGAAACCGCGAGCTTGATCGCACTACTTCTAGCCATGATCGCACTTTTTGCGATTGCGATTGCCGCGAATTTCCTGACCCGCGTCTTAATCCGCCACCTCCTCTACCCCATCATCCGCCACAGCAAGACCCAATGGGACGATATGCTGATTGCGCACCGGGTGCTTTTGCGCTGCTCCCACCTCACTCCCGCGATTGCGCTACACCTCCTTGCGCCCTCGGTATTCTCTAGCAATCCTGAACTCGCGGCTTTCCTGAAGATTTTGGTCAATGCTTACTTTGTAATCATTCTACTTTTGGTCATTGACGGAGTTTTAAACTTCCTGCGCGACGCCTGGGAAACCGCCCCGGTTGGCAAGCGTTACCCCGCCAAAAGTTTCACGCAGGCTGCCAAACTTGTCATCAATCTCATTGGTTTCATCTTTATCCTCGCCGCCCTGCTCGATAAATCGCCGGTGGTTTTCTTTTCCGGACTCGGTGCGATAACAGCCATCCTTCTCCTGATTTTTAAAGATGCCATCCTCGGCTTGGTCGCGGGATTCCAGCTTTCGGTCGACAATATGGTGATGGTGGGCGACTGGATTGAAATGCCCGGACGCGGCGCGAACGGTAACGTCATTGACGTTTCCCTAACCACCGTAAAGGTGCAAAATTGGGACAAAACCATAACCACGATCCCGACCTACGTGCTGATAAGCGAATCCTTCAAGAATTGGCGCGGGATGAGCGACACCGGTGCCCGGAGAATCAAGCGCTCCATCATAATCGACCTCAACAGCATCCGTTTCCTCGACTCCAAGCTTCTGGATCGCTTGCGCAATATACGCCTGCTTGCTGATTACCTCGACGGCAAAATTGCGGATCTCGAGCATCACAACACCGCTGCACAGGTCGACCCGAGCGATTCCGTCAATGCCCGACGCCTCACCAACATCGGCACCTTCCGCGCCTATTGCCTCGCCTACGTAAGCCAGCATCCCAAGATCCATCAGGAAATGACCCTCATGGTACGGCAGCTACCGCCGACTGAAACGGGACTACCGCTTGAAATTTATGCCTTCACGAACGATACCGAGTGGGTGACCTACGAGGGCATTCAAAGTGACTTCTTCGATCACCTGCTTTCGGCATTGCCCGAATTCGAGCTTCAAGCCTATCAGCACCCCACCGGTCGTGATTTTGCAAAAATCGGCTCGGTCGCAACACCTGCCGCAGAATAATTTCGGGGCACTGACTTAGAGCGTGCCTAGCCCCCAGCCAGAACAGGCTTGAAACCACGAGCGGTCAAGGCATCACATACGCGCTCGCGTTCGTCCCCCTGTAATTCCAGGACGCGTTCCTTGCGGGATCCACCGCAGGCACAGCATTGCTTCAATTCCTTCAAAAGTAAGTCCAAATCCCGTTGCGAATGGTGCGTTTGAAAGGCACTCAAGGTCGTCACCGTTTTGCCACCCCGACCGGCTTTTTCGCGACGCACCTCCACCCGACCGCCTTTGGGTGTCGGACTGACAGAGGCAGGCATTTGGGCTTCCCCCGGCGCAAGCCCCGCACTTTCCAAGCCTGCGAACGGGTTGACATTCAGGTCTGCCCCGCCCGAGGTCGATCGTTTATCCTGTTTTCTTGCACTCATCGCTGGTGCGGGAGTTCAGGATTGTCCAGCCACGCCAAAGCTTTGACGTAACTACGCTGCAAGAGATAATGTTTAAGTTGTGCCGGCAAAGTACTCTCTTTTGCAACGGCGTCCAACCGGCGCAGAGCCATGACCATACTATCCCCTTCCGGCACCGACACCAGTTGCGTCACAATCTCCAAATCTGACTTTACCGAATCCATAATGAAGTCCGCATAGCTCATGCGACCGCATCCAAAAGCTCAACCCAAAATTGCGTTCCCAGTATTAGCGATTTGAATAACAGAATAATCTTCGCATAAGTAAATTGAAACGCATCCAGAGAACGTTAAATTAATACAATAATTTACAAATAAGCGGATGAAGCATTCAAGCATCGCAAGTCGTTGGAACGCAGACTTAATTGACCAAAACTACAGCATTTGGTTAACCGAGCCGACTCAACTGGACGCCGAGTGGCGTGCTTTCTTTGAGGGCTTCGAGCTTGCTCAAGGGGCGAGCCCCACAAGTAAAAACGGCACCGCCACCGCGGGGGACGAGGATTTTATCACCAAGCAGTCCCGCGCTATAGGCCTGATCTACGCCTATCGTTCAAACGGCCACACCATCGCCAAGGTCAACCCCCTTGCGAAGGAACGCCCCACCAACCCCCGTCTTACGCTCGAGCGTCTGGGCTTTACCGAGACCGACCTCGACCGCCTCTTTCATACCGGCAATTATCTTGGCGGCGTTGAAATGACCCTCCGCGAACTGATCGAACGCTTGGAGAAAACCTACTGCCACACCATCGGCGCGGAATACATCCATATACAGGAAACTCCCAAACGCCGTTGGATACAGGCAAGAATCGAACCCGAGTGCTTCATTCCCCGCTTCTCCAAAGATGAAAAGATGCGCATTCTCCGCGCCATTCTTGAAGCGGAAACCTTCGAACACTTCCTGCAAACCCGATTCGTTGGCCAGAAACGTTTCTCCCTTGAAGGCGGCGAAACCCTGATCGCTTGCCTCGAAAGCATTCTTGAACGTTCCGAAAAAAATCAAGTCGATGAAATCGTCATGGGTATGGCACACCGAGGCAGACTCAACGTACTCGCAAATTTTCTCGGAAAATCATTTGATTACATTCTCCGGGAGTTTTCCGAAAACTACATCCCCAACGCCATTTATGGAGACGGTGACGTAAAATACCATTTGGGTTTTGAGACCCGCCGCAAAACCTCCAGCGGTCACGAAGTCGAACTGCGCCTGGCGGCCAACCCCAGCCACCTCGAAGCGGTGGACCCGGTCGTACAGGGCAAAGCCCGCGCCCGTCAGCGCATCCGGGGCGACCTCGAGCGCAAACGCGTCCTACCGGTACTCATTCATGGTGATGCTGCCATTGCCGGACAGGGCATCGTCGCGGAAGTCTTCAACTTCTCACAACTCGGCGGTTACCGCACCGGCGGGACGATTCACATCGTCATCAACAACCAGATTGGTTTTACCACCGGCCCGCAGGATGCCCGCTCCAGTCGCTACTGCACCGATGTCGCAAAAATCGTTGAGGCGCCCATTTTTCACGTCAACGGCAATGACCCTCTCGCAGTCATCGCCGCCGTTGAAACCGCATTTGACTACCGCCAAACCTTTGGCTGCGACGTTGTTATCGACATGTATTGCTGGCGCAAGCACGGACACAATGAATCCGATGAACCCGCTTTCACGCAGCCTGTCCTCTATAAAACCATTTCCAGCATGCCCCCGATTGGACGCTCCCTCGCCGAGCGGCTGGTCGCCAGCGGTGAGTTTACTCAAGAGGAAGTGGACGCCGTCGTTGAGCAGTACCTCCAACGCCTTGAGGCCGCATTCACCGCCGCCAAAGCGCTCGAACAGGAGGCTCCGCTCGACCCCTTCGAGGGTTCCAACGCCATGGAACAGGCACCCTATAATTTCAAGGGCTATGACACCGCAGTCTCCCAAAAAACACTGGCGCACATCGTCAAAAAACACACCGAATTCCCCGAAGGTTTCCACCTGAACCGCAAAATCGGGCGACAGATGGCAGCCCGCTTCAAATCGTTTGAGGACGACAGCGGGATCGACTGGGGTCTGGGGGAAGCACTCGCCATTGGTAGCCTCTTGATGGATGGAACCCCGGTCCGCATCAGCGGGCAAGATTCCAAGCGCGGCACCTTCAGTCACCGTCACGCCGTTGTTTATGACGAGGAAACGCGCGAACGCTACTGCAACCTCCTCGACCTAAGCGAAGATCAGGCTCAGTTCTGTGTCCACAATTCCCTGCTTTCTGAAGCGGCGGTTCTCGGCTTCGACTATGGCTATTCGTTGGATTACCCGCAAATGCTCTGCATTTGGGAAGCTCAGTTCGGCGACTTCGTCAACGGCGCGCAGGTCATCATAGACCAATTCATTAGCAGCAGCGAATCCAAGTGGGGTCGCCTCAGCGGCATCGTGATGCTCCTGCCCCACGGCTATGAGGGACAGGGACCCGAGCACTCCTCTGCCCGTCTGGAACGCTTCCTCCAAGCCTGCGCCGAAAACAACATTCAGGTCTGCAACCTCACGACCCCCGCCCAACTCTTTCATGTCCTCCGCCGGCAGATGAAACGCGCTTTTAAAAAGCCCCTCATCATCATGTCTCCCAAAAGCCTCCTGCGGCACAAAGAATGCGTCTCGAAAATCGCGGATTTTACGGATGATGAATTCTGGTCAATTCTCGATGACTCAAGTGTCACCAAGAAAAACACCAAGCGCCTCATCCTTTGCTCCGGAAAGGTTTACTATGACCTCAAGGCTTTCCGCAGTGAACACAAGATCAAGGATGCCGCCCTCCTTCGCATGGAGCAATTTTACCCCTTCAACGACAAACTCCTGCATAAAATCATCAACAAATATCCAGCTGACTCAGAAATCGTCTGGTGTCAGGAAGAACCCAAGAACATGGGCGGCTGGACCTTCATTGCCCCTCGCCTAACCGAGACGCTTGAACGCCCGGTGCGCTACGCCGGTCGCCGCAGTGCCGCCAGTCCCGCAGTTGGCAGCCTCGCAAAACACAAACACGAACAAAACAAACTCCTCAAAGCCGCCTTTGGCATCAGCGCCCAATAAGCACCTCCCACTCCCGACCACTAAGAACATGGCTACCGAAGTAAAAATACCCGCAATGGGTGAATCCATCAGCAGCGGCATCCTCGCCTCCTGGCACGTTAAGGATGGCGACTATGTAAGTGTTGGACAGGCACTCTTTGAACTCGAGACCGATAAAATCACCTCTGAGGGCAACGCCGAAGTCGCCGGAACCATCAGCTTAAAAGTTCAGGCAGATGAAGAGGTGGAAATCGGGCAAGTCGTTGCCTTGATTGATGAAAGCGCGACGGCACCATCCGGTGCCGGATCGGATAGCCCCACGCCCGAAGCCGCACCCCAAGCAGCCGCCCAACCCGAGGCCACACCCGAGCCGGCTGTTGCGCAAACTCCACCCGCCGCAGCCACGCCCGTAGCCGCACCCGCAGCCTCCGGCGCGACGCCACCCCTTTCTCCCGCCCCCCGCAAAATCGCAGAGGAAACCGGGGTCGATGTCGCCACCATCTCCGGGAGCGGCAAGGACGGACGCGTCACCAAGGGCGACATCCTCCAAAAAGCTCAGGCGAATGCATCCGCGCCTGCGCCTGCTGCGGTTACCCATGCCCCTGCCGATCCCGCCTCCCGCGAGACCCGCAAAAAGATGTCTCCCCTGCGTCGCAAGATCGCCGAACACCTCGTCGCCGCCACGCAGGAAGCCGCGATGCTCACGACTTTCAATGAGGTCGACATGAGCGCGGTCATGCAATTGCGCAAAACGCATCAGGAAGCCTTCGTTGAAAAACACGGCATCAAACTTGGCTTCATGTCCTTCTTTACCAAGGCCGCCACCCACGCCCTGCAAGCCGTTCCCCAAGTCAATGCCCGCATTGAAGGTGACACGATTGTCAGCCAACATTATTACGATATCGGAGTCGCGGTTGGTACGCCCAAGGGCCTGATGGTGCCGGTCGTTCACGACTGTGACCGAAAAAATTTCGCGGAGATTGAGACTGACATTCTGAACTACGCCAAAGCGGCCCGCGAGGGTAAGATTGGAATGCAAGATCTTCAGGGTGGAGTCTTCACCATCTCCAATGGCGGCATTTACGGCTCCATGCTCAGCACTCCCATCATCAACCATCCCCAACCCGCGATCCTCGGCCTGCATAACATTCAGGAACGCCCGGTTGTTCGCGATGGCGAAATCGTCGCCCGACCCATGATGTATCTTGCGCTCAGTTACGACCACCGACTCATTGATGGCAAAGAAGCCGTCACCTTCCTTATTAAAATCAAAGAAGCCATTGAGGATCCAAGCCGCCTGCTCTTCGGAATCTAAGCAGACCCATCCCGCGCACTCCAGTTTATGTCAGAAGCCAACTCATTTGATTGCATTGTCATCGGTTCGGGCCCCGGCGGCTACGTTGCCGCGATTCGCGCCGCCCAACTCGGTTTCAAGACCGCCCTTGTCGAAAAAAACGACCACCTTGGCGGCACCTGCCTCAATGTCGGCTGCATCCCCAGTAAGGCACTCTTGCACTCGACTGAGATGTTTCACTTCGCCGCACACGGCGCTGCCGCACACGGGATTCAAATCAAGAAACCCGTTATCGACGTCAGCCAACTCATGGCGAAAAAGTCCGCCACCGTCGACCAACTGCGCGGCGGCATTCAACACCTCATGAAAGCCAATAAAATAACGGTCTTTCATGGGCTCGGCAGTCTTCAGGGCGGCAATCAGGTATGCGTGCAAGGTAAGACCGAAACCACCCTTGAAGCGAAAAATATAATCCTTGCGACCGGTTCCAGCGTTATTGAACTCCCCTTCCTTCCCTTTGATGGCAAAACTGTTGTCAGCAGCGACGAAGCGATCGCCTTCACCGAAGTACCCAAAAAACTGGCGGTCGTAGGTGCGGGCGCGATCGGCCTCGAACTCGGCTCGGTCTGGGCACGCCTTGGCGCCAAGGTCGAAGTCATCGAATTCCTCCCCAACATCGCGGCTGGGTTTGATAAGGATGTCTCCAAAACCGCCGAACGCCTCTTCAAAAAACAAGGCCTCAATTTTCACCTTGGCACCAAAGTCACCGGCCTCAACCAGGACGGCCCCAACGCGATTCTCACTGCAGAAAAGGACGGCAAGAAACTCGAGTTTGAAGCCGATAAAATTCTGGTGGCAGTTGGCCGCCGCCCCAACACCCAGGGCCTTGGCCTTGAAAAGGTCGGCATTGAATGCGACGAGAAAGGCCGCATCCCGATTGACCCACACTACCGCACCACCGCGCCGGGCATCTACGCGATTGGCGACGTAACCACTGGTCCCATGCTTGCGCATAAAGCCGAAGAAGAAGCGGTCGCCTGTGTCGAGCGCATCGCTGGTCAGGCAGGGCACGTGAATTACGACTGCATTCCCAACGTAATTTATACCGAACCTGAAATCGCGAGTGTTGGAATCACTGAAGCTGCCGCCAAAGAAAAAGGACTCAAGGTCAAGGTGGGTAAATTCAACTTTCTCGCCAATGGCCGTGCCATTGCGACCGATGCGACCGATGGCTTTGCCAAAGTGATCGCCGATGCTGAAAGCGACCGTCTCCTCGGCATACAGATCATTGCCAAGAGCGCCTCCGAGATGATTGCCTCTGCGATTGCACACATGGAATACGGCGGCAGCGCCGAAGACCTTGCCCGCACCGTCCACGCGCACCCCACCCTCAGCGAAACCCTTAAGGAAGCCGCCCTTGCGGTCGACGGTCGCGCCCTGCATAGTTAAGGCTCCATCTGCGGGCTTTTGACGCTTTTTTTATTGCCCACCAAAAGCAATATTAAGCATCTTTCTAGTTGCGCAGGCACGCCAATCACTTTGCGCTATAAGACATGAGTTCGCCCAACCCATTTGCTGGAGTCTTCACCGCCCTCGCGACGCCCATGCGCGATGGTAATGTTGCCTATGACGACCTTGAAAAACTTATTGCCCACCAAATCGAAGGCGGCATCGATGGCCTCGTCTCGGTCGGCACAACCGGCGAATCACCCACCCTCATTCACGACGAGCACATTGGCGTCATTCGCGCCACGGTTGAGGCCGCCAACGGTCGCGT
Source organism: Coraliomargaritaceae bacterium (assembly GCA_965656495.1). Lineage (GTDB taxonomy): Bacteria > Verrucomicrobiota > Verrucomicrobiia > Opitutales > Coraliomargaritaceae > UBA7445. The sequence goes on from CBFHKU010000002.1 coordinate 16,879, forward strand.
CCCCGTTTACGCCGGGACCGGATCCAACTCGACCGATGAAGCGGTCAAGCTAACCCGTGAAGCGGAGGCTGCCGGGGCCGACGGCTTCCTCCTCGTTGCGCCCTATTATAACAAGCCCAACGACGAAGGCCTCTTCCTTCACTTCAGCCAAATCGCGGCCGCAACCGAAAAACCCATCATTCTTTACTCCATTCCCTCCCGCTGTGGAATCGAAATTTCCGTCGAGGTAACCGCCCGCCTGCACGAAGCCTATCCACATGTTTGCTGCATGAAAGCTGCCGAGGGTTCCTGCGATAAAGTTGCCCGTTATATCAATACCCTTGGTTCCGACTTCAGGGTCATGAGCGGCGACGATGCCCTCACCCTCCCCTTCATGTCAGCCGGTGCCACAGGGGTCATCAGTGTTGCCTCAAATCTTGTGGTGGCACCCCTCGTTGAAATGGTCCGCGCCGCCAACGCAAACGACTTTGCCACTGCCCGCGAGACCTTCCTCAAATACTATCCCCTCTTCAAAGCAATCTTTGTGGAGCCAAATCCGGTGCCCATCAAATACGCCCTCCAGCGTGCCGGGATCATTCAATGCCCCTCGGTGCGCCTGCCCCTCGCGCCTCTCAGTGAGCCCAATCGCGCCAGCCTCGAAGCTCTCCTGCAGGAACTTGGCCTGATCTAGCCCCTCCAAAAACGAAACAACTCCATCCCGCTCATGCCATTAAATATTCTCCTCAACGGCGCCCAAGGCCGCATGGGCCTTGCCATCACTGAAGTCGCTCCGGAGCACGATGCCCAGATCGCCTGCGCCTGTGATGCCGGAGACGACCCCGCCGCCGGAATTGCGAATTGTGAGGTTGTCATCGATTTCAGCTTTCACGAAGTCACGCCAGCAATCGCAAAACTTGCCGCCGCTCACCAGCGCCCGCTCGTCATCGGAACAACCGGGCATACCGCGGACGAGCGCAAGGCAATCCTCGCCGCCACCACAGACCAAATCCCGGTTGTTTGGGCCGGCAATTACTCTATCGGCGTCAACACCCTCAACTACCTTACCCGCAAAGCGGCACCGATCCTTTCACAGGACTACGAAGCCGAAGTCCTCGAACTGCACCATCACCACAAAAAGGACGCCCCCAGCGGAACCGCCGCCCGCCTCCTTGAAATCCTTCAATCCGCCTACAAGCTCGACGATAGCAAACTCATCCATGGTCGCGAGGGACTGGTCGGTGCCCGCCCCCGCGATGAAATCGGGGTCCACGCCATCCGTGGCGGCGACATCGTCGGCGAACACACCGTTTATTTCTGCGGACAGGGCGAGCGCCTCGAACTCACGCACCGCGCCACGGATCGTCGCATCTTCGCCCGCGGGGCCATCCATGCTGCTCGCTGGGCCCTTCAGCAAAAACCCGGCCTTTACGACATGGAAGCGGTCCTCGGACTCACGGATTAAAACATGATAGCCCGCATTCAAGGAACTGTTATCGAAGCCTCGCCCCTGCGTTGCGTCCTTGATATCAACGGCATCGGTTACGAAATCCACATTCCCGTTACAACCGCCGAGAAAATCCCGCCCCTCGGTCAAAGCGCGACCCTTTTCATTCACGCGGTTTACCGCGAGGACAGCGCTACTCTTTACGGCTTCGCCACCAACGAGGACCGCGACTTTTTCCGCCTCCTGGTAGAGCGCGTCTCGGGCATCGGTCCTAAGATCGGCATCAGCATCCTCAGCCGCATGTCGGTTGAACTCCTTCGCGGCGCCATTGCCGCCTCTGATGTTGCCCTTCTTGCCAAGTGCCCCGGCATTGGCCGCAAAACCGCAGAGCGCCTTGTCATCGAGCTCAAGGACAAAGTTTTTGCTGATGGTGCTGGCACCGCTTCCAGCGTCGGCAGCGTCGGCCCCACCTCCGAAGGAAACGGCATTCCCGCCAGCAATTACCAAGACGCGGTCGCCAGCCTGATCACTCTGGGCTACAAACCCGCCGAGGCAGACAAACTCATCCGCAAGGCCAGTACACAGCTTCCCGCCGAAGCAAACGTCGAATTACTCATCCGCACTGCCCTGAGTTAGGGACTCCGTGCAGACGCTTTGTGCGGTTCCTAATAACCCACCAGCGATCCCGACAAACCAATGTTTTGCACATGGTTTACGATCGGATCAAAGCTTGGCAACACAGCACTCGATCCATGGACCTCCGGGCCCTCAGCCGAGTAATCAGTTAAAATCAATCGGGCAGCCTGTTCCTCGAAATTGACTTCACTCAAACGCACCGATCGCTCGCGCAAATACTCCTCGGGTTCAAAAGGCAGTAAAGTACGCTCCGCAGGAGCAACGTTTGGCTCTAAACCCTGAAGTCGGAAATGCGCCGCCAAACAAGCAGTTGGTTGATTGTGAGCCTCATCTGCTTTCTTTTCCCTCGTCGCGCGCTCAATCTCTGTTTGGCTCAAAACCGGATCCGTGGAACACAGGGGTACACTGATGTGCGCCGCCTCGTCGTTAATCACGCATGGCATTAAAAACATCGCACCCAGTACCGCACAGGACGCCGCCGCAAAGCCTATGAATAAACGCGACCAAAAATAACGCTGCTTCAAATCGTTGGGTTGCAAGGCTTGCGGATTCAACGCCATCTGAGTCGCTCCATGTAAACGACAGGCCTCCATAAATTCTGCCCGCAGTTCCGCATCCGAAGCAAGGTATTCAGCCAAGCGGGACTCCTCCGCTGCAGACAACTCCCCATCCAGATAAAGATTCAATAAATCCCTGAACGAATCGTCCTTCATGAAAAATCGACTCCCATGAGCGCACGGAGCGTTTCGCGGGCCCGTGCAATCCGGCTTTTTACCGTACCCACACTGATTCCCAGTTCGTCAGCAATCGCATCATAAGAAAGATTTTTAACATTTCGCATGATCAACACCTCCCGGTGTTTCTCATTCAGCCCGGCCATACACTCCGTGACGCGATCCACAAATTCCTGCGTCACGGTTGCCTCGGCAGGGGTTTCGCTGCGGCTGGGTATGACGCTTTCCAAGGTCATACTTCCATCCTCGCCAATCGGCTGGTCAAAGGAAATCGACTGATCCCGCTTGCGGCGGAACCAATACCAATAACGATTGTGAGCTAGATTCGTCGCAATCTGGTACAGCCAGGTTGAAAACGAAGCATCCCCACGAAAATTGTCCAAGCCCCGATGCGCCCGAATGAAGGCATCCTGTGTCACCTCCTCGGCATCCTGCTTGTTTTTCAATAATTGATGCACGCGCGCGTAAATCCGATCCCAATGGCGCACAACCATGTCATCATACGCAGCCGAATCCCCCTGACGGATCCGCTCAATTAGCAGGTCATCTGCCAATGCGCTTTCTGATTTTGAAGACATGTTAAAGAGTATGTACGCTTTATTGTAACATGGCAAAAGGAAAATGGTTCCCAGATTACACCTAAAACAAAATTTAATTAATGAATTTTTAACATTAATGTATTTAATTCTAATCAAGTACCACATAAGGCAAGTAAAGCCAGCGTACTCCTTACCGATTCTTCGGCGACTTGATGGGGTCAATATCTGCGCCTGAGACTCCCACTGGTAGGTCGTCGGGGACTCGAACCCCGAACCAATTGATTAAAAGTCAACTGCTCTACCGATTGAGCTAACGACCCTCGTGGAAGCGGGACATACAAAGTATACCTAGCAGAACTGTCAAGCGCAAGGGCAGCAGTTTTAAAACGCAATTTTCAGAGGTAAACCAAGCGGCCACACTGGTCACAGAAGTGGGGTTCACGGGGATCGCGAATCGCTTGTGCGACTTCGTTGGAAACACGAAGGTGGCAACCCGAGCAGGTGTGATTCTCAATGCGGGCGACGTAGGGCGGGCGTTTACTGAGCTTGCGGACGCGGTCGTAGTGTTGCAAATAGTCGGAATCGACCTCCGCGCGGGCTTCATCCAGTGCGGCACGTGCTGCATCAAGGCTCGCCTTGAGGTTGGTCTCGCGCTCCTGAAGTTGTGAGATGCTGTGCTTTTGAAGCTCAATGCGGGCATCGATCTCGGTTTTGGCGGCCTCAAAGGCTTCCTGCTCCGTATCAATCTCAAGGAGGAGCTGTATTTCCTGCTCCTCGAGGGTGGAGATGCTGGCTTCGGCCTGTTCAATCTGCTGGGTCAAGGCGCGGTATTCCTCATTCTTTTTCACCTCGAGTTGAAGGGTGCGGAATTTCTGAATGGCAGCCTCCTGGGTCTTAACCTCGGAATCGAGTTCCTTGCGGGCGAGCTCCTTCGCCTTGAGGGCGGCGCGGGCGTTCTCAATATTTTCGGTCTCGGCGGTTATTTTGGCGTCGAGGGCGGCACGCTCACGGGGAAGCCGCGCCAACTCCTGTTCGGTCTTTTGAAGGGTCGCATCGCGATCCTGAACAATTAAAAGTTTTTCGATTTGCGGAGCGGCCATTAGCCAACACTCTTTACTCATTTACGAACGGGCAACCCAAAACATCCTATCATGAGCGAAACTTCACTACAGGACCGTATTGATGCGGCCACTTTTGACTTCACCATGGGCGACAGCGCCGCGGCGGAAAGCTGCCTGCGCGAGCTCCTCGCGGAGAATCCTGACTGTTTTGCTGCCTGGCATGCCCTGACCGAAGTCTGTTATGCCGAAAAAAATTATGATGCCGCCCTTGAGGCCGCCGAGACCGCCCACCGCCTCCGCCCGGAGGATATCCATATAAATACCAGTCTCTCGCGAATCTGGGTGCAGCGGGGGGATAAGGATAAAGCGGAGCATTACGGCGCTCAGGCACGCATGCTCGGATGGAAGGAAGAATTAAAAAGTCCGCCGCAAAAAGAGAGCAACCCGTAATATTGACAGTTCAGAAACGAAGTATTTGTATTCAGGTAGATGGAAGATGTAACCTATACACTCGAATTTGAAAAACCGCTGCGTGAGCTGGAGAAACAGCTCATCACCCTGCAGTCCGTTTCAGAGGAATCCAAAGTAGACGTTAGCAGTGAAATCTCTGCGATTGAGAAAAAAATCGAAGCGCTGAAGGCGGAGATTTACTCAAACCTGACTGCTTGGCAACGAGTGCAACTTTCACGGCACCCCAAGCGCCCCTACTCGCTGGACTACATTGAGCGGGTTTTTACCGATTTTGAAGCGCTGCATGGCGATCGGCGTTTCCGGGAGGATGCCGCCATTGTGGGCGGACCTGCCTTACTGGACGGCGAGCCCGTAATGGTGATCGGCCAACAAAAGGGCCGCAACACCAAGGACAATTTAAAGCGCAACTTTGGTTGCCCGAATCCGGAGGGCTACCGCAAGGCCATGCGCCTCATGGAACTCGCTGAGAAATTTGAACTGCCGGTGGTGACCTTTATCGACACCCCCGGAGCCTATCCCGGCATTGGAGCAGAGGAACGCCATGTCGCGGAAGCAATCGCGGTGAACATCCGCGAGATGAGTTGCCTGAAAGTACCGATCGTCACGATTGTGATTGGCGAGGGCGGTTCGGGTGGAGCGCTCGGCATGGCGGTGGCTGATAAAGTCATGATTTTGGAAAATTGCTACTACTCCGTCATTTCGCCCGAAGGCTGTGCTGCAATTCTATGGAAAGACCGGGCCGCCGCTCCCAAAGCCGCCGAAGCGTTGAAATTCAGCCCCAAGCACCTGCTGGAATTTGAAGTGGTCGATTCCGTCCTGCCCGAGCCCTTGGGCGGAGCCCATCGCGATTACGACAAGGCCGCCAAAACAATTAAATCTGCAATTAAGGAAGCTCTCAAGAGCCTGAAACGCAAACCCATTAATAAACTGCTGGATGAGCGCTACGCCCGCTACCGCAAGCTAGGAATGTTCGAGGACAGCGAAGCTGCCAACGCCTAGTTGCAAATCGAGCACCGCCTACCAATTGAGGCGCAGGCCGTCATGGGCGAGGTGCACATTATCCGGAAGATTGGCTTCCGTGCTTTCGTGATCCACCATATACGTCATATGCGTCAGATAGGTAAGGGGTGCCGCCATTTCGACCGCGGTTTGGGTCGCTTCCTCAACGGTCATATGTGAAGGGTGCGGGTTGGGTCGCAGCGCATCCAGCACAACAACATCCGCGCCCTCAGCAAGCGCACGCGCTTCGTTATCGACCCGCTTACAGTCCGTAAAGTAGGCCAATTTTTTCCCACTCGAAGCCTCCGTAAAGACCAAGCCCAAAACCTCGATCGGCCCGTGCGGGAGCGCAATGGATTCCACACGCCCGCCCGGCAATTCAAGGCTTGGGGGCATGATTTGCAGGTCAAATGCCGGATAGCCCCGCACTTTCGGTTTATCCATAATCGCGTAGGGAAAGATCGCGCGTACCCGCTCAAGGCCATCCGCACTGCTGTAAACCGGGAGCGCTACCCCACCCTTTAAATCGCAAAAACGCCGCAAATCATCCATCCCCAGAATATGATCCGCGTGATGGTGCGTAAGGATAAAAGTATCCAAGGCCTCGATCCCGCACTGAAGACACTGCATGCGAAACTCCGGGCTGGCATCCACTTGGATGTGATGCCCATCCATCACGACATGGATCGAAGTGCGTGTGCGCCAATTCTTCGGATTATCCAGATCACAACCCCCTTCCGGATGCGCGATCATCGGAACCCCCTGCGAAGTTCCCGTTCCCATAAAAACCAATTCCATAAGAACGAACTGTGGCGAGCTCGGCGCGACTTGCAACCGAGGAAGCCGCCCGTCGCAAAGTTTTAACGCGCTACCCGCGAAAAATCGAAATCGGCGTACACGAGGCGGTGGTCACTACCCTCGGGCGGCTGGAGGAGGTCCACTACCCCGGCGGCTTGGACGGCGGGCATCAGTTTGGGGGCAGTGAGGATGCCGTCGACGGTAGAGTAACTGGCTTGCTTGCGGTAGAAATGGGTCCAGAGCTCCCTGCGGCTATCGGCGGCAGGGAGGCGTTTCGCGATTTCAATCTTGCCGCGTTTCTGGAAGCGACGGAGCGCTGCGCTGTCGGGGTGGTCGTTAAAATCGCCGAGGATGAGGTAATGCGAACGGCGTTGTTCAAGGGTGCGCTGGATAATACGGTTGCGGCAGGCTTCGGCTTCACGGGTGCGTTGAAGCGCGGCTTCGGGATCGTCTTTCCGGAGGGTCCAGCGACTCTTGAGGTGGAGGTTGAAGATCTGGAGACTCATTCCCGGACGGGGATGAACCTCGACTTCGAGCAAGCCCCGGCGAACGGTTTCGCGGTCGTCAAAATATTTGAAATCGAGGTTGGTATGGCGGGTGACTTCGTGGAGGGGCAGACGGCTAAGGACCGCGAGGCAGCGGTCGGGGTCGGGGCCTTGGAGGTGCGCGATGTGCGGGTAATCGAGGCCATCGGCGCGGAGGTCCTTGCGCAGTTCGTTCAGATATGCCGGATTGCCTATTTCCTGAATAGCGAGGAGGTCGGGCTTTACTTCAAGAATTGCGCGCCGGATCGCGGATTTCTCGGTCTCGGGCTTGGGATAATCTTTGCGCCATTGTCCATCGACGCTGCGGTCCATGGAAAGATAGTTATACAGGTTGTACGTGGCAATACGGAGGGTTTGGGCCGGGGCGACCAGGGGCGCAAGGAACACCAGCGCCAGCAGGGCGAGGCGGGCAAGGCGCCGGGAAAGACTGCGACTGGACTCAATCCTTGGCATGGCGCAGGGCACCCTCGCGTTCCGGCAACGTGGGGTGTGAATAATGAAACGCGCTGTATAGGGGATGGGGAGTCAAATTGCTGAGGTTTTCCTTGTGCAGCTTGCGCAGAGCCGCGATCAGGGCATCGGGACCCTGCATGGCGCGGCGGGCAAAGGCGTCCGCTTCGTATTCGTGTTTACGGGAGAGACGACTGGATAGCGGGCCAAACCAAAATCCTACAAGGCCGCCGAGGAGCGCGACGAGGAGGAAGACCGGGACGAGGCTTTGCACCAGAGCAGGGTCAAAATAGAAGGCGCTGACAAACCATTCGGCATGGGTCAACCAACCGAGGGTTGCAAACATGACAAAGGTACTGACCGCGGAGAGCAGGATCATCTTTGGAATATGACCGAGTTTGTAATGACCGATTTCATGAGCGAGAACCGCCTCGATTTCTTCGGTATTCATTTGTTCGATAAGGGTATCATAAAGGACGATGCGGCGGAAGCGCCCAAATCCGGCAAAGAAAGCATTGGAGTGACCGGAGCGTTTGCTGCCGTCCATCACAAGAATGGTTTGTGCCTTGAATCCGGTGCGATCGGCGAGCGCATAGAGTCGGGTCTTCAAGTCGCCTTCCTCGAGGGGTTCAAGTTTATTAAAGAGTGGCATGATAAACATGGGATAAGCCACCACCATGACCAGTTGGAAGAGAAAGAAGACGCCATAACCCCATAGCCACCAGCAAGTACCAAGAGCGCCTACGAGCCACAAGAGAAGCGAGAGAAGCGGCAAACCGATCGCCAGACCGATGAGGCTCCCTTTGATTTTATCGGTGATCCAGAGCTTTAGGGTGCTTTTATTGAAGCCGAAACGCGCCTCGATACGGAAGGTGCTCCACCAATCGAAGGGCAGACCCGGCAGACCGAGAATAAAGAGGATGGCGATCAGGATAAAGCTCTGGCCCCAAACGCCCGCGCCCAACCAAGTGCCGAGACCTTCATAAAGCCAGGGCAGCACTCCAAAAAGGAGGATCAGCGTCAGGATAAGGGCATCAAAAACTTCGCTGAGCATACCAAAGCGGGTGCGGGTCTCGGTATAAGCGGTGGACTTCGCGTAGGTCTCCGCATTGATGAAGTCGCGAAAGCTCTCGGGAACGCTTCCGGCGTTTTTACGCACGTGCCCCAAATTGATCCAATCCAGCGCGAGGGAAACGATTGTTTTGAGGGCAAGAAGCGCGAGGGCTGCAATGAGTACGGAATGCATGGTAAAAAAAGAGGCGGCCTGTCGCGTGGGACAGGCCGCCATCGTTGATTCAATTAAGAGAGTTGTTTGATGATTTCGATAATCGGCAGGAAGAGTGCGATCACAATAAAGCCCACAACCACCGCCAGGAAGACAATCATGACGGGCTCAATGATGGAGGTAATACCACCAACGGCATTGTCGACGTCTTCGTCGTAATTATCGGCGACCCGATTGAGCATCTCGGCGAGCGCTCCGGTTTCCTCACCCACGTCGATCATGCTGGTGACCATATTGGGAAAGACTTTCTCACGTTCCATGGGCGCGGCAAGGGTCTGGCCGTCGCGCACATGGTCGTGAATCCGGCTGAGCGCGTTGGCGTAGTTGCCGTTATTGGAAATGTCCTTGGTAATGGTGATGGCCTCGAGGATGGGCACGCCACTGGAAAGCAGAGTACCAAAGGTACGGGTAATACGAGCAATGTTTACCTTGCGGACGAGGTCGCCAACCTTCGGCGTGTTGATGGAGAGCCAATCAAAAAGGCTGCGCCCCAAGGAGGTCTTAAGGAAGAACTTGAAGGCAAAGAAGAGCACCACGATCAGACCAACGGAAACAACGATATTTTCGCGGATTCCGTTACTGACGTTGATGACAAACTGAGTCGGTCCGGGCAGGGAGGCACCGTCCAGCATGTCGTCAAAAATTGACTGGAACTTGGGAACCACCACAACCATGAGGAGTGCCACGATCGAAACGGCGACCCCTACCACCACGATGGGATAGATCATGGCAGACTGAACTTTGCCTTTGGTGCGCTGGGCTTTTTCCATAAAGGTGGCAAGGCGTGAGAGCACCACTGCCAGCACCCCACCCGCTTCACCGGCGCGAATCATATTGACGTACAGGCGGTCGAAAACTTTGGGAAATTGCGCAAGGCCGTCCGAAAAGGAATTACCGGACTTCACCTGATCCGCGACCTGTTCAAGGACGCTGCGAAAACGCAGGTTGCGCTCCTGCCGGATCATGACCTCCAGCGAGCGCAGCAGGGGGAGCCCCGCCTCGAGGAGGGTTGCCAATTGGCGCGTGAAAATCGCAAGCCCCTGGGGATTGATAACTTTACCAAAACCACCCGCACCCTTCTTGGTGACTTTCTTGCTCTTTTTGGAACCGGATTTTGTTTTCTTTGTGTTTGCATCAGCAGAACCGGCAACGACGACCTGAGTTGGCATCAAGCCCATACTGGTAAGCTTTGCATTTGCAGATTCCACGGAGTCAGAATCAACGGTTCCAGTCTTTTGTTTGCCGTTGCTATCGATTGCAGTGTATTTGAACTTGGGCATTTTTTTACGGGGTTATGTATATTTAAGAACTTCCTCAATGGTGGATTTACCATCAAATATGGCGCGTAAGCCATCATCACGCAAGCTTCGCATTCCTTGCTCCAGCGCTTTTTGCTTAATGGCAAGGGTGGGCGCTCGCCGGTTGATGAGTTCGCGAATGGCATCGGTCACGACAACCATCTCAAAGAGGCCGACGCGCCCGCGGTAACCGGTTTTGCTACATTCCGGGCAACCCTCGCCGTAAAAGAAATCCTTGTCGGCGATTTCCAGCGGATCGACATCGAGCATTTCAACCAGTTCCTGACTAGGCTCATAAGCCGTTCTGCAAGCGGGGCAAATTTTCCGAACGAGGCGCTGTGCGAGAATTGCCTCCAGGGAGGCGGAAATAAGGAAGGGCTCCAGCCCCATATCGATGAGACGGGTTACCGCACCAGGGGCATCATTCGTGTGTAGGGTGCTCAAGACCACGTGCCCGGTCAGGGAAGCCTGCACTGAGATCTGGGCGGTTTCGAGGTCACGTATCTCCCCCACCATTATTTTATCGGGATCCTGACGCAGGAAAGCGCGGAGGGCGCGGGCGAAGTCGAGACCGACTTGATGATTCACCGCGACCTGCATGATGCCGTCGATTTCGTATTCAACGGGGTCCTCAGCGGTAAGGATCTTGGTTTCCACTTTGTTCACTTCGCGCAAGGCGCTGTAGAGCGTAGTGGTCTTACCGGAACCGGTCGGTCCAGTGACAATAAAGATGCCGTTCGGTCGGTCGACGAGCTCACGAATCTTGGCGAGGATATCATCTGAAAGACTCAGGGCCTCGAGATCGAGGTTGACCACTGACTTATCGAGCACCCGCAAAACCACGCTTTCTCCAAAACGGGTCGGGAGGGTTGAAACCCGCAGGTCAACCGGGCGGCCTGCAATCGTCATTTTGATACGTCCGTCCTGCGGAATGCGGGTTTCGGAAATATTCATATTGGACAGCACCTTAACACGCGAAATAACCGGAACCGCGAGGTTCTTGGGCGGGGGCGCCATTTCGTAGAGTGCGCCATCAATACGATAGCGGATGCGGAATTCATCCTCAAAGGGTTCAAAGTGAATATCGGAAGCTTTATCCTTGATGGCTTGCTGTAAGACGAGATTCACAAAGCGAATGATGGGCGTCTGGTTTGCCATATCGGCAGGATCCATTTCCTCGTCCTCCGCCTCGGTCTCGGTAAAACTCTCGCCGAGGTCACCCAAAATATCATCGATCGAAGAATCTTCTTCGCCATAGGTATTGGTAAGGAGGGTTTGAACACTACGGGGATCACCCACCACGACCGTTACGTCCTTGTTCAAGGTAAAGGTCAAATCATCTATAATGCTGGCGTTAAAGGGATCGCATGCCAGCAGCTGAATGGAGGTATTGTCCGATGCGAGTGGAACCACGGCATACATGCGGGCAACATTGGGGCGCATTACGGATGAAACAGCCTCAGGGACATTTACGGGTACTTCCTCAAGGAAATCAAAGCCAAGGAATTCGGCAATCGCCTTCAGAACGGTAGGGCGCTCAATCAACCCGGCATCAACCACCGCATTGGCAAGGGACTTGCCGGTGTTCAGGTGCGATTCATTTAATTCCTGCAGTTGCTCGATACTGAGCAAATTGGAATTTTTGATTATCTCGAATATTGTATCGTTATGGTCTTCAAACATGGGGAAATTGAGGCTAATGGTCAGTCCAGCTGCGCGCCGCCCTGAATGAGGCGATTTCGCAAATCATCAGGCGTCTGTGATTTACTCAGGGCAACTTCCGCGCTGATGAGATTTTCTTTATAGAGTTTACAGAGATAGGCATCGAGACCGATCATGCCTTTATTCGCTCCGGTTTGTATATCGGATGCAATACGGAAGGTCTTATTTTCGCGGATCAATTGAGAAATGGCATTTGTCATAACCATAATCTCGAAAGCCGCGATGCGTCCGCCCCCGTTCTTTTCGCAAAGTACCTGAGAAACAACTGCCAGAAGAGAGGAGGCCAACTGCGTGCGGATCTGCTCCTTACTACTGGAGGGAAAGGCATCGACAATGCGGTCGACGGTACGGGCTGCCCCGGTGGTATGGAGGGTTCCGAAAACCAGGTGCCCGGTTTCGGCGGCAGTGACCGCCGCTTCGATGGTTTCCAAATCGCGCATTTCACCAACAAGGATAACGTCCGGATCCTGTCGCAATGCCCCCCGAAGGGCGGCGGCAAAACTCGGGACATCCTCCCCCACCTCGCGCTGCGTCACGATGCATTGCTTATGGCTGTGGTAATATTCCAGCGGATCCTCAATCGTAATAATGTGGTCATTCCGATTGATATTAATCCAATCAATCATGGAAGCGAGCGTCGTGGACTTACCGGACCCGGTCGGGCCGGTGACAAGAAAGAGCCCCCGGGGGCGGGCAATGAGATCCTTGATCGTTTCAGGCAAGCCGATGGTTTCCAGCGACAATAATTCGTTGGGAATCAGGCGCAGCACCATTCCGATATTCCCCTTTGAGCGCAGGACGCTGACCCGCAGGCGAGCCTTTTCGCCAAAGGCGATCGCGAAGTCTGCCCCGCCGGTTTCGTTAAAAGTTTCCAGCGCTGCCGGAGGAGCAATAGACTCCATCAGTGCCTGGGTGTCGGCGGGCGTGAGTTTTTCACCTTCGATGGGTTTAAGGGATCCATGAATCCGAAGCGCGGGGGCTTCGTGCACCTGCAGGTGGAGGTCTGAGGCGCCCGCCTCAAACATCGCTTCCAGCAGTTGATTCATTTCGTACGCCATCGTTTCTGTGCTTCGTTTTTGTTTGTTATAGCTGAGTTTTTAGTCGGCGTCGGAAACGGTTGCATGGAGCACCTCGTTGGGAGTTGTGACGCCTGCCAGGACTTTGCGGACCCCATCCTCGCGCATGGTACGCATTCCGATTTCGCGAGCCTTATTGCGGAGCACCACCAAGCTGGCCTCCTCATAAACCATTTGCTGCAACTCCTCATTCATCGTGAACATTTCAAAAATCCCGACCCGTCCGCGGAAACCGGTGCCGTTGCATTTAGGACAACCTTTTCCAGACTTGAAGGTCGCTTCCAGAATTTGATCCTGACGGATGCCGAGGGAATTGAGGAGGCGTTCATCGGGTTCATCGGGTTGTTTGCATTCGGGGCAAATACGACGAACGAGGCGCTGCGCCATCACGGCGCGCAAGGCTGCGGAAACAAGGAAGGGTTTAATTCCGATATCGACCAGACGACTCACCGCACTGGGCGCGTCATTGGTGTGGAGGGTACTGAAAACCATATGTCCGGTAAGGGAAGCGTTGACCGCAATCTCGGCAGTTTCCTTATCGCGGATTTCCCCAACCATAATAATATTGGGGGCCTGGCGAAGCATCGAACGCAGGGCCGCGGAGAAAGTCATCCCGACATCGCGGCGCACCTGCACCTGATTGATGCCGCCCATTTCATATTCCACCGGATCCTCAACCGTGATGATTTTGCGGTCGGGGTGATTGATGTAGTTGAGGGCGGAATACAGGGTAGTGGATTTACCGGAACCGGTTGGACCGGTAACGAGAAAGATTCCGTCCGGCATGGAGATAATTCGCTCAAAGACAGCTTGGTCATCACTGAAAAATCCGAGCTCGGGAAGGCCGAGGCGCAGGCCTTCCTTGTCAAGAATACGCATGACAATACTTTCACCGTAGGCGGTGGGCAGGGTTGATACCCGCAAATCGATATCCTTCTCGCCAACCTTAATATTAATGCGCCCGTCTTGCGGTACACGCTTTTCCGCAATACTGACATTCGACATCAACTTAATCCGAGAAACAATGGAGGGCTGTAAACGCTTGGGTGGGTTCTCTACCTCGTGCAGGACCCCATCGACGCGATAGCGCACCCGAAAACGCTTTTCCAAAGGCTCCATATGAATATCAGAGGCGCGACGCTGGATCGCCTCGGTTATCACCATCTGCACGTATTTAATGATGGGGGCCTCTTCTTCCGAAACTTCGGCTTCATCAAAGACCTTTACTTCAAGGCCCTCACTTTGCTCCTCACCCTGATGGATGCCCTCAAAGATTTCATCGACCTCTCCGGCCTGCGCGCCCTCGTAATATTGATGGATGGAACGCTCGATTGATTCAAGCGTTGCCACACGGCTCACCACCGAGCGTTGCACCACGTGGCTGATGCTGTCGATCCCGTCCATGTCGAGTGGGTCGCAAATCGCGAGGTGCAGCTCCCGCTCGTCCATCTCAAGGGGAAAGACCTTGTAGCGATTTGCCAACTCAAAGGGCACGAGCTCCAGAAGCTCACCCGTCACACGCACCTCGTTTAAATCCACAACCTCCATCGCGAACTCGTCCGCCAAAGCCTGTGCGATGTCCGCTTGCGTGCATTTGTGATCCTTGGTCAACAAATCCAGCGCCACGCTGTCCACTTCCGCATCGCCGTCCTCTTCGACCGCAGCAACACGGGCACGCTCGACACTGTCGGCATCCACTATTTTCTTATCAATTAAAAGCTGGAGAACAAAATCGTCGGATGAAGTCACAGAATGTAAAACTATTGTTGAGGTATGAACATTGGGGATGAAAACTTAACGCGCAACACTGATCAGGAATTCCGCATTGGTTTTGGTCTTTTTGATACGCTGAATGAGCATTTCCATCGCATCCGTTGAAGGTATGCCTTTCATGGCGCGACGCAATGAATAAATCTTAAGCATTTCATCCGGGTGATAAAGCAACTCTTCCTTGCGGGTTCCGCTCTTGTCCATGCTCAAGGCCGGGAAGATACGTTTATCCGACAGGCCCCGATCCAGGTGGAGTTCCATGTTACCAGTTCCCTTGAATTCCTCAAAAATAACCTCGTCCATTTTACTACCGGTCTCTACCAGAGCCGTGCCGAGAATCGTCAGGCTTCCCCCATCTTCAATATTACGGGCAGAACCGAAGAAACGCTTGGGCTTCTGCAGGGCATTCGCCTCCACCCCACCCGAGAGGATCTTACCGCTGTTCGGCATCATGGTATTGTAGGCGCGAGCCAAACGCGTGATTGAATCAAGCAGGATAATAACATCCTCGCCCACTTCCACCATGCGGCGCGCCTTATCAATCACCATTTCCGCCGCGTGTACGTGGCTCTCAGCCGATTCATCAAACGTAGAACTGATGATCTCTGCCTCGACCTGGCGCCGGAAATCGGTCACTTCTTCGGGTCGCTCATCAATCAGGAGAATGATAAGGTGCGCCTTCGGGCAATTCGCCTTGATGGCATTCGCCATGCACTGCAGGAGGACGGTCTTACCGGTGCGCGGTGGAGCGACAATCAAGCCACGCTGACCATAGCCCACGGGAGTCAGGCAATCCACCACCCGCATGGAAAGGTTGTCCCACTTGGCGTCGCCCCCGGTTTCCATTAAAATACGCTCGGTTGGATAATACGGCACCCGCTCTTTGAAGGGGACGATCTCGCTCAAGGTATCGGGATCGCGACCCATAACCTCCAAGGCAGCGACCACAAAGGGACAGGTCTCGGTCTCGCGGCGCGGGTGCAGGCGGGCCTTCACGATGTGACCGGCCTGCAGGCCGTATTGCTTAATCAGGGTCTGCGGCACGAAAGCGCTCTGCGAAACCACGCGGTAATTATCGCGCTCGTATACCAAGAGACCGCCGGCCTCATCTTCAAGTAGATCCAGCACGCCCACCGTTTCGATGCACTTCTTTTGCTCAAAAGCATGCGCCAACAGCGCATTGACCAACTGTTCGCGATTCGGCGCATTGGGAACGTCCACCGATTCCTTCTCCGCCGCTTCCCGCAATTCCGGGAGCGCCATATTATAGATTTCGGTAAAATCAAAAGCTTTACCTTTCGCGGACTCCAGACCGTCCACAAATGACTGCAAGGCTTCGAAATTTTCAAATGCTTCAAAATCCGGCAAATCGCCCAAGTCCAAAGTCGGACCCTCATCACTCGAAGGCTTCTTTTTATTCTGCCAACGGTTCCGCGCCCGACCCTTCTGGTTTTTCTTACCCTTTTGGAAGCGATTCTGATTCGGGTTTCCATTGCCACGGCGTCCGGAGTGGCGATTCCCGGAAGCCTCCCCCTCCGGTGCATCACTATTGGATTTGGGCTTTTCAGCAGCGGCGGTCTCGTCCTCGCTCTGCATCATCGCCTCGTAAGCAGCGCCCGTTACAGCCCCGTCATCCGCAGGGGCAGCCGCCGCTTCTTCATTTTTCGTGCGCTTTCTCGCCCCACGCCGGACCGTTTTGCGCGGTGACTTGGGTGCCGCACCGGCATCGGAATCCATGTGGTTGCTACTGGATAAGGGTGTATCCGATTCACTCATATACGTTTGGGTTTTTAGGGATCAGGAGTGTTCAGCCTTACAAAAAAGTACTTACCATTCTGCGATCAGGCCGAGCGTTTGCTCTTTTAAAAATTCAAGATTACCAGCGTTTGTTATAACATAATCCGCTCGCTCCGTTTTCTCAGACAAAGCCATTTGCCGCTTGGAACGTGCTTCAATTGCAACCTTTGAAAAGCCCCGGAGGGCCATTCGGGCAATCACAATTGCATCCGGACACGTAACACAAACGCTAAAATCAAACTCCTTTTCAAGCCTTTTCTCGAATAACAGCGGGATCTCAATCACCCAGTTCGAGCCGGGATCTCCTTCCATCGCCGCCAGCCATTGCTCGCGCACCCGAGGATGCAGCAACGCCTCCAGCCATTCCAATTCCCCGGGCTCCGCAAAAACAGCCTCCGCCACTGCTCCGCGATCCACTCGACCCTCCGAATCAAAAACCGCCGCACCCCAGCGCTCGCGCACCGCGCCAATCACCACCTCATTCGAGGCGAGCAAGGCCTGCACCAACGCGTCCGCCGACAAGACCGACCAACCCGCCTCCGCAAAAAAACCTGCAACCGAGCTCTTACCACAGCCCATCCCGCCCGTAAGGCCAATTCGATACCCACGGTCGCTCCCTTGCATCGCTGTTGTTTCGTTTTTCAAACGCGCGGTAATTTTATGATGGACGGATAAATTTTACTTATTAGGTTTTAAACCCCTATGCTTGCGACCACTCAATCGGCAGCCCTGCTGGGAATAGAAGCCTACCCCGTTCAAGTAGAGGTGAATACGGGGGAGGTCGGCGAGCTTAAATTTATTCTTGTGGGACTCCCGGATGCCGCTGTCAAGGAATCACAGGACCGCGTTTTCTCTGCGATCAGCAATAGCGGGTATCGCCAACCCGAAACCCGCACCACCGTAAATCTCGCGCCCGGCGACCTCCGCAAGGAAGGCCCCGCCTACGATTTGCCCATTGCCCTCGGCGTCCTTGCCGCCATGAAACAATGCGAAGCCGCACCGCTTCAGGATTACCTCATCGCCGGTGAACTCAGCCTTTCCGGAGAAACCCGACCCGTCAAAGGCTGCCTTGCGATGGCGCAGCTCGCCCGCCGCCTCAACAAAAAAGGCATCCTTTTGCCCGAAGCCTCCGCCCGGGAAGCCGCTCTCGTCAGCGACCTCAATGTTATCCCGATCCAAAGCCTCGACCAAGCGGTCCGTTTCCTAAACCGCGAAATCAAGATTGATCCCCTCCCCGCCGATCTCACCCCCTTCAACCCCGCAAATGCCGACCCCCACCAAGCTGATTTTACCGATGTAAAAGGACAACACCACCTCCGCCGCGCTATCGAAATCGCAGTTAGCGGGGGACACAACCTCATCATGATCGGGAGTCCCGGCTCCGGTAAATCCATGATCGCAAAGCGCATCCCCGGCATCATGCCCCCGCCCGAACTCGACGAATTCCTCGAAATCCTCAGCATCCAATCCGCCGCAGGCATCACGCTCGACCCCGCCAAGACCCGCAATCAACGGCCCTTCCGCGCCCCCCACCACACCATCAGTGACGTCGGGCTCCTAGGCGGCGGAACCTTCCCGCGTCCCGGAGAAATCTCCCTCGCCCATCAAGGCGTCCTCTTCCTCGATGAACTCCCCGAATTTCGCCGCAACACCCTCGAAGTATTGCGCCAGCCCCTCGAAGACGGACAGGTCACCATTTCCCGCAGCGCCGCCAAAGTCACCCTCCCCGCCGCCTTCATGCTCGTCTGCGCCATGAACCCCTGCCCCTGCGGTTATGCCGGAGACCCCGCCCACCCCTGCCGCTGCTCCCTCACCCAAATCCAACGCTACCGCTCCCGTATCAGCGGCCCCCTCCTCGACCGCATCGATATTCACATTGAGGCACCCGCCCTCCGAATCGAAGAGCTGCGTACTACCCAACCCGGAGAAGCCTCCGCCCCCATCCGCGACCGTTGTGCCGCAGCGCGTGCGATCCAATTCCAGCGCTACCGCAACCATCCCACCAAGCGTTGCAACAGTCGCATGCAGCAGGCCGACATCCGTAAATACTGCGCCCTCGACGCAGCACTTAGCCAACAACTCCAAAACGCCATGCAGGAATTTGCACTTTCCGCCCGCGCCTACGACCGCATTCTCAAAGTCGCGCGCACCATTGCAGATTTAGATCAGTCCCAAAACATAAAAAGTCCTCATTTACTTGAAGCAATTCAATATCGTAGCCTTGACAGGCAGCTATTTTAACCGACAAGGTATAGAGAATTGCCGATTGCGGCAGTGTTTTACCTTAGAGTAAAACAGCTTCCAAGTCTAACATTCACCCTTCAAAAAATTCTTTAATCAGCATAATCCCTTAAAAAAATCCAATTTAACGAACCAGGAGAGATGGCAGAGTGGCCGAATGCGGTTGTCTTGAAAACAATTGAGCCGAAAGGTTCCGGGGGTTCGAATCCCTCTCTCTCCGCCAAAAACTCACTATATAACACCATACCATCCATTATGAAAAGCGTAGCCATTATCGAAGACCAAACCGCCATCCGCGAACTCATCACTCAAACCATTCTCAACAATGATGATTACGACATCGTCATTGAAACCGGCGACGGTAAAGAAGGTTGCGATCGCTGCCTCGAACTGAAACCCGACTTCGTCATCCTTGACGTCATGCTTCCCAATATGAACGGCACCGATGTCCTTCGTCGCTTCGCCAAGGAATTACCCAACACCCGCATCCTCATCTTCTCCGGTTACCAAACCCCCGGCCTTGTTCGTGAACTCCTTCAAATTGGAGCACATGGATTTGTCGAAAAATCCGCCGCCCTCAATGAACTTCGCAAAGGCATCGAGATCGTCTCCGGTGGCGGCAGCTACTTCGGCCCCGAGATCGCTCAAATGCTCCGCGACGCCATGTCAGACCCCAAAACCAAGGAATCCGGCATCAACGTCCTTACCCGCCGCGAGCGCCAAATCCTTCAACTCATCGCTGAAAGTAACAGCACGAAAAAGATCGCTGAGAAACTCGACATCAGTGTCAAGACTGCCGAGAACCACCGCACCAACCTTATGCGCAAACTCGACCTGCACGATATCGCCAGCCTCACCCGTTACGCGATCAACAACGGGTTGATCATTCTCAACCGCTAAGCCCGTATCGCGGGTCAAACACCCGCTTCACGGTAGCGATCCGCGAGGATTTCCAACAAAAGGGGATGCCGGCCCAAAAGGGCCGTGCTTTCCACCCCTTCATAAATCCCGCGCTGCACGAGTTCCGCGCCAATCTGCGCGACATCGCCACCCGCGCCCGCATGACGCCCCGGCAGCAAAAAGAACATCGCTGCCAGCAAACGCCCGCCCGCGAAATCCGGAACCGCATCCAAACCCTCCAAGAGCGGTTCATTAAAAGCGTACTCTGCCCCCTCCCGCCGCTCCATTGAGCAGGCCACGACCCGGCGGCCCAGTACATCCGCCAAATCCCGCGCCACCGAATTGCGCAACGCATTCACCTCCTGCGCCGGTGTCCCATGATCCACCAGCGCGACATGCATCGCCCCCTCCGGATCCGCCACCCGCACATGGTCCGACAACATCTCGACCAAACGCGAATCGGGACGTTCCACCGTTTGACCAAAGAGGCAGTCTGCAATCACCACTTCCATATCCGGGCACTCCTCGCGCAACTCCCCCAGCAATACCGGCAAATATTCCGTAATGGCACGACTCGGTCCCAAAAAGAGCGGCAAAATCATAAAACGTCGCCGACCCGCCGCGAAGGAGGCGCGCATCCGGCGCTTCACAATCGTTGCTTCCACACCCCCCAGTTCCGCCGGATCCACCTTGTGCGAATGCAGCAGACTCACCGCCTCCACCTCGCGCCCCAATCGCTCGCTCAATCCCTTCGCAAGCGCGCGCAATTCCAGCGTCGCCCCCGGTGCCAACGACCCATTATCCACTAAAAAAACCTCTATTTCCGAATCCATTTGATTTAAAAGCACAAACCTTTGCTAATATTTGCATCAAACAAAGGAAAATGTTTGCGCAATGCAACGCTCCCTACAAATTTAATGCATCATGATCAAGGTCTTCCAAAACGTTTCCGTCCTTCTTTTCGCCATTTTATTCTTGAGTGCCTGCACCCGCACCCAACTGCCCACACCCGGCGACACCGCCAGCCGCTATGGAGACAGCAATGGCTATATTCCTGAAAGTATAGACGGCGAGTGGGGACCCGCTGAGCTCCAACAGCGCGGAATCAACGACACCTACACCGACGGCACTTACAAAGGACGCCCAACCGTCATGGGACTCTTTCAACCCGTCTATTTCAACTTCGATTCCGCAAGTATTGCCGCCGCCGAGCGCGCCAAGCTACAGGAAGCCGCCCGTTATCTCGACAAAAACGCCCGCGCCGGAGTCCTGCTCGAAGGCCACTGCGACTGGTATGGCACCGCTGATTACAATCTTGCCCTCGGGGAACTGCGTTCCAACAGCGCCCGCGATTATCTCTCCACCCTTGGCGTAAACAGTAGCCGCATCGAAACCCTCTCCAAAGGAAGCCTCGAAGCAACCGGCGGTCTTTCCAAAGCACAGTCTGCTCAGGATCGCCGCGTCGAGATCATCATTCTCAAGTAGGCGCGCCCTAGCGGCACTTGCTTAACCAAGCAAATATACCGCGAGCTAAAGCCGGATCCGGTATCGCTCGTTCCCATCCATGAGCGAAGATCCAAAACACCCCTATACCCTCATACCCAAGCGTCGCTTCGGGAAAACTGAGCTACAGATGCCCGTAATCACCTGCGGCGGTATGCGCTTTATCCAAAGCTGGAATGATACCCCCGCCGACCGAAAATCCGTCACGAAGGAATGTCAGGCCAACCTTGAAGCCACGATCCGTTACGGCCTCGAGCTCGGCATTAACCATATCGAAACCGCCCGTGGTTACGGCACTTCGGAATACCAAATGGGCAAACTGCTCCCCACCCTTCCCCGTGATGAGCTTATCATCCAAACCAAGATTTGCCCTACCGAATCACCCGCCGAATTCCTCAAGGCCTTCGAGACTTCGCTTGAATCACTACAACTCGACTACGTTGACCTGCTGAGCGTTCACGGCATCAACAACGCCGCCACCCTTGAGCACGCCCTCAAATGCATGCCCGCAATTCAGCAGCTCAAAAAAGAGGGGCGCTGCCGCCACATCGGATTCTCCACCCATGCCCCGCCCGACATCGCCATCAAGGCGATCGAAACAGACCTCTTCGAATACGTTAATCTACATTGGTATTACGTTTATCACCCCATGAACCGTGCCCCGGTTGATGCCGCCGCCGCGCGCGACATGGGCGTTTTCATCATCAGTCCCTGCGATAAAGGCGGCAAATTATTCGAGCCCTCACCTAAACTCCTGGAGCTATGCCAGCCGCTCACCCCGATGGCATTCAATGACCTCTACTGCCTGCGCGACCCGGCCGTTCACACCCTCTCGATTGGGGCGGCACGCCCCTCCGATTTCGCCGAACACGTCACCGCTGTCAAAAATCTTGAACTCCATCGACCCGCCATTGAAGCGATTGAGCAAAAACTCGATGGCGCAATGCATGCCGCCCTCGGCGCGGACTGGATGCAAAACTGGCAGCAAGGGCTCCCGCGTCAGGTCGATACCCCCGGCGGAATGAACATCCCTGAAATCCTGCGCCTTTGGAATTTCGCCAAAGGATTGGACATGATCGAATTCGCCAAGATGCGATATAATTTACTCGGACAGGCGGAGCATTGGTTTCCGGGGATCAACGCCGCCGAGGTAAAGGAGGAAGTACTCGCACCGCTTCTCGTCGAAAGCCCCTTTGCCGACCGCATCCCCGGAATCCTGCGCGAGGCGCACGAGCTCCTCTTCGAAGCGCCCAAAGAACGACAAAGCAAGGCCTAGCCTTAAGCGCGTTGCAGCACGATTTGACTTACATCAATGGAGCCTGCCTCAAATCCCGCCTCGCAATAACTCAGGTAATAATTCCATTTACGGCGGAAGGCGGCATCAAAACCCAACGCCTCCAATTCCGTTTCCCGTTCATTAAAGGCATCGCGCCAACGGCGCAGGGTCTCTGCATAATCCAAGCCAAAGGATTCCTGAATCTCCAGTTCCATCCCGCCCAGATCCGCAACAATGCCACGCAGCGCAGCCTTCGACGGCAAATGCCCGCCGGGAAAAATATAACGCTGGATCCAGTCACAACTCCGGCAGTAGCCCGCGTAGCGATCATCGGAAATCGTGATGGCCTGCACCACCGCCCGACCGCCCGGCTTCAGGCAGTCGCGAATCGTTTCGAAATAAGTCGGCAAATACTCGCGCCCCACCGCTTCAATCATTTCACAGGAAACCACCGCATCGTATTGACCTCTTTCTTCACGGTAATCCTGCAGCTTTAGATCCACCTGCTCCTTAAAACCAGCATCCTCAATCAAATCCCTCGCATAGGCTAATTGTTCCTTCGAAAGCGTCAGACTGGTCACCTCGCACCCGGCGCGCGCCGCCCGCAGGGCTAAAGCACCCCAACCCGTCCCAATTTCCAACAGATGCCCACCCGCCGAACAAGCCGCCCGCTGCAACATCGCCGCGATCTTATTTTCCTGACCCGCCTCGAGGCTGCCTTCCTTGCGCGACCCAAAGAGCGCTGAAGAATAAGTCATGGTCGGATCGAGAAAGAGAGCGTAAAAATCATTACTGAGGTCGTAGTGCGCCTCGATGTTCGACTTGCTCTGCTCAAGGGTATTGGAACGCCGCACATGATAAAGGCGATTCAGCCAATGCCCCACCACCGAAAGCCCTTTGCCAATACGACCCACGGTGTGCTGATTGCGTGCCAGCAAGGTCAAGGTCGCACTCAAATCGGGGGTCGTCCATGCACCGTCAACGTAACCCTCTCCCAGTGCCATACTGCCGCCCAATACAAGCCGTCGCGGCATCCCGGCATCCACGATTTTCATTCTCACTTCCGGCCCCTCGCCATCACCCAAACATTCCACCCGCTCACCGGGAAGTTCCAAGCGGAGCCTTCCACCGCGCAAACGTCCCAAATAGCGCACCATGATACGTTCAAACAAAGACAGGTGATTGGATTGGCTACTGCTCATAAATCGTCGGGCTTGTTTGCTTTTGGCTTCCAGGGAAAAAACGGACTCGTGCACTTTTGGTAGTTCGCGTATGCCGCGCCGCGCCGCTTGAGAGAGGAATACTCCGCAGGCGGAATGCCGGTAATGTATCGGAGGAATATATACATAATAGTGGGACCCAGCAGGCTCCATCCAAAGGCCGCAGTACCAACTGAGAGTAAAACATAAACCCACCAATGGAGCCATTCAAAAAAATAATTGGGATGGCGCGAATAAGCCCAAAGCCCCTCCCGGCAAACTCCGTTGGCATTGTCCGGATTCGCCCGAAAGGCAGCCAACTGGCGATCCGCAAGAGTCTCCCCTCCCAATGCCACCAGTGCCAAAACCAGCGCAAGGGCATCCGCGATTCCTAAAGGTGAATGATTTGTGAGTGCCACGCCCAGCGGAATCAGAAAAATCCCCGCCAGCGGGACTTGCATAAAAAATAAAAAGAGGAAATTACGTGAGGCCCGCCCGCCCCAACGCTCCTTGAGGTTGGCATAGCGCGGATCCTCATGACGCGGAAGAATGCGATCCTTGAAAAGGTGCACGCTCAGACGAATCGCCCAAAAACTGACCGCCGCCAAAACAAAAACAGCGCGCGGGTGGTCGATCCCCTCAGCGAGCGCCAGCGTCCAGATTCCAAATAAAATCCCCAGCGACCACACCAAATCCACCACCGCATAAACCTTCAGGTAGCGCGCGCTAAGGTAGGCAACCAGAGCGATCCCTAACCCGGCGAGGAACAAGCCCCCATACAATGTATCCATCGTATCAGCTTCCGCTAACTGCGGGCCTCCTCGTAGATCTTTTTCGGATACAGTTTCAAGTCCCAAACCAATCCGAAAAATTGCAACACCCGCAGCAAATAATACGTTAGATCAATTTCCCACCAATACATACCCTGTCGCGCTGAGAGCGGCCAGCGATGATGATTGTTGTGCCAGCCTTCCCCGAAGGTCAGCAGTGCCACCCACCAGTTGTTGCGGCTTTCATCATCGGTATTAAAACGTTTTTTTCCAATGATGTGCGTTACGGAATTCACGCAAAAAGTGACGTGATACACCAGCATGGTGCTCAGAAAAAAGCCCCACATCACGAGTTGCAAACCACTCGTTCCCAGCGCCGGGAAGAGATGATTCAGGAGCGCTCCAACCCCGTAGAGCAAGGCGATCAAGGACAGCACCGGCAGGACGTGGTAACGATCCACAAAATGGAGTTCTGGATATTTCGTTAGATCCTTGATGCGGTCGTATTTCGTCTCACTGTGCGCCTTGCACATGACCCAACCGATGTGAGACCAAAAGAAGTCACGGGTTACCGGCGAGTGAATATCGGGTTCCTTATCGGAGTGCTGATGGTGATGGCGGTGATTGGCGGCCCACCACATGGGTCCCAGTTGCGCCGAGGAAGTGCCGACCCAGGCGAGAACAAATTGAAACCAACGACTCGTTTTAAAGGAACGATGCGAAAAATAACGGTGAAACCCTGCGGTCAGAGCAAAAACCCGCACAAAATAGGTGATCAGCAATGCCACCACCGCAACCCAACTGAAGCCGGTAAAAAACACCCCGATGCATGCAAGATGCATGAACAACATGGGCGTCTTCGTTAAAAGGAGTTGGTTATCCTCGTCAGTAAAGCATCGTTTTATCGCATTGAGTAGAGTCATAGGTTAATAATAAAACTAAATAATACCGCTCTGCTTACAATGAAATTCAGTAAGCATGTCCCAAAAGATTCGTTTCATACACATGTCAAAAATTCATCGCATCCAGAAAGAACAAATAATCGCGACCGATCTTGAGACCGCGTGGAATTTCATTCGCAAACCCAGCAACCTCAACGAGATCACACCCGACACCCTCGATTTCACCATCATGAGCGAGGTGCCGGATGCGATGTATGACGGTCTCCTTATCGAATACCGTATCGGAATGCCGCTCATTGGACGCCGCCCCTGGCTTACTGAAATCAAGCACGTCCGCGACCGCCATTCATTCGTGGATGAACAACGCATCGGCCCCTACAAAATGTGGCTGCATTATCACGAAATCGCGGAAGTTGAGGGCGGGGTGCGCTTTCGTGACGAAGTTCACTACAGCATGTATGCCGGACCCATCGGCGACCTCGTGCACCAGCTCTATGTTCGCGGTCAGGTTGAAGCCATATTCAACTACCGTGAAACTGCCTTGCCCGCCGCGCTCCTGCGCACATAGGCTTCACCCCGCAAGCAGCTTTACTGCCACTGCGAGCCATCCCTGAACCTTCGCGTTGTGAATAGCCTCGAACCCAGTCAACGCGCCTCCCAAAACCTTCGCTGCTTCACCGCCTTTCGCGCCTTTTTCTCCGCTCGGTTTTACTACCCCGTTTACGCCCTCCTCTTCCTCGACTTCGGACTCTCCCTCGAGCAATTCGGAATCCTGAATGCCATCTGGGCGCTCACCATCGTCCTTGCTGAAGTCCCTTCCGGTGCCTTGGCCGACACCATTGGGCGGCGCAAACTCCTCATCACTGCAGGCATCTGCATGGCCGCCGAAATGGGCGTCCTCCTCATTGCCACACCCGGCGGCGGAAATCTCGTCTTCTACCTCTTCCTTCTAAACCGTATCATCAGCGGCCTTGCGGAAGCTGCCGCCAGCGGAGCGGATGAAGCCCTCGTCTATGATTCCCTGAAGGCTGCCGGTCGCGAACTCGAATGGGCGCGCATTCTCGAACAGGTGCAGCGCATGACCTCCATCGCCTTCTTCTTTGCCATGACCCTCGGCGCGGTCGTTTACGATCCCAGCTTCGTCAATGCCATCCTCAACGCCATTGGCATCGACGCACAGCTCGCCCAATCACAACTCGTTAAAGCTCCGATTTTCCTGACCTTTCTCTCCAGCCTCGTCGTCCTCTTCAGTGCATGGCGCATGCATGAGACCTCACAGGCACACAAAGACCTCCGTAAAACTTTGAGCAAAAGCGGAAGTCAAATCCTCGCGGCGGGCCGCTGGATCACCATCACCCCCCTCGCCTTCGGAGTCGTCCTTTGTATCATGGCGCTCGACAGCGTCATCCGACAATACCTCACCCTCGCCAGTGAATATTGGAAAACGATTGAATTACCCATCGCCAGTTTTGGACTCATCGGCTCCGGTACCGCAATCCTCGGGATCTTCACCCCCCGCATCGCCCGCATCCTCTCCGACCGCTACACCCCCGCTCAAAACCTAGGGATCACCAGCGCCCTTGTGCTCGTCGGACTTTCCGGGCTCGCGCTCGTCATTCCAATTTGGGGCATCGCCCCGGCGGTCCTCCTGCACATTGCCCTGCAGTTCATGTATTACCACGGCAGTCGATATCTCAATGAAATCGCCCCCTCCGAGCAACGCGCCACCGTCCTTAGCTTCAAGGGCCTCAGCGTAAATTTAGCCTACGGCGCCACCGCCCTCCTCTATTCCGGACTCATCGCCCTTATAAAAACAAAACAGGGCAACGAGGCGACCGCCGTCAACTCCGCCACCGAGGCCACCGTCTTCACCGAATCCCTCATTTGGTTGCCCCTCTATTTTGTCTGCACCCTCGCCCTCGCCATTACCCTGCACCGGTTGCGATTTCGCAATAAAAAGCTATTATAACTTAACTCATCTTTTCTCATGAAACTCGCCTTCATCCTCGGCGACCAGCTCAGCCACGCCCTTCCGAGCCTCGCCGCCCTCGACCCCGCCACCGATCACATCTGGATGGCGGAGGTAAAAGCGGAGGCCACCGCCGTACGGCACCATAAAAAGAAAATCGCCTTTATCTTCTCCGCGATGCGCCACTTTGCCGCCGAACTCGAGCAACGCGGCTTCACCGTTCACTACACCCGCATTGACGACCCCCACAATACCGGTTCCTTCCGCGCCGAGGCGGAGCGCGCCCTCCAAACCCTCAAGCCCCATACCCTTTACCTCACCGCCCCCAGCGAATACCGCGTCCTCAAAGAAGTCGAATCCTGGAACGAAGCCTTTGGTACCCCCACCGAAATCCTCCCCGACGACCGATTCCTCAGCAGCCCCGAAGATTTCGCGCGCTGGGCCGAGGGCCGCAAACAATTCCGCATGGAATTCTTCTACCGCGAGATGCGCCGCCGCTATGACATCCTCATGGACGGCGATGACCCCGAGGGCGGCAAATGGAACTACGATCACGACAACCGCAAGACCCCGCCCAAAGGCACCGTCATTCCGGAGCCCGCCCGTTTCCCGCCCGACGCCGTCACCCGCCAAGCCCTCGAAGACGTCGCCCGCGAATTCCCCGACCATTTCGGTGACCTCCAGCCCTTCCATTACGCCGTCACCCATCAAAACGCCCTCCAGATCCTCAACCATTTCATCGAAGAACGCCTCCCCCGCTTCGGCGACTATCAGGATGCCATGCTTCAGGACGAACCGTGGATGTATCACAGCCACATCGCCCATTACCTCAACTGCGGCCTCCTCCTGCCCCTGGACTGCATCCGTGCCGCCGAAGCCGCCTACCAATCCGGCAACGCCCCCCTCAACGCCGTCGAGGGCTTCATCCGGCAAATCCTCGGCTGGCGCGAATACGTCCGCGGCATCTACTGGCTCAAAATGCCCGACTACGAAACTGCCAATTTCCTCGAAGCCGACCGCCCCCTCCCCCCGCTTTACTGGGGCGCCCCCACCCGCATGAACTGCCTCGCGCAATGCGTCCGCGAAACCCGCGAAAACGCCTACGCCCACCACATCCAACGCCTCATGGTGCTCGGCAACTTCGCCCTCCTGGCCGGCCTTGACCCCCGCGAAGTCAACGATTGGTTCCACGTCGTCTATGCCGATGCCTATCAATGGGTCGAGCTGCCCAACGTCAGCGGCATGAGCCTCTTCGCCGACGGCGGCCTCCTCGCCTCCAAACCCTACAGCTCCAGCGGTGCCTACATCAACAAAATGTCCAATTATTGCCGCGCCTGCCCCTACTCCGTCACCACCAAAGCCGGCCCCAAAGCCTGCCCCTTCAACTACCTCTATTGGAACTTCCTCCAGCGCAACCGCGAGCGACTCAAAGGCAACCAACGCCTAGCCATGACCTACCGCACCCTCGATAAAATGACCCCCGAACGACAAGAGGAAATCCAAAACGACGCCACCCGTTTCCTCCGCGACCTCGACGCCGCCGAACCAGTCTAAACCCCCGCGCATGCAACCCGTCTTCATCGCCCGGCCCTCACAAGTGCCTGAATAGAAACGGGACTTGATTAGTGAGAAATAAAGGGTATTTTTTCTCACTAATTGAACCAAGTAATAATCATGCAAGCTATTGATAAAAAGATACTAAGCCGATTCAATGGAAGAGGTAAGGGTCATGTAGGCACACAGAAAGATTTTATTGATTTCGGGAGCCGTACTCTAATCGACAATTCCCTCTCCCGCCTAGTCAAAAACGGCAAGCTCAAGCGCATTGCACGGGGACTCTACGAACGCCCACGCACACATCCAGTACTCGGCGAACTCAGCCCCGACTTGGAGAAAGTCGCAGCTGCCATGGCAGGTCGCCAAGGCATCCGCCTGCAACCGACCGGAGCCTACGCCGCCAACCTCCTACACCTCAGCGAGCAGGTGCCCATGAAAGTCGTCTTCCTTAGCGACGGCGTCAGCAAAACGGCAACGATTGGCAACCAATCCATTGAGCTCCGCAAAGCCAGCCCCAAGCGCATGCAACTCGCTGGAAAAATCAGCGGCCTCGTTTTCGAAGCCCTTCGCGAGATTGGTAAAGAACACCTTACTGGGCGGCATATCAAAACCTTGCAGGACAAACTCACCCCTGAGCAAAAATACAAAGTGCTCAAAGACCTGCGAGAAGCACCCGCATGGATGCACCCCCATATCCGCGAGATTACAAAGGAGTCGAAGGAGAATGCATAACTTCCTTGCACTCACAGATTCCGACCGCGCTGCTGCCATTCAGGAAACTGCTGCCCTTCGACGACATTCTGGCCTCTCTCCAAACCATCGAGCAACAGGCCAACCAGCAGCCTGCTTCTAACTCCTGAATTCTAGCTTCCAACTGCTTTACATGACCTCTCAACAGTTTCAACCCGTCTACATCGCCCGGCTCCCGCCGAAGCTTCCCCGAATCGCCATCGACCTCGGCTACAGCGCCACCCAAGCCTCCTGCGGGATCGCCACCCCTGAGGGCGAGACCCATTCCCTGCACTTTGGCGACTGCATTCAATGGACCGCCGACACCCTCCGCAAAAACGGCCCCCATATCCTCATCCTCGAAGCAGTCCTATCCACCTACCATCAAAGCGACGGCAACCCCCATATCCGCGGCGACTTCGAAAAAGGACGCGGCTGGTATCACGGCCCCGGCGTCAGCACCTACGCCGCCGCCCAACGTTTCCTCCTCCAGCTCGCACCCCGCCTCCCCGACTTCGGCCCCCTCCCCCTCGTCGAAGGCTTCCTCAGCTATAAACCCGCCAAAACCACGCACGCCCACGACGCCCAGCGACTCCTACACGAATTCGACACCGCCGAACAATTCAACCCCTGCCCCGGTTCCGAACCCATCCTGCCCCTCATAAACGGCATACCCGAAATCCGCCGCTATAATAAACCGAAGCGCTAATGCTCCGTGTGGTGCTCCCGCCCAGATTCGAACTGGGATTTGCGGCTTCGGAGACCGCTGCTCTATCCATTGAACTACGGGAGCATTCAACTGCAGTATGTTCTTGAGACAGCCCTACAGGTCAACTGGAAATATCCTGTCGAATTGTTGTTCACAGTTAGATTGTTATACTGAAAAAGCTCAGTAAGTTTATATTCTTAAAGTTATGGTAAGCATGAGAGGGATTACTAAGTCCAATAACTTGAAATCATAAAATTACATTTTTATATATAGATTCATTCTAATTCCATTAAATAAACATATTTTAATATAAGTATTGACCCACAACTTTCAATTACTCCCATTGCACGCAATTGGTAAAATTGCTATTCTGCTTCTAATAAACTTTATAGCAAAGTGCTAGAGGCGCATCACACATTATCACTGCAAAAGCTATTGGGAGCAGCACTAAATGTGATGGCGGAATTACTCCATTGAGCAAATCCGCATCAAAAATGTTACTTATTTCTTAACAAACCCAATCCAAAGGGCAATGGAAGTGCCTATTTAATAGCTGTAGGCGATTGCGATTCGACTACACCCACCCTGACTCTCACTACAGTAATAGAATCAGCGATCCTAGTTCTAATCACAGGCATTGTAATTAGAATCTACGCCCTGCAGCAGCGCACGCGTAAAGTACAAGCTCCCTTTATAAAATAAGGGTAGAAATGGGATACAATCGATTTTTGCACACACAAGATAGCAATCACCTATCTTGTATTAGAAAATATGCTTGATGGAAAATTCGTAAACTACCGAAGATGCATCGCCATTGTCCAGAGTCACTCCTTGATATTCAAATTCGGCATCTTCTGCGCCGATATACCGTGTCCCTAGCGACAGGCTGGTTGAATCGAATATATAGTAATCTAAACTCACACCAAATTGATATGTAATGACCTTATCATCAGAACTATAATTATTGCTTGAGCCTGAATTTGTGTAAAATAATTTTTGATCAATTTGCATAAGACCTATACCACCGCTCAAAGTAAGATTAAAATCATCATTAAGAAGCCAATCATAATTTAATTTTAGAGAGAACATGTTGATATCGTACTCTTCTTTTACATAAGTCTCTCCTACGTTAATGGTAGCTTCCAAATAATAGGAATAAAAAATGGCTTCGTCGGCATCGGCTATTTCTAAAGAACTGGCCTCGGTCTTTGAATTTGCATATTCAAAACCAAAGCTGAAACCCTCAAAGCCTGTAGTGAAACCAGCTTCAATTGTAGAAATGCGCGCATCTTTGAGCGAAGTATTTGTTTCCAGGTTTCGATACAATGCCCCATTCGTCTGTGGTGACTGAATACCTTGGGAAATTTTTAGATAGTGCTCAGCAAATGAGTATGTAGCGGTAAAAAATACAAGTAAGGGTATAATTTTTCTGTTCATTCTAGCAAAAAGGCCCGAACCCTGTTTTCAGTCAACAGAAAAAGTGATTTTTGCTTCGTATTATTTAACCATAATAAAAATCATAAAATATAGGGTTATGATAACAATTTATTTTAAGAAATCAGTACCTCATCTTTAGAAAAATTCTAGTTGATTGTCGCGGTTGAGGGACCAGGCTTCGCGGCCCCGGCGGCGGAGGTCGGCGGCGAGGGAAGCGGTGGATCCGTGCATAAGATAGGTGGTGCGGGGGTTGACCTGTTCGACGAATTGGAGGAGGTCGGGATAATCGGCGTGATCGGAGAGCGGGAGGACGGTGTCGGTGCGGTAGCGGTAACGGGCGGATTCCTGCAAGGCCCATCCGCTGATCATGGCGAGGCGGTGCGGGGGAATGTCGGCAGGGATTTGTTTGCGAATGGTGGGGGGCATGACCACGACCTGAGCGTCCAGGTTGTCAAAGTCGAGGGGACGGGTCTCGGGCATGGGGATGCCGTGTTGCGTATAGACTTGGTTGAGGGCGCGGATGGTGCGGTGCGCCATGATGGGCAGCTCCGAGGCTTCGAGAATTTTCAGGACTTCCTGTGCTTTGCCGAGGGAATAGGCGAGGAGGATCGGGACTTGACCGTCGTCGAGAGTTTCGCGGCAAAAGCTCACGATGCCCGCTTGGATGGTTTCGGTGGGCGGGAAGACAAACTCGGGTCGCCCGAAGGTGGATTCCATCACAAGGGTATCGGCGTGCGGGATTTCGATGGGCTCGGCGGCGAGCCCCGGTCGGGTCTTGAAATCGCCGGTATAGAGGAGGGATTCGCCGGATGGGGTTTCGACGCGCACCATCGCGGAACCGAGGACATGACCGGCGGGATAAAGTTGAATCGTGAGGGGGCCGTGTTGGTAGGTTTCGCGGTAGTTGAGCGGAATGCCGCGTCGCGCCACCGCGTCACCGAGGCGGATGCGGATAAAGTCGATGGTGGGCGGGGTCGCAAGAAAGGACTCATGGCGGGCGGTGTGGTCACTGTGCGCGTGGGACACGACCGCAAAGGGCTTGGGGCGCCGCGCGTCCATCCAAAGCCCGCAATCGGGCAAATAGAGCCCGCCGCGTTCAACCGGAGTCAACATAGCTGACAAGATGCCGCAGTTTTGGAAAACCGCGAGCGCGGGTGGCGTTTTTTGGGCGGGTTAAATATGGATGGCTTCGCCAAAGACGGAGGCCGCCGCTTCCATCATCGCTTCACTCATGGTGGGGTGCGCGTGGATGGTGTTGTGGATCTCGGCAGCAGTGGCTTCGAGCTTCATACCGAGGCCGTATTCCGCGATCATTTCGGTCGCTTCACCGCCTACGATGTGGGCGCCGAGGATTTCTCCGTGCTCAGGGTCGACGAGCATTTTAACAAAGCCTTCGGAGGTTCCGGAGGCGACTGCCTTGCCGGATGCCATGAAGGGGAATTTGCCCACCTTGTAGTCGATGCCTTCTTCTTTGAGGGCCTTTTCAGTTTTTCCGATGCTGGCGACCTGCGGAACGCAATAGGTACAGCCGGGGAAATTCGTGACGCGCTCGGGGGTTCCGTGTCCGAACATACCCTGCACTGCCTGAATGGCTTCGTAGGTGGCAACGTGCGCCAACCAAGGGGGGCCGATGATATCACCGGCGGCGTAAATCCCGGGGATGGAGGATTCGTAATGATCGTTGACCTGAATGTAGCCGCGATCGGTCGCAAGCTTCACCTTGGAGGAGAGGAGCTGCTCGGTGTTGGCAACCACCCCGATTGCGATGAGGACGACATCTGCGGTCACTGCTTCGCGGGCCTCCCCTTTCACGAGATCCATTTTTACGGATTTACCACTCACTTTGATATTTTCAACGGCGGTGGAAACGCGGCAATCGATGCCTTGTTTTTTGAACTCTTTGCCGACCAAAGCGGCGATGTCCTTGTCTTCCACCGGGAGGAGTTGATCCTGCATTTCAACGAGGGTGACCTTCGTGCCGAAGGCGTTGAGGAAATAGGCAAATTCCGCTCCGATGGCGCCGGCGCCCACGATTACGATGGACTTCGGTTGTTCCTTCATCTCGAGCGCCTGACGGGAAGTCATGACGCGTTCGCCATCGACTTCGAGATCCGGCAACTGGCGCGGTTTACAACCGGTCGTGACGAGAATCTTATCGGAGGAAAGGATGCGGCCCTTGTCGGGTCCATCGACGACCTCAACCATCCCCGGGACGCTGATCTGCCCGACGCCCTTGACGTAATCGACCTTGTTTTTCTTAAAGAGGAATTCAATGCCCTTTGCCATCGTGTCGGAAACCCCGCGCGAACGCTGGATGATTTTCCCGAAGTCGTATTTCGCGCCGCTGATGCTGATACCGAAGTCGTCGCAATGCTGGATCTTGTTGAAGAGCTCGGCGCTCTTGAGGAGTGCCTTGGAGGGGATACAACCCCAATTGAGGCAGGTGCCCCCGGGGCGTTCCTGTTCGACACAGGCGACTTTTTTGCCGAGTTGCCCGGCGCGGATAGCAGCAGCATAACCGGCGGGGCCACCACCGATTACAACGAGATCATACTGGGTTTGATTGGACATAATTTTAGCTTTTAAAGTTTACGGAACACCGGATGAGTCAAACACATATGCGCTTCAGACATCAATGACGTCATCGTCGTCCAAGTCTTTGGAAGACGGGGGGCGACGGTTTTGTGGCGATTTCTTAGGGGACTGGACTCGTAGATTGATACCGGAGGTACCAAGCCATATTTTAGCAAGGAGCGCGGTAAAACTCACGATGAAGGAACCGGCAAGGGCATTTCCGAAGCCCTCGACATAAAACCCGTCGACGAGTTCAGCGACACCGAGGAAAAGGAAGGCATTGATGAACCAGATCCCGATCCCGAAGCTCAGGACGATAAGCGGCATGGCGAGCAACATCAGAAGCGGCTTAACGAAAGTGCTGCAAAGACTCAGGAGGAGTACTGCAAAGAGGAGCGCCTCGGTATCGCGGTAGGCGATTCCCGGGAAGATCAGGGAGGCGAGCAGGATGCCGAGGGCGGTGAGGAGCCAACTTTGTATGAATGCCCGAAATTGCATAATTAGGAATTAGGAATCGTTTGCAGGGGTAGTATTGTGGGATTGAATGCGCGCTTTCAAGGCACGCAACTGTTCCATGCGTTTTGCGGTGGCGGCCTCCGCTCCGGCGTCACCGGGTTGGTAAAATTCTCGGGGCTCCAACATATAGTCCTGCCCGGAGATGCCCTCGGGGAAATCATGGCTGTACAGATAGCCCTCGCCGTTGCCTAGGGCGCGACTGGTTTTATTGTGGGCATCGCGCAGCCAGGCGGGCACGGCCTGCACCGGATCCTTGCGGAGGGCTTTTTTGACCGCGGCAATAGCGCGGGTGGTGGAATTGCTCTTTGGCGAAGTGGCGAGGAAGAGGACCGCGTGGGCGAGGTTGTATTCACATTCCGGGAGCCCCACCTTTTCGCATGCTTCAAAGGCCGCCACTGCGACGGTCAGGGCATGTGAGTTGGCAAGCCCGATGTCCTCCGAAGCAAGAATGACGAGTCGGCGCGCGAGGAAACGGGGATCTTCCCCACCCTCCAACATTTTGAAGGTCCAATAAAGCGCGGCATCCGGGTCGGAACCGCGAATGCTTTTGATCATGGCAGAGGCGTGGTCGTAGTGCTCATCCTCGTCGCGGTCGTAGCGAATCCGGCGTTCCTTGGCGAAGGCTTCGACCGCTTCCTGCCCGATGTTGGAACCGTTGGGTTGGCTCAGCACGAGGGTTTCGAGGGCGTTGAGGGCACGTCGGAGATCCCCACCGGCAAATTCCGCCAGCGCCTTGAAAACTTCCGGATCGGCTTCGCAATTATGAGCGCCCAGTCCCCGCTCCGTCTCGCGCATCGCTTTTTGCAGCACCTCCGCCACCGCATCGGCGTTGACGGGTTCGAGGCGAAAGAGATGACTGCGGCTCAGGAGCGGCGGGTTCACATAAAAACCGGGATTGTGGGTGGTAGCACCAATCAGTCGAATATTGCCCGCCTCGACGTCGGGCAGGAGCAGGTCTTGCTGTGATTTATTGAAACGGTGGATTTCATCAATAAAAAGAATGGTGCGGCGCTCCGGCGAATAGCGTGCGAGGCGCAAGAGCTCCCGTAATTCCGCGACATTTGAAAGCACCGCATTGAGTCGCACGAAATGGCTTTTGGTTTCCTCGGCAATGACTTCCGCCAGGGAGGTCTTTCCGCAACCGGGCGGCCCATAAAAAATCAAACTCCCGAAATTATCGGCCTTTACGAGGCGCGGCAGGAGGCAATCGGATGCAAGGAGATGCTCCTGCCCCAGCACCTCGCTGAGATCGCGGGGTCGCATGCGAACCGCGAGGGGGCGGTGCGTCGATACGGGTGATGCCTCGGGGGAATCCGACTTAAAAAGCCCCGCCTGTTGAGAGTCGTCCGGCATTGCACAAAAATCACCTGCTGAGCGGAAACTTGCAAGACGGAAGCCGTCCCGCAATAATTGAACTACTGGCAATGCGAAATCATCTGGCATCGGCAAACCGGGCTCCGCTCGCTTATTTACTGTGTAGCCTTATCGCAGGTCTGTTGCTCGCGCGGATCGCCAGCATTGAGGGTCTTCCGATGGGACTGCTCGGTCTGGTCGGCGCGGTGGGTTCGGTCCTGCTGTCGCAGCGGAAAGGATGGGCATTGTGGCTATGGGGACCGGTCTTTCTGCTTTCAGGCACGGTGGTTTTTTGCAGTTACGGCTTGCTACGCCTGCCACCGGCTCTCGATGGAGCGGCTCTCAATCAAACTCCCAGAGAAGCGCGCCTTAAGATGCAACTCATCCGGGTTTTTAACAACAAGGCCGCACCGGGCGACAAGGTCAGTGGCATAGCGCAAGTGCTTCCCGGCCCCGCTTACCGCCATATCGAGCCCGGAGCACGTGTTTATTTTAACCTGCAAGCCGGAGCAGAAGCTGCACCGCAACTTCACAAGGGCGTGCAAATCGAAAGCGTCGGCGTGCTTCGCACCCTGCCTGATACCCAAGCATCGGGCTTTAATCGATATTTGTTGAATAGTGGAGTTTATTATCGGTTCAGCCAAAATGCCTCATTGCGCATCACGCGACCAGCGGGTGCCTTTAGGAGCTTTTGCATCCGGCAAAATGAGCGCTTCCAAAAAATCCTGAACTCCGGCGCCGAGGGAGTGGCGGATCAGGCACGCGTCTACACCGCGATGCTTCTGGGCGCGCGCGCGGGTCTGAACCAGGACCAAAAAGATCGTTATCAGGCAAGCGGCGCGATGCATCTATTTGCGATCAGCGGCTTACATATTGGCGTCATTGCCACCGCGCTTGCCTCCTGCCTCCGGCTGATCCGCATCCCGAATCAATTGGCGCCCTTCCTCGGACTGCCCCTGCTTTATCTCTATGTCGAAATTACCGGTGGAACTCCCTCCGCGATGCGTGCCTTCCTGATGACCCTTTTCTTTTGGACGGCCTATACTTTTCAGCGCCAGCGTAACCCCTTTGCGGCATTGATGGCCTCCGCGCTTGGGGTCTTGTTGATTGACCCACTACAGCTTTGGAGTCTGGGGTTCCAACTCTCCTATGCGGTGGTTGCCAGTATTCTGCTGCTGGGCCTGCCGCTCCAAGGGGTACTGACTCGCTGGGCGCGACCCTTTCGCTGGTTGCCGGAAAACGACTGGACCCGCGGGCAACGTATCTTGCAACGCAGCATTGATTGTTTTCTGCTCTTATTTTCAATCAGTTTTTCGGCATGGCTTGCCAGTATTCCCCTGAGCTTGGGGCACTTCGGATATCTCAGTCTACCGGCAGTCTTTATCAATATGCTACTCGTCAACATGGCTGCCCTTGTTATCTGTACCGGTTGTCTTTCACTGGCGAGTGGGCTGCTCCTGTGGACAGGCTTGGCGGCATTTTTCAATCATGCCGCCTGGCTGGTGATCACCTGCATGGACGCTCTATCCGGATGGATTGCAGCGATTCCCGGCGCGGTGCTTGAATCAAAGGACTTTCCCCTGCCTTTATCCTACAGTGCGCTGCTGGTATATTTCGCCTGTTTAATTTTAGTAAACCGCAAACCCGCGCAGCTCAATGCCGCACGGCTTGCGGCTGCTCCGGCATTACTCGGCCTGCTCGTGGTTGGAGCTTTCCTGTGGGCATAAAAAACCTGCCGGCGAACACATCGCGAGGCAGGTTGGTAAAGGAAGTAGCCGAACTAGCGGCGGCGGCGGAACTTCGATTGGAACTTCTCAACGCGGCCTGCGGTGTCGACAAAACGCTTCTCGCCGGTGAAGGCGGGGTGCGAATCGGCGGTGATATCGCAAATCACAACCTGATGCTCGACACCATCAATGGTTTCGGTCTTGCTGCCGCGCATCGTCGAGCGGGTCAGGAATTTTGTGCCGGAGGACACGTCCACAAAAGCCACCGGATTTAATTTGGGATGTATATCAGTTTTCACGGAAATAAATGCTGGGGCGTGCCTAACCCTGACGGGCTTTGAAACGCGGGTTAGTTTTGCAAATGACGTAGACACGGCCCTTGCGACGTACAACTTGGCAGTCGGGATGGCGGTCTTTGAGAGACTTGAGTGATGAAACAACTTTCATAGCTACAATGAATTAAGAGAACGGCAGAGCAAACGCGGGCGCGTTCTCCTTGTCAATGGAAAATCCCTTCTTTTTAACGGTAAATCCCCTCAATTATTGGAGAGATCTTCCGGTTCATCCGCCCATAAAGCCAGTTCAGGGCTGACTTCCAGCAAGAGTTTACGCCAAAGGGGGTCTCCGGTCGCTTGACCGACATATGGCTTTAACTGGCTTAAAATCCATGAATCAGTGCTAAGTTCGTTCTCCAGTTGGTTTTCGCTCCATCCCGAATAACCCATGAAAGCCCGCAATTCATAGGCTGGATCCTCCACTTTAATTTGAGCGGCCTTGGCTTCATCCATCCCGAAATAGAGCTTAAAGGCGCCCTGCTCCGCCTCGTATTTCCAGGCGGCAAGGATGGCCTGATCCGAGGAAACGGGCCCGCCGCGGTAAAGCGGGACCTCCGCCAGCGCGGAGCCTGCGAGCTCGGGTTTTATATCAACGAGTTTCCGGCTCAAGGGACGATTCAAGACAACGCCGAGTGCACCGTCACTGGGAGTGTGCGCAGTCAGGAGAATGACGGAGCGCGTAAAATTCGGATCCTGTAATTCCGGATGCGCCAACAAGAGCGAGCCGACCATCGCCTCGTTTGTTGCTCTTTCACTGAAATTTGAATTTAAACGCATGCTTCTAAAGTTGGGTCACTTTAACTCCCGCTTCATCGAGAAGCGCTGGAACCAAGGGGTCATTGCGATAGTCGTGGTAGTATTTAACGGTGCGAACACCCGCCGCCGCGAGAATTTTCGCACAGTTCACACAGGGATAATGCGTCACATACGCAACTGCGCCCTCCAGGGAAACTCCGCGTCGCGCCGCATCACTGATGGCGTTTTGTTCGGCATGAACGGTCGCTTGCTCATGACCGTCGCGCATGTGCGAGACGTGTTCGGACCCGGCGAGGAAACCATTGTAACCGGCCGCAATAACGCGATTTTTATGCGCACCTGCCGATACGATGACACAACCGACATGCAAACGTTCACAACTTGAACGCGAAGCCATGAGCATCGCGGTCGCCATAAAATACGCATCCCAACTCGGTCGCTCCTTCCATGAGTCCGTCAATTTCCCGACGCTTTCAAGCATGTCGGCGTCCTTGCGCTCCAGTGATACAAATTGCTTTGGGTCTTCCGGCATATCAGCTCATTATTTGCAGCCTCATGGGTAAACGACAACCTCCGAATACCCCACGGGGAGTTGCGCAAGTACTTCCGGTGAGCTCAACCATGCCCGTGCGGCGCGATCAAATGCCACCAGTCCCGATCCCCCAGCCTGCCGGGGTAGCCCAAGCAGCACGCGGCTTTTGTTGATATTGATGTAAAACGTGACGGGATTGACGAGTACACTAACGGGATCGAAATCAGGCAGCATCGGCAACGGCTGCCAGTTGGAATCCGCGCTACGATAGTAGGCCGTGGGAGTCGCATCGTCAAAAGGCTCCATTGTTTCGGGTAATTCCAAATTACCCCCATACAATTTCACGAATCTCGAACCAAGCATATCGCGCGGTGATTCCACCAATCCCGGAACAGGCTCCAGGGCAGCGGCCGCAGACATCTGGCTCAAGAGATCGAGGCGAGGTTCAAAGTCTTTCAAAGCTGCCGGAATCGCCAAGGGCTCCCCAACCTGTTTTTGCTGTACGGCATTCCAAGGAGTGGGAATAAAAATTGGCGCGGTATCAAACAACAACGCCTGCTCGCTTGTGGCATCGTATTCCGAAACTTCCTGCAGAGGAACAAATCGTAGAAAGGGATCCCTTTGCGCCGACTCTGAATTTTTGATTCCGGGAAGACCCGCAAAAAAGAACAGTAATGTTTGCAACGCAACAAATCCCACGAACAAAAGCTGCACTGCCAGCGGCCAGGAACGCCAACTCGCGATATATTCGCGCAAGCTATGCTGGATGCGTTTCATAAATCAAGGCGTCAGAAAATTATAGTCGTCAACTGATTCCGTTTCATTCGGTTCAAGCCCATCGCTCTTGGATTTCGGGCGCTTCGCAGCAAGGTGAACTTGCGAGAAACCTGCATCCTGTGCCATCGCGCTGATATCCAAAAGGGATGCGATGGGCAACCGCTCCCCAGCCTTTAAAAGAAGCACAAGGTCATCCTCTTTTTTCCGGGCAACGCGCTCCTGAAAAGCATTTGATATGGTATCGACCTGATACACCCCCCCATCAA
Source organism: Coraliomargaritaceae bacterium (assembly GCA_965656495.1). Lineage (GTDB taxonomy): Bacteria > Verrucomicrobiota > Verrucomicrobiia > Opitutales > Coraliomargaritaceae > UBA7445. Next base: position 57,511 of record CBFHKU010000002.1, read on the forward strand.
AAAGCAACATACCCTCATTCTGGACGGTAAGCACTGCGACCGCAGTGGCAGAGGGCGGCATTCGCAAGTCCGTCTGCGGCAACTCAAGACGCACGCCGGGTGTCATTACCATTCGCGAAAAGAGCAGACTAAAGAGCAGTGCAATCGTAAGCAGATCCAACAAGGGCAAAGTGTCGAGACCCACACGCGGAGCCTTCAAGCTTGCGCCCAAATTAAACCCGCGAAAGCCCGCCCTTGCTTCCGGTGAAGCGGTCTCTGCATTCGATGTCCCTTTATGATTCATCCCTTATCCTCCTCCTCTGCATCCGCCTGAAGCTCCGTATTGGTAAGGAATTCGTTAATTGCGTGCGCCACCCGCTCGATCTCAAAAACCAGCGCTCGAACACGCCCATAAAGAAAGTGGTAACCGAGAGCCGCGAGCGCGGCGATGCCCAAACCAACCGCTGAACTGATGATGGCCTGCGCGAGTGATTGCATAAAATAAGCGCTCTCGGCATTCGCTGCCTCCAAGCTTACGAGCGCTTGAAAGGCGGCAATCAGGGTACCGATAAAACCAATGAGCGGCGCAATGCGGGCAATCGCCGAAAGGCTCCCGATGCGCCGTTCCAGAATCGGCACCTCAATAAGCGCTGCTGACTCAATCGCGGACCGAATACGCGCATCACTCGCGCCGTATTGCAAAAGCGCGGATTTCACGACCCGTGCCAAAGGACCCGGGGTTTCCTCACATAGAGTCATTGCCTCGACCAGACGCTTCTTCTTAACGAGATTTTTTATTCCAGCAAGGAAGTCCAGGGAATGGATTTGGCCTTTGTGCAAAAACAAGGCACGCTCAATAAAAATGAGGACTGCAATAATGCTAAGCACAAATAAGGGGTAGAGAGTATAGCCGCCCTGCTGAATTAGGGTATTGCCGAAAAGATCCATAGTCAGGTGAAGTGGGGTGTTAGTTATTGGTGATTCGAATTGAATTGATGCGGGATTGGGCAAGGCCCCGACCCGGTAAATTATAGGCAATCAGTTTGCGATAGACTGTTTTTGCTTCGGAAAAATCCCCGCGCGCGCTCAAACGCTCACCCAAATCCAACAAGGAACGCGCCGCCCAATAACGTCCGGTTGAATCCAACAAAGAGGCAAGCTTTACATCAAGTAAGTTACGCGCCACGCTATCCGACAAAACCACCCTAGCGCGGTCATGCAAGCCCTGCTCTTCCAACGCAAAGGCCCATTTATACATGGCCTCAACCCGGAAATTCAAATCCAAGTCCGGCATGTCCACCAAACGCTCAAGCACTGAAGCTGCTTGGGCTAATTTTGCCGCATCCTGTTTCGCGAGTGCCAACATACACTGCGCCCGGGCCAACTCCGCCATTGGACGCATCGGATGAACCGGGTCGCTGTTGACAAGCGTCTCATAAACAAGCCGCGCTCCGGCAAAATCATTCAACAAACGCAAGAGGTCGCCCTGTCGCATGCGTGCCCGGTATAGGAGCGCGTCTTCAGGAAAACGTTCTGCCAGCCGCTCGTACAACTCAATCGCCTCAACGTAAAAGTCCAGACCCCGCCGCTCGCAGATCAATGCACCCTCAAAAATGGACTGAGCCGCCAGAGGACTCTTCGGGTAGTCCTCCGCAAGCTGCAACATGACAGCCTGAGCTTCCAGCAGCTGACCAAGCTGTTCCAACTCCGAAGCTTCCAATAAATAGGAACGTTGCGCCGCCATGGAACCCTCGTATTCGGTGCGCAAGGCATCCAAAACAAGCGCCGCTTCATCAGCGGCTTCCTGCCGGTAGTGTACTCTCGCTTTTAAGAGTAAAAATTCTGCTGCCAATGTATCTAATTCGCCGCTTGCTGACTTCGAGCCTGCGACGGCTGCTGCATGCCGTTCCAAGAGTGAGTTTACTTGCCCCATCGCATCTGCCATCGATTCTCCAAGCTCAAGTGCCAAGGATAATTCAAGCCAGTGCATTCGCAGATTGAGCATAGATGACACTTGCTCCTCACTCCCGAGCAAGGAGCGAACCCGTCCGATTGCATCTTCAGCGCGCTGTTCTTTAATGAGTGCGTGCGCGATGTTCCACTCTGCCTGCCAACGCTTTTCAGCCCCCACCTGCTTACCGAAGGGCAAGGCATCAATATAACGCAAAGCATCCTCAAGTTTACCTATCTGAATCGATGCAATGACAAGCCGCAAGTAAATCGACTCAAGTGCCTCCGGAACCTCGTTGAGCGCGAGTGTGTAAAATTCGACAGCATTATTAAAATCCTTATTTAGAAAGTAACAGTCCCCAATAAGGACATTGAGCTCGGCGATCTCGGCTTCTTCTTCAAGGCTCGCCTGATGCTGAATAAGAAAATCTGCTGCAGTTCGGTATTGGGGCGAGGCATCACGCAAAGCGGCAAAAGCTAAAATAAAATAGGCATCGCCGACCCGCATTAGGCCCGGGAATTTCTCCAAGAGGAGTTCCGCATCTGACTTTGCCAATTCGAGCTCGCCACGCCGCAAGGCCAATTGACTGCGCAGGTAATACATTTGGCCGATTAACGGATGTGCTTCCTTGCGTTCAAGCATCTCATTCAACAGCTCGGTAAAAATAGCACTTGCTTCGCTTTGACCGCTCAAGAGATAGAGCGCGACCTCCATAATTTCAATGGTTTGCCCGCTTCGAATCAACTCCGCCAAGGCCAGTTGACCCTCCGTTGAACTCTCTCCGAGCATCATTGCACGCAGCAAACGCAATTCTTCACGCTGTGCGAAAGTGAACCCCTGACCGTAACGCCTGAGCTGCTTGTCCAGATCCAACAAGTCGAGGGCTTCCTCAACCTCATCACTATGCCAAAGCGCAAGGGCATACTGCTTGGCATACATGAACGCCGCCGTACCCCGCGACTTATTTAACTCCCGTTGCATATCTTTAAGCACATCCGGTTTTAAAGCGGGACCACGCAATTCTTTGCGCAGAAGGATCGTTTGTAAATTTGCCCGCTGATAGGCATTTTGCGCTCTGGGAAGACCCTCCTTCAAATAAAGCTCCAACGCCTCCAATTCTTGCTTTTGCTCTGCGTGTAAGGCCTGCATCAGGAAATACCAATAACGCTCACTTTCGGTCAAAACAGACGCATCGATCTTCCCCAACTGCGTATCGATGTAACTCCAGTTGACTGCCCTGCCCGCGCCGTAAGCCACCTGTACCCCAAGCAAATGAAGGGAATAATCTTCCGCCCCCACTGGAATTAGATCCATTTGCCCTTTTGCGGCTTCAAATTTATCTTGAGCCAGATAGGCGCGCACCAGCCCCGCCCGAACGCGCTTTTCATGCTCCGGCGTCAATCCGGCGTCCTCCAGTACATTGGTAAAGATTTCTGCCGCCATGACCGGCAAGCCGCTGGACAACAAAACTTCTGCATTCGCTATGCCTCGCGCACTCGCAATCGCAGTTTTTGATGCGTCCGACTCAGTCAGTGGCACTTCAACGGCATAGCCCAAACTTGTGGAAGCGAGTACCAGGATTGTAACTGAAGCGATGCGGCGCATATTTTGAAAAATTATTGGACTTTATCAGTTTGAACAAGTGCCCGCTTAGCTTGCAAAGTATTAAAACCCATAAAATTCAGACAAATGGTGCCCCCACCGGGAATCGAACCCAGATCTGCAGTTTAGGAAACTATTGTTCTATCCGTTGAACTATGGGGACTGATATCATGAAAATCTCTATAAATTTGGTATTTATGTCGATAACCAAGCACCGCTTCTGTTTGAAAAATAGATTTTTTTCTTGTCCCTCGCCCAAAAATCCCGCAATTTCCTCGGCTTCAACACTATGAGTACCGAAAATAAAAAACCCAATCGCTCCCTCAATCCGATGGACTACACCTTTAACGATGTGGAGCAGCTCTCTCGTTTTGTGACCGAAACAGGTAAGATTTTACCGCGCAAAATAACGGGGCTTTCAGCGAAGCACCAACGTCGGATTACCAATACAATCAAGCGTGCGCGCAATATGATTACGATGAAGTAGTACCTGCCGGGCACTTCCTGATGTTCAGATCCTTTCCTGGCTACGCCGGAAAGGGTTTTTTATACCCCAACACTTTTAGCTTCAATTTTAAGATGATTCTCAATCCGAGTCGTGAAAGCCTAAAGCACTGTGCTGGTCTGATAAAAAAAGATGAGCTTGTCGCGGTGCCAACGGAAACCGTCTATGGATTGGCTGGTAATGCACTCCGTGAATCTGCAGTGCGTAAGATTTTTGAAGTCAAAGGACGACCGTTGATTGATCCTCTGATTGTTCATTGCCCGAATTACCCTTCCGCGCTGGATTACATAGAGAGCAATCCATTAATCAAAAGCTTGGCTGAGGAGTTTTGGCCTGGCCCGCTAACCCTCATTGCGCGAAAGAAAGCCGTTATTCCTGACATAGTGACCGCCGGTCTAGAGAGTGTTGCGATCCGCGTTCCCGCACAAAAAGAGTTGCTTCAGCTGCTTGAACTTTGCGGCGTACCATTGGCAGCACCCAGTGCCAATCCTTTTGGCTACGTCAGCCCCACAGAAGCAGCTCATGTCGAGCGAACTCTTGGTGGAAAATTGTCCGCAATTCTGGACGGGGGGCGTTGCCTGCACGGAGTAGAGTCTACAATTATTGACGTTCGAAATCCCAATGCCCCGGCGCTTTTGCGTTACGGCCCACTGGATCCTGCTGCCATTGAGAAAGAACTACAGCGCCCTTTGCAAATTCAGCAAAAAGGACGGGGCGAGGAAAAAGCGCAAACGGCTCCAGGTATGCTCAGCAAGCACTACAGCCCGCATGCCGAAGTTCATCTCATCGAGAAAGGAACCACTTATGATAACGCCAAGCTAGCCGGTAGGCGTTTCGCGCATGTCTTCCTAGAAAAACCGAACCCGATGCCGGAACATCCTGATTGCTTTTGGCTCACGGAAGACGGTTGTATGGAAACTGCGGCACGCAATCTTTTTGCATTAATGCAAACCCTCGATGCGCAGGCATACCGCTGTCTTGTTTTTGAGCTGGCAGAGGAAACAGGAATCGGCCTTGCGTTTAATGACCGCCTAAAGCGTGCTGCCGCGAAATAGCACAAAAAAGCCCGGATCTCATCCGGGCTGTAATTGTTGATTTCTTGAGCCAATCTTACGTAGTTTGCTTTGAATCGCCCTCGTCATCGGACGAATCAGTCGTAGCGACCTCGGACATCTCCAAATCTGATTCTGGTTCCTGACTGTCATCCACTATGGACTCGAAATCGGCACTGAATTCATCTTCGGCACTCATATAATAATTCTTATAACTCTTATCCGAGTACTGCGAGTAGTAGTAGCTCGACATAGTAGCAGAGACATAATTTAGAACGGCACCAAAAACCGGAACATTAGTTTCCCAAAGACGGCGAACATTTAGAACCGCAGTCTTGCGCTTAACCGAGTTGAATTTGATGACGTAGATAACTCCATCAACCAATGGCAACAAGATAAGCGCATCGCTAACCGCGGCAAGTGGCGGGGAGTCAATAATGATGCGGTCATAGCGATTCCTTAATTCCGCAACCATGTCCTGGAATTCAGTACTGTTGAGAGTCTGAGTTGGATTCTTTGATTTACCGCCGGTTGGCAACACGTCCATATTTGGATAAACTTCCTTAACAATAAGGTCATCAAGGCTTTCACCAGATTGTATATATCCCAAATGCCCTTTGGCATTTTCCAACTGCATTGAACGCGCGACATTAGGCAAGCGCAAGTCAGCATCTAAAAGCAGCGTCTTTTCACCATGATTGGCAAAAGTAAGAGCCATGTTGGAACTAATGAATGATTTACCTTCGCTGGGTACGGTACTGGTGGTGAGAATTACCTTCGCGTTTTTGCTTTCCTCATTGAGTCGAACTGAGGAATAGATAGACCGGAAAGTCTCAGTAACATGCCGGTCGGCGTTTGAGGCAACCGCCTGAGCTTTGGAAGCCGTATCAAGCTTTTTGATTTTTGTAATAACACCCAATAACGGAAGGCCAACGGAACCTTCAATATCGAAGGCACTTTTAATCCGGTCATCCAGGAATGCCACGATGAGAACCAATGCCACCCCAATTCCAACACCACCAAAGGCTCCGGCAGCTAAATTGATCGCAATGTTGGGAGAAGAGTGTTTTATCGGAGGTAAGGCTTCGTCGATGATGCGGGCATTGGGATTCTTTAAATTAACCAATGTTTTTTGCATGGTCATCCGACTCACAATCACTTGCAAGTAGCCCTGCTGAACTTCAAATTCGCGATACAAGGTATTGTATTCAACGCCAGTTTTACTCAACGCTATAAGCTCCGCTTCCTTTTCTGCCAATCGTTTGCTGGCGACTTCAAAATTCTCTTTGGATTCGGCATAGGTTGCGTAAATTTTATCGACTGCGTTTTGCACCGCCAAGAGGAGCTCAGCTTCAGATTCCTGGTAGGCCTGAACCAGCGAAATCATAGTCGGGTGCTTTTCCCGGTAACGCTTTTTAAGGGCAGAAATGTCAATTTTTGTTGTAGAAATGGACTGAAGCAATGACGCAACCCGCGGTTGCTCTGCAACAAATGACAATTCCCACAAATCGCGCTTCTCACGGCGGTAAGTCTCAACTAAATTCCACTGCGTTTCAGCGATATCAAAATTGTTCTTATTTTGTGATTTTATCGCGTTTAAAGTTTTAAGCTGCTCGTTTGCAATATTCTCTTGTTGGTTCAGCGATACAGCATTGTGCTTTTCGCGATACTCCGCTAACTTAAGTTCGAGTTCTTCAACCCGCTCACGCTGTTGGTCAGCACGCACTCGCAAATCCTCAACCGCTTTCATCGCAGCATCGATGCTTTTAGTGAGATTGTGATTGATAAATTCCTCCGCGAACAAATTTGCAACCCGTGATGCAATTATTGGATCTGGATGCGAATAGGCAATGTTAACCATCAAACTCATTCGTTGAGGAATCACTTTTCTATTTTTCCCAAGCACCTCTGCGGGAGTCAGTGCACCTGTGAGGTTGAAGCTATCCTGATAAGGAGCCATGAAGCGCTTCAGCTCATCTTCCTGAAGACGTTGCTGTACTCCTTTAATGATTGAGCCACTGTTTAAAACACTGATCTGCGTGTTTAAATCCTCTGCACTACGAATTTGGTTGGGTTCCATTTCGGTACCCTCCTCAATCGCAGCAGGATCATCACGCAAAACCTGCATGGTTGCAACTGCAGTAAAAACCTTGGTTTTGTTAAAGGTGTAAAGGATAGACCCTGAGAAAATTATGAAGAATGCAACGATAAGATACCAGATGCGCTCTCGAAACATGAGAATATAGTCTTTGGCCGTACGTTGCGGCCCAGAGGTTCCATAACCTTCTGATCCATAACCCCCGTAACCATAATTACCACCACCGCTATAACCGTAATTGCCGCCACCATATCCGTAACCATAACCACCGTAACCGCCTGAGTTGGGATCGGGTCCACCTTTAACGTAATTGTTTTTCATTATAAATGTCTCTTAAATTAAGCGCTCGGGAACTGTTATTGTATCCCCTTCCTTTAAAATAATATCTTTAGCTTCGCCTCTGCGAATTTCGTCGTAATCGACATCAAAGGGCTTGGAGCCATCGTTGCGCTTGATTCGAACTTTTCGCGCATTACCTAGGCGTGTCACTCCTCTGGACTGAGAAATGGCGTCAATCAAAGTTAAATCAGAATCAGGTGGCATGGGCACCTTCCCAGGATTGCCAACCATACCCAAGACATGGACAAACTTTGGTGCAAACTCAATGATTTGCAGCGAGACTTGGGGATCAACTAAAAAATCCCGGTTGTAGAGATCGGTAACAAGCGACTGCGCTTCAGCTATCGTCATCCCAGCCAACTTTACTTTGCCGATTAATGCTAATGCAACCGTGCCATCACCCTCGATGCGGACTGCTTTGTCTAAATCGCGCTCTTGATATACCTGCAATTCAACGACATCCGAGGTTTTTAAGATATAATTTTCGCTTACAGCGACCCCGTAAGATGAAGCCGAACTGTAAGTGTTACCACCGCCGGAACCACCTTGACTGTTGCCAGAATCTTGGGCTGTTAGAGTTTGAGCAATGCTCAAGGTTAAATATAGGAAAAAAAGTCTGCTTAATTTCATAACATTAAAAAATGCCTCCTAAGAGGCATTTTGTGACCAATAAAATCTGATTTGGTTCAATATTAATATGTAAGTGCTGCAGCAAATGTTATAATATTGTCGTCATAACTAGAGCCAACTTGGTTTGAATCATTGTTAGAGAAGACATAACCCGCATTTAGATTCCAATAGCTGTTTAGGCGGTAAATACCGTTGAGTCCAAGGGTTAGCAAATCATCTTCACGACTGCTGGCCAAATAATCGCGTATTTTATATCCCGCCCTACCCGTAAGGGAAATTTTATTGTTGAGCGCGTAGGATGTAACCCAGTCAAGTTTAGTTTCCTCAGTTCCGTTTCCGGTGGCCGAGGCATCGAAATCCTGATAGAGACTGATTCTGTGCGTGAGTTTAGCGCTTACGGACCACGTCAGACCGGAATCAAGACTCATAGAAGTGGTGTCGCGACTGGAATTATCGTTCTCATACTGATTGTAACCTACTTTAAAGTAACCAACCAGCTTGGGTAGCAATTCACCTCGTAAACCAACATTAAATTCATTTGATGTTGCATCTCGACCAGCAGACTCAACATCGATTTGTTTATGCACATAACCCACACTGAGATCCATCTTGGGCGTCAATTCGTAATAAACATCCACTGGAAGCTTCAGGTATTCACGGTCGCTGTAGCTGGCAGCATAATCTCCGACGTACGCGATCTCATCCCAGTTTATCCCGGCCTTGACACTAAATTTCGGGGAGAGCGTGTATTCGCCATTGATACCCAGTGCAGATAGCTCTCTTTCAAGCAAAGTGCCTTCACGGTTCGCGAGCTCATTATTCGATTTAGTTTCAACATAACTCGCATTTGCCGAGAGTGCCAAACGACTGGTTCGGTAAGCTGCATTCGCACGCAAGCTCAAGAGCTCAGAATCTAACTCGTCATTATCTTGGTATTTATTAATGTCGTAACTGGTGGAAAGACCGATATCAAGATCAGTGGCGTTTCTGCCCAACACAGCGCTGAATCCGGGAGAAAATACCAGCACGGTGTCTGACACTTCTCTGAATTCTTGCCGAAAAATGTTAGAATCCCACTTGATCGTGGAGTTACCAGTAAATGAAATGGTACCAATGTCTCCGATGGTTACAAGCGGCGCACCGTTAGTTTGAAGTGCTGCCACTGTAATGCTAAATAGTGCCAGAAAGAATCTATTTTTTAACAATTTCATAAAGTAAAATAGAAGACCTAATTGAACGTGGGTCAACAAATAAATTAAATTATGCTTTAATTTTAAAATTAGCGCCTTGTGGGCTGTTTGCAGAGGTTGGGCTTTTTTCATTGAACAATGATACAGCCATTGGTTTAATATCTTAAATAATTTTTTCGCATTTACCATGAATAACCCAAACACAAAACCCAAACCCGCTGCCCTGGAGCGTCCCATCCTTTTTGGCTTTGCTGTCCAAAGGAGGCGGCCCGACGGCCAAATAACAGTCTCTCTACGGTGGTTGCGGGTTATCGGCGTCTTCCTTGCCCTTTTTTTCACAGCTTGGATCAGTACTGCGGGCGCACTCTACTACTGGTTCAAATTCAAAAAGGATTTTGAAACAGTAAGCTTCAAGGGTATGATCACATTGCCCTTCCGTCTGGACGAACACCGTGTAGAGATGGGTGATTATCACGTCGAAAAGGGCTTAGCGCAGTTTAAAGAGGGAGAATTTCGCGATGCATTAACTTTTTTGCGTCTAGGTGTGACGCGCTCACCGGGCAATCTAGAAGGGCGCCTCCTCCTTGCAGAATTTTACGAGCAACTCCTCAAACGCGTCGACATTGCGTCGGGACTTCTGTGCCAAGGACTGGAGCACGGTGGAATCGATGATATTAACTATTTAAAGGCAACACTTCGTCTGCTCTTGAAACATCAACAAGATGCCGAAGTCCAGAAAATCGCCGACACTTACTTGCCCGAAGAAACCCTTATCAATGACCGCAACCGTGTCCTCGCCTTTGGTGCTGCTCAGGCTAATTTCCTGCGCGGCAACTACGACAGGGCCGATGACTATATCTCAATCTATGAATTAAATGTATCGGTTGAAGGCGTACTGCTTTCCGCTCAAATAAACTGGAACCGCGGACACAAGGATACTGCAATCCGTAAATTAAAGCTCAACCTAAAGAGCTTCAAAAACAACGAGAGCATTTTAATGCAGCTGAGCCGCTACCACCGCGAGTTGGGCGAGGTCGAAGAAGCCAGAAAATATGCTATCATGCGCAATCTCGCCAATCCTTTGAGTGCCGCACCACGCATCGAACTCCTTTACATCTATAACAAGTCCGGCGATGTTGAACGCGAAGAACGAGAGACCCGACGTGTCCTTCAACAATTCCGCGATGACCCTAACGCACTTCAAGCAATCGCCAACTTTGCCGCCGATAGCGGTAACATCGAGCTGGCACGACACTGTTACGAAGAAGCGCTCGAAAACGAGTTTGGCATTGATGCCTTCGCTTTGCTGATGATCGAAGCTCACCTCGTAGACAAAGACTACGAAGGCGCGCTTGCATTTGCTGAAGAACTCGACAAAGAGCGACCCGAGTGGCTCAATAAACGCAGGGATGTTTTTAATAGTTTAAGGGCGGTCGCCTCCTACGGAATTAACCGACCTGATTTTGGTGATATTTATCTCAGTGAATTTATTAACGGCGAAAACATCAATCCGTCGCAATATTTTGCAGTCGCCAACCGCCTGATCAATATCGGAGAGTTGAAAAATGCACGCCTCGTTTTACTAGAAGCCTTCAAGCGCACCCCCAACAATCAGCGCGTTTTGTCCGAACTCATCAACGTTGATCTCGAACTTGGCTACACAGAGAATTTATACGATTTATTGAAGCGCTTCCTGCAAATGCGCCGACCACAACCCGAAATCATTCTCAAAGCCTACCGCAAACTTGGTAGTGATCGGTTTATATTTACACCCAACCGCGAAAGCCTCCTCATTGACCTCAATGCCATGCTTCGTGAGAATGCCGAGACGATTGCACGGTTTCAATCTGAAAAATCCTGATACTTAGCGACCTTGCGCCTCCACTACCCGCACGCGGGTCGTCAATACACGTCGATCATCGACACGTTCAATCTCTATACGCAAACCGTGCGCCTCCAATTTCTCCCCTGCTCCCGGGATACGCCCGAGTTCTCCCGCTACTAAACCGCCAAAGGTCGAAACCGCATCATTCTTGATCTCAACCCCCAAACGGGCTTCCACATCATGGATCGGAGCTTGCCCTGAGATTTGATAATATCCCGACTCCTGTAATGCCTCAATCGGGTCCTCCTCGCTGTCGAACTCGTCCTGAATATCTCCAACCAATTCTTCAAGTATACGTTCGAGAGTTACCACACCCAGGGCACCTCCAAAGTTGTCGTAGACCAAGCCCATATGAAACTTGGTTCGCAGCATGCGCTGGAGCGCCTCTTCCAGTGGTGTTTCCAGTAGAAAACTGCCGGTTGGCCGCATCAGAGCATCCGGGTTCATCGCTAATTCTCCCGCCTCGCTTCGAAAAATATCCTTGATATGTACGATGCCAAGGCAGTCATCCAAATCACCGCGACAGAGAGGATACCGCGTGTGCCCGGCACGCTTCATGCGGCTCAAATTAGTCGCCAAATCTTCATTAAGATCAAAAATGACCACTTCGTTTCTTGGCAAGAGGACATCGTGCACCACTAAATCCTGCATTTGAATCGAACGATTCACAATAGAGCGCACCACCGGCGATAAAAGCGTATGATCAAGCCCTAAAGCACGCAACTGAACTGCGACATCCATTGGGTCGGGCGCGACGTCACTGACACGCAGCTTTTTGAAAATAAACTCCTTGACCGAGAGGACTCGCAAAGGGAACAAGACGAGTTTCAAGAAAATCAAGAGGGGGGCGGCTAAACGCAGGGCAGCCACTGGATAACGCATTGCCAGCCCCCGGGGAAAGTAATCACCCAAGCAATAGAGCAGCAAAATTAGCAGCAATCCTACCGGCAGTATAACCACCCAATTGGCCAAACCTGCCAACGGGAAATGTATCAATACAAATAGGGAAAAATGAACCCCCAAGCCCAAAAGACATAGCACCTTACCAAAACGCAAGACTGCTCCTGCACTGCCCCCCTCACCCAGCAACTTTGCGATACCCTTCCACTTTCTTAATTCATCCAATCCGGAACGCGCGACCTTCCCATAACGGACCAAGATCAGACTGGTCTCACCCATCACCAGAAGGGCGTACAGGAGCAGGAAAATCGCAAAGGTGATTACCGGAAAAAACATATTTATAAAACCAGACATTATGCCGGCACCGACTCACTTCCCAACCAAGCCTGCATCGCTGTAAGTAGACGCTCATTCTCCTCCTGCTTGCCAATCGTGATACGCACATATTCGGGCATCCCGTAAACATCCAGCGGGCGCACAATAATCCCCTGCGACTGCAAGGCACGGAAGCAAGCGGAACCATCCCCCACCCGCGTCAGCACAAAATTTGCCGACCCGCCAAAGGTCTCGAAACCCATCGCATTCAAGCCCGAAACCAGAACCTTCCGCCCCGCCGCATTCTCGCGGCGACACATTTCATAAAATTCCACATCACCGAGCGCCGCCACCGCAGCTGCCTGAGCCACCGCATTGACATTAAACGGTTGCCGCACCCGTTGCAGCAAAGCCACCAATTCCGGATTCCCGTAACCATAGCCAACCCGCAGGCCTCCCAGACCATAGATTTTGGAAAAAGTGCGCAGACAAAAAACCTTGCGCCCCGCCGAAATCGCAGCTCGCAAATCCGGAGCCGTATCGAGGTATTCTGCGTAAGCCTCATCCAAACAAAAGATCACATGCTCCGGCAAATCCTCTGCTAAAGCCAGCAACTCCCCGGCCTCGTTCGCCGCACCGGTCGGATTGTTGGGACTCGCCACAAACAAAAGACGCGTCCGTTCCGTAACAGCCGCACGCATTGCGCATAAATCATGCGCAAAATCCTTCATCGGCACCTCCACCGCAGTCGCCCCAAAAAGACGCGTTACCAATTTATAAACGATAAAAGCCTGTGCACCCATGACCACCTCAACTCCAGGCCGTAAAAAGACGTGTCCCAATAATTCAATGATCTCATTCGATCCATTCCCGGGAATGACCGCATCCGGATCAACTCCGCGCTCTGCCGCAATCGCCTCCCGCAACAAATGCCCCGCCCCATCCGGGTAAATATGCGCCGTTTCCATCGCGGCGCGACCCGCTACCATTGCCAAAGGCGAGGGCCCATAAGGATTTTCATTGGAGGCCAACTTCGCAACCTCATCCGGCACAAGTCCAAATTCCTGCGCAACCTGCGCAATAGGTTTTCCCGGTTCGTAGACCGGTTGTGCCAAGACCCCGGCATTCGCTAAATCAGCGTTGTTCATTAATTGTTTCCAATCTGCGAGCTTCCTGTTTCATTGCAACAAAAACCAAGTAATAATCTTATGAAAATTCTGCTCACCGGGGCCACCGGCCTCCTTGGAAACGCCTATGCTCAAGCGGCACTGCGGCGCGGCCATACCCTCACCGCCCTGAGTCACTCTCAGCCCTGCACCCTTCCCGGCATCGCCGAGAACCTGCGACTGGATGCCACCGACCCTGAATCCTTAACTGAACTTATCCTCCAGCTTTGGCCCGATGTCATTGTCAATTGCGCCGCCCTCTCAAACCCCCAAACGGTTGACGCCGAACCCGATCAAGCACGCAAAATCAACATCGACCTCCCCCGCCACCTCGCCCAACTCAGCACCCACCTCGGCGCCCGCTTTATCCACATCTCAACCGATATGGTCTTTGATGGCCAGAGCGACAGCCCGTATCGCTCCACTGATATGCCGGCCCCCACCAATCTGTACGGGCAAACCAAACTCATGGCCGAGCGCGAGGTACTGGCCCACAACAAAGAAGATCCCGTTGTCCTGCGAATCCCCATTCTAATGGGCAACAGCCCCTCCGGCTCAAGGAGCGTTCATGAAAAAATTCTCGCCGCGATTAAGAACCAGGAAGCACTCAAACTCTTTACCGACGAATTCCGCCAACCCTGCTCCGCCGGAAACGTGGCCGAAGTCATGCTTGAACTTTCCGAACGCCGCGACCTGCACGGCCTCTTTCATTGGGCCGGTTCAGAAGTGCTCAGCCGCTTTGAAATGGGGCAACGCATCCTCAAACATCTCGGGCTCCCCACCGAAGCCATCACCGCAGCCCAAATTGCCGACGACCCCGCTCATAAAGACCGCCCGCGCAAGCTTGCCTTCAACCTCAACCCCATTGTCAGTAAGCTTAAAACCAAACCCATCGACTTCCAGGAACAACTCGAGGAAATCACCTTTATCGAGCCGCTTCGGGCCTAACAATCCATGCTCATCGCCCTACCCAACGCCTACGGTGACGCCGCTCAAAACATGGCGATTGATGCCGCGCTGCTCCACGACCTCCCCCGCGATACCGCCCTCTTCCGCCATTACGGCTGGACCGAACCCGCCATCACTTTTGGCTACACCCAAAAATGGCTCGCCGTGAAGCAGCTCTTCCCCGATGAGCTCCAATTCTGCCGCCGCATTACCGGAGGCGGCATCGTCGACCATCGCAACGACTGGACCTACAGTATTCTCCTCTCCCGCAGCCTCCACGTTGGCGATGCCCCGCCCACCCAAATCTACCTGGAACTACACCAGAGTATTCTCGGGATCTTACAGCAGGACCAGATCCCCTGCCGCCTCGCCCCCTGCCCCCGCAATTGCGAAACCACGCCCCCCCAGCCCGCGCCTTTCGCCAGTCAATGCTTTGTCGAAGCCAGCGCCAACGACGTCTTGCGCCCCGATGGTAGCAAAATCGCCGGGGCAGCCCTCAAACGGACCCGCGAAGCCCTCCTCGTGCAGGGCTCCATCAATCGCGAAAACCTCCCGAAGAGCTTTGATTACGCCCGGTTCCAAAACCGCTTCCTCAACGCCATCAGCCAAATCTGGGATATCCCCATCTCTCAACCCGATGACCTCCGGCCCTTTTTCCAAAGCGAGCATATCACCCGCGAAAGAACCCGTTTCAACGACCCCGAATGGCTCCAAAAGCGGTAAATTTTGGCCTGCCTGCAGCTTGACCTTGCCACCCGCGCACCAAGCTCCAAATTAAAGCTACATGCCAGAAAAAGACCGCGAATTCGTCCACCTCCACGTCCATACCGATTACAGCCTTTTGGACGGATGTTCGCGAGTGGACCGCCTCTGTTCCCGCGCCGCAGAAATGGGCATGAAAGCCCTTTCCATCACCGATCACGGCGTCCTTTACGGTCTCACCAGCTTTTTCAAACAGGCCGAAAAACACGGAATCAAACCCCTCCTCGGATGTGAAATCTACCTTGTTTACGAACCCACCCTCGCAACCGAGGGCGAAGCTCGGAAAAACCAGAAATCCTACCACATGGGCCTCCTCGCCCGCAATTTTACGGGGTACCAAAACCTCTGCAAACTGGTCTCAAAAGCGCACACCCAGGGCTTCTACTACAACCCCCGCACCGACCTCGAAACCCTCGCCGCTCACAGCGAGGGACTCATCGCTTTCTCCGGTTGTCTCGCCGCTGTCATCCCCCGCCTCCTGCTCGGCGGCGATTTCCCCGCAGCACGGGAGGCCGCCGCCCGCTTCATTGATATTTTCGGCAAGGAAAATTTTATCATCGAACTGATGGATCACGGCATCGAGGAACAACGGCGCATCATCCCCGACCTCCTCAAAATCGCTACCGAGTTCGGGCTCAAGGTCGTCGCTACAAACGATGTGCACTATGTCGATAACAGCGACTGGGAACCCCACGACTCCCTCCTCTGCATCCAAACCGGATCCATGCTCAGCGATGAAAAACGCATGCGTTACGACGCCCGGCAGTTTTACCTCAAATCCCGCGAGGAAATGGAGCTCGCCTTCAAGGAAACCCCGGAGGCCATTACCAATACCAGCGCCGTCGCTGAAATGTGCGAGGTCAAACTCCCCTTCGGCGAAGACCACTACCCCGTTTACGAACGACCCATTGAAATCGAAAGCGGTGAAGACCACACCAACTTCGACCGCATCCTCGACATCTACGAGGAAAGCAAAAACGCGGTTCTGACCCGCGACGGCAAAGAACCCATCAAACTCAAAGAGCAGGAACGCGAAGACTTTAAAAAGAACGGGCTCTACCTTTTTGAGCTTTGCAAGGCGGGCCTCCGCGAACGCTACGGAACAGACTACGACACCTGCCGTGCAAACTGGGAAAACGCCAGCCTCGAAGACCGCAATTACTGCGAGCAGCTCGACTACGAACTCGCCATCATTACCGGCACCGGATTTGTCGATTATTTCCTCATCGTTTGGGACCTTATCGACTGGGCGCGCCGTCAGGGTATTCCGGTCGGCCCCGGTCGCGGCTCCGGCGCCGGTTGCATCGTGGCCTACGTCCTCAAAATTACTGATATCGATCCGCTCAGTTTCGGCCTCCTCTTTGAACGCATGCTCAACCTCGAACGGGTTTCCCCCCCGGACTTTGATATCGACTTCTGCATGCGGCGGCGCGACCTCGTGGTCAACTACGTGCGCGATAAATACGGCAAAGACCGCGTCGCCAACATCATTACCTTTGGCACCTTTGGCGCGAAAATGGTGGTTCGTGACCTCGCCCGCGTGAACGAAGTCGAATACAACGAAGCCGACAAAATCGCCAAAATGATCCCCGACGAGCTGAACATCTCGCTCGATGATTCCGTCAAAAAATCCCCTGAGCTACAGGCAGAGGTCAAAAAGAATCCCATCGCCCAAAGTATTATTGAACAGGGCCGTGTCATCGAGGGCATGGTGCGCAATACCGGTAAACATGCCTGCGGCGTCATCATCGCAGACCAAGACATCACCAACCTCGTGCCCGTCACCCTTCAGGAAGGCGACCTCACCACACAATACCCCAAAGGCCCCGCCGAGGAACTCGGACTCCTCAAGATGGATTTCCTCGGGCTGAAGACCCTCACCGTCATTGATGATGCCCAGAATTTTGTCCGTGAGACCCGCGACCTCTCCGATTTCGATATCGAAAAAATCCCGCTCAAAGATGAGGCTACCTTTAAACTCCTCAACAGCGGGCGCACCACCGGCGTCTTCCAACTGGAATCCGGCGGAATGCAAAAACTCTGCCGCCAGATCGGCCTCAGTTCTTTTGAAGAAATCATCGCCCTGATCGCACTGTATCGACCCGGCCCCATGCAGTTCATTGATCAATTCATCGAGGGCAAAAAGGATCCCAAGACCGTACAGGTGCCCCATCCGCTTCTCGAAGAACTGGTGCAGGAAACCTACGGTGTCCTCGTTTATCAGGAGCAGGTCATGAAGGCCGCCCAGATCATTGCCGGTTATACCCTTGGGGGTGCCGATATCCTTCGCCGGGCGATGGGTAAAAAGATCAAGGAAGTAATGGACGCCCAAAAAGACGTCTTCATTGCCGGTGCCAAGGAAACCAATGATATCGATCGCAAGACCGCCGAGTCCATCTTTGCCCTTCTTGAGAAATTCGCACAATACGGCTTCAACAAATCCCACTCTGCCGCCTATGCGATGCTCAGCTACCGCACCGCCTACCTCAAAGCCAATTACCCGGTCGAATTCATGGCGGCCGTTCTGGGTTCTGAGCAGGGAAATTCCGATAAAATCGCCCACTTCCTCGACGAGTGCAGCGCCATGCGCCTTCCCGTCCTCAGTCCCGACGTCAATATCTCCGGGCGCACCTTTACTCCCGTCCTTGAAGACCAGGCTGCCAGCATCCGCTTCGGCCTCGCCGCCATCAAAAGCGTCGGCGAAGGCGCTGCCGATCTCATTATCGCCGAAAGACGCGAAAATGGCCCCTACCAAAGCTTTCACGACTTCATAGTACGCTCCAGCGACAAAGCCATCAACAAACGCGTCATCGAAGCCCTCATAAAAACCGGTGCCTTTGATTCGCTCGGACAGGACCGTGCCCACCTCCTACACGATATGGACGCCGAACTCACCGAGGCCATCAGCGTTAGAAAAGATAAAGCCGAGGGTCAGGGCAACTTCCTTGACTCCTTAAATGAGCAGACCTCTGAGCACAAAATTCCACCCATGCCCGACGGACTCGAACCCATGTCCAAATCGGAAAAACTCGCCTTCGAAAAAGAACTCCTGGGCCTCTATCTCTCCGGTCACCCCATGGACGCCTACGCCGGACTCGACCTCGCTCTCGACAGCTTTACCTCCCCCGACCAACTCAACGACTTCGACGACCGCAGCACCTACCGCCTCTGCGGCATCCTCACCGGCATCCAGACCCGCTATACCAAAAAGGACAACAAGCAGTTCGCGATCTTCACTCTGGCCACCCGAGGGCACAACTACGAGGTCATCATGTTCCCGGAAGCCTACGAGCGCAACCGTAACCGTTTTGAAGACGGCAAGCTCGTCCTTCTTCGCGGGCAACTCGCCCGCCGCAATGGGGAAATGTCCCTTCAGGGTCACGACCTCTTTGATCTCCAGACCTCCATTCCAAGACTCATTCAACGCATCAATTTCATCCTCTACCCCGACCGCGAAACGGAGGATTTCCTGCCGCTCCTCCGCGAGGTTATCGACCACGAATACCAACAAAGCCGCGATGGCGAAAGTTACAACGAACATAGCTCCGAAGTCGCTGTCAGTTTCCTGATCGAAGATCAAATCCTCGAGACCGATTCCTCCAAAGCACTCAAAATTGCGATCAATGGTGAAAACTACAAAACCTTGCGCCGACACCCCGCAGTTGCCGGTATTCGCGTGGAGGCGCTGCCCGTGCAGGCGGTGGACGACCGTCGCCCCTGGGAAAAGAAACGCACCCGCTGACCATGTCTCTGCGTAAGCAACTGAGAGAAAGTTTTCGTCAGAAATCCAAGGACCGGGACTTCTGGTTTAACCTCCTGCTTTTTGCCAGCCTCGGCCTTATTTTTTGGCCGTTTACTCAATGGCTTGCACACAGTGCCCACGAGCAAAGCCGCATCCTCAACGCCTTTATCATTCTAGCCTTTGCGGTCTTCAGCCTGGTCTATTTCAACCGGATTGCGGTCAAAGATCCCCTCACGCTCAACCCCCCTGCGCGGAACGGCCTGATCCTTGCCTACCTCTGTCTTTTGTCGGCCTTTTTCCTGAGTCGCCTTACCGAACCAAGCCTCTTGCGGAATCTCGCCCTCAGCATCTTAAGCGTGACCGCCTATTGTAGCGCCCTCAGCGCCTTTGTGCTATTCCTCTTTGGCACACAACTGCGCCGCATTGCCTACACCGCCTGCGGTACCTTCGGGGTTTTCATCTTCCTCAGCACTTTTATGGGTGCGCTCGATTGGCCCCTTCGCACCCTCGCCGGAAAATGGAGCGGCAACCTCCTCGGGTTCCTCGGAAAATCAGTCGAGCTCGGCATTTCAGAAAGCCCCCAAATCGCACCCCGCCTCATCCTCCTCGTCGATCAACATCCCTTCCATGTCGCCTCCGAGTGCAACGGTTTCGGCGTCATCCTTACCAGCCTCCTCCTCGGGCTAATGCTCGCCCTCTATCAACGACTCACACCACTCGAGCTACTCGTAAACATCACCACCGCCCTCTTCATCGGTATTACCTTCAATATCCTGCGCATTGTCATCATCGTCCTCCTCGCCCCAAACATGATGACGCATTACGACCTGATGCATGAAGTCGTGGGTGTGCTCAGCTTTTGGACCTGCCTGCTCTCGATTTGGGTTTTATTGGGCGGCCCCACCCGCTCCCTGGAAAATTCAAACTTAAAAGCCTAATCCTCAACGCCGCTTTCCTCGGCGCGCACCGAGAGTACCGCCTTCAATAAAGCGCCCTTCAAAGCATCGAAGCCCTCATCCGACACACAGGAAATCGGGTATAGCGGATGCTTACACTTCTTCTCAAAAACCTTGAGGTTTTCCGGCGCATTCGGTTCATCCATTTTATTTGCCGCAACCAAGACCGGTTTGCGCGACAAAGCCGCCTTATAAAGCTTCAATTCGTTCTGCAGCACCCGTAAATCCGCGATGGGTTCACGGTCATCGGTGCCTTGCATATCGATCATGATAAGCAAAACCTTGCAACGCTCCACATGCTTCAGGAAACGATGCCCCAAGCCCCGGTTATCACTGGCACCCTCCACCAAACCCGGAATGTCCGCCACCGTGATCCGTTCAAACGCCT
Organism: Coraliomargaritaceae bacterium; assembly: GCA_965656495.1. GTDB lineage: Bacteria > Verrucomicrobiota > Verrucomicrobiia > Opitutales > Coraliomargaritaceae > UBA7445. The sequence continues at coordinate 77,919 of CBFHKU010000002.1, forward strand.
CCGGAAATTCCAATACTCCCACCGTCGGGAAAAGCGTCGTAAACGGATAGGCACCCGTCTTCGGATGCGCATTCGTGATCATATTCAACAAAGTTGATTTCCCCGCGTTCGGAAATCCGATCAAACCCACATCCGCAATCGTCTTGATCACCAAACGGTAGTCACCCGATTCACCCAATTTCCCCAGTGTAAATTCCCGTGGCGCTTGATTGGTCGAAGATTTAAAAACGGTATTGCCCTTTCCCCCTTCACCGCCTTCCAACAATAGCACCCGCTGCCCGTGCTCCGTCACCTCCGCGACCATCGCATCCGTTTCCCGGTCATAGACCACCGTGCCAACCGGGAGCTTCAGTTCAATATCCTCACCCTTCGCACCGTATTGATTGCTTCCCCGCCCGGGTTCGCCGTTGCGCGCCTTCCAACCGGGCTTGAAATGATACGTGGTCAAATCCGCAACGTTCTCGTCCGCCACCAGATACACATCCCCGCCGCGGCCACCGTTGCCGCCATCCGGGCCCCCCTTCGGTTCATATTTCGCCCGGCGAAAACTAAAGCAGCCGTCGCCGCCCTTCCCCGCTGAAAAGCTTACTTTCACTTCATCGTAAAACACCCATCACCTTTGCCCGCCCGACATAGGCATTGCAACTGCAAAGCACATCCCACATCTCTATTCTGTGGTTCACGATAAAACAGTCGCCGTCATCGATGTCGGAAGCAATTCCATCAAACTCCTCGTTGCCGCTGCGGCGCTCCCCCATTCCCCCGTCGAGGCCCGCTTCACCGAAACCATCGAGACCCGTATCAGTGCCGGCATCAGCCACGCCAAACCCGAACTCACCGACCGCGCCATGGACGCCGGTAGTGCCAGTATCAAAGAACTCCTGCGTCTTGCAGAAAAATTTGACCCGATTGCCATTCAAATCGTTGCAACCAGCGCAGTACGCGATGCCCACAACGGCATGGATTTCATCGACCGCATCAAGAACGAGACCGGTCATATCATACAAGTCCTCAGCGGCGAGCAGGAAGCCAGCTACATTGGAGGCGGACTCACTTGTGACCCGCAATTGCAGGACCTCCACAACTTTCTGCAAATGGACCTCGGCGGCGGAAGCCTCGAACTGGTTCGTTTTGCAAACAATACAATCGAGCAGGCGGTCTCCCTCCAACTGGGGTCGGTACGCTTGAGCGAGGCATTCCTGAAGGATCGCGATGCCCCGCTGGCATCCGATACTCAGGCGCAAATCCGCGAACACGTCCACCGCGCCCTCTCCCTTGCCGCATTTGATTTTCAGCCCACCCACTGGCCGATCCTTATGACCGGTGGAGCCGCCACCGTCACCCGAGCGATCCTCGCCGCCCGCAACAACCAGGCCATCGACGAAATCTCCCCCCGGCTGGAACTGCAGACCCTTTCCGCCTTGCGCACCGAACTCGCTGCGCTTCCGTTGCATGAACGCCTCTCCGTTCCCCACCTGCCCGCGCGCCGCGCCGACATTCTCCCAGTCGCCCTGCTTACCATTGAAACCCTCCTGCAATTCGCCGGGCGCGACGCAACGACCCATTCCTTCTACAACTTGCGCTATGGAGTGGCCCGCGAGGCGCTCAAGACGTAGGACGCAAGGCCGCCTCCAAAGATTTGAAATCTGCCGGTAAGGCTGCTTCAAAGCGCTGCTCTGTCCCCGTTTCCGGGTGCGGCAAACGCAATTCAGCCGCATGCAACATCACCCTCGGCACCGTCACACCCTTCAAAGCGTTCGCCTTAAAACCATAGGTGCTGTCTCCCAAGAGGGGATGCTTCAAAGAACTCATGTGCACCCGTATTTGATGCGTACGCCCCGTGTGAATCACGCAGGAAACCCGCGCCGCCCGTTCTTCAAAAACTTCCTCCACTTTCCAATCGGTGTGCGCAGTGCGCCCACCTGCCTGAACTGCCATGCGCGTACGATGCACCGGATGCCTGCCGATCGGCTCGCGACAGGAACCGGATTCCACTCGCGGCACGCCCATCACCAATGCCGCGTAGCGTTTGTAGGTACTGCGTTCACTGAAAGCCTTTGCTAAGCGATGGTGCGCCAGATCCGTCTTTGCCACCACAATCAAGCCCGTGGTCTCCTTATCCAGACGATGCACAATTCCCGGTCGTTCCGGGCTCCCCACCGAGCTCAATCCCCCCTTCGTGTGATGCAGGAGTGCGTGCACCAGCGTGTCCTCACCCGTTCCGCTCCCGGGGTGCGTAATCATGCCCGCCGCTTTATTCACCACCACCATACAGGCATCTTCAAAAACAATCTCCAACGGAATCGCCATCGCGCGCGGACCCTCGCCACTATCAAGTTCCTCCAATTCCGCCCGCAAAAGCCCCGGCCCGTTCAATTTGTGGCGCTTTCCAATCACCGCCCCTTCATAAGTCACCTTGCCCGCCTCAAAGGCCCGTTGGAGCCGTGCCCGGCTCACATCCTCAAACGCCGCCGCAAAGACTTTATCCGCCCGTTCACCCTGCACCGTTTCCGGAACATGGCATTCAATCAAACGCTCAGCCATCACTCACCTGTTCACGTGCCCATGCCACGTCTTGCGCAATTTGCGCCCGCAAGACCGCCTCCGTTTCAAACTTCTGCTCACCACGTAGGAAATCGAGCCATTCGACCTCTACCAACGCACCGGCATCCAGTTCTGTTCCATCCAGCGCATGTACCTCCAGAGCCGGCTCTGCGGTTTCCGAAACTGTCGGCTTCACCCCGTAGTTTGCAATACCATCCTCCCATTGGCTTGCGCCCGCAGCCCGCAGCCGCACCCGATAAACCCCAAAACGGGGCAGGCATTCGGGAGCCCAGGGCAAATTCAATGTCGGGAAACCAAACTCGCGACCCTTCTTCGCGCCCGCAACCACCTTTCCGGTAAAACCATAACGATAGCCCAAAAGGGCATTCACCGATTCAATCGCGCCATTTTCCAGAGCCTCACGAATACGGGTACTGCTGATTGCTTCCCCATCATGCTGTAATCGTTCCACCACCGTGACACTCAAACCAACGGCCTCACCCGTCTGTTTTAACAGTGCCGCATCGCCCGCCCGTTGCCGCCCAAAGCGGAAATTTGAACCCACCGAGATCCCTTTTAGGCTCGGCATCGCTCCCTTCAAAAAGGAGGCAAAATCCGCAGCCTCAATCGCCGCAAATGCAGCATCAAATTGTTTCCCAATCACAACCTGAACCCCTTCACCGTGCAACAAAGCAATCTTTTGCGAAATCGGTAGAATCAGGCGCGTGCCCTCCGCCCCCCGGAATAAACGGCTCGGGTGCGGATCAAAGGTCAAGACCCCACTCACCCCACCTGCATCCCCGGCAGCGGTGACCGCTGAACCAACCACCGCCTTGTGGCCGCGATGCATCCCATCAAAGACCCCAATCGCCAAATACAAGGGCAACTCCAGGCCTTGCAACGCCTCAAAATCAGATACCCTCGCAGGAAAATTCATCGTATTTGCTTAAAGTGCGTGACTCGGTACCGCTTGTAAGACCGGAATCAAATGTTTGCGCAGGGCGGTCGGAGTCGCCTCCGCCAAGACCTCCAAGGTGCTTCCGTTTTCAATTCTAAAATCCCCAATCCCGGTGCGGCGCAACACATTCAAATGCGCCCCGCAGCCAATTTTTTCGCCGAGGTCATGCGCGATCGTCCGCACATAGGTCCCCTTACTACAGGCCACTAAAAAAGAGATCTCCGGCGAAACAAAGTCCGTCATTTCAAAACGACTGATATGGATCACTCTCGGCTCCCGCTCCACCGTCTTTCCCTTGCGCGCCAATTTGTAGAGCGGTTGTCCGCCCACCTTCTTTGCCGAAAACATCGGGGGCGTCTGATACTGGTCACCCACAAAGGTTTTCATTTGCGCCAATACCTCTGCTTCGGTCAATTCCGGAACCGGGCGTTCCTCCACAAGCTCGCCCTCCGCATCCTGCGAGTCCGTGCTTTGCCCCAATCGCAAGGTTCCGGTGTATTCCTTGTCCATGCTCATGAGGTATTGCGAGACCTTCGTCGCCTTACCCACCAGAATAATCATGAGGCCCGTCGCCATCGGATCCAGCGTGCCGGCATGACCCACCTTTTTCATGTGAAAAATTCGCCGTACCCGATCCACCACATCATGCGAGGTGATGCCCTTGGGTTTGTCGACCAATAGAATGCCTTCTGGATCCTGATTCATAATTTATTTTTTGGCTGGCTCCGGCGGCGTGCCCAATGCTTTGAGATGTTGATCAATCGCTTCGATTAGGGTCGCCCGAAAGTCATGCAAGCTGCACCCCTGCATATTCAAGCCCGCCGCGCAGGCATGGCCACCCCCGTTGAATTGCTGCGCCACTTGATCAACGCGGTAAAACGGATCTTTTGAACGCAGGCTTCCCTTAATCGCACCGTCGCGCACCTCCAGAAAAACACCCACGTCCACATCCCGAATCGAGCGGGCGTAATCCACCAAGCCCTCCGAATCATCCACACAGGCGCCGCAGTCCGCATAGACTCCGTCTTCAATCATACCCACACAGACCCGGCCGTTCAGTTCCAACTTTAAGGAGGCGAGGAAATGTTGGAGCAGCTTGAATTTCCCAAAGCTTTCATTCTCGTAGAGCTCAAAGGCCGCCGCTGCGGGGTTCGCCCCCAATTCACAAAGGCGACGCGCAATTTCAAAGGTCTCCGGAGTTGTTGATGGAAAACGAAACTGTCCCGTGTCCGTCGCAATACCCACATAAAGATTTTGCGCGGTGAGCGGATCCACTTCGTAACCATTATCAAAGCAAAAGCCCGCCAAGACCTCTGCCGTGGCGCAGGCCGTACCGATTATCAAATTCTTCCGAGCGTAGGCCTTGTTCGAAATATGATGATCGATGTTCAAGTCGATCTCCGGGAAGCATTCCTGTAGTCGGTCCCCAATGCGTTTGCGGTCGGCGCAATCCACCGTTACCGCTACATATCCCGCCGCTTCAAAATCCTCCGCCCGCAGCAGCGGTGTGTCTCCCACAAAGGCTTTCAGGTTTTCCGGCACCGCATCACGGTTCACCGCTTCCGCCTCAATTCCCATCGCATTCAAGATCCGCGTCAGCGCCACCATCGACCCAATACAATCGCCATCCGGGCGAAAATGCCCCAGCACCGCTACTTTTGAGCCACGCAGATCTTCGATTGCTTCGGCAAAAACCGCACTCTCCTCAGGATAATATTTATTCATGGGTATCACTTTCATTCAAGTCGTCGAGTAGTTCATTGATATAGGCCCCCCGCTCCATGGAAGGGTCATAACAAAATTCAAAATTAGGGAAGTATTTCAGAATGACCCGTTTCTTTACGCGGTCTCGCAAATCGCGACCGACCCGCCGAAATAGGTTCCGCGCTTTGTCAACCGCTGCCGCATCTCCGATCACGGAGTAATAAATACGCGCCGAGCGCAGGTCGCTGCTCGTATCGACACTGCTGATCGTAATGGGGGTGGCCTCACCACGATAGCGCTGGTGCAACTGCTCGCTGATCTCGCGCTGCAACAATTCGTTTACCCGTGTAATACGTTTCGACATAAATTCAAGGGATGGGACCTTAATTTGCCGCGCGTGAAATCACCCTTAGCGCAAGGAAGGACGGATCTCCTCAACCTCAAAGCATTCAATGCTGTCGCCCTCTTCGTAGGCGTCATAGCCTTCAACATTCACCCCGCACTCGTAACCGGCACGGACTTCCTTCACGTCGTCCTTAAAGCGTTTGAGGGTTGAAATCTTGCCCTCGTGCACCACTTCACCCTTGCGCACCACACAGGCTTTTCCGGAGCGCGTGATCGTTCCCTCGGTGACCATACAACCCGCCACCGCGCGGCCCTTGCCGAGACTGAAGACTTGGCGTACTTCCGCCGCACCGCTCTTGCTCTCACGCAATTCCGGTTCCAGCAGCGCCGCCATCTCTTCCTCTACTTGATCCAACAATTCGTAAATGATCTCGTGCTGGATGATCCGAACATCGTGATGCTTCGCGATTCCCTGCACCCCGGTATCCAGTTTCACGTTAAATCCAATGATGCATGAACCGCCCGCTCCCGCGAGGGTGACGTCATTCTTGGTAATGTTGCCCACCCCTACATGGATGATATCGAGATCAACCTTGTCGCTTTCAATTTCTGTGAGCGCATTCGCCAGCGCTTCCGCCGAACCGTGGACATCCGATTTCACGATCAAACGCAGGCATTTCTTCTGCTGTTTTTCAATCGCCGCAAACAAATCTTCTACCGTTGCGCCACCGCTTTCCTTGGCCTCGCCCTCCTGCTGGCGTGTATTAGCATCCCGCTTGCGTTGGTAGGTAATCTCCTCCGCTTCGCGCTTCGCGGTCTTTTCGTTTTTGCAGGTCACGAAACGATCCCCCGAAGCCGGAACCCCGGACCAACCCAACACCTTCACCGGAGTGGAAGGCGGAGCCGCGTTCAAGGTCTTGCCGTTTTCATCCATCAAAGACTTCACCCGGCAATAGGCTTCCCCACACAAGAGCGCATCCCCACGCTTCAGTGTTCCTTTTTCAACGATCACCGAAGCGGTCGGTCCACGACCGTGTTCAATTTGAGATTCAATAATAATTCCCGAGGCCGCACAGTCCGGATTCGCCTTTAATTCAAGCACCTCCGCCTGCAGAAGAATCATATCCAACAAATCCTCGATATTGGTACCGTTCAGTGCCGAAACTTCCACCGTGACCGTTTCGCCGCCCCAATCCTCAGGCGCGATACCCTTCTCCTGCATCTGTTGCTTCACGCGGTCCACGTTCGCCCCTTTTGCGTCGGTCTTGTTGATCGCCACCACGATGGCATTGTTCGCCTGTTGTGCAAATTTCAAGGCCTCCTCCGTCTGCGGCTTGAAGGCATCATCCGCCGCAATCACCAAGACCGCGATGTCCGTTACATTGGTTCCACGCGCCCGCATCATCGAGAATGCCGCGTGACCGGGAGTATCGATAAAGCTGATCTTCTGACCGTTGTGCGTCACTTGATACGCACCGATATGCTGCGTGATGCCACCCGCTTCGCCGGCGGTCACATTCGCCTTCCGGATCGTATCGAGCAAAGTGGTCTTACCGTGATCGACATGCCCGAGAATACACACCACCGGTGGGCGATCCTTCAAAAAGCGCGGGTCATCGTCGTCAACCTTCTCGACTTTGGGCTTTTGAGCACCCCCTTCACCTTGTTCGCCACGGTGATGGATCTCCAATTCAAAACCATGACGCGAGGCCAACACTTTCGCAGTCGATTCCTCAATGCTTTGATTCATCGAGGCAAAAATTCCCATCTCCATCAATTCCGAGATCAGCTTGAATGGCTTCAGTCCCAACTCGAGGGCGAAATCACGCACCACGATCGGAGGCTTCACGTGCAGCACTTTTTTCTCAGCTCCCTCAGTATCACTTGAAGCCTCAGGAGAAGGCTCGCTTCCCTCGCTTACTTCACTCGTTTTCTGGGGAACCGGCGGGGCAGATGGCGCAGGCGGTGATCCCGCCGGAATCATCGGCGGGGTGCTCGGCGGACGGCTCGCGGGAACGGGCGGCGGGGTTGTTTTGGCAACCGGTGGCGCCTTGGGAGGTTCCGGCGAGGAAATGGTGACCGCAGGGGTTGGGGGCGTTCTCGGTGCGGGAGGTGTCGGCTTCGCAACGGGCGGTGGTGGTACCGCACGCGCCGCTTCCTTCGCAGCCTCTGCTTTCTCCGCCGCCGCGCGTGCCTCGCGCTCGCGCTCGATATCAGCCTTGCTCTTCACGATCACCCCTTCCGGCATGACCGGTCCTTTGGCTTTTGGAGCTTCCACTTCGCTTTTGCTTTCCGAAGCATTTGGCTCCACAGCTTCCTTCGATCCAAATTCCTCCACCAGCGATTCCGCTGAAATATTGTCAACGGTGCTGGAGGCGCTCTTGACCTCGTATCCACGCTCACGCAGGAGTTCAATCAACTCCTTGTTGTCCATTCCGATTTGCTTAGAAAGCTGGTGTATGCGAACGCTCATAAATTAGGTGGATGCCGTGGTATGCTGTATCGAGTAGGTGTGTTTAGGTGTTTTGCGAGAGGTAGGCGTTAACCCGATCCAAAATCAATGCGGCCTCGTCTGCCGTAAAGCCTGCATCCGAAAGATCCTCCGCTCCAACGCCCTCAAAGGCCTCCGGGCTCGTAAATCCATGGGTCACCAAGCGCTCCGCCAGCGCCGGTTCAATGCCGGGGATCATATTGATTCCCTGCACCGCCTTCGCGATCTTCTGGTCAAAACCGACCGCTTCCTGCTCGACCTTGCCGATGTCCAGCTTCCAACCCAGCAGACGCGAGGTCAGCTTGGCGTTGAAACCACGGCGGCCAATTGCGATCGAAAGATCATCTTCCGCAACTTCAAAGTGGATCCGACGCTCGCCTTCATTGATGCGAATATTCTTCGGTACCGCGGGCTTAAGTGCCTCCTCCAGCAGTTGAATCGGGTCACTGTAATGGCGGATGATATCAATTTTTTCACCGCCCAATTCACGCACGATGGTCTTAACACGGGCACCGCGGGCACCCACACAAGCGCCTACCGGATCGACCTTGGGGTCCGCACTGTGCACCGCGATTTTAGTACGGTAACCCGCCTCGCGTGCCATCGCTTCAATCACGACCGTGCCGTCCGCGATTTCCGTGACCTCCAGTTCGAAGAGACGACGGACAAAATTTATATTGGAACGGGAAAGGATGATATCGGGGCCGCGGTTGGTCTGTTCGATCTTCAACAGGAGGCAACGAATACTCTCGCCCGGTGCGTAATCCTCACCCGGTACGCGCTCGCGTGGCGGCAGAATCGCCTCCGCTTTACCGAGATCCACAACCAGGTCACCCCGATCGCGGCGGCGCACCGTTCCCGTCACGATATCACCCACCGTGTCCTTGTAATCATCATAAATGCGGTCCTTCTCAAATTGACGAATGCGCTGCATGATCGCCTGCCGGGCCGTCTGCGCCGCGATGCGCCCGAGGAAAGCCGGGTCGATTTCCTTCTCTATGACCCCTCCGATTTCCGCTTCGGGAGACAATTGACGCGCTTTCTCGATATGAATTTCAGAAGCGGAGTCGCTGACTGAATCCACAACTTCGAGGGCATTCCATGCCTTTAAGGCGCCCGTCTTGGGGTTGATCTCCACCCGCACCTCTTGCGCGGAGCCGACCCCCCGTTGGGCGGCGCTGGCGATCGCTCCGGAGATCGCCGAGATCATGTCATCCCGCGCGATTCCCTTTTCCTTCTCCATGTATTCAAGAACGGATAATATTTCGTGGCTCATTGTAGGTAAAAATAAAAAAAGCGAGACAAGCCCGCTCTAAAGCTATGCTGTATAAATTGCGAAGAACCAAAATTGGAATGCCAAGGGGATTTGTCAAGCTATCGCTTGGACCGCCTTCAGTTTAGTCTTGCGCTGGAACCCCCTAAAAGCCCATAAAACAGAACCCTGCTAAAGGATTCCCAGGGCGCCCTTCCGGCAACGACTGAATTCATGAAAACCGTCCTTATTTATTCCGGTGGTCTCGATTCCACCGTCCTGCTTTACCATCTCCTAGCGGAGGGAAAGGAGGTCCGCGCCCTCTCCGTCGATTACGGGCAGCGCCATGCCTGCGAACTCGACCATGCCGCCGCGATCTGCGCCGCCCGCCAAGTCCCCTTCCAACGCGCCGACCTCTCCGGCATCCGTCCCCTCCTTGCCGGGAGCAGCCTCACCTCCCCCGATATTCCCGTCGCAGAGGGCCATTACACCGAAGCGAGCATGAAATCGACCGTGGTTCCAAACCGCAACATGCTCCTCCTCGCCCTCGCCACCAGCTACGCCCTCAGTTCCGGCGCCGCCGAAGTCGCCTATGCCGCACACCACGGGGATCACGCCATTTACCCCGATTGCCGCCCGGAATTTGCCGACGCCATGGCCACCGCGATCGGGCTCTGCGACTGGGATTCCGTGCGCCTCAGCCGCCCCTTCGTAGATTGGAGCAAGGCCGATATCGCAAAACGCGGCGCGGAACTGGGCGTCCCGTTCGAGCAAACATGGTCCTGTTACAAGGGCGGCAAACTCCACTGCGGGCGCTGTGGCACCTGCATCGAACGCCGCGAAGCCTTCGACCTCGCCGGAATTGACGACCCCACCCCCTACGCCGAAGACGCTCCCGACCTCCAAACCCTCCGCGCCAACCACTGGCACCTGACCAATCCTTCTTAATCGCATCATGCTCACCTGCCAAAAAACCTACCGCGACATCCCCTTCGCGCACCGCCAACATTTGCATGCGGGCCATTGCGCCCTTATCCACGGCCACAACTGGGCGATCACCCTGACCTTTGCCTGTCGCGAAACCGACCCCAACGGCTTTGTCGTGGATTTCGGCGACCTCAAATACCTCAAGGAATGGATTGAAACCCACCTCGATCACGCCTGCCTGTTCAACGAGGACGACCCCGAGCGCGAAGCCCTCCTAAAAGCACATGCATCCCTTTTCAAAACCTACCTCCTCCCCAATTGTTCCTGCGAGGGGATTGCCGAGCACCTGCACGGCATCTTTGACCCGATGGTGCGCCAACATACCAAGGAACGCGCCTGGATCACCGCCGTTGAAGTTGAGGAAGACAGCCGCAATTCCGCCCGCTTTCAGGCAGGATAGTTTCTCCCCGCTATGGCCCTCCCCATTCACGAACAATTTCACAGCTTTCAAGGCGAAGGCCTTCACCAAGGACGCGCCGCCTATTTCATCCGCACCTACGGTTGCCCTGTCCATTGCCCCTGGTGTGACTCCGCCGGCACCTGGCACCCCGACCACAAACCCGAGACCCTCGAACGCCCGGAAGCCGAGGCCCTCGCCCGCGCCGCCGCCGAATCCAACGCCGAATTCACCGTCATCACCGGCGGGGAACCCGCCATTCACGACCTCCGATCTTTGACCGATGCCCTCCACGCCGTCGGGCAAAGCGTGCACCTCGAAACCAGCGGCGCCTTCCCCCTACAGGGCGACTTCGACTGGATCACCCTCAGCCCCAAGCGGTGGCAACTCCCGCTCCCCGAAAACCTCGCCCGCGCCAATGAAATCAAAATCATCGTCGATACCCCCGAGGCCATCACGGAATACACCAACGTAATCGGCGAAGCCCTCTGCTACCGCGTCCCCATCTGGCTCCATCCCGAATGGTCCAAGCACCAAGATGCCACCATTCTCAACGCCATCACCCAATGGATCAAAACCAACGGCGCCCCCTTCCGCGCCGGTTGGCAGATTCACAAACACTTTGCCGCCGACACCCTCGATCCCCGCAGCGCCCCACCCGTCCCCCTCGGCGGCGATCCCAAGCTGGGCTTGTGAGTATTGTGGGTGTTGTTGGTTGCTGTAAGTTGCTGTTGGTTGTTGGAGGACCCACGATGTTCGAAGTTCCTCAGTGGTTCTCCCCACTTTTATTCTTAATCCTAACCTTACTCTTAATCTTACCCTCAATCTTCCTCAACAATTCGTGGCTTTCGTCGCTCGTTTCAGGGCACTTACCCAACCGCTGCTATTCATTTGCGAACTTAAAAGCGTAGAAGCGACACTCTTGTCGCTTTGCAGCCACCAGACGTGGAAGCGACACTCTTGTCGCTTTGCTAGCTAACAGACGTGGAAGCGACACTCTTGTCGCTTTGCAGCCACCGGACGTGGAAGCGACACTCTTGTCGCTTTGCTAGCCAACAAAAAGCGGCAGGATTGCCGCTTCCACGGTATAAACCCTGTCGCCATTCATCTACGGTGAACAATTCCTCTTATCAAGAGTAAGATTAGGATTAAGAGTATGAGTAAGATTTAGGGTAATTCCAACCTTCATACTTTTTCACCTTCAATCCTGTCGCTTTGCTAGCCACCAGACGTGGAAGCGACAATCCTGTCGCTTTGCAGCCAACAGACGTGGAAGCGACACTCTTGTCGCTTTGCAGCCAACAGACGTGGAAGCGACGCTCTTGTCGCTTTGCTAGCCAACAAAAAGCGGCAGGATTGCCGCTTCCACCATACAGCATTCCTGTGTATTCGTGGTTCCTTTTTCAACACGGAGCGGCGGGCTTGGAAGTTCGATATTCGAAGTTCCCCAGATTCCTATCTAAACAGGCTTTCACTCTGGCACATAAAAACCCGCGCCGGATGCCGGACGCGGGTTTGTTGAAATTAGCAAGCGAGGGAACTAGCTGCCGGGGTTGACTTCGATCAACTCACATTCGAAGACGAGGGTGTCGCCGGGTTGAATGGCGCCGCCAGGGCGGGGATTGTTGCCGTAGCCGAGCTCGCTGGGAATATAAAGGATAATCTTGCCGCCGGTGCCGATCTTGGTGAGGCCTTCACCAAAGCCGGGTACCACGCCGTTGAGGGGGAAAGTTGCGGGTTCGCCGCGGCCATAGGAACTGTCGAATTCGGTGCCGTCGATGCGGGTGCCTCGATAATGCACGAGGACGGTGTCTTCCATGCTGGGTTTGTCGTCGGCGCCGGCTTCAAGGACTTTGAAGTGCAGTCCGGATTCGGTGGACTGTACGGCGTCGTCGCTCTTGAGTTCCTCGATGTAGGCTTTACCGGCGGCGATGTTATCTCCGGCGGCATCGGCGGCTTCTTCTGCTGCGGCTGCCTGAGCGGTCGCCATACGGGCTTGAATGAATGCCTGGAAGGCGGGGCTTTGCACCACTGCCAGCATGGCGGCGGAGGGCTCGGCATCTTTCAAAGCGGCGCTGAAGCCTTTCAGGATGGCTTCGGAATCGCTTGCCTCGAATCCGAGTTGTTTGATGCCCAGTTGAAAGGCGCTGAAATACCCGAAGGCTTCGACCATCTCGGCCTGAGAGGGCGCGACCGCGACCGGGGCGGTGGCGACTTCGGTTTGGGCGGCCAGAGGCGCGGCGCTGCTTAGGAGGGCCATCACAGCCGCGAGTGAAATGCTTTTTTGTATCATTGAGGTTCTGTTTTGAGGATTAAACTCTCAACGCTCTCAGAAATGACTGACAGGTCAAGACCAGAGGCTCGCGAAAGCCATAAAGAAACCCCCCTGCAACCGTGTCGCAAGGGGGTCTCTAAAGTGAATAATAAATAAAAACTAGCGTCGGCGATAAAGCACCACGCCCACCAATGCAAATAAACCCAGCAAGGCCGCATAGGTCGATGGCTCGGGGATGATCTGGAAATGAGGTGCTCCGACTAGATTCATGCCAGTGAAGCGGGCATTCACCAACTTCGCGCCAGCGCGGAGAGTGTTGTAATTGGGACTCCCAATTGTAAGGTGGGAAGCGTCAATGGCATTGATGTTACCATCATTTGCGCCCCCGTCGCCACCCTTTACGGTCCACTCATCTTTGATAGAGGCATCCAAGCCGACCGTAGTAATATCGACATAGATTATCGCCCAAGTGCCAGTGGAGGCATGATTCCATTTAATTGCCAACTGACGCCCCGCGATCGAACCGGTGTTCTGTTTGGCGACATTGGCATAAACAAAGAAACCTGGATCGTTGGTACCATCTTTTGGATTATTGACATCCTCGTTTGTGCTCACTCCCGAATGGAGCGAAGTAAAGGTGCCATTGAGGTAGGTACCGATCTCGACCGTGTCAGTGGCGGCGAGCGCCTGCCCGTTCAAACCCACCAAGTTATTAGCTAAATTAGCTGCATAGGTGAATTGGGCGGCGTGCGCACCGGTGAAGCCCGACAAGGTAAAGAGGCCCAAGGTGATGATTCCCCTGTATTGCATGTGGATGTTAGGTGGATGGTTTTATATGGATGGTGAAGCTTAGAGGGGGCTTTTTTCGGTGAGATTGAAGGCAGTATCAATGCGCCGGATCATAAACATGGAGCCAGGCGCTGCGATCACGGTGTCCGCTTGGTCCGTACTGGAACTCGCGGCACTGCGCCAACCGGTGCCGCCAATTAAACCGGCGTTTTTGTAATAATAGGTAGTGATATTGCCGCTGCGATCAAAAACTAGCACGTTGTCGGCAGTGCCGGGGCCATCGCTACCCTTAAGCCCTGCCTCATTGTTCGCACCAAAAAAACCCGCGAGGGTAACATCCACCGGGAGCGAGGCGGTCTTCCAGTTGAAGCCTTGCTCCACCGGGGTGACGACATCCTCCGGAAAGACCGAACCCATAACCGAAACTTTGAGATCCGCGCTTTCACCGCGCACCGCAATGATCCCGCTGCCGTGGGGAATAATGGTGCCCGAGGCGTCCACACTGGAACTGGCGGCACTGCGCCAACCGGTGCCGCCGATCAGTCCGGCATTTTTATAGTAATAGGTATTAAAGCTGTTGGAGCCAGTCTGAACCAGAATGTTGTCGGCGGTTCCTGGTCCATCACTTGCCTTCAATCCGGCGCTATTATCGGCACCGAAGACATCGGCGATGGTGGTGTATTTATGGATGGCGAATTGCTCGTTGCCAGTGAGGACCGAGCTGAGGTTTTCGGCGGTGGTGAGGGTATCGGCGGTATTGGCGGTGATGGTGGCGCTCATTCCGGTATTATCGCCCGATAGGATCATGACGAAGTGGGTGTTGGCGTAGGCGTTGGCGGTCCATGCGGCGTTGTTGCAGGTGATGGAATTATCCGCCTTGGCGGTTATGGCGCCGCGGAAGTTCGCCTCGTGGTGCATGGGTACCCCTAGATAGGAGAAGGCTTCGGTCCCCTGCCCACCGGTGCCATTGATCGTAATCGTCACATAACCGACCGGATTAGTGGTAACGGCTTGGCCAGCTTGGCTAAAGAGGTGGGTGCCTGACAGGCAAAAAAGAATAAGAAACAGGAGGAATGGGAGTGAGGCTTTTTTCATAATTATACATCTTACTTCAATCTGCGACCCTCTGGCAAGGCTTATGTTTCATTTTTTAGACTGTTTTGTTTTTTGTTTAAGTTTTTTATTTTTATTGTAAATTTATTGTATTTCGCGGGTTTTATACAATTGGTAATTATACCGAGTCAAAAACCACCGCTACCCGTCAGCGCGGAGCGGATTCACGGCGCAGGCGCCGTGGAACGTTGAACATCGAACACTGAACGATGAGTGTAGGGAGGGAGATCTTGGTAGTTGTTAAGAATAATCCTCTCTTACTCTAAGGAACGCCGAAAGGGTTGTATCTCGTGGAAGCGGCAATCCTGCCGCTTTGCTTGTGGTAGGAAAGCGACAGGAGTGTCGCTTCTACGGCTTGCGTTGAAAAACGGCAAGCGTGCCGCCCTGGTTGTGGGTGGAAGCGGCAATCCTGCCGCTTTGCTTGTGGTAGGAAAGCGACAGGAGTGTCGCTTCTACGGCTTGCGTTGAAAAACGACGTGCCGCTCTGGTTCTGGGTGGAAGCGGCAATCCTGCCGCTTTGCTTTTCAATTCAGGGCTGCGTCGGGCTTAGCGTGGACCACAAAAAAAAGCCCCGCGGGTGCGGGGCTTTTGGGGAGGGGTAATTAAGGTTTCCGTTTGACGGGAAAGTGATAAGCTACTTGCGGCGACGGATCGCAACCCATGTGAAGGCCACAAAGCCGAAGAGCAGCGCGAAGGTGCCCGGCTCGGGAACAACTGAGATGTCATAACCTGTGCCTTGGAAGCCACCGCTTGCGATGCTCAGACCAAATGCTGTGTACGCACCATCATGTGTTCCTACAACGGTATAGTCTAATGAATCTGGTGTGTTGCCTGCAGGAGCACCACTAATAAGATCCCAAGAATCAAGATTAAGATATCCTGCATTGAGACCATCTACAATCTTTAGCCAAGCTTCGCTAGAAGACGCTGCAGTAACATTAGTACTGGAAGTAGTACCTGCATTAAATCCTACATTGTTGCTGTTCCAAGATGAGCTTTCTGCTAAGGAAACAAAACCTGTACCTGAAGCGTTAGCTGCGGAACCAGAAAAGTAACCAATAATTAAGGAATCTGCTGCTGCAGAATCCGTACCCAAGAAAAAAGCTGATCCAGGTACGGCTTTACTGCCATAAACAATATCTGCAAACGTGTCCTGCGCATGAGCAAAGTTTGAAAGACCAATGGAGGTGAGTAGAATAAGTATTTTTTTCATAGTATTTTAACAAGTTATAGGATAATTTAAGATATAATTTTAAAATGGAATTGCATCAGCCCAAGCAAGTCCACTACCGATGTGCTTGATAATGATTGAGCTACCTGTAGGAATCAAAGTGTCGTCCACTGGAGTGTTGGGGTCGGCTACAGTTCTCCAACCATCGCCACTAAAGAAACCAAATTCATCCGTAAGGTAGTAGTAGCTGCTGAATGTTCCGTTCGGTTTGATCACATAAACGATGTCCGAGTCCGCACTGCTGCCAGCTGATACGTAACCGTTTGTTGCGGAGTAGATACCAGAATCAGCTAAAGTCACATCTACTGGAAACGGATATGCTACTAATGAGAATCCGTTCGGCAAATCACGCTTTAAATCCACGGTTGAAACATTCCCAGATACAACCGTGGTTAAGTCACCTGATGCAATGCGGCGCACGATCAACCCGTCATCAGGACCCACTACTAGATTGGAATAATCAGTGTTAAAATCAGTAACTGATCTCCAACCATCGCCATTAAAGAAACCAAATTCGTCAGTCAGATAATAGTATGTGGCAAAGAGGCCATTACCGGTTGAACTCATAAGATAAATGGTATCCGAATCCGATGGTGATCCAGCTGATTTCAAACCTGTTTCGTTGGCTGCTCCAAAAACATCTGCGAGAGTAAGGTGCGCCTTTACCGCGTAAGTATCACCGGCAGAAACAATTCCATTCAAATCGGTACCGGTTGTGTACGTTTTCGCATCGTTGGAAAGTATGTCAAAAATGAGACCTTCATTTGCACCACTGGTAATTTGGATGAAGTAGGAGCTATTGCCTGCTGCATCCGTAGCGGCGTAAGCATTGGTTTCATTATTTGCGGTGCTGTCGGTAAGGACTGCGGAAGTGGCATTAGAAGTGATTGAGCCAGTTACAACGGCAGCATTTTGCAAACCTGCACTGAGGGCTGTAAACGCTGGAGTCGTGCCATCTGGAGAACCGTTAATCGTCAAAGTTATGTAGCCTACAGGCTCAGTGCTAACCGTTTGTGCCTGCAAGATTCCGAGCGATGGAAGCAATAATGTATAAAGGTATATTTGAAGATAGGGGCGTATGAACATACCCCAGTAGACTATAAAATATACCTAATGTTCAAGTTTATTTTTTGTATTTATTCGTTTTAAACTATTCTAAGCAATAAAACGTAAAGAAAATACGAAAAAACCCATCTCCTGCCCCTTAAAATTACGGAATAAGCTACCTGTTACTTACCCGCCTTGCGCTTATTCGGGCCGATTGAAGATCCAGTCGGTCAGGCCGATATTAAAGTCCACTTGTTCGAGGGTAAGGGTCGTCTCAAGCCCGTCATCGGTTTTGCTCAAGACCTTAAACGCGACCGGAAAACCGTTGATGGTCTTAAAATCCTTACAAAGCAAGGTCGTGGTGGTATTAAACTCTTCGTCGCGATTGACGATCTTAACGTCCAGATAAGTGCGCACATCGATGTAATAATCGACGGTAAAATTGTTTTGCAAACGAACGCGGATGCGATGGCAAACGGTATCCATTTCACGGGTCGTGCCGAGGTATTCGATGGTTTTACCACTTCGGTAAGGATATAGAAGGTAATTACCGAAGACCGAGGAATGAATGAATCGACGGGCTTCATCTGCCGACATCAAGGCAGCGGGAGAGTTGGTCTCGGGCATGTGCTGCCAGGCTTCCGCACCATCGTAGCCGAGCACAATTTGCCCATGCGAACTATCGAGGATCATTTTCAAGCGGTCGGGCTTGCGCTGGTAGCAGCGCATTTTGAATACTTTGTCACCAAAAGCCAAGGTACCCTTGAGGCGCATACTGGAAATCCCGCTCCAAGTATCGCTGCCGCCAAGACCGAGCTGGTAGTAGCGGGTCAGCAATTTTTCAAGATTGGAGTTACCCAATTCCGGCATCGCTGCCTCGTGCTGGCTCGCGGTTATATCGTCCGGCACCTGCAAACATTCGTTTTTTACCTCCGCCGTGAGCGGACTGAGGGAAAAAAGGATCCAGCATGCGCACGCACGCACAAGAAAGTGAGCTTTTGTATGCTTCATATATTAAAATAATACCGTTACAGTAAAAACAGATTATCTCCAATTCTAAAATCTTATTATTTGAATCGACTCCTCTTTTAAATACAACACTACTTGCAGCATCGATTTGGACTCATGCCAACCTTTCAATACAGAGCACGCACCCGGACCGGTGCATCGGAAGACGGTCAGCTTGAAGCGCCGGACCGCAGGCAGGCGGCTCAGCGCCTGAGCGCTAAAGGCTTGCATCCTCTAAGCCTAAAGGTGATACAAGAGCAAAATTCAAAAGCCGGCAAAGTATGGGAGCAAGTCCGGGAAAAGCTAACCGCCCTGCGTCCTCGAAACAACAAAAGCTCCACGAGTGAAAGCCCGCAACCCGGAGGTAGCCCCAAAAAGGAAAAAACCGGGCTCACGTTCCTGCAACGCTTACTCGAGCTTCACAGTTCCGGACTGCCCGCCGGTGATTCCGTGAAAATCCTAAGTCAACGCCTCAGCCAGCCGGAACTCAAAACACTCGCCCAAAAACTCTGGCGCGACCTCAGCGAAGGCAGTACCCTCGCGAGCGCCCTCGCCCGCCAACCCAACTATTTCAACAGTTCCAGCACCTACGTGATCGAGGCGGGTGAAGCCACCGGTAACCTTGTTCCGATCCTCACGAAGGTCATCGATTACCTCGAAGAAAAGCAGGCAATCCGCCGCAAAATGCTCGCCAGTATGCTCTACCCCGCCTTCATTTGCACCGTTGCGGTGGGCGTTGTCATCCTATTCCTGACCGTCCTCCTCCCGCAAATTCAAGGCATGCTCGAACGCCTCGGCTCTGAAATGACCTGGAGCGCGAAACTCCTTATCGACGGCGCCGACCTCCTCGTGTACTTCGGCCCCTTTGCCCTTGTCGCGCTTGCGGTAATCGCCCTCGCCCTCCGCCAGTGGCGCCAAACCGAAACCGGCCGCGCCCGCACCGACGCCTGGCTCCTCCGCGTCCCGCTCCTCGGCCCCATTGCCCTCCACGGGGATCTCTTCCAACTCGGCAACCTTGTCAGCACCCTCCTGCAAAGCGGTATCAATACCACTGAAACCCTCCAACTCACCGAGCGCACCGTCAACAACCGCGCCCTACGCGAACGCTTTCGCACCGCCCGCCAGCAAGTCAATGAAGGCCTCTCCATTGCGCAGGCCTTTCGCCGCAACGCCCTCATGCCCGACCTCGCCCTCGACGTCCTCGCAGTGGGCGAAAACACCGGCAACCTCGCCAAAAGTATGACTGAAGTTACCAAAGGCTTCCGGCAGGAACTGACCCAACGCCTCGAACGCCTCACCACCCTCGTCTCTACCGGAGCCCTCGTGGCAGCCTTCCTCCTCGTCGCCCTCATCGCGATCGGCATCGTCACCAGCGTCTTTCAGGTCAGCCAGTCGCTCTCCATCTAGGCCATGGTCCTGCCAAAAATAAATCGCAATTAACCACCGAACGTAACCTTAGGGCACAGCAACGTTTACATGAAACCTCGGTAAGCTTAAAATATTTACATATTAATTTTTAAACCCTTTTTTTTCTTGAATTTTTTATATCCATTCCATTGTATAGCTTCCTAACCTCAAATTGTAAAACCATGAAGCTTCTAAAATATATTCAAATCCTCATTATCAGCCTCGTCCCCGTCCTTGTCAGCGCGCAGCAAAGCTACAGTTTCCTCGATAAAGGAAATGTTTATGACAAGAATACCAGCGTTCAGGAAACAATCGGGTCCTTGACGATCACCGCGACTTCCACAGGCGGCGTCTTCAACTCCAACAAGAAAAACTTCGGTATTGTTGACACCACCATCGATGGCACCGCTGAAATCGTAACCCTCAGTTTCTCGCAGGCCGTTGAAATTACCCTCATTGATTTCAGCGGAATTGGTAGCGACCTCACCGATGGTGCTAAAATCACCACCACAACTACTCCCGCCCTCAGCCTTGATCTCTTCACCGGCGTGACAGGCTTCAGCGGAAGCACCGATATCTACACCCCCGCCACCCCGATCCGCCTCGAACCGGGCGAAAGCATTTCCTTTACCGGAAGCAGCGATACCTCCGGCTTCGAGCTTCACAGCATCCAATACAATGTAATCCCTGAAATGAGCGCCCAGTCCCTTGGCACCGGCGCCGCCGGACTGACCCTGGTGATCCTGTCACGGCTCGTGCAGTAAGCGCGGGAGGCAGGCATTTGGAATCGTTATCCCAAAATCGAGGAATTCATTCTCTATTCGATTGGCCCTTGCTCTCACTTAAGGTCAAAACCTGTCACACCGCTATCTGCTTTGCTTCCAGCAGATAGCGGTGACCCGACTAATCGGATGATTTCAGATGCTGAGTAATGGGTGCTGCGATGAACCAAAGCGGCATCCCGATAATCATCAGGAGCTTTGTCGTTGAAAGCGTGAGGGCTCCAAAGAGGAAGCAGACTGCTGGTAAAATCGTGAGCGCCAGGCCGATCCGGCCGATCCAAATTAATAATAAACGCATCGTCTCTGCGGCTTAAGCCGCCTCCTTTCTAAACATTTTGGTAAACAATAAATAAAGCACACCGCACCCAATCCAGCAAGGTAAGGGGAAGTACCATGCCGCAACGCCCTTGAACTGTATGCAATAAAGCGCCACCGCTACTGGCAGCAGCCAAGCCAGAAGAACTGCGGGATTTACCGACCCGCCAAAACGATAGGCATCGAATCGATTGGAATCCGCCTTTTGTTGGAAATACCAATCAAAGAAAATCACGGCACCCATCGGAGCCAGAATAGTCCCATACAGCCCCACAAAGGTCAGCAATTTCCAGGCAAAAGCCGGGAAGACGCCCGCGATCGTTGCCACCATCCCGGCGACAAAGGTAACCTTTAAGCGAGAGGCTTTCGGCAGGATCGCCTGAAAGGCCAAACCGGCCCGGTAAATCGTGGGATTCGCAGTCGTCCAACCGGCGACGATCACACAAATGATACCTGCCA
The DNA here is from genome assembly GCA_965656495.1 of Coraliomargaritaceae bacterium. GTDB lineage: Bacteria > Verrucomicrobiota > Verrucomicrobiia > Opitutales > Coraliomargaritaceae > UBA7445. Next base: position 99,023 of record CBFHKU010000002.1, read on the forward strand.
GTCCGGCGACTTGATTGGCCATCGGTCCCGGCACGGGATTGGTGTTGCCGCTGGCTTTGATTTGGACTGCCAGCATGAGCGCCGCCGCGATCCACGCCATGTAGTGCCCGACATACATCCCTGCGGATGAGGCCCAGCCGTAACTGGACTTCTTTGCAAAACGGAAGACCGACAAATCCGCCATACCGACGTGCATCGCAGCATTACAGAACCATGCAAAGAACGCGACGCTCCAGAAGCCCATTGTTGATTCGGCTGATCCACCCTGCGCGACCGTAATCGATTCCGTCCAGACCCTGCCGAGCGCGTCCCAGTTGGTCACGCCCAACTCCTTAAAAGCGATCAGACCGCATGCTGCAAAGACCAAGACCATCCAGGGCGATGCGATATTGGCAAACTTGGCGACCGTCTCGTAGCCAAGCGAGGCCACAATTGAAATGACCAAGCCGACCAGCAGGACAATGACAACAAAGCTTGCGCTGTTGGGGTACCAATCCTCAATTCCCGGCATCGGCATGTTAAACGGGATGCCCACCGCAGTCGCCGATACCGTGATCATCGCCCCCGCAAGAAAACAGAACAAGATCCCGTTGGCCAAATTGAAGAGTTTCACCAACTGACCACCGGCAATCTTTTCAAGGTGGTAATAAAGCGTGTAGCGCGCTTGCACCGCAATCGGCGTGCAAAGATAGCGCCAACTCAAGACCGCCAGCAGGTTGCCAAACAAAAGACCCAGAATGATGTTTTGTAGGCTGACGCCATTGAGCAGGAACAGCGGGCCGATCATAAACTCGGTACCAGCCGCATGCTCCCCGGCATACATGCCCCAGAATTTGTTCGCACCTTTCAGTTTCCCGTCCGGCACACGTTCACGTTCATACTCATTAGAGACAGAATCCGAAGCCGTCTCGTGGGTAGGTGGTGGTAAATCAGACATAGGAGGTTTTATAATTATTAATCAATGGTTTCGAAAAAATATCTCAATTAAAAAACCGCCTCGATAAGCCCCCTCAATCCATATGAAAGACTTCTTTCAACGGCTTGAAGACAGGCATGTTGTCGGGATGCACCTCCATCAAGTCGGCCATATGATCCCACCAACGCCGCACAATTTCCAAATCCTTCATTTCAGACGCAGTGTTATCCGCGCTGAGTTTCCGGAAGGCGAAAAGGGTGAGGCTCTCCTCGTCAAAATAAATAGAATAATCCGAGATGCCCGCATCGGTATGGACCTGCGCTAACTCCGGCCATATTTCGTCGTGCCGTTTTTTGTATTCCTCCACGCAGCCCGGTTTGAGCTTCATCTTAAAAGCGTCGCGTTCCATCTTGGCTCAACTCCGTTTTGCGAGCACCGCTTGCTCATAATTCTTGACCGCCTGCAAAAGATCCAGCTCGCCCGGCACTTCATTGCGTTTGCAGAATTCTTCCCACACGACTGCCCAGGGCAGGGCCTTGGCTTGTTCGAGCACCGCCAAACGGGTGGTGTAATCGCCCGCGAGTTCGGCGGCACGGAGTTGCTCACGCGGTTCCAGCAAAGCGAGCAGCAAGCTCTTCTGCGCGGCACGTGTGCCGATCGCCCACGCCGCAATGCGATTGATCGAGGCATCGAAGAAATCGAGCCCGATATGGGTGCGAGGAAGCGCATCACAGCGCACCAACTCCTGCATAATCTGCTGCGTTGGGTCGTCGAAGAGCACAACGTGGTCACTGTCCCAGCGCACCCCGCGGGAGACGTGCAACAATAACTCCGGTACATACATCAGCACCGAGGAAATTTTGTCGGCAATCCCCTCGGTCGGATGAAAGTGCCCGGCATCCAGACAGAGCGCCGTCTGGTTCTTGATCGCGTAGCCCATGTAGAACTCGTGCGAACCCACCACCATGCTCTCGGAGCCGATGCCAAAGAGCTTGCACTCCACTGCATCGATGTTGTGGGCCGGGTCGAGCTTCTCCGCAAATACCTGATCAAGGCTGTCGGAAAGACGCTGACGGTAGCTTTGGCGATCTACGGGCAGGTCCTTCATTCCGTCCGGTATCCAAACATTCGTCACCGCCGCACTGCCAAGTTGCTCACCCATGGAGGCCGCAATCGCACGACTGCGCTGGCAGTGCTCGATCCAGAAATCACGGATGCCCTTATCGGGATGGCTCAGCGTCAGGCCATCGTCCGCCTTCGGGTGCGAGAAATTGGACGGATTGAAATCCATTCCAATCCCCTGCGCCTTCGCCCAGTCGATCCAGCTCTGAAAATGCTTTACCTCGATCTCATCACGGTCGACGGATTGACCGCCAAAATCTCCGTAAATCGCATGGAGGTTCAGGCGATGCTTGCCCGGGAGTAGCGAAAGCACTTGCTCGAGGTCCTGTCGCAATTCCCCAATACTGCGAGCTTTGCCGGGATAGTTCCCCGTCACCGCCAGACCGCTGCCCAAGTCTCCGGCACCCTGCTCAAATCCCACTACATCGTCGCCCTGCCAGCAATGCAACGAAATCGGCGTCGCCGCCATGACCGCAAGCGCCGCTTCCACATCCACGCCCTGCGACGCATAAAGATCTTTAATTGAATCAAACATAATATAATTGAAATTTAACCATCCAGAATACCGTAAATAAGTCCAAATAAGAATACACTCACTGACATTGTATTTGCATTTTTTGACATCGCGGGCATCCATAAAGGCATGTCAGCGCAATCCGACAATTTCAGTCGCTATCTTCCCACCGACCAGCAAGCTAGAGAATGGGGCTGGAGGCTCATCGACACAGGTAGACAAACCCTCAAACCGAATGCCCCCTACCCCAACCCGGGACATCCCCAAAGCTACCTTTTTGACAAAGACGGACGGCGCACCCTCGATGAATTCCAGATCGTCTTCATCGCAAGTGGCAACGGCTATTTCGAGTCGGCATCGACCCCCGGCACCACCATTCCATCGGGAACCGCCCTGCTCTTGTTCCCCGGTGAATGGCATCGCTACCGACCCTCTAAAAGCAGCGGTTGGACTGAATATTGGCTCGGCTTCGGCGGACGGGAGGCCGAGCGCATCATGCGGTCCTTTTTCACGCCCCAGAATCCGGTTATGCCCGTCCGCCAACCCGACGCACTCATCCAGCACTTCCATCAAATCCTTCATTGGCTTCAACAACCTGTCGCAGCAAAAGAACAAATCCTCGCCAGCCATATCCCACTGGCCTTGGCACTCTTGCGCTCGAATATGCTCACCGACGGGGTCACCCACAACTCAGATGCCGAACTCGTCATGCGAGCCAAGGCCGGGATATTGACACAGCTAACCGGTCGCACCGACTTGGAGGCACTCGCCCGATCCCTCGGCATCAGTTACTCGCGCTTCCGCTTCGCATTCAAAAGAGAAACCGGCTACTCCCCCCGGGAATACGAGAACCTTATGAAACTGAACCGCGCCCGCGACCTCTTGCTGCGGGAACAGAAGTGCGTCTCTGAAACTGCGGACGCCCTCGCCTACTCCTCCGTTTACTACTTCTCGCGCGCCTTCAAAAAACAGTTCGGCGAATCGCCCAAGCAATGGCTACGCAAAAGAACGAACCCGCAAACAACTGATACCTGAATCCGCTCAGCACACCTGATTCACCTCGATCCCCAACAAGGACCCAAGCTTTTCGATTTTACTGCCAATATGCCCGAGCCCAATCGCGCAATGATGCGCCGGGCCGCCACGAGACTGGCCACCCAAAAAAATAACCTTGCAAATATTCCAAATTATGGAAAATTTACAAGGATGATCAAGAGGATCCTCCGAGAAAAAGTCAACCACGCCTTAACACGACAAGCCGCGGTTGCTCTGATTGGGCCACGCCAAGTAGGAAAGACCACCCTCGCACTGGAAATTGGTCAGGAACTCGGGGCACTGTATCTGGATTTGGAAAATAGAGATGACCGCGAACGGCTCAGAGACCCGGTATTGTTCCTCGAAAGCCAAGAAGATCGATTGGTCATTTTGGACGAAATCCACCGGGCTCCGAAACTATTCGAAACCTTACGAGGAGTCATCGACGAGGGACGCCGAAACCAAAAGGGTCAATGCCGATTCCTGATTTTAGGATCAGCCGCCATCGATCTACTCCGACAATCCGGCGAATCGCTCGCCGGACGTATCACCTACATCGACATGAATCCGCTATCCGTTCTGGAAATAAAAAACACGCGCAAAGCCCGCGAGCAACTGTGGCTGCGCGGGGGATTCCCCGATGCCTACCTGGCCGAAAGCGACCGGGAGAGCATGCTTTTGAGAAAAGATTTCATACGCACCTATCTGGAACGCGATATCCCTATGTTTGGCCCCCGCATTCCATCGACCACTCTGGAGCGTCTATGGTCGATGCTGGCCAATCGCCAAGGCTCGATCTTAAACGCCTCTCAATTGGCTCGCTCACTCGATATCAGCACACAATCGGTCGGCCGTTATATAGACTTACTCGCGGATCTCTTGCTGGTGAGACGGCTCCCCCCTTATCACGCGAATGTGGGAAAACGCCTCGTTAAATCTCCCAAAGTATATATCCGCGACAGCGGGATGCTGCATACACTCCTTGGACTGGAAACCCTCGAGCAAATTGCCGGCCATCCGATCTATGGAGCAAGCTGGGAGGGCTTTGCACTCGAAACACTGCTCGCACAATTACAATGGCCCGCGACTGCCCACTTCTACCGGACGTCCGCAGGTGCGGAAATCGATCTTGTAATCGAAAGACCAGACAGAAGCATCTGGGCGATCGAAATTAAGCGGGGCCTTTCGGCAAAATTGGAGCGTGGGTTTCACAACGCACGCGAAGACCTCAAGCCAGCCAGATCTTTTATCGTTCATTCCGGAGAAGATCGCTATCCGCTCACAAAGGAAATTGAAGCAATCGGATTGAGGGAACTCGCAGAGCTATTGCGCGCAGAAGCTTAGCGCGTGAAACAACACAAGTTGAAGTGATCGGTATCAGCACACCTGATTCACCTCGATCCCCAACAAGGACCCAAGCTTTTCGATTTTACTGCCGATATGCCCGAGCCCAATCGCGCAATGATGCGCCGGGCCGCCCTTGGACCAGTCGTTCATAAACTGCTTCGCACCGATATCAAATTTGTAGCGGCTGTTGGTGTTACCAATCTGAAGAATTGGACCCGGGACGGAATCGCCCTCAGCCACCTGCAATAATACCGAACCGTCACCGCGTGTTACTACCGAGAGAAGCGTCACCGGCCCGTGTTGTACTGTCATTTGAATCGATAATCCCTTCCCCGGTTTACCATGATACACAGGAACCGGCACCAGTCCCACCCGGCCTTCGGCAATCGCAAAGTGCGCCGGGCCATCATGCCCAAGATAGACCACATCATCCTTGAAATCAGACAGATAAAATTCGGAGAACGAACCACCGACCCCAAACAGATCCATGATCTTCATCGCCTGCACGTTCTTCACCTCACACTCGCCGGCGATTGGAATATTGCGCCCGGTAAGCAAAGTGTTTCCCGCGATCACAGAGGTCACGATATTTTCATATTCACCCGCACCCTCATAATAGTACGCCATCGAACCCAGATTGTGCTTCGCGATCAGTTGATCCAGCGCCACCGATGTTTGGGCCGCACGCTCCAACTCGGAACGCTCACACTCATTTGAAACATCGAACTTCTGCTCAAATTCAGCCACCTTCGCCGCAATTTCGTCAGCGGTGACCGCCTTGCGCAGTTCATTGAGTTCACACATTTCCAACAACTCGAAGTGATTACCGAATACAGATGCCTGCTGCGTTAGATCACTATACACATCGAGCATCCCGCAAAAATAGTGCCCCATCACCCCAACACGGTTCTCGCGCATCCCGGCAACGACCTTAGCCGCGTCCACCCAATCTTCAATCTCCTGCCACGCCTCGGGTTCCTGCAGGTAGCCGGTCACCACATGGTAGTCGATGCCCGTGCGATTAAACACACAGGCAAGCTCCGGCACCGAGCAGGACTGGCAATGCTCCAGCCACACACCCGTCATCGTGCCGCGATCCCCCAGTGCGTTGAATTTTTCGTAGTCCAATTGCGCCACTGGTTGCAGATTCAACATCACCACCGGCACTTTGGTTTTCTGCACCACCGGAAGCACCGTCGAAGAGAGCGCGTAGGTGGAGATGAAAAGGAAGATCACCTCAACGTCCTGCTGTTTGAATAACTTTGCTGCGCCGTGTGCCTTCTCGACCTTGTCCACCATCCCCGCATCGACGAGCTCAATGCCCATCCCCGCGATGCGATCGCGAATCTGCGCATGGTAACCGTTCAAATTGTCCAGCAAGCCATCAAATTGCGGCCAGTAGGTATCGAGTCCGATTGAAAATATTCCCGCTTTCATAGTTTCTTAATTTGTTGAAAAATTCTCAGTGCGCGGCGGCGGCACCCTGCAAATAGTTGCCCAATCCGATCAGGACTGTGGAAAACGCTATCACCAGAACGCCAGCCACCAGCAAGCCGATGGTTTTCCGTTCGGCGCCCTTCCATTCCTTCAAGTAGAGGCTCCACAGATTACTCGCAATGATGATGAACGACATGTGCAGCGTCCAACTGGTGAAGTCGTAGTCCCCCATCTTAGTGGAACCCATGCCATAGAACATAAACTGCAAATACCAGGTCACCCCCGCAATCGCCGCGAAACTGAAATTTTTCAACAAGGGCGCATCGCTATTGGTGTAATCCTTCCAACTCCCCTTTGAGCAGATCAGGTAAACGCACCATACCGCGTTTGTCACAAAACCACCCAACAAGACCACGACCAGCACGGCGTTATTCACCCATAACGGATCGGTGCCCGATGCCCCCGCCGACTCGGCAATCGGCTTGCCCGCCGCAAACGCGAAGGCCATGCACGCGCTCATCAGTCCCGCAAAACCAGCCACCAATAGACCGCGAACCAAATGAAAATCCTGCTCGTCTTCCTCTTCCTGAGTCAAGGTCTGTTCCTTGAGATGTCCCGCGTAGCCGCACAAGCCGATGCCCAGTAAGCAAACCACAATCCCGGATAACACCACCCCGCCGGGCACCGTCGTAAGCAGCGTAATGATACTCCCGTCATGCACCGCTGGAATCAGGGTACCAAAGGCCGCGCAAAAACCCAAGGCCACTCCGTAGCCCAGCGACATGCCTAAATAACGCACTGATAAACCGAAGGTCAGACCCCCAATCCCCCAAAGCAACCCGAACAAAAACGTCCAACCCAAAGTTGCCGGCGATACTGAAAAAATTGTCCCAAACAAATCGGGCACAGTAAGTAAGGCCACCACCAGCGGCGCTAGGATCCACGAGAAAAGTCCATTTGCGATCCAACCACTCTCCCATGCCCACTTTTGGATCCGCTTGAGTGGCAAATAAAAACTCCCCGCGGCAAATCCGCCGATGGCGTGAAAAATGACCCCCAATATAACCATAATAACTTTTAATGAATCGATGTCCTATTTCATAAGGCGCAACATAGACTACAGGATTCGCAAAAAATTCAAATGGACAGAATGCTATATTTTTTGCACATTTTGCTGTCAATGAGCTCTCCCACAAAAGCATGGTCCTGCTATCTGCCCCAGGCCCCCGAAGCGGTCGCGTGGGGTCTCTATGTGCTCGATGCCGGCTACACCTTCATCACACCGTATACCCCTTACCCGCCCGGAGAGCATCCCGACTCCAACATGTTTACTTGGGAAAAAGGGCGTACCCTCGACAGTTTTACCCTCGTTTATATCACACGCGGCAAGGGCCAACTGGAAACGCAAAACAGCGGCACTCACACGATCCATGCCGGAGACCTCTTCATCCTGCACCCCGGAGAATGGCACCGCTTCAAACCCAAGCTCAATACAGGCTGGGATGAGCACTGGGTGGAGTTCGACGGTGAACACGCACGCCGCATCATGCGCCATTCCGCGCTCTCGCCCAAGATGCCCGTGCATTCGATTGGCGCCGACGAGGCCATCTTGCGGCTCTTCCTTGAAATCAGCGAAGCCACCCAAATACAACCCCCCGGCTTCGAACAGATCATCGCCACACTCACTGCACAAATCGTCGCCCGACTGCTCGCACACATGCACGCCGAGAGCCCCGAAGCACGCGACATGGAAGCAGGTATTCGGCGCGCCTGTTTGCACATTTTACAGAATTCCGAACAGACGATTGATATCCAACAGCTAGCATCTGACTTGGGCATCAGCTACTCCGCATTTCGCAGTCATTTCAAACAGATCACCGGCCTGCCACCAGTTCAGTATCAAATCCAAATCCGACTCAACAAAGCGCGCCGTCTCCTGCGCAACAGCAACCGCTCCATTCAAGAAATCGCCGAACAACTCGGCTTCGAATCAATCTACTACTTCTCCCGCCTCTTCAAAAAAAAGACCGGTCACTCACCCCTCGCCTACCGCAAACAGACGCAATTCCCCGAGCGCCGCGTGGAGCGCTCACCAAAGGCCTAAGGAAAATCGTTCGCGCAAACCCCGCCGCGACTGACAAGGATAGCCATTCAAAATCAAATCTTGGTACAACAACATTCCTAGCAATCCATTCTTATTCCAGTTGGCCCTTAATTTCGCTCAAGGTAAAGCGTTGCCCCTGAAGCTCCCGAATCTTCGCAGCGCGCTGAATCATACGCGGGTGATACAGTTGATAACCGGAGTCAGTCGTATCCGTCACATGCAAGAGGCCTTCCTTTGTCCAATAGCGGATCGTCGCATTGCTCTCACCGGTCTCACAAGCCAATTGCCCGATCCGGAGCAAGTCTGGCTTTGGATCCGAATCTTCATCAGCGACTTCTCCTCCCACAGCCTTGAGATAAATGTCCAACGAGCGGTCAACCGCATCTACTATGACCTTGTTGTAGCCATCCTTCGAACCGCCTAGCTGCGCCTTTTCCAAACCGCCGATATACTTCAACCGGTCACGAGTCCGTATGATCGCCGGTGGATAGCCATGCTGCATCAGGATCAAGTTCATCAACAGCCGGGCGGTGCGTCCATTGCCATCCACAAAGGGATGAATCGTCACCAACTGATAGTGCGCCTCCGCAGCCAATTCGACTGGATGCAATGCTTCACTCGCAACAAGCCATTCAATGAATTGCTCCATCAAGCCCGGCACTTTCACAGGATCCGGAAGAATCACAGGAGAACCTGAGATACGAACAGGAATCGTTCTAAAATGCCCCGCATTGTCATCATCGATTCCACGCAGAACAGTTTCATGGATTTGTAGCACATCCGCCAACCGAAGTTTGCTGGTTGGAGTTTGAGATAAACGGAGAACACCCTTCAAAGCTTTGGCATGATTCGTCGCCTCAAGGTACTCAACAAGTGTCTTCCCCCCAACTGTGAGGCCCTTCTCCACAACAGCTGCGGTCTCTTTGCGCGACAAAGTATTCCCCTCAAGCGCATTACTTGTATAAGTCAGCTCAACCAAAAACCATGCCTCCAGATTACGCACGAGCTCTGGCGGCAGCGGACGGAATCCGTCTAATTGTCGCTGCTTACTCGATATTTTCTCTAAATTCATACATAAACCATAAAGCATCACTTTACGGTTTATCAAGAATCAAAACCATAAGCCGGCAATCCACTCGAAAACTCCAAGCTGTAGTCGACATGAATTTGTTCCCCATTGGATTCGGTGCCTTATTACCATCAACCTCCTCCAAATCTGATTTGCAACGGGTGACGGAGTTCAGAGCAAAACTTCATTCCTTAAAATTCTGTTTCATACCTGCTTCGCAGTTCTGACACCAGCCGACCAAATTGCTCAAGCTTAGGCGATCTCTGGCACAATCGCTTGGTGTTGCTTGAGTACCTCATGGATTTTAGCCAAAGGCACCTCAGCAGGCGTTCTATTGAGTTGAGCGGCTAAAACAGCAGTCACCGCCGCGGCTTGCCCCATACCCATACTGCTGGCTTGCACGCGCGCCGCCGAGTTCGCCAAACGGTCACTGGAAACACAGCGACCTGCCACCATAATGTTTTTTGAGCCCTTTGGAATGAGCGCACTGCGCGGGATGGTGGGCACTGCGCCATGCGCCAGATGCTTGGGTTTTACCCCATTTTCATCATGTAGGTCGATCGGATAGAATGAATACGAAAGCGCGTCCTCAAAGACCCTACCGGAAGTGTAATCATCTACCGTGATGACCGTTTCCCCTTTAATGCGATAGGTTTCGCGGGAAGCAGTTTCGTTCATCATACGATCAATGGAGGCATTCTCGCCGCCTGGAATCGTTTTCAGGAACTTCAGCATACGCAAAACCGACTTACGGCCCGCCAGATTGGTCTGGGTCTGCGTCGCTGCATTGGTGGAGTCGGCACCGAAGATGTGATTGACGTTCCCCCTTCCGCTATTGATCGGCTGCATGACATTGCCGCTCCAAGTATCGCCTTTCTGCAAAGCTCCCGTCCGGAGTGCCTCCTGATACATGCCTTTGATCTGCTTGATATTCTTTCGTACGACATTTTTATCAATTCCCTTATAAATCACCACCTGCGTCCCCGGCTGCCGCGTTGCCTCTCTCATCCGCTCCATTCCCAGCATCCCCACGACTTCAGCACCGCCGCTGCAGTCGATGATTTGGCGACAGCGTAACTGATACTGAACGCCCTGCCCAACCACATCGACCAGCCAACCCTTCTTGGTCTGTGTCACCTTTTGAGGAAACTGATAATAAGCCAGTGATACCCCAGCGTCCAGGCAAGCTTCCTCTGCCAGGAGCGAATACAGCTGTCCGTTGATATCAACATGATACGGAACATGCGATTTGTGAACCTTGGTAAAGTCCTGTAGTTGTCGTCCATCCACTTCAACCGACTGCTTGACCAGTTCCCATCCGATACCGGAAATGACCTGTTTGCCCCAAGCGTGAAACAGCCCCGGGAAACAGACGCCACCGGTGGTGGTGGTGCCGCCCAGTTGCGAATTGCGCTCAAGTAGCACCGTCTTGGCTCCCATGCGTCCCGCCTGAATCGCCGCCACATGCCCGGCAGAACCACCGCCAACCACAAGGACATCGACTTCCAGAAGATCCGGATCTTGAGAGCTCGGAGAAGGCAAATTCTCGGCACTTGCTTTATGCACCAAACCTGACGCAGCTAGAATTGCGGTTCCGGCGACCTTATTTTTGATAAATTGACGGCGATTCATAGTATGAATTTCTATGATGTTGATTATTCAGAAGACGTAATTAATATTGTCATACCTTTTAATGGGCGGTGTCATGACGCCTTTGCGGGCTTAAGAAGAAACACGCCTGCCAACACTGCCGGTACGATCAGACCAACCGGATAGGCGATACCGGTACCGAGCCCAAAGCCTTCCGGTGCCAACAAAATATAGGTGGTGCACACCCCGCTCATGAACACCGCCGGCACGAAGGCAATCCAGTAATTCTTCGCCTGCTGGCGAAGATACATCGCAGCGGTCCATAGCACAATGGTGGCAATCAACTGATTGGAAAAACCGAAGTAGCGCCAGATCACGCCAAAGTCCAAACGGGTGACCAACCATGCCACCGCGAACAGCGGCAAGGTAATCACCAGACGCCGGCCCACCGGTTTCTGGCAAAGCTTCGTAAAATCAGCGATGATCAAACGGGCGCTGCGGAAGGCGGTATCGCCGGAGGTGATCGGGCACGCCACCACCCCGAGGATCGCGAGCGCCCCACCGAGTTTGCCCAGCCAACTATTACAGATCGTCTGCACCGCCCAAGCGGCATTGTTCCCGTTTTCTGCCATCGCGGTATTCAACTCGCCAATGCTGCCAAAAAAGCTCATTGCCGCCGCCGCCCAGATCAACGCCACCGCGCCCTCCGCAATCATCGCACCAAAAAAGACCGGCCGCCCCTGCCTCTCATTCGTCAGGCAGCGCGACATCATCGGCGACTGGGTCGAGTGGAATCCGGAGATCGCCCCGCAGGCGATGGTGATAAACAGCATCGGAAAGAGAAAATGCGTGTCCGGCTTCGCGTGCTGGTTCATCCATGTCGAAGCAGTCAGCTCGGGAATGGGTGCGCCATTGAGGAGCATCGCACCGAGCAAGCCGAGCGCCATGATCAGGAGCGCCGCCCCAAACAGCGGGTATATCCTGCCAATGATCTTATCAATCGGCAGAATTGTTGCGACCAGGTAGTAGGCAAAGATCACCAGCAACCAAAGGTCGAAGGTACCGAACGATCCAAGCGACATAAACTCACCGGTCAGACCCGTCAGGATCTTGGCGGGCCCGAGGATAAAGACCACACCCACCAACAACAAGAGCACCACAGAGAAGGCCCGCATGAACTGACGAAAGCCGCCGCCCAAATGCTGCCCCACCACTTCCGGGATGCTCGCGCCCCCGTGACGCAACGACAACATGCCGGAGAAATAGTCATGCACCGCGCCGGCAAAGATACTGCCGAACACGATCCAAAAAAAAGCACTCGGCCCATACAAGGCACCGAGGATTGCACCGAAGATCGGCCCCAGTCCGGCGATATTCAGAAACTGAATCATAAAGATCCGCCAAGTCGGCAGCGGCACATAGTCCACCCCATCCTGCTTCGCGATCGCCGGGGTGGCGCGTGCGGGATCGATCCCGAAGATTTTCTCCACGATGCGTCCGTAAATAAAATATGCCGCAAGTAGAATGAGTAGTGAGATAAAGAATGTAATCATAATCTGATCAGGTCGGATTCGGGGTAACTGTTTCTGTATTTCCGTGAGTCAGAAAACTCAATTCTAAGAAGACATTAAGAGACCCACCAGTTACCTGCAATCTGATAGTCACTAAATCTACTGCTTCTCTGAATCTGAATACCGCCACCCTCGCAGTTTCGATAAACCAAGCTCGCATAGCTTTGATTTCATCAAAAAAACTTCGCATCGCTTACGCACGACCCATACCGGAGAACTCTGCATCCCTCATCTAGGAGAACGGTTTCGCTTCGGGCCCAACCTCGATACAGACTGGGATGAGCAATAGGATGGAGCATCCACGGAAGGCCTAAGGTCCCCATCGTGTTAAGTTCGGGTTTCATCAAAAGAGCCGAACAAATCCAATACTCGAAATGCCGAGACGGGTTGTTTAAAGCCCTCTTTTAAGCCGCAATCACTAAAGATATTTCTCTCGGAGGTAGGGCCAAACCGAATTATACTCTCCCAATTGCAATCGGCGGATGCTTCATCATCTGATCGAAAACCAGTGCCAAACATCCCCGCAAGCGATCATCCTCCGATTGACTAATAACCAACTGAATATCCTCAGCCATATACGGCAGAGTCGCTGCCATTAGCGCCTCACGAATCTCAGAATCCACTAGAGTCATCAGGCCTGCGAGGCGGCCTCCCACAACGATAATTGATGGGTTCACAGTCTGAACCAAGCTCGCCAAGCCACTGCCCAGTTGAGCGGCGACCGAGCTAAGAATCTGCAACACATCTGCATCGCCCTCCTTGGCCCTCTCAACTGCAAACGCAATCCAATCATCTCGGCCGCTCCCAGCATCCGGCACTGGCACTCCAGCCTCCAGTAATTTCCGCTGAACAGCGGCCGCACCAATTTCCGTCACCCAGCAACCATACTTCCCGCAGCTGCATTTTACCCCATTATCGGCAAAAAATGTATGCCCCACTTGCCCGGCAAAACCCTGCTTACCTCGCAACAAGACACCATCCACAAAAACGCCTGAGGCCAAACCCGCTCCAACACTGAGATAAACAAGATTCTGAGCCCCTGGACGCGGCCCAAAGTGATGCGCCCAAATCGCACCAACATGCGCCTCGTTTTCAACATGCACCGACACACCAAAGCGAGACTCCCAATCCGATTTCAACGGCACATGCTGCCACCCGGAAGTCGGACCATATTCAAGCCGCCCATCCTCTCGTTTCACCAAACCAGCCCATGCCACACATATTCCGCGGCAGGGCAGATCCATCGACCGCCCAAGCTCAAGCGCCTGATCCACCAGATCCACAACCTGCGAGAGCGCCTGATCAGCGCCCACACTTCCAGGCAAAGCCATCTCCTCACGCCATAGAGTCTCCATGCCCACATTCGCCAATACCACTGAGATCCGATCCACATCAATGTCCACCGCTATCATCGATCCCGAATTCGGATTCAGATTCAGCAGTAATCCCGGACGCCCAGCATCGCCCTGATCATATTCCGTCTCACGAATCAGCGATGCATTCAGTAAATCAGTCGCAATATTCGAGACCGTGGCACGCGTTAAGCCCAGCGCCGTCGCAATTTTCGCCCGCGACATCGCACCGTTCGCACGCAATTGATCCAGAACGCTGACCACATTCAATCTGCGAATATCACTACGATCATAACGCTGCTTCGTAGACATGGCACAAACAAGGCATTTTTTTTTAACTTGCTAAAGCATGAAATCAAACATTGTTTGTTTACTTAGTAAACTTTTGCGCATTCTAAACTAATTTGGAACCCCAAGTGCCCACATCCGGCCATAAATACTATGAAGCAACAGATACCTCAGGTCACACGCCGCGACTTCCTAAAATCCTCCGCAGCATTCGGAGCTTTCACGATTCTGCCATCCTATGTGGCACTCGGTAATCAGTCCTCGACCGGACTGGCCCCCAGCGAAAAAGTGAACCTTGCCGTCGTCGGCATCGGCAATCAGGGAAATCGCGACCGCAGGGCAATGCTCGCCACGAAGCTGTGCAACGTGGTCGCCCTCTGCGATATCGACATGGAAGGCACCCACACCCGCGAAGCACGCTACACACACGGCCTCACCAACACACCACCGCCCTCCAAAAAAGGCAAGGAGCCCCCCAAGCAGCTTCCACTCAAGGCGCGCGCCTTCACCGACTTTCGTGTCATGTTTGATGAGATGGGTGACGAAATCGACGCCGTCCTGATCGCGACCCCCGACCACTCCCACTTCGCCGTTGCGATGCTCGCCATGTCACTCGGCAAGCACATCTACGTGGAGAAGCCCCTCGCCCACACCTACGGCCAGTGCGCACGCCTAATTGACTTGGCCGAACGCAGCGGCGTCGCCACACAGATGGGCAACCAGGGGCATTCCGGCGCCAACTACTTTCAATTCAAGGCCTGGCGTGAAGCCGGCGTGATCAAAGACGTCACACGCATCACCGCCCACATGAACAAGGCTCGCCGTTGGCACGGTTGGGGCACCTCAGCCACCGAATACCCGCAAGAACCTATACCGAAGGGCATCAACTGGGATCAGTGGCATGATGTAGTCGCAACTGAGCGCCCCTTCAGCACGAAGCTTCACCCTCAGGAATGGCGCAGCTGGTATGAATTCGGCAGTGGCTGTTTTGGTGACTGGGGGCCACACATCCTCGACACCTGCCACCGTTTCCTTGAACTGGGACTTCCCGAGACCATCACTGCGGTCAAGCGCGACGGCGCAAATGATTTCGTCTTCCCGCAAGCAACGACCATTCAGTTTTCCTTCCCAGAGCGCGCAGCCGATCTCCCCGCCTGCGATGTCACTTGGTATGACGGGACGAATAACAAGCCTATGCTCGATGGCGAATACACTGAAAGCGGTCAACCCGAAACCTTGAAACACCCGGGTAAGGTCATTTACAGCAAGGACCTCGTCTTCAAAGGGGGCTCCCACGCGAACCCGCTGCAGATCATCCCACGACAAAAATACATAGACATGCGTCGCGATCTACCAAGGTTCCCGCAAAAGAACTCCAACCACTACGAAAATTTCCTGCTCGCTTGCAAAGGCGAAGAACAAACACGCTCTCCGTTCAGCGTCAGCGGCGAGCTCAGCCAAATGTTCAACCTTGGCGTGATCGCACAACGACTCGGCGGCGAAATCAAGTTTGACCGGCAAACCAAACGCATCACCAACAACGCAACCGCACAGGCACTCCTCGACCCCGCACCTCGCAAGCGCTGGGAAGAATTCTACAAAATGTAAGCCCCCAGCTTTAACTGTATCCAAAAATGAAATACACCGCCATCTTTACAGCCTTGCTAGCTGCTACGTCCCTGAGCTTCGGTAACCAAATCTCCGCAGACCAGCAGCAGTTCATCAAGAAATACGAAAAGCAGAAAGCCATCACCGCTCCGGAGGAAGCTCTGCTGAATACGGACACGGAGCCGGACCTCAGCGAGGGCTTCACCGAGCTCTACAACGGCAAGGACCTCAGCGGCTGGACCCCGATTGGCGGCCACTGCACCTTTGAGGCCACACCCGAAGCAATCGTTGGCAAATGCGTCAAAGGCTCCCCCAGCACCTACCTGAGCACAGATAAAAACGATTACACCGATTTCATCTTTACCGCAGAACTGAAATGGCTCGTCGACGGCAACTCCGGCGTGATCTTTCGCGGCACACCCAAGCCCACTAAAAATGGAGAGCCCACCGCCGTTGGCCCGCAAGCTGAGATGGAAGGTTTTGAAGGCCACAATGGTGAGCGTGGCTGGTCAGGTGGGGTTTATGCACAAGGCTATGGAGGATGGCTCTACCCTCTCTGGCTCGACGCACATGCGAAAGCACGCAAAGCACTCAAAAAAGACCAGTGGAACCGCATCACGGTAAAGGCTGTTGGCTCAAGCATCAAGACATGGGTCAATGGTGTTCCTGCCGCCAACTACACCGAACAGCATGGCTACAACAAAGGGTTCTTCAGTCTTCAAGTTCACTCTGGCACGAAAGGCGAAGTGCACTTCCGCAATATAAAAGTAAAAGAGCTCACCGATGGCTTCGAAGACCTCTTTGCGACAGGCGACTTCTCCAAATGGACCAAAGTCAACGGCGACCCCGTAGCTAAGGGATGGAGCATTCACAACGGCGTCATCCAACGCAGTGGCATACGCCCTGGAGACATAATCACCCAGCAGCACTATGAAAACTTCGAACTGCGCTTCGACTGGAAGATATCCAAGGCCGGCAACTCAGGCGTCAAATATCGGACTCGCGGCAGCCTCGGCCTCGAATATCAGGTGCTCGACGACGCGAAACACAAGGATCGTAAAAACCCGACACATCGAGCAGCCTCACTCTACGAACTAGTCGCGGCTCCAGAAAGCAAGCCACTCAAGCCCGTCGGCGAGTGGAACCACGCTCGCATCCTGGCCAAAGGCAACACCATTGAACACTGGCTTAATGGCGAGAAGGTCGTTGAAATTGCGGTTGGCAGTGACGACTGGAAAACGAAGTTCCAAAATAGCAAATATAAGAAGCACGAAGGTTTCGGCAGCTGGGCTGGCCCTATCCTCCTGCAAGACCACAACGACGAGGTTTGGTATCGAAACGTTCAAATCCGCGAACTGTAAGAATCATCTTCAATCTTCAAGCACCACCGTGTCGACGGTTCCGTCCGTCACGAGGAATCCCTCAAGCACTCTCATCAGCTCCAAATGCAAAACAACATCGAACAAATCCAATCCATCCAAAGCCGTGGCTTCCTCGGCAGACTGGCTGGCTACGCAAAACTGACCGGCCCAGGCTGGGTGCAAGCAGCGGTCACCCTCGGTGGTGGCTCGCTCGTCGGCGCGCTCTACCTGGGCATCATTGGTGGTTACGAGTTCCTTTGGCTGCAACCACTCGCGATGCTGTGCGGCATCATCATGCTCGGGGCAATTTCCCATGTCACACTCTCCTGCAAAGAACGCCCCTTTCGTCTCATGCAGAAGAAAGTATCGCCGACGCTCGCCTGGAGCTGGCTCATCGCCACAGTGATTGCAGACACCGTATTCTGTGCCGCCCAGTTCTCACTCGGTCGCGGTGCATTAGAAGACAACTTGGGCTTCACGCCCGGGCCCTACGTGATCACCGGTTCTTTGTTCGTAGTGGCACTCTTACTCATCGCGCTCTCACAGAAAAACGATCGAGCCTCCCGCATCATCGACAATTTACTCAAATCGCTGGTCGCAATCATCGTCCTGGCATTCATGGGGGTCGTCGTTACCCTGATAAAGAATGATGCCGTATCGTGGGGCAGCCTTTTCGCCGGCCTCATACCGGACTTCTCCGCGCTCTTTCGGCCAACCGATCAAATCGCAGCCGCCATCGCCACGACTGGCGAACATGCCGCTTACTGGACAGAATATGTCACATCCGAGCAACGAGGTAAGATCATCGCCGCCTTTGGCACCGCTGTCGGCATTAACATGACCTTCCTACTCCCCTACAGCCTCAAGAAAAAAGGCTGGGGTAAAGCACACCGCCAACTCTCGCGTTACGACCTCGTATTGGGACTGTTCGTGCCATTCATCTTGGGAGCGTCTGCCCTCGTCATCGCATCTGCGGCCTCCTTCCATGCCAAACATGCAGATGTGATCGCAGCAGATGGCACGCCCTTTCCGGAAATGGAAAAAGCCTATTACAAAGTGTTGGATGGCAGCTTAGCCACACACAACGAGGCATTCCTCACACTGGACAGCACCGCAAAAAGCGCGGCACGCGCATCTGCTCCACTAGCAGAGAAGCAGCTAGCCGCCATGCTATCCAATCGCGACTCAGTCAATCTCGCGCAATCCCTTGAGCCCTTCCTGGGCAAATATGCACAGACCATTTTCGGCATCGGCGTGCTGGCCATGGCAATCTCCACCTTGCTCGTTCACATGATGATGAATGGCTACGCGATCAGCGAAGCATTCAATAAAGTGGGTAATGCGAAAATATTCATCATCGGTGCATCCATGCCAGCCATCGCGGGTTTCTTCTCCCCTTACCTCTGGAGTGGCGATGCCAAGGCCGCCATGGCGATCCCCGCCTCCGTCATCGCCACCACTCTGCTGCCGATTGCTTACCTCGCCTTCCTGCTACTGATGAACTCCAAGTCGGCACTGGGCGAAAACCTCCCCAAAAACCGCATGCTCATCAACACACTCATGGCGATCTCCGCAGGCGTCGCCACCTTTGCCTCCATCTGGGCACTCTACAACAAAGGCACCCCCGGTATCATCGGCATCATCGGCTTACTGATTCTTGCTGCCATGGGAGTGAGCGGATTCGCCTCAAAGAACAAATCATCAGCACAATAATTTTATAATGAAATTCGGAATAATCGGAACCGGCATGATCGGTGGCTTCCACGCCAAAGCGATCGCAGCGATGACAAGCGGCAGACTCATCGGAGCGGCGGATCGTGTGCTTGAACGCACACAGGCCTTTGCCGAGCAATACAACACCAAGGCCTACGACTCGGTCGAAGCCATGCTCGCAGATCCGGCAATTGACCTCGTCACCATCGGCACTCCGTCCGGCGCGCACTTCGATCCGGCGATGGCCGCGATCGCTGCCGGCAAGCACGTCATCATCGAGAAGCCGCTGGAAATCACCACCGAACGCATCGATCAAATGGTCGCCGCGGCCAAAGCCAAGGGCGTCACACTCGCCGCCGTGCTCAACCGCCGCTTCCACCCGGGCATGGATGCCTTTAAAAAGGCCGCCGACGATGGACGTTTCGGTAAGCTCACCAACGCTTCCGCCTACATCAAATGGTATCGCGACCAAGCCTACTACGACTCCGCAGGCTGGCGTGGCACCTGGGCACTCGACGGCGGCGGCGCACTCATGAATCAATCGATTCACACCATCGACGCCCTGCTCTACCTCGCAGGTCCGGTCAAATCGGTGCAGGCCAACACCGCCTGCCTCGCACATACCGACATCGAGGTCGAAGACATCGCCGTTGCGATCGTTGAATTTGAGAACGGCGCACGTGGCGTCATCGAAGGCAGCACCTGCACCTGGTCGAAAGACGGCCACCCGGCACGCGTGCAACTCTCGGGCACCGAGGGCTCCGTGTTCCTCGCCGATGAAGCCTTTGAGATCTGGGACTTCATGAACGAGACCGAAGAGGACGAGCAAGTCCGCGCCCAATTCATGCATGGAGCCGACGCCGGCCTCGGCGCCAACGACCCAAGCGCCATCAACTTTTACCAGCACCAGCGCAACTTCGAAGAAGTCGTCAACGCCATCCAGGAAGGCCGAGAACCAAGCACCAACGCCGCGGAAGCCCGCAAGAGTGTTGAGCTCATTCAAGCTATTTATAAATCCGCTCAAAACGGCGGCGCCAAAATTGAACTCACGTAACGCATTCAGATTATTCAGATTTCGTTCGTAGCTGCACGCTACGCCCCCACTTTCAAACCTTCCCACTTTCCCACTTTCATACTCTTTATGCTCTTAACAGGATTTACCGACGAAGCCGGACAAAGCCTTGAAACACAAATCAAGGCCACCCAAGCACTCGGTTGGAAGCATCTCTCCGCCCGCAGCATCGACGGCCAAAATATCCACGATCTGTCAGAAGACGATTTCAACCGAGTCGCCGATCAACTAGACCAAGCAGGCATTCAAGTCATCGAGTTCGGCTCACTCATTGGAAGTTGGTCGAAACCGATTGAGTCTGACTTTTCAATCACGCTCGGCGAGATCGAACGCGCTATCCCCCGCATGCAACGCTTGGGCACACAAATCGTTCGCATTATGTCTTACGCTCAAAAACCTTGGGGCGAAGACCAGCAAGAAGCCGAACGTTTTCGTCGCCTACGCGAAATCGTGGAACGTTTTACTGACGCCGGCCTACAGGCGGCACATGAGAATTGCATGAATTGGGGCGGCTTCTCAGCACAACACAGCCTGCGACTCGTCGAGGAAGTGCCGGGGCTGAAGTTGATCTTCGACACTGGCAACCCCGTCTTCCAACGCGACCGCTCAAAGCCCGAGCCCTACCCGTGGCAGGATGCACTCGAATTTTATCAAGCGGTCAAAGAACACGTGATCCATGTCCACATTAAGGACTGCCTCCACCCTCCCCAAGGTAGCGAGGAGCCCGAGCGTTACACCCTCCCAGGAGAAGGTCAGTGCCGTCTCACAGATATTCGGAGCGCATTGAGTGTCGACGGCTACGACGGTGCCTACGCCATCGAGCCACACGTCGCGACTGTTTTTCACGCCAAAGAAGGCGAAGCGGTAGACCCGGAACAGTGCTACCAGAGTTATATCGAATACGGTCGCGCCTTCGAAGAACTACTCGTTACACCTTAAAAGAGTAATTAGGAGCGGTGTATCCGTTACTTTCGAACGTGACCCAATCGCCGCATTGGCGACCTAAAAAACGCGCACAAAGCCTTAATCGATAAAAATAAATCTGCTCCGCTTTAATTTTAACTCATCCGGACTGCTTCACATCCGCCCTTAATCTGGCTTTGCTTATCGGCACATCCCCCAACTTCTGAATTCAGGTTTATTCAAGGTCTTAGGCGATAAAGAGAATCAGCGTCTGGTAGGTTCGATTGGCGTAAAGCGTCACTGTTTTGGCGTAAAATACCAAGCCTTTCGTTTCATAAAATTATACCATTGCAGTATTATTTAGAGACGATCCTGCAAATGCAGACTCCCAACCCCTTTACCGGCCATGCAAACGAACCCCTCCACCTCTACGTTTCTTCACAAGCCTTTTACCCTCATTGTAGTTGGGTCGCTATTACTCGCGTCCATTGCGCAAGCACAAACCACGCTGGACTGGACTGGTCGCATCAGAGGTACTGACTCGGGTCCATGGTCCATTGGAATACAAAATACCGCCGGCACTCCCTCCTATGGCACTATCAGCGGAGGCGACATTCCGGGGTTGACTGGGTCCTTCAGCGAAACAGACGACGTTTCATTAACCCTCACCCTTCAGGGGCTCACCAATTTCAATCCAACTGATTTTACCAGCGGAACCTCGATACAAATTAATGGCAATAATAGTGGAGCTTCAATTGGTAGCAACGAGGGCATTCTGTTCACGCTGGATCTTTCAAATCTGGATGCGGACCAGGGGCTCGAGATCTCGGCATTCACCTCTAATGACAGCAGCTCCCTGACGATTTATTTTAACCAGGAGCGTATTAGCAACGCCGAGCAATTCAGTGGCCTCACCGCCATCGATGGCGATCAAATCGCCTTTGTCGCGGAAGCTGGCAGCGCACGCCTGCAAACCCTCACACTCGACATTGTTCCCTATACCCCACCAGTCCCCATCGAGCCGATTCAGACCTTGAACGCAAGCATCACGGACAGCATCACGGGATCAGACCCCGTCTCCAGTTGGGCAGACCAATCGGGCAACGGTAACAATGCGCTACCAGAGATCGGCAGCGTGGCTTACCCTAGCACTTCACTTTTTGCAAACGACAAACCCGGTATCGATTTCGGAAGTGGGCGCAATAGTATTGAGCTCTTCTCTGCCTCGGAGTCGGACGCTTGGCTCAATCAGTCGAGCGATTCGAACGGCTTTGCCATCCTGGTCTCGTTCAAATGCGAAGAAATCGTAACGGGAGTCTTTAATGACCTCCTGGGTAATTCAACCGACGGCACTACAGGCCTGCAACTCGGCTACACTGCAGGCGGACAGATTCAAGTAATCCTGGACGGAACCACTCTATCGGCCGACTCCTCTGCCAACATTCAAGCAGGCGGGAATGCTGTCGTAGCGGTCAACTACGATGCCGCCACGAATACCCTCTCCCTCTGGAACTCCATTACCGGTGACTTGAAAAACGCAACTGTAAACGCAGCCGATTTTTCAACGAGTCAGCCCGTTACCGCCGGGAGTATCAATGCCCCTAGCCAATATATCAACGGGCTTATCGGAGCCATTCAAGTGTTTGATCAATCGCTCGACGAGGAGCTATTCGCGGATAAACGCATCGCCTTCACGAGCGACTGGATTCACCGCCCCAACATTATTCTAATCTTTGTCGACGACATGCCCTGGTATGACACTCCGGTTGCCATGGATGAGCGCATGCCGAACTCCTATCGTGCCGCCCTGCGTCGCCTCGAAATTGATGGTGTGCCCTACGAGTGGAACATCACGCGTCTCGCTGAGGAGGGCATGACTTTCATGAATGGCTACGCGAGTGCACCTCAATGCACCCCAACTCGCGCATCCCTACAAACGGGCCAAACGACCGCCCGCAATAAAGTCGGGGTCAACGGTGCAAACTGGGGTGAATATAGAGAAACCATTAAAGTAGACGGTGTAGAAGTCCCCAACCCGTTTCCAGTCAAAGAGAATGGCATAGACTTTCCGCTGAAGGTGCCCATGATTCCTCAAGTCTTGGCACCATTGGGATACAAATGTGCGCATTATGGTAAATGGCATATCGAGCCCGCTCCAGATGTAGCTGGCTATGTCGCCAGTGATGGTAACACCAATAATGGCGAGGGCACCCCTGACGATCCTAACAATCCGAAGCAAATCACGCTGATAACCGATGATGCGATCAAATTCATTACAAAGTGGCACGACGCCAAACACCCCTTCTATATACAACTTTCACACTATGCAGTCCACCGCGAATTCCAGTCGCTGGATACCTCTAAAGCGCTCTTCATAAACGACGAAGCGGTCAACAGCAATCAGACAGACGCCACCTACTTAGGAATGGTCTACGACCTGGACCAAGCCTTGGGGCGATTGATGGCGCATCTTGAATTGCTGGGAATTTATGACAATACCTACATCATTTTCACCGCTGATAATGGGGACCGTGCGAACGTATCATTCGATGAAATGAAGGAGCCCTTCTATGGAGACAAATGGATGCTTTGGCAGCTTGGGATTCGTGTCCCACTCATTATCAGTGGCCCTGGTGTAGTCCAGGGTAGCCGGACTCCATTCAACGCGGTCACTTACGATTTCCTTCCGACCTATTTCGAATGGGCCGGCGGCGATCCCAGCACGCTAGAAAATATCGACGGCATCAGCTTAAAAGGACTGCTCGAAGGCGAGAGCCAATCCGAGGAAAGAGTCAACCGCTCCCTCTACTTCCACTACCCACACTACCGAAACTCGATGCCCATGTCCGCCGTGGTCCAGGGCAAGTGGAAGCTACTACGCGCCTGGGATGGAGAAATACGCATCGACGATCATCAGATCAGTGATCGTGACATGCTCTTTGATCTCTCAGTCGACCCCGGCGAATTTCACAACCTGAACAGCAATGATTCATCGCAAGAATTGAAGGATAAGGCGATCGAACTCGCCAATGATTTGGATATATACCTTGGGGGTGTCGAAGCCTGGACCCCTTTGGATAATTCAAACGCCTATAATGCGGACGGCGGTGCGACCTTCGACGCTTTAAAGCATGAATCAAACAACGAGTATTCGCTTTTTGAAGGCACACGTGGGTCTAATTCCGCACTCAAAGACCTCGACAAGTCCCCGATGCAGCACTGGTTCGACAACTGGGTTGTCGATATTGGCGACGCATCAAATGACTTTGAAGGCGACGGCTTAACCAACCTCATGGAATATATCCTAGGAACCGACCCCACCGTAGCCGATGCCGAAAACAGTAGTGCGCTCCCAAGGATGGTCAAAAGCGACGAGGGAATCGAATTCCAATTCACCACTCGCTACAATCCCGGTGCAGTCTCCGCTAAAGCCCAGCATAAGCAGACGCTTGCCGACGACTGGGAGGACATTACCGCAACAACCATAGACTTGGGAGCGCTGTTGCAGACAGAGAGCGTTCCGGCACCAACCGGAGACTCCGGTTTCTTTCGCATCAAGATCACAACTCCGTAGGTCAAACAGTTACCGCTGAAATTACTGGTTTGTTTTGGCGTCGCCAGACACTTGCATCCGCAAGGTCTATCCTTTTCTTAAAAATAACCAATGCTTACCAACTCATTCACCCAGAATCCGAGTTGGCGGATTTCGCATTCCTTTTGGCGTATAAAACCAAGTAAATCACACTGCTATATGGGATGATAGCTAATTCATAAAAGCCACCACCCCAAGCCACGCTATTCATCAAAGACGAAGAAGCATTTTTTACTCAAGCTCCAGCGGCGCGGCAACTTCTCACGCAATTTTTAAATCTCACACTATGTACATGAATTCCTGCCTCAAATCCACCTGCGGTAATCTGCGGATCATACTCTTAATAGTTGTCACATTCGCCCTATCCATTGCTGGCCTGAGCAAACTCGCTGCTAGTGCGACCAAGCAGCCTAACATCATCTTCTTCCTGGTCGATGACTATGATAAGCCCGAAACCAGTCCTTACGGCGGCAATGTGCTCACCCCAAACCTCGACCGCCTCGCACGCGAGGGCATGCTTTTTAATAATGCCTACGTAACCAGCACTGTGTGCACCCCGTCCCGTTACACGATGCTAACCGGGCGCTATGCCGGGTCATCGCATTCGAATAAATTCCTCAGCGAATTTCCCTTGGGCACTCAGTCCCTCCCCGCTTTCAATGTCGCCCTCGAAGACGACAATATGAACGTCGGCGCGGTCTTAGCAAAGAACGGCTATGCCACTGGCTTTGTCGGAAAATACCACGTTGGCCCCGAACATGATGAGGCCTACGACAAAAAGCATGGCATTCACCCAATGCCAAAGAATACCGAATACACCGACGAGCTCAACCAGCACAAATTCAACAACGAAAAGATCTACCGCGAACTAGTCAAAGAGCGCGGCTTCACCTGGGCGAAAAACATCTACTGGGGCAACATGAAGGCTCCCTTCAAAGGCCACAACCCGGAATGGACCACCGCAGCCGCAGTCGAATTTATCGAAGAACACAAGAACCAGCCATTCTACCTGCACGTATGTTCGACGCTCCTCCACGGCCCCAACAAAGAATGGCACAATTCATTGACCACGAGAGAACGCATGAGTGGCGAAGGCATACTGGAACAACCAATCAACAGCCAGCCCTCACGTGAATCCGTCCTCAAACGCGTCAAGGAAGCCGGATTGACTGAAGAAGAAGTCGGCTACACCTGGATGGACGACAGCGTCGGCGTCCTCCTCAACAAGCTCGATGAACTCGGCATCGCCGACAACACCATCTTCATTTTTGTATCCGACCACGGCTCCAGTAACAAAGGCTCGGTCTTCCGCACCCGCGCTATGGAAGTCCCCTGCATCATACGCTGGCCAAACGGTATCAAGGCTGGCACCGTCACAGATGAACTCATGCAAAGCACCGACTTTGTCCCCACTTGGTTTGATGTGACCGACGCAAAGGTTCCCACAAACTACCCGATGGACGGAACAAGCTTTTCCTCCCTGTTCAAAACGCCCCACAAGCCCTATCGCGACTATGTTTACGGCGAAATGGGAAGTGCCCGCTCCATCAAGACCAAAGAATGGGGACTCATCACACTCCGCTACCCTGCAGAAATTGTCGCCCTCGATGGACGCAAAATCAAACAACTAGGAGGTCTCAGCGGGGGTATTTCACGCGCCGGAAATACACATAAGCACGCTTTCGAAGCTGACCAACTCTACAACTTCGCGCAGGATCCGGCAGAGCAGAATAACCTGGCATACAATCCAGAATACGCCACTCAGCTCAAGACTATGAAAGAGCTGCTAACCCTCACCTTAAAGCAGTTCCCCGATCGCCCCTATGGTGAATTGGTCCCTGGTGGCAACGCCCGTGGAGCCGAAGCAAGCGAACCCATCCTCCAGAGCCTGAAAGAATCTTACACGGGGGAATCCAAGGGTAAAAAAGGAAAAAAAGAGAAAAAGAAAAAGAAATAGAGCGGAGGCTATCATTTGAGGCAGCCAAGATAATGACTGATGCAACAGTCCATTACCGCGCGAAATCGACGCAGCACATTACGCTCACTCAGCTCTACTGAATTCGCCTTGCCATTCGATCAGGCAAAACTGTTGCACGGGATTTTAGCCCACCTTGACCCCTGAGTCATGCAAAACAAATGCTACTGCCGCTAAAGCACGTAGCTCCTACTGAGCTCCGCCACCGATCCCATAAATACGGCTTACGTTTAACCTGAGCCAAAAAGCACCTCCGAGAGCGCCAGATTGTGCCGGCAATCCGTCTCTAAAACCTCCGCCAAACCCAAATTTCGCTCTATTCCGGAAGCTTCCACTCGATATGACAATGAACCCTCTGTTTCGTTGGCGGAATTCGCATCTTTTTTTGGCGCAAAAAACCAAGTCAATAAGGTTGATATATGAGATTATAAAACTCTTTCATTCATACTCCAAGTGCATCCTTAAGTCATTTGGGTGACGGACAAAAGTCCCATACCAAATCACGATATTTAAACCTATCGGGCACCGTTACGAGAACATCGCCAAACTCCACCATAAGCACTCCGACCGTCATCGAAATTCAACCTTACCTAAGCCCGGATAGATCAAAGTCCTTTTTTGAGAAAACAGTAATGATCCCCGCCCACATCAAACGATTCCTTCTCGCATCTGCAGTTATTGCCCAGCTTTTCACCCCGAGTTTTGCCGATCCTAATAAGGACAAACTCAATGTCATCCTGATCGTTGTTGATGATCTTCGAACCGAACTGAACTGTTACGGCGTCGATACAGTGCATTCGCCCAACATCGATCGTTTGGCTCGGAAAGGCATGCGCTTTGAACATGCCTATGCGCAATATCCGGTATGCAACCCAAGCCGTGCATCCTTTTTGTCTGGCTTGCGACCCGATGAAGTCGGCATCACCTCAAACACCACTCCCCTACGCCGGATTCAACCCGACCTCGTCACGCTGCCACAACTCTTTCGCGAAAACGGCTATTACACTGCCGGGCTTGGAAAAATCTACCACCTTAGCCTTGATGAGACCAATGAGCGTGGAAAAAAAATCCTATTCCAAGATCCGCTGTCATGGGACTACTTTTTTGATGCGCTCGGAAAAACGACCCCCGTAGGCAAGAAAGGTGAAGGTCGCAACCTGACGGATGGCAAAGTACCATGGGCACACTGGAGAGCAACTGAAGGCGGTGATGAAGACCAGCCCGATGGACAAATCGCAGCAGAGGCAATTCGCGTCCTAGAGAAGTACCATGATGCGCCCTTCTTCATCGGCTACGGAATCCACAAGCCACACGACCCCTTTATCGCCCCCAACACTTACTTCGAGCTTTACCCGGAGGGCAGCACTCCGCTGGCGGATCAACCCAAAGACCGCATCAAACCACCCAAACTCGCAGTGCCAAACGCTCGAGACTTTGCCAATTTCACAGACCGGGAGCGAAGTGAATTCAAACGCGCCTATCATGCATGTGTTAGCTTTGCAGATGCACAAGTTGGTAAACTTTTCGAAACAATGGATCGTCTGGAGCTCTGGGATAACACCATTGTCATCCTAATGGGAGATCATGGTTACCACCTCGGCGAGCATGACTGGTGGAACAAGGTGACACTTTTTGAGAACGGCGCTCGCTCCCCCATGATCATTTGGATTCCGGAAGCTGCCGGCATGGGCAGATCGACTGATTCGATTATGGAATTCGTCGATCTCTACCCGACTCTCACCGATTATACAGGCCTCAAAGCACCTCATAAACTATCAGGTATCAGCCTGAGACCCGTTCTTGAGGATCCAAGCGCCCAAACAAAAGTAGCAGCGTACACACAAGTTAATCGTGGTGACCGCGTCGGACGCACAGTCCGCACTGCTCGTTGGCGCTACACCGAGTGGGGCAAAGATGGAAAATATGGCATCGAGTTATACGACCACAATAAAGACAGCGGAGAATACTACAACTTGGCAGAAAATCCCGAACATGCCCGCCTTCTTAGCCAAATGAAAAAAGGCCTGGAGCAAGGATTTGGCCCGTACAATGGAGAATAATAGCATATATCATGTTGCGTTCCATCAAGTTCCATGCGAGCCATCAAAAAACAAAAAAAAGACCCTAATTTTCAAATTATGAAACCAATTATATCTTCCTGAAATAAACCCCATTCACTCCCTCCGAGTAAAACCAATCCCCATTGAGAGATGCAAAAAGTAAGCCACCCCGGAACTCGTGCAAATCCCGCGAGAAAAGGCTTCGCACTCGTCCTGAGCCTTTCGCTTATGAGTTTCATACTTCTGATGCTCCTAGCCTTCACGACGCTGACACGCGTAGAAACGGATTCCTCGAAGACCGCGCTCAATCAATTACACGCGCAACAACAGGCAATATTGGGCTTACAGCTGGCTCTAGGCGAATTACAGAAAAGTACCGGCCCTGACCAACGCGTCTCCGCACCGGCAGATCTGCTGTCCGCAACCCACGAAAGTCGTGCGAATGTAGTCGGTGTCTGGTCGCGCAATGATCAACTAATCAATTGGCTTGCATCCGATGCACGAGACACCAACGGCACCCTTAGAACTGATTACAATACCTATGAGATGCCCGATGAAGAAGGCAGTGACAGTATTGTTATGGTAGGCACAGGCAGCCTCACAAACCCGAACAGCACCGCAATCTCAGCAGGCAAGAAAATCGTCCTGAATACCGCAAACACACGTACCTTGGGAAATAACGGAGAACAAACCGGGCGCTTTGCATGGTGGATTGGCGATGAAGGCACCAAGGCAAAGATCAATCGCAGCAGAGAACAGACCCTAAATCTAGAACGCTCAATACTAGAACTATCCAGCCCAAGCATCACTCGCCCCGATGTTTTAGATGGCCTCAGTGATATCGATTTTTTTGCGGCAAAGGATGCCAGCAGTTTGATTAAACTTGCTGACTTGGAACTACTCGAAGGTGGCAAAGAGGGTATCGGCAACCCCTACTTCCACGACCTTACCACCTATTCAGTGGGGCTCATGGTCGACGTTAAAAACGGCGGCTTGAAAAAAGACCTCTCACTCGCTTTCGAAATGGATGATGCTGATTTTAATGCGTCAGAATTCGGCTCGGGTGGTTTAAACACGATCAACGCCCCAGGCGTTGGCGAAGTACAACCAATTTTCACAATCGCTGCAAATGGTGCCCATGGCCCCGTGTGGCACCTCCTTCGTGATTACTATCGGCTCTATCATTTGATCGAAAACCCATGGAATGACCCCAAATTAGATGCTCGGGTCTTTGGCCCCAACATGAACCACAGCAGACTGAATATGCCGAGAAAAGCATTCAACGACTCTGCAGTCAATATTGACTGGCAACCAGCCATCGCCATGGCTGGCGGCAAGGCGAAACTGCAACCACATACCTTCGGTAAGGATGAGGGGCAGGCACTCATAAGCGATCAAGACAGCATAACCACAGGTCGAGGCGATCAAAAAGATGCAAATGCGGTGATTGAGTTCTCAATGAATCCTGAAGACTCCATCAGACAATCCAACGGTGATCCACTCAATGGCGGAGGGACCATGCCGATCATGTTGTCTGCAAACTACATGCCTTACATGATGCGCTATCTCGGTGAAACTGGCGTGTGGTTTGGCACGAAAAAGCCAAAGACAGATGATCCGGACGACCCTGAAACCATGTCGACCTTAAACATCGCTAGTCGTGAACGCTTCATCATGCACAATCCATACAACGTGACCTTAGTGCATGGTGATATTGCGATTGATGCCTTTGGTGGTGAGCTCGGATTCCACCTGTTTGATAAGGACGATAAGTCGATTAAATTCAAAGAAGTTGGAAAAGATAAGGACACCGGAAACAAAGTGCTGGAGGACGTGAAGGACGGCACATGGATGCAGGTTTCAAGGCGAAAACTTCGCATGCAAGCCAACGAATTAGAACCCGGGCAGATCATCACCTACCAAGCGAACGACTATGGTAGTAACAATTACTCCGCGATTGGAACCGACCCGACATGGCACCACTTTAAAACAAGCAATAAGGACGGAAATGACGGCTGGCTCTTTGAGCCGCCCGTGGATGATGCAAATCCACTGACTCTCGCCGTCTTTGGCTCAGATATCACCAATATCATGCGGACAGGAAGCTTAGGGAACCAAAACGAAGTGAGCTTCTCGACGCTCTTTTTCTCTACCCACCTCAGAGACGGCAATGCGCAAAGGAATGACAAAACAATCGAGCATCGTTGGCCGATGGCTTCAGTCATCGACACTGCGGTCGTTCTGCCTGGATCGAAATTTGATGGCACAGATAAGCCATCTGGCCTTGCACATTTCTACCCCGAAGCAACTGACTCAAAGAAAATCTACCCCTATTATCTCTCCAATGAGGTGAATACATTCACGATCACACCTGCTGATTTAGCGATTCATAGCACGCAGAATAACGCCAAGCCGATGCTCACTCTTGATGTGCTACTCAAGCCAGCAGAATACGATCGTAGCAACACACGCTACCCCGCCTTCACACGATCGAATCCACTGGCACCCGTCAAAGACAACAAGAACCTCCTCCCGCTGGATGATCTGACCAATGATACTGACACCCTTAAGGGCGGCTTTCCAAAAGTCTCGCCAGACATGGCTGTCGATTACACCAACTCCTCCACGATGGGACTCACCGGTGCGTTAAACACCTGGGGACCGACGGATGGTATGATTGCTCGTGTCGATGCACCCGTGCTCATCGAGTTACCAACTAGCCCAGTGCTATCGATCGGTAAACTGCAGCATGCCAACCTCAGTGTGCATGCGCATATGCCCGCACTTGCAGTCGCCAATTCACTCGCATCCGTCTACATTCCACCTGCTAAAACCTACGAAACTTACCAAAATAACTACGGAAAAAACCGTGTCTTTTACGATTTATCCTACCTGATGAATGAAGCCCTCTGGGATGGCTATTTTTTCTCTAGTCTATCAGTCCCGTATGATGACACTGACTTTTATAGCCCGGTAACCGGCAAGATCCTTGAAACATTTAATAATGCCTTTGAAACGGGCACAACGCCACTACCCAATCCACGTAACAAGCTCTTCACGATCGCTGGTGAAGATTCAAAGAGCGTAGAAGAAAAATTATTCGACGGCAATGCGATCAAAGAAGACGCTTACAAACGAATCGCCGAAAACCTCGTATGTGACGGTAGCTTTAACGTCAACTCAACCTCGGTCGATGCCTGGAGAACTGTACTTTCCGGTGCGCGTGACCTCTCCGTATATCAATCAGGCCAAAACTCCCCCACCCTTATCCCCAACGCTTCCACTACCTTCCTTCGACACAATCGGCCTAAAGAAGGTTACTGGGATGGCGTCAGTGATCTGGATAAAGAAGCATGGGCAGGCTTCCGCTCACTCTCCGACGCGAATATTACCGACCTCGCGGAGGCAATTGTTACCGAGCTCAAAGCACGCGTGGCGAATAACAACAATCAGCCATATTTATCCCTCGGCGATTTTGTCAATCGAGAGCTAGAGGACTCCGAATCAGGTCGTTGCGGCTTACTGCAAGCCGCCATCAATCGTGCAGCACTGAATCAAAGCTTCTTGGATAACAGCCTCTCTACAATTGATAGTAGTAGCCTCAGCAACCCCACGATCGGTAAATTCAACTCACCGGATAATATTCTTGAAGCATGGATCAGTAATGCGACTGCAAGCATGTCCGCTCCGACCTATCTAATGCAGGCCGACATTTTACAGGCGATTGGCTCCTTCATCAGTGTGCGTAGTGATACCTTTAAAATACGCTCCTATGGCGATTACAGAGATCCATTAACCGGAGAGGTGCTCTCAGAGGTCTGGTATGAAGCCATTGTTCAACGCATTCCCGAACCAGTCACTCCGGATGGCGCTTTCACTCCAGCGCAACCCGAATACTGGAATGCCGCCCGCCCTGAAAACCCATTCGGCCGCCGCTACAAGATTATTTCGATCCGTCAACTCCCGCAAGGTGAGGTATAACTCAAGTGCCACCCCAATAAAGAACACTTCGCTCATGCTCATCCGTCACATTCTGATTATCACACTCGCTGCATGCGCAACGGCACTTAACGCACAGAATAAGCCGGCACAAGTACGACTCACCGCACTGTCGCTCAACGCAAGAATTCTGGATCTCAAGTATGAGAGTCAGGGAAAAGTCGGGTCGCTCCACGCCTACAAAAACAAACGTTCCAAAGCCTTTGATTATACTGGGCCTAGAACCATTACCTTTTTTCGTGAATCGGGCGCATTAGATGAAGATGGAAATCCTGTGCGCACGACTGTTGCGACCTGCAAACTGCCGAGTAAACGCGGTCAATTCTTACTCATCCTATCCAAGTTAGATAAGAACAAAGAAGCCTATACAATTCTCCCAATCGCAGACGACTGGGATCAATTCAAATCCGGCACCTATCGTTTCCTGAATTTAGCCCCCTTCGACATTGCACTGAAGCTCAAGGATACCGTGCACACGATCAAAGAACGGAATTTCACCGATGTCAGTGGGGATTTCAAAGACGACAGTAACCAAAAAGCTATTATGGTCAGCTTACCAGATGGCGAAAATCCAGTCCGTGTCTTTGAAGGCTATATCTACTACACAGAAGAACTACGTATGCTCTATATCATCACCCCAAAACCGGGAAACCGCGCAGGACGCGTGAACTTCATCGCAGTTCCACAAAATGTAAATTCGAGACAAACCACGTCCAAACAGAAAAATTAGCGAAACTCACCAACAATTCCTTTTAAATTTAACAAGACAAAAAGCATGAATAATAAACATAACACTCTCCGCCGGGACTTCCTGAAGCAATCCGCAGCTGCGGCTGGCTATCTTCTTGGAGCTCCCATGATTATCAAATCCGAAGTGCTCGGTAATTCCAAAAAGGCGTCCGCCAACTCACGGCTGGGCATCGGCTTCATCGGCACCGGACTCATCGCAGATGGGCATTTGAAAACCTTTGCTGGCATGAAGGAGGTTCAAGCCGTCGCTGCCTGCGATGTTCGCCAGAGCAGCCTCGACGAAGCGCTTACAAAACTCGCGAAAAAAGGCGCTACCTCGGTCCAAGCGACCCGAGACTCTGATGAAGTGATTCAGAACCCGGATGTCGACATCGTCTGTATTTCGACACCCGACCATTGGCACGCAGCACTTGCGATCGCAGCAATGAAGGCAGGTAAGGATGTCTATGTTGAAAAGCCAATGACCATGACCGTCGAAGAAGGTAAAGCCGTATTGGCCGCGGAGCAGAAGTATGGTCGCATCCTTCAAGTGGGCTCACAACAACGCTCTACCGTCTATTTCCGTATCGCTGCAAACCTCGTGCGCAACGGCTTGATTGGTAATGTAAAGGAGATCTATTGCAGAATTGGAGATTTCCCGCTTCCACCCGAAAACGAACCCGTCGTCCCGGTTCCGGAAGGCTTCGACTATGATCGCTGGCTCGGACCAACCCCATTCTATGAGTATACAGACCATCGTGTTCTGGGCAAATTTGGTAATGGCTGGCGTTGCTACTGGGACTATGGTAACCGCAAGTTCGGCGACTGGGGCGCACACCACTTCGATATTGTGCAGTGGGCACTCGACCGCGACCACACCGGCCCGGTTGAGTTCATTCCGAAGGGATACAATGGCTCAGAACACCATCACTACCGTTATGCAGATGGCATTACCGTATGGCGCGACAAGAAGCCTGCCGGCGTTGACCCGAAGGACAAAACTCAGATCCGCTTCATTGGCACTGAAGGCGAAGTGCACGTTAGCCGTGGCAGTATTGAGACGATCCCCGTAGACCTACGCCGCACACGCTTCGGCCCCGGCGACATCCAAGTTTACGAGTCCAAGAACCACCGTCAAAACTTCATCGACTGCGTCATCTCACGTAAGAAGCCGATTTGCCCGGCAAGCGTAGGTCATCGCTCCGGAACCATTTGCCAAGTCGCCGCCATCGCCGAACGCACAGGCCGCGCCCTCAAATGGGATCCTAATGCAGAGCAAATCGTTGGCGACTCCGAAGCACAAGCCATGCAGGGCCGTCCACGCCGCGCAGGCTACGAACTACCGACCCTATAGTTAGTGTGATTTAACAACATCACACCATTCGCAGCTTCTTAATTTACAAGGCATCACCCTGCCCCAACCCATGAATTGAAATAAATATATTAATCTTAAAACCCCATCCAATGCAAACAAAAGCCATAACTAAACTCACATTTGCCCTGTTTTCTCAATGCCTATATTTGGCGCTGCTAAACGGTGAAACTGCCGATCCCACCCTAAGGTTGGCCGAAACATTGGGCGCCCCTTCTGAGGAGACCGCCCCCGAGGAAGCAAACCCCAAAGCCAGTAAAGGCCCTGAAGCCTTTAGGTTGCCGGAAATAAGCGATGGCGACGCTGCTACCGAAGAAGCTGAAGGTAAAACTCAAGAGATCGATGGTGAAGAAGTCTACATCATGAATGAATTCGAAGTGTCGGCAGAAAAAGACACGGGCTATTACTCTGCCAATACTCTTTCTGGCACACGCACGAATGCACTCATCAAAGACACGCCGGTTTCCATCTCGGTGGTCAATGAGCAACTGATTGATGACCTGAACCTGAGTAGTATCGCCGATCTCAGCGAGGTTTTGTCCAGTGTGGATGTGGACGACGAAGATGCGCAATTCAAGGGCTCGGGAGAGTTGAATATTCGCGGCCTTTTCTCACGTAATCAGCTGTTTGAGTTCTTCCCAAGAGCCTTACCTAAGGAGTCTTATAATACCGGGCGCATCGAACTGATCGGAGGCACCAACAGCCTGACGGTCGGTCAGGCGGAGCCCGGAGGCAAGGTGAATTCCGGCGGCAAAAAAGCGACCTTCGGGAATGATAAAACCGAGCTGGAGTTCATGGGAGGTAATTTTGAGAAGCGTGGCAGCTTCGAGCGAAACATGCAAATTAATGATAGCTTGGCCGTGAACGTCATGGGCGGCTATCGTGAAAACTGGCGCGAGCAGCAATATTCGAACCGTGAATTCAAAGGCGCAACGGTCGCTGCGACTTATCGGCCCACCAATAAGACCCAAATTCAGCTACACCTCGAAGGTGTTTCCCAAGAGGTAGTGGATGCGCCAACAGGTTTCAAGATGCATAACAACATCAAAGCGGGGCTGGGGCTTTTAGTTGATCCTTATAATCCAGACATCCTGGATCTTCTTCCGGAAGACTTGCTTGCCCATGGGGTCGAGATCATGAATAGCGACGATAACAAGTTTGCGTTCGATTTTGTTGATGAAAACAACGCCCCTAGAGATGGCACGGTCGAAGACATGCACGCATACTTGGAAGAGCACATGATCCCCACAAAAGACACTGGTAAATTTGTAGGCGACGACACTTACCAACGTGTGCAGGGCCACCTAGAAATTATCGACATTACACATGCCTTCTCCGATAATTTGCAGGGCAAGTTAGCGTTTTTCCATGAGACCTATGAGCGCGACTACAGGAGGAATGGCACAGGAGCAGTGACAACCAAACGCGGCGACTTAGAGTATGACCCTTATGTAGAGGTCAACTGGAAGAGAGGCACAGAGGATATCGAACAAAATTCCTTACGTGGGATGCTCTCATGGACTAAAGAGCTTAAAAAGAGTCGACACCAAGTACTCTTAGGAGTGGATCTTGACCACGCCAAGGCACGGGAAACAATCGATGACCTCCTTGATCTGGATGAGGGCAACTACACTCTAGGTGGCACTTACAAGAATAAACAAAAATGGGAAAGGCCATTTGATATAACTGCCCAGAACCCGGTAAATTCCTATTATAGTGTGGCGCCCGAAAATCCAGATGTGAATTCGATCTGGGCACAATCTAGAGATGATAACACAATCACGCGCTATGCGGGGCTCTGGTCTGCTCTACAGAGTAGCTTCTTTAATGGACGCATGCATTTTCTCGCTGGCATGCGCCTCAACTATTCTGATGCGGAAGTGGATAGCATGAATTATCAAAAAGACGTGAAACTGGATGATGGAGATGTTGTTCGTAGTGCAACCCCCAACATCGGTGCTGTTTACTGGTTTACAGAAAATGTAGGCATTCAAGGTAGTTGGTCGCGCTCCGTTCAATCACAAGATGGTTTTGACCAGCAACCCAATGGCGACCCTATGCCGCCGGAAAAAGGCGAAGGCATGGAAATTGGTTTCCGATTTGATTACCCCAACCAGAATATCAGCGCAGACCTAGCTTACTACAAGATCGTCAAAATGAATGCACGAAGTAGTAATGAGGATATTCCGGACGAGTGGTTTTGGCGGGACGGTCCTTATACAGACAACTGGAGCGACTACGATCCAAATGATCCAAATGACGTATTTGATCTTAAAGATGACTATGACAATACGGTTGCTAACTACAAGATCCCGGGCACTGAACTGACCTCTGAAGGCATTGACCTGAAGCTAAACTATAACCCGAGCAAGTCATTGTCGTTTCGCTTAGGTTACGCCCGAAACCTGGTAACAACCTCCAAGTCGCCTAGTGGCACCCGCGATGGCGATACCAAAAATGGTAATTCGCTTCATCGCCTGACACTTAATGTGAGCTATGCCTTTAAGGATGGTCCACTGAAAGGGCTCCGACTTGGGGCGAACCAAAGATACCGGAGCGGCCTCCTATTGGACACAGTCTATGAAGATTCCGACTTAGACGGCGAGCAAAACTCCCCGAAAGATGGCGATTTGAGAAAATGGGAAATCTATCTGGAGGACGAATGGTTAACGGATGCGTTTGTCAGCTGGAGCGGTCAGATGCCATGGGCGAAGGGCCGCAAATATCCAAAGTTTGGGCTGCAAATGAACGTGAAAAATGTGTTTGATAATCGTCAATTATCAAAGAGCGGTCGTCCGCTGAGCCCACGTGCTTACTTCGTCAAAGCATCCATGGACTTCTAAGTCAGATGGAATTATATTCTATAGAGGTATTTTCTGCCACAAAGCCATGCAGGAGCGGCATCTTTTAATGCTCCGTTTAAACGACTGCGCAATGAGCCCATCATGAGGGACGTGGGCGGAAACATTTGCGGCGAAAAAGGCGGCGGTATTCATACCACCTCAACCAACGTTATCGGCTGGACTATCTCTGAGCAACCACTGGCCTACTCGCGCACAGTCACTTGGGACGATGAACAGACCATTAAACAAGGTTCGTTCGAACGCCCTCAGCTACTCATCAAAAATGGCATTCCCACCCACCTCTTTGCAGCAACCGCAGACGGACCCGGCGGATTCCACAAAGCCGAAAACACTTGGAATATCTGTATTCCTCTAGGCAATCGCACCGAAGCCAAGCCAAAGTACTAGAGCGTATTCATTTCCGCACACTCAATGAATGGCTTGAAACGCAGCCTGGCCAAACTCGCGTCTCTTCTGTCGCCAAGCTGCGACATTAACTGCGGCAATACATCCCTCTTTTAGTATTCCGTGATTGTTGCCTGAAAAAGTGAAAGCCTGGTATGAGTTATCGACTCACTCGGGTTCAACCTCGACTTCAACACAGAAGAAAGCCGCGCCCTCCACTTCCACAGTGTAGCTAATCTCTCCACCTGTGCCTACAATGTTGGAATCGAGAACGTTGAAACCATCCGATAGACGATTCGATTTTTGAAGTTTATAGGTACGTCCTTCCACGCTGGGCCAGCGAATAACATAATCGCCTCCGGAGGAAGTCACATCCAATTCGACCGCCCATCCTGAGCTGGACTGCAATGGGTCAGTTCCGGCAATGTACTCTTGCCACGAGGTGAAGCCGTCGCCATCGGTGTCGAGCTGATCAATGGCTTCGTAGTCATCGCCGATCAGTCCTTGATCATAGAGCCAGTGGTATGGGGTTCCTTTAGCAGAGTAGCGATATTCAAAGCCCTTGTCGTCATCTTTCGCTTTGAGCAGTTTCAGCTGGTCGACATAGGGTTGAACATCGTCCACATCAACCGAATCGTTGCCGTCAACAAATTCACCAAATGGTCGCCCCTGAGCTACGAGGTAGGTGGTTAAGATGCCCTTCATCTCAGTTAGCTTGGCTTGGATGTCTGGGTCTGAGTTATAGGCGAGGTTATCGTCTTCGTCCGTATTGTTTTCAAGGTTGTAGAGCTGATCTAAATCGTAGCCGTTAGGGCGTTCTCTAAGAAGGCCTGTAACACGCTTCATATTGCCCACGTAGGCCAGCTTTTGTGGCATATTCAGACGTTTAGCCGCCTGAATTTCCGCAAAACGGTCCGAACCGTGTCGAACGGCAATATATTTCCATTTATCTGTGCGGACGGCGCGCCCGTAGCCCATTTCGAAATACAGGTGATCGTGCACCTTGGCCGTAGGATCGGATAGAATTGGGACAATACTCGTTCCATCAATGTGATAACCTTCGGGCTCTGTCACTCCAGCAACTTCGAAAAAGGTTGGAACCATGTCGGTGTTTTGAACCAAGTTGGTGCAAACAGACTCCGCCGGAACCACATCCGGCCAGCGAACGATAAAGGGAATGCTGGTCCCATTTTTCTCGTTCAGCGAAAATTTGCCGCCGGTTCCGTGATCCGTGACAAAGACAAAGAGTGTATTGTCATCGATTTCCAAGTCCTTGAGTTTATCGAGCATGGCCCCGAGGGTCGCATCCATCCAAGTAAAGCCTTTCGTCTCGTCACTAAACCCTGCCGCTTCAACCAAACCGGGGATGCTGCTGCGAAACTCCGGGTCTGGTGCCTCGTCGAGTAGGCCCGCACCGGAATAGAGAGGATAATCCAAAGCTGCGTTCCAGTTTTTTGATCCGCCATGCATCATGGTAGTGCAGTAGTGAAGATAAAAAGGTCGATCCTGATTCAGCTCTATAAATTCAAGTGCTGCCTCCAAGGTCCATTCGGGATTGTGCTTATTGTAAGGATTCTCCGTATTTCCCGCATAGACATTCTTCGCCCATGAAAAACCACGATCCACGATCCAACGCCGGATCGAAAGTTCGTGGGCTTTCCATTTGGCGATTACAGCAGAATCATTAGGATCATCATTCGGACTAAAGCCAGTCTCATGTTCGGCACCGACGTGCAGCTTGCCAACGTGCCCGGTCACATACCCACCCAAACGTAGGACGTTGCCGACATTCATGTTGTCGTCCTCGAGCCCCACATTAAATTCGGGTGAACCGTGCTTGTCTACGGGGAAGTCCGCCAGATAGCTGGGCCAGGTGGAATTGCCCGGATAACGACCGGTGAACATCGAGTAGCGCGAAGGTGTGCACACCGTCGCCACAACATGCCCGGCATCCATCCGCATCCCCTCATCGGCCAGACGATCAAGATTCGGCGTAAGGACCTCTCCGCCGTAGCAGGCCACGTCGTCTTTATCCATGTCGTCAACGATGAAGAAAATAATGTTGGGTTTATCACCATCAATTGACTCATCGCGCACAGCGGCTGTGATGGGCTGAGCCCAAACTTCGGCACTCAAATCAGATTCATTCGACTCAACATCGCTTGCCGAAACCGCATAGTAATAGATCTCACCATTGGTCACGGCCGTGTCCGTATAGGTGCTGTCGCTCGTGGTAAGCAAGAGGTCGGCACTTGTAACATTAGGACTGGTCGAGCGATATAATTTGTATTCGTTGGGCTGTCCCGTGGTATTATTGCTCCATTCAAATACGATCTGGGTCCAATCCAATTCGACCTGCGAATCGGTGGCAAAGGCTATCAGCCCCACAGCAGCCTTATGTTCTTCACTTTCGACTATACTAAAGGAAAATTTGGTATCGGGGTTCGAACTCGCTGTTTCACGATTGGCCCGTAGGCTATTAGCAGCGCCTTGTTCACCCACAACTGGCGTGCCGTCTGTAACACCTACGCTGGTTAATGTAATACCCCCATCAAATTCCGTCCACGTAAAGTGGGTTAGGGTATTGTTGGCTGTATCGGGATTAGACAAGATAGACAAGATGTCGCCGTTATCCGTATCTACGCCGACGTAATCGGTGGTGCCGGGCAAATTAAGAAGGATGTCCGAACCGGGTCCGTCGCCGTCGGCATCCAACACCGCAAATTTCAAGGCATCTTCAACGCTGGTGGCAGTCTTAACTACCAGTGTGGTGCCGTCTTGGGTCACATATCTATCCTCATCAACATGAAGCAAACAGATGGTTTCGCCGATCGGTGGGTCCGCCTGCACCACGAGCGCCATAACAAATAATGATGCTAACGATATTTTGATTTTGATCATATTTTGAATCCGTTAAATCTCCATCGGTGAACTCGAAACCCTCGCAGGGCGTCTTCACGCAACGTAGGGGGCTTTCGAGGTCATACTTCTTTTAAACGATTTTTAGTATCGCACATACAAAAATACATGGCTTGGTATTTTTCGCCAAACTATTGGGAATTTCCGACGAACTTCGTAGAGAAAATTCAATCTGAATTAGCCGCCATAGGTCAAGCGGCGCAAACCACCCAAACCCGAAAATTTCACGGATTTACCGTAGACGGGTTTTTATTTATTAAGCGTTAAGTTTGTATTCTTGAATGAGCTGCAGGCTATTTTTCTTCATTTTCGCCCAAGCTCAGGTCCAAGCTAGGGGCGTTCGATATAGAAATCCAGTTTAGCACGTCCCCCTACACTCGCATCACGCAACTCTCGACGTCCTACAATTCCCATCAACTGCGCATCTGCATCTCCGGTAATTTTCACCTGCGTGCCCTTCGGATTCAGGAAATTTACATTTACCGCACGCAGAGATCCTCCGCTCATAAAAATACCTTCACCATGCCGGGTGGCATGTAAATTCTGTAAGAATAAATTACCGGCTTCTGACTCGACCAGTAAATCCGGCGAACCCCACACCATGGTATTCACAAGGCTCGCTTCCGCACTGAACTTGGGGCCGACC
The DNA here is from genome assembly GCA_965656495.1 of Coraliomargaritaceae bacterium. GTDB lineage: Bacteria > Verrucomicrobiota > Verrucomicrobiia > Opitutales > Coraliomargaritaceae > UBA7445. The sequence goes on from CBFHKU010000002.1 coordinate 140,565, forward strand.
TTAATCGCAGTCTTATCTTCCGATGACATCGCAACCAACTCCGAATTGATCATCGTGATACGCTCGCTGCCATGCTCAAAGAATACCCCGACCTTGGAGCCATCCGTTCCATGCCCGTGGGAAATACAATTCTTTGGACCACGCGACTGATTCTCCGTAAATCGAATTCCGCAAAGCGATCCATAGACAAAGTTCTGATAAAGGAATTGATTCTCGGTTGCTCCGATCGAGATCGCATCAAGATTTTCTTTTTGCAACTCCCATAGAAGCTGACCGGTGCCACCATGGATACCGCCTTGAGCTTTATTGTCATAGTAACGATTCCGAGCCGGCGCGCGCGACCAATAGTGTGGGTTAAACTGCAAGTTACTCAGCTCTCCATCCACACTGCCACCACCAATCCAAACCCCCACTTTCAATGGTGAGCCCGACAGGTAATCCACATAGTGACGATCACAACGGTAGCTCATCAGATCCAAGTAGCGATAGGGGTTGGCTGCATTAACATCGATAATATAAATGTCGGCTCCCCTGCCCTGTATTAAGAATGGATACGATTTAACTGCCTCAACGCTCTGATTCGGATAATTAAACGAAACCCCGCGCAGCCCACTGTTGGCTGCCATCAGCACGCTGGGCGCATCGGAATTCGGGTAAATATGGAGCATACTGCCCCCGCCTTTTGTGTGATGCGGCACATCATGCACGCCGCGTAACTCGACAGCGGAAGGGATGCGCAGTTGACCATGAATCTCGTAATTCCCACCCGGCAAGAAAACCACCCCACCGCCATTGGCACTTAGCTGGTCCATCGCCTGCTGGATCCGAGTGGTCATGTCTTGACCTTTGCGTGACTCGACCACCTTTAATTGGCTGCTACCTGGCTTATAACTACGCTCCGGTTTAAAGGGATAAGGTGGAATCTTAACCAACTCAGGCGCTTGATCCGACACCTGTAAGATCGAAGCCTTCGCCTTATTGTGGATCATCTGCTTCTCATCCAAAGCCTCGTTTGCGGCCAAGGTAACACCACTGACATCTTCACCGATATGGATCGTGGAGGAACGGTCTTTAAACGCGCACCGAACCATGGAGAGGCTTCCATGTTGCAAATCCACCTCACCCCGCTCAATACGACATTGCTCCATTAAAACGACGCCGTCGCCACGCGATTCAATCGCTTGCTTACCATACAAAATACAGGTCGAGAACAGCACTACCGAATCAAACTTCGGGCTTAACAGCACCGCCTGATCCTTCCCCTGGAAAAAGCACTCCGTAAAGATCATGCCATAGGGGTTCGTCTTATCCACCGCGAGTGCGATACCACAATTGCGCAGAATCAGTCGACGAAACTGCGCATTTGCCGCCCCCCGCTCGCCTTCACTCACCTTGAAACCAATACCGTAACCAGTGATAAAGACACGATCTACATACTCCCAATCACTGCGTAGCATGTGAATGCCGACGGCCTCTCGCATCAACCAAGCGGCAAGCGGCCCATTGGCAGCAGGAGCCCCGGTCAATCCACTTTGCACCCAATAATCCGGAGAAAAATAGACTTCCTGCAAACGCCCAATGTCCGTTGTCGAGTCGTAGCGAAACCCGGTTTTCAAAGGCGTGCCATATACATTGTGCACATAATGCAGCTCATTGGCTTGTGGCCCCACTTTGATGCCCAGGTATGGATTGACCAAAGTTAGGTTTTTGAAGGTCGCATTGTTCATACCGACCTGCTCCAAACAAAACGGATACGGCTGTATATCCGAAGCCGTCTGCTCCGGATACCAGATCGACAAGTCGCGTATACCGCCACTCGCACCCAAAGAAATGGCAGCAGGAGCCTTCGTTGTCCCCCGGTCGGCATACAGCATCAAGACAGTTCCAAGCACCTGACCTCCGGTTTTATGTGGCGATTGCCACTCTCCCCGAAGGATGACCGATTCAGGGATTTTTAAGCGCCCTTTCAAGGCATACTTACCTTCCGGAGCGAACACGGTTCCACCACCCTCTGCAGCCATTGCATCCAAAGCTTTCTGAAATGCTTGGGTGCTATCCGATCCCCCATTTCGATCCGCACCAAAGTCGGTCACATCGTAGCCGGCAATCACAATGTCTGGAGTCGGATAGCGTGTATCGACAATCTGCCAATTCGGGGCTCCTGCCCCATACACCTGCGATACAAAATAAAGGGCCAACAAGAGCCCTTTCCACACAATGCCTAATTTATCGATACTCATACTTTGCCCCTCGCATGGCTCCGAATCACTGTCACCAGCCATACTTCTACAAATCTAATGTGCGCTTCAAGAGTGTTGCTGTAGTCTGAATTACAGCTCTTTAATTTTGATCTTTCGCCAAGCGACTTGGAAAGGGCCCGTTCCTTTTTTAATACCATGAATCTGTAAGCCAATCAGGCCACTTGGATTGCTCGCATGGCGTTCCGCTGGAACAGTCGTCGTGATGACCTCGTTACCGTTGATCCACGTGGTGATCTGATCGCCCTTGGCGACCACACGGAAATGATTCCATTCACCATCCTTGAAGAACGTGTGCGCTTTCTTGCTATCTTTCGGGGTCAGCCAGGTTTTCCAGCCCTGCCCATAGATATTGCCCGAACCATTCTTTTCAAAATTCCGCCCAGTGACTTCCACCTGCGGACCGTAAACCGCACCGTATTTTTCGCCCTTTTTGGGTTCGAACGTCTTCGAGCGAATCTGTACACCCGAGTTCAATTCGTTGTCGATCAGCTTGGTCTCAAACTCGAGTTCGAAGTCGGCATAGTCCTTATTGGAACATAAGAATGTAGTGCCCAAGCCGCTCTTCGCAGTTCCAATAATTGCACCGTCTTCCACCCGGAAAGAGCCTTCTTTGGTTTTTTCTGTCCAGCCGTCCAGGTTCAGACCATTAAACAGTTCAACCCAGTCGCCTGCACTCGCGGTTAGGCTGGCGAGTACGCTGAGACTCAGCACGAAGAGAATTTTTGTGTTACGCATTGTTCGTTCGATTGAATTGAACCTCAGATGATCTCACAAAACATGAGATCCCGCTTGGTCTAAATCGCCAAAAACCTAGCTTTTTCCGCCAACCAGAGACCAACAGCGCCCAGTTTCTTACGATGAAGCGGTTGTATCAACCGTTTATACAACTTCCCCTGTCCTTCCCGACACTGATTGACTTAACTGAAACGCGGTTCTAGAGCATTCTGCATTTAGTCTGAAGGTGTGGGTAGGGTTCGATATCCTTATCGAATCGCGACTGTATTCCCACGGAGCGTTAAGGATAACGCTCCCTACCAGCGATGACTCGTCAACTTAAGTGCAGAATGCCATAGCAACTATTCTTCAGAATCACAGCCTACTTATTCCCCAAAATTCGGATTCCATCCTTCTCTCCCGGAAGCCGAGTTGCCACCTGCTTTTTATTAAGCCAATTGCTTGGGTTCTCCCAGCTCGAATCAACGCCGCGTTTAAATCGGAAGATGTCCGCTGAAGCGGTAGCCACGGCGAGCGTTACCAATAGTCCTAGAAGGCGGTGCGTTGTCATTTTTCAAGTAGATGGCGAGTAATTCACAAATACTACCCACACGCATACCACAAAAAAGAAGAAACGTTTAATCCATGTGATAGAATAGCGATTCAAATCCATTTCCCTCAGGACATATCCCCTAATTGATTCGTTTGAATGATTAAGACGCCGATCAATCCGGCGCGACTCAATTGGCCACCTTCAGGCGGACCGGCCCCAATAACCCAGCTTTACCCAGCTGGTCATCTTTCTCAAAGATCGGGCAAGTCGCGAAGGTATAGCGATTCTGCTCAGGACGTGGCGTGCCGTTTTTCAACCAATCCGGCACCGCGCTCAAGATCCCCCGAGTCAATTCAAAGTCCATCGGGTGTTGCTGGTCGCCAATCATTCGATTGCGCCAGAAATTAATGACCTCAATCTCCAGCATGTTCTCGCCCGCGATAATGTGGTCTGTGATATCAGCGGCAAAAGGTGGTAACCACGCAACACCGACTTCTTGGCCATTAAGGATCACTTTAGCGACATCTTTAACGTCTCCCAGCTCAAGCAGTAAGCGCCCATCAGTCGGTTTTTCTATGTCCAAAGTTTTACGGTAAATCGCTTTTCCAGAGTAATACTGAATCGCCTCCTCCGGACGTTGATCCCATGAATCCAATGCATCAAACGATGCCTGTTCGGGTCCGCCCCATACTGGGTCAAACGAAAGCTCCCATGGCCCAGTCACCTCTTTGAGCAGTGTTTTATCTGTAGTTAAAAGGGGTGCAGGCTCAACTGAATCAGCTGGCTTAAATACCACAAACTGTGATCCGAGTTTTTCAAATGGAATGGAAATCAGCGTGCGTCCGTTGGCTTCCTCGAATGGAACGGAATAGATGTAACCCGTTGCTGGGTCCCAGAGTTGTGGCGTTTTACCACTCACACGAAAACTGCAATCAATGGTTTCCGGCTCTAGAAGATGGCTATTCACAAAGTAGATATCGGTTTCACCATCTAAGCGGTGAATATATTCAATCGGATCATTTGCCGTATTATAGGCCTTCCACATCGGCGACTGGATACGAGTGAAGTCCACCTTGAAATCGGGCTCTAGGCCGAGCTGCTGTTCGATTTCAGCAAAATTGGCCGCTTCAAAAACACGCCCCTTTCCATACTGACCATCATTCCAAAGCTTATCCGCGAGCGCTTGTAGTTGCTCATCACTCTCGGCCATCCCACCCGTCAAACCGGGGGTGCGAACCGGCTTAGGCCCGACAACCGTCGCACCAGATTTGACCAGCTTTTCGATCGATTGAAGCACATGCAGCGGCATAGTTTGATTATTGGGCAACTGCAGGAAGCGATAGCTCATGCCATTCGGACAGACGATATTACCCGCGGCATCGACCTCGAACAGATCGGTAATCGCACCGGTATCACAACCATCGAAGTCATAACCTGCTGGCACATTACCGGGTAGTTTATCCCGAAACGGCAGAGTATTGGGAATGTCATCCCCGACGTAATAGACGAAGTCGCCAACAAAGCGGCCGGAGCGCAGCAAGGCTTCACATCGAGCAAAGTAAGCCGACAGCTTGTCCATATGCTCCCACCAAGTGTTCGTATGCATACCGTCAATCGGTCCATACGGCCCCCATGTCAAACCGGGCTTGATGGAATCGTCCAGCGGTTGGAGGCAGGTGCCATGTAGCGAAACCGTAGTGAGCCCCCGGCAAAAGGCAGCATCGGCAATCGCTTTCATACGTAGCGGTCCAAGCATGTTGTGCGCATAGGAAGTGAAAGATTCGCCGATTATTTGCTGCTCTTCCGGTTTGATTTCGTTGTAGAGATGCACCGCAGACGAGCCATTTTTGATATCCTGACGAATGCTGTAATGCGGATATTCGGCTTCGACCTCGCGTTTCGATTGCACCCAAAATTCGCCAATAGGCACATCCACCTGCTTCTGGTAGTTGACCGCATCATACATGAACTGCTGAGCTCCGCCATTATCGCCATAAGAGCGAAGGCCATCCTTGTGAGCCAGCCGAGTGCGTTCGCCCATGTAGTTTTCCGCCATCAAATCGGCAATGGTTCGGCGAAAGTCGCGTAGAAAACGCTCGGATGCATCGAAACTGCCCAACACATATCCGCCGCATAGAACGGGAAGATAAGGCTTCAATGAATAGCCGCGACGAGCCTGGAATTCTTCAGACATCCGCTGCGTCCAATTCTGCGTTTTGCTTTCGTAGCTCTCCGCATAGATCGCCATCGGCTGATGTTCAATGCCTTCAGCACGCGCCATTTTGACGATACGTCCGACCAAGTTGCTGTAGTTTACCGCAACACCTGAAGGCGAAAGTTTGTCGACCGTCATATACGGTTCATTTTTACTGCCATGTGTATATTTTCCGTTGAAAGTATATCCGATACGTAAGATGCGCCAATCACCTTGTGGCAATTCGGCATTCAAACGGCCCTGATCGTCCAAAGCATCGGTCAAATCAATCACTTCATCGAGGGCGATGCCGGCGCTCTCATTAACAAAACCTCTTTCTTCGAATTGATTCTTCTTTGCAATTCCATTGCCATGACCATGTGGGTAACCACTCCCGTTTTTTAAATGCAGGTTGTGAATGCCAGCCTCACCACGGAGATCAAAACCAGAGAGGTCCTTAGGAATGGATCGAGCAAATTGTAATCGCACACGCGACGCACGGACCGTCTCTAAGTTGGAAGCATAAAAAGGTCGGCTCGCCTTACAATTCGTTCCGAACGACACTTCGTTACCAACAGAATTATTATTTTGATCAAAGAACTGAACCGTACATTCCACCTTAAACTTTACCCCGCTCCCCTGATGAAGGCTCATATAACTAATATCTGTCGGTTGGGATAACACGAAGTCAATATAGTCTCCGCCCTCTGCCTTATCGCCTGCTTGAACTGTTAAGCTTTGGCCATTAAATTCGAAGGGCTTATCTTGGTAGAACTTGCTACTCGAAAAGACTTCAACACCCTGAGCCAAAGAGACATCATTCGACAATGCGGGTAGCGCGAGGCAGGCGACATCTCGATAGTAAGACTCACGCGTGAGCGGCTGCGAGAGTTGAATGTTGTTTAAGCGACCGCCGCCGACGATCTGTTCAGTGTGCACCAGAATCTTCATCGCGTCCTCCAACTCGACCCATGGCCCACCATCAATGTCCCAGAAAGGTGCACTCAGCACGGCGATCTGCATATCTTTCTCCTCAGCTTCACGGAAGAGATGCAGCAACATCTTGTCCCATTCGGGAGTATTGTAATGCGCTGGCTTTGAAACCATATCTTGTGGCACCCAAGAACCAAGTGAATGAAACAACTGATACCCCTTGCCACCCTCTTCCTTAAAACGCTCCATATCGCGCGTGATCGCTTCCTCAGTCACGTTTCCGCTCATCCAACCATGATAGCGCCAGATGCCATACTGCTCAGGAGCCGTCAAAAATCGTTCATTTGGCTCAGCCTGGCCATAGGCCACGCTGGAGAGTATCAGGGATATCAAGATTTTGGTTACAGGTTTCATTTTCATCTCTGTTTCTGATGAATTCCAACGACACGAGGGACCTTGCAAAAATCAAACCGTCGAGGACTCAATATTTTCTCATACTCTGAAAAACATAGCTTGGGTTTTTCCGCCAGAACACTGGCGATTTCGGACAAACCACGGGATCCTTCAAACCTACCCCTAACGCTCTCGTTGTGGAATTTCAGTGACCTCATAGTGAACTCGGAGCTCCTGTAAACCATTCTTGAGCTTGGCCACGATCGAGGCGTATTCCGGATTGTGATACTCGCTCTTCAATTCCTTGGGATCTTTCTCTAGATCAAACAGCTCCCACTCTTCACCCTCTGGAACGCCCACTCCATAGAAGCGGATTAGTTTGTAGCGCCCCGTAAAAACCCCTTCGTGACGGCGCACACTGTGTGTGCCAGGAAATTCGTAATAATGGTAATACAGCTTGTCGCGCCAGTCTGCAGGCGTTTCGCCTTTCAAGATCGGCACGAGGCTTTTTCCCTGCATGTCCGCAGGAATTTCAACACCTGCGATACCGAGAAAGGTTTCTGCGAAATCGATATTCTGAACTAGATCCGTATTGATCGATTCGGGTTCAATCACGCCGGGCCACTTAGCTAAAAACGGCGTGCGAAAGGATTCCTCATACATGAAACGTTTATCAAACCAGCCATGCTCCCCGAGGTAGAACCCTTGGTCCGCAGAATACATCACCACTGTGTTGTCCTCTAAATCATTATCTTTGAGGTATTGAAGTAAGCGCCCGACATTCTCATCCACACCAGCAATGCAAGCGAGGTAGTCACGCATGTATGCCTGATACTTAGCACTAATGAGTTCTCTGCCGCTGAGCCCCGAATCAATCAGCTCCTGCTTGCGATGCGGCCAACGATCGGTCTTTAAATCCTTCTCCATTCGCATCGTAATATCGATTGACATGTCTTGCTCGTGCGCTGCAACACCTCGACCGCTGTAATCATCGAAGAGCGTGTCCGGCTCCGGGAAAGTCATCTGAGCAAATGGCTCTCTGAAACGCTCCGCAGGAATCCAGGTGCGGTGCGGCGCTTTGAAGTGAACCATCGCCATGAATGGCTTCGACGGGTCTCGTTTATCTTGCAGCCACTCCAGTGCACGATCGGTAATAATATCGGTCGAGTGTCCTTGATAGCTGGTTTTTCCCTTTTCGGTAATGAACTCAGGATTCTCATAACTACCCTGCCCTGGGAGCACTTCCCAATAGTCAAAGCCCTGCATATTTCCAGAGAGGTGAATTTTACCAATCATGGCCGTCTGATAGCCATTTGCTTGCAGGAGCTTCTGGAACTGCTGCTGGTAGTGATTGAATTCACCATGGTTGTCGATTTTGCCATGCAGGTGACTGTGCTTGCCCGTCAACAGGGTCGCTCGACTCGGCGCACAGATGGAGTTCCCCACGTAGCACTTGTCAAAGCGCATGCCCTCTGCAGCAATCGAGTCGAGATTCGGTGTCAGATTAAACGGCTGGAAACGCCCTCCATACGCACCCACTGCCTGGAATGCATGGTCATCGGAAAACAGCCATAAGATATTCGGCTTTTCTGCTGCGCATACATTCGCGAGCAAGAGTAAGGTCATCACCGCAAGTAGATCGATCTTCATTCGGGATGCCTCAATTCTTGGGTTTACCATATCAATCTTTCCCATGGCGGGCACGGAAACGTTCCTTCCAAGGCGGACGCGGTCCGAAAACACGATTCTCGAGCAACAACTTGTGCTGTCTCTGCCATTCTTCCAATGTAAGAATCAAATTATCGACCCAACGCACCTGCTTAGTAATCGTTTCCGTGCTGTTCCAGAAAAGAAGCCTTTTTTTGTAAGGAGGAGACAACTGACCGGCACTTTGATTACGGGCTGGCACCAGAATATTTTTGGTCATGTCTACATTCAACCCTCCCTTGGCATGAAAGCGCACGGGGCTGGATGCAGTATCATGAACCACGTTTTCGGTATAGGCGATGCCGCTGCTTCCCTGATCCGGGTAGATGCCATTATTATCCGAAGCTCCGTTGAGCGGGCTGCGTTGGATATCGTGTATGTAATTCCCTTTAACCATGGATCCCGGCTGATTTCCCAGTGTGTAAATACCACCACCGTCGCCCAGCAGGAGCATGACACTAGAGATATGGTTGCCGATCACTTTGTTGTTTTCCGCCATGGTGGGCTCATTGCTCCACTGCCACCCCATGGAGATGCCGGTGTATGACAGGTCGCGTATCCGGTTATGTGAAATTTCACAATCGGCTGCCAAGCCTTGCCAGACACCGACTGCGCCGGCGCAGATATGACCGACCCGTTCAATCAGCGAATCCGTAACTGTGATTCCTCTCACCTGCGCTGCCCCATCTACATCATGGGTTGAACCGATCATCACGCCATTGCCGCCGCAATCGCGGATCACGCAACCGGCAAGGATAATATCACGACAACCAGTGGCAAAACGGGGACCATGTCCGCCAATGCACGTAAATTGAATATCGCGAAGCGATCCCTGCCGCCAAAACCGGGCAGAGAAGGCGGCTTCTCCAGCCACATCAAACAGTTTCCGATTCTCGTCTTCCGGTATCATGATGTGACGCTGAGCCGCCTGCGCTCCATCATATCCATGCGGATGCAGATGGTATGCCACATGACGTATCGCAAACTGACTGAAATAAAGATTAACAACCGGTGCTTCAGCAGTGCCCACTATGTTAATCAGGCTGCTTGTCCGAGGAATAACCAGTTGGGTCTGCGAAACCTTTTCTCCTGCCCGTGGGCGATAAACCAGCTCGCGCGTCAAAGCATCCACCGCCCAGTCGCCTGGCCGGGCGATAAAATCGGGATGTCCCTCAAACCAGCAATTAAATCTCTTAATGCGCTCGGTGGCAGCCATCGTGTTATGACGATTTTTTTGACCTTCGATTGCCCTGAAGCGTGTTGGACTAGCCAACTCCAGCGCGGAGCCTTCCGCATTCACTACCCGTTGACGAAACAAGGCCCAGTCCTTCATTACAGCCACTGTGAATCCGGATTTCGGCAACGGCGCCTCTGGGACATTCAGCAGATGCAGTATACTGTGGTTTGACAGCCCTTTGATCTCCCCATCCGTCTGATGATCCAGCCGAACCAGCGGAAGCATCGGTTTCTCGGCATCCGGCAAAGGCCAACGGGCAATCTGTGCCCACTGATCATTTACGTAAAGCTGTTCCGGAAGCGGACCGTCGGGCAGCGGGACCCGCCAGTCACCAGTTTTACTGACCGAAATATTGGATAGCAAGATCCCCCCACTGATCACAGTATCCGCTTCGCCCACCCACCGCGTATAGCCGTCCCTCGAATCCAGCAACAGCGGATCTATCAGGTGATGCGTGCCGCTCTTAAGATGAATGATGAAGGTTTCCCCGGGATTGCTCGAGTGCCATACCCGAGCAGCATCCCTGGCTTCCACAAGACTTTCGCCTGGAGCGACAACAAGAGTCTCTACCGCCAGCGTATCAATCAATGGGTCCACCACCTCTGCGGGTTGTTTTTCTGCGGCCCATACATTTGCTAGTAAAAGCAACGTAGTGAGACACAGTAGTTTGAGTTGGATCTGCATGCTAATTTATCAGTCCTCTAAAGTTCGAAGAGCGGGATTTCCATCCATTCTCCGCCTTTCAGTGCCGATTGGTGCGCGACTATACCTGCGAGCGTCATGTTGAGCGCTTCGCTAATGCCAACCGTCGGGTATTTATCCAACAGGACCGATTCGATGAAGTCGTTGGTTAGGTATCCATGCGACGCACCGTGGTGCGGGCCGTTTGCCCCAGGCGGCAAGGGAGGACGTTGAATCATTCGCTTACCAAAGATCTTGCTACCGTAGACGCGCCCCGTTTCGCCATGTGCATTCTTCATATCCCAGGCAATCGCCATCCGGGAGATGCCACCATCGCTCGTCTTAAAAAGGCCGACCTCATTACCAAATGGATTTTTATATGAGTTATTTTCGGGTTGAAACAGTGCATTATCGCTCGTTGTCCCAAGCGCAGACACTTCCGTTAAGCGACCACCCGTAACCGAAACATAGTAGGCAGTTGCATGCGTCGGATACCACATCGGGACCAGCCCTCGACGCCAACCATCGAGATCAATATTGCCGGTTCTAGGATTATAGCTCCCGATACCCTTGTCTCCAAAACTGTGATAGTATTCACCTTCTGAATACTTAATAGCTCCCAATTTCCCCGCTTTATACTGCATTCGTGCGTTATAGTTATCCGGACGAAACGAGGAGGTTTCGTTCATCATGTAGATCTTACCGCTACGCTTCACCGCAGCAAAAAGTGCGTCGGCCTCCTTAAATGCTTTCAAGCCAAAAACAGCCGGGCAGGCAACCGCCACATGCTTACCGTGTTGTAGCGCCATAATCGATAAGCGAGCATGACTCGGCGCATCCGTTGCAATATAAACCGCTTCAATCTCCTTATCCTTGATCATCTCCTCACAGGATGGGTAAGTCTTCTTGGCACCCACTGCTTCCGCTAGCTCAGCACACCGAACGGGATCCAGATCCGTCGCCGCAACGACTTCGACATTCGGATGATTCTGGTAGAACCATGTCTGGCCGAATTTACAGAACCCGTTTCCGGCAATGCCGACTTTGACTTTGCGATCCGATACCGGCTCCCAGCCCTCGCCCCAATAATTCGCCCCCTTCGATGTTTCCTCGAAGCCAGAGATGAGGTTACCATCGGCGTCTCTTGGCAGTTGCGACTTTCGCTTCTTCGACGAACCGGAATCCGCGCTAGCGTCTGAGCCAGCCATGCCGACAGCGCCTAGGACAATCCCCCACTTACCTGCCGACGACATAAACTGCCGCCGAGAAAATCCACTTTGTCCATCTTCGTGTATCTTGTGATCCATACGTATCTCCTTGGGTGTTTTATCTCTCTTCTTTCATCAATGGGCCGAACTATTTTTGACTCCTTGTAGCTCGCCTGATCTGCCGTAGATTACGGCAACTGGCTCGTGCCTTGGGTTTCTAAGTCTAGGTGTGATAGAATGAAGTCGGCGGCATGTTGATTGATCTCAGTCATCGTTGGGCTAGTGTCTCCGCGGAAGCTGTGCTCGCCCCCCTTCACCACTACAAATTCAAGATCTGCGCCGATCTCCTCTCCAAGCGCAGCAAAGTGTTCGGAAAGCGCAATGGGTAGAACTGAGTCTTGATCCCCGTGCAGCAAAAGGATCGGCGGTGAATCTGCCCTCAGGTGTTCGGTGGGACTCAACAATGCGGCACGCTCCGGGTAGTCGGCTGCAAGCCCTCCTATCATCGGTATCATTCGCTGCGGTCGTTGAAAATTACTGCCCTCCAGTAATTCGGGCAAAAGGAACGTAGTCGCAGGGTAATAGGAAGCGATGCAGCGAAATTCCGGATCGAATTTGGCGAGTTTTTCGTCCCCCTCAAAGGCTGCGTTATCGGCCAGCCCCGTCATCAAAGCGAGATGCCCACCGGCAGAGCCACCCCAAACACCAATACGTTCAGGGTCCAGATGGTAGGTCGCAGCATTCGCCATCAGAAATCGAGCCGCGTCTTTGCAATCTTCAACACTATCGATCGCAGTGGACACGCCCTTGCGGGTTAGCCGATATTCGATCGCCGCACACGCCACACCTGCATCCAACAGGCGAGCCAGAGTTTCGCGAAACACGGGCTGCAATACTTTGAATTTATCACCTCCACCCCAGCCCCCGCCGTGTGTATATAGCATGACCGGCATCGGCTCGGAGGGTGTCTCCTTCGGTAAGAATAGCCAGAGGTCGAGCGCTTCACCATCGACCGTTTTGTAGATGATGCCTTTCTCGATTCGTAAGCTGGCAAGAAACTGCTGGTCTTTGGGGTTCTGTGCGAAGGACGTGCTGACACTGAGGACGGTGAAGAATAGCGATAAACAAACGAGAATTCTGTTTTTTTGCATAACGATTATTTACGAATGTATGGGTAAGCTGTCGTGATTTCGCATTAGGGCATAACTTGATTTTCCAAAATGGGCTTGGATCACCAACCTAGTTAGCTCCCTTGAACTCCTACTTCTTTGATTTCTTATTCTTTTTTCTTTTAGAAGCCATTGGTTCACCGGGCTCACCGGCTCCTCCTTCTTGAAACTCAAGCTGGAAATTCCGCTCTTCGAGATCTGAGGCATCCCCGGCTGGGCGACTCGTTGATTCAAGCTCAGCCATAAATCGATCCATCTGTTTCTTAAGCAATTCAGCAATTTCCGGATGCTCACTGGATACATCGCTGGTCTCCCCGATATCGTCATTCAGGTTATAGAGGGTGCCTGCTTCAGCCGGTTTGTATGCGCCCCAATCCTGTTCCTTTTTCTTATTATACGGAGTCTGCGTCTTAAAATAATACTTCCAGCCATCATGAATGATCGTCGATCCGGGAACGATTTGCAGATCGCGCAACGCTTGACCACTAGCGTCCCCCATCAACTGCGGCAACACATTGACTCCATCGATCACGCGATCCAGTGGCACTTCGAGTCCAGCAAGCACACAGAACGTGGGAAGCATATCGATAATGCCGATCATCGCGTCGCTTTTAGCATCCGTCTGAACTTTACCGGGCCAGCGTATGATAAAGGGCACACGAACGCCCCCCTCGAAGTCGGTCCACTTCCCGTCACGCAAGGGGCCGGTCAGTCCAACATCAAACTTACGTTGCCGTTCAACAGGAGGTCCGTTGTCCGAAGTAAACACCACAATCGTGTTCTCTTCCAAGCCGAGTTCGACCAAGGCATCCATCAACTGTTCAAACTGCCAGTCGATCTCGTGAATGACATCACCGTAGTCACCTCGCTGAGAGCTTCCTTTAAATTGCTCCGAGGGAAAATACGGCGCGTGTGGAAGTGGATCTGAATACAATAGAAAGAAAGGTTCGTCCTTATTTTGCCCCATGAAATCAACTGCGGCCTTCACCATACCGGGAGCCTGGCCTGCGGTTTTCTTGGTTGGCACGATGAGTTGTTTTCGGTTTTCAACCAACGAAACATCTTCGGTTCCTTCGGTGGCTTTGAGAAAGCCATAGAAATAATCAAAGCCATGATTTAAGGGATGAAACGGCTCCCACTCACCCAAATGCCATTTACCAATCAGTGCAGTTTGATACCCCGCCGTTTGCAACAACTCAGGCAATGTGATTTCAGATGGGTTCAAACCAATCGGCCCATCCCGATATTTATATACAACATTGGGCAATCCCACTCGATGCGCGTAGGAACCGGTCATAAAAGCCGCACGTGTCGCCGAACAGCGCTGATGAACATAAAAACTCGAGAAGCTCGTGCCTTCTTTTGCCAGTTTATCGATCGCCGGCGTCGATTGCCCTTCCGCTCCATAGCAACTGACATCACCATAACCGAGGTCATCCGTGAGATAGAACAGGATGTTCGGCTTCTCCGCCGCAGGTCGCACAGTCTGTTTAGCCCATAAGGGTGTGAGAGCAAACGCCGCAAGCAATAGGTAACAGACTTTCATGGGGACTCCTTATTTCGATTTCTTTTTCTTATCCTTTTTCTGCTTCTGCTCTCTCTTCAACTGCTTCACATCGACAAACGAAAACGCATCGCCCATGCGTTCCATATCGGCTTGGAGCTGGGCATGCATCTCGGCAACGACCTGCGCATATTCAGGATTCTCTGCCAAATTCTCCAACTCCCATGGGTCTTTATTGATATTATAGAGCTCGAACTCAGGATGCTTTAACACACGGTTTACCTGCGCTTGCGCATCGGGATCTGATTCAGCAGCAATTAGCCATTCTCTCCAAACACCACCAAAGAACTTCGAGCTCTTGGGGTTCATCAAAACATCCACGTAATACTCCTTCTCCTGCTCAGGGCTCCAAATAAGCTTGTATTCCTTCGTGCGGATCGCTCGTTGAGCATACCCCGCGATTTGGTGAACCAAGAAGGCATTGCGGCGATGCTCCGAGGTTTCCCCTTTCAGCACTGGCAGCAGACTTTTGCCATCCACACTCGGAGCGGGTCCACCCGCGATATCGACGATGGTGGGAACGATATCGCAATACATGCCAACGGCCTCCGTCACCGCAGGCTTGAATTTACCTGGCCAGCGCACCACACACAAGGCTCTGGTGCCGAAATCATAGATCGAGTATTTACCCATCGGTAAAGCGGATCCTTGTTCACTGAGGAAGATCAAGACCGTGTCGTCCGCTAGGTTCATCTCGTCGAGCAGCTGCATCGTTGCACCCACCTGATCGTCCAGCTCTTCGACTTCAGCAGCATGTATCGCCAACGCCTCGCGGGTCACCGGTGTGTCCACCATGTGAGGCGGAACGACAATTTGATCCAATGGAAAATTCGACGGATCCCCCGTCGTCCACGGGTGGTGCGCATCCACCGAAGCGATCACCACACAAAACGGCGACTGCTCGGCTTGGGCATTCTCAATAAATCCTTTAACGCCACTCAGTTCCCAAGTCGGCGCCTTATCATTCGCATTCCCCGTGAAGCCGGGGATCATGGGAAAATTCGTCGGCCCGTGAAAATGAAGTTTACCGGCCAGACCAACCTTATATCCCAGCGCGCCCATGAAATCGACCATGTTGTCAAATCCGGCACGTGGCTTATAACCATTGCCATACACGCCACTGGTGGGCGGCAGTAAGCCCGTATACAATTCATGCCGTGCGGGCGCACAAGTCGCAGCCGCCACTGAAAAGTTCTGAAAGCGCACCCCTTGCGTCGCAAGCGTATCGATATTGGGAGTCCGCGTGAATAGACCCGCTTCGGAACAGCCAAAGCTGGACCAACTCACGTCGTCCGCCAAAACGATCACCACGTTTGGCTTCTCTGCGGAAAATAACGTGGAAACGGATAGTAATGCGATTCCAGCGCCGGTTATGAGTGTTCTTAGCATGATTTTGTGTCCTCTATTCACCTTATATATTTATAACGGATTAAGAATTCGGTTGAATTAGTGAATTTTCTAAAACGGATCCTGTCGACTCTCCGATGCCCCTTCATTTCCAGATTTCAACAGACAGCTAACTTTCTATCGATCGAAGCGCTTTATTGTTTCTTTTTACCTTTCTTCTTTGCAGCTTTTGCTTTTTCCTGCGCGGCCTTATATGCCGCATGCCCTTCATCGAACGGCGCTTCGAGTGAATTGGTGTCCAAGTCTTTCTGGAATCGTTCCATCGCACGCGTTAGCGCTTCCACGACTTCAGGGTATTGCGCAGAGACATCGTTCGTTTCGCCGATGTCCGAGCGTAAGTCATAGAGCCCGGCATTCTTCCCGGTCATCAGCTTAAAGCGGTCGTTGCGCGCAGCCGTAATCTTTGGCGTATTGCCTGCATAGTAGAGATACTCATGCGGCGACTTCTCACCCGGCAAACACTGCATGATCAGGAAGATGTTTTTGCCATCGATCTTCTGCGGTGTCTCCGGATTGATTCCTGCCAATGCGGCGTAGGTCGGAAAGATGTCCATGAGCGAGGCCATCTCGCCGGTCTCTTTACCAGCAGGCAATGTCCCCGGCCAGCTAACAACGAACGGCACGCGCACGCCCCCTTCTCGAGCACTGCCCTTCCAGCCGTCCAGCGGCAGGTTCGAGCCCATCTCAGTATAACCACCTGGATCCGGCTTTGAGTCAGCCCCATTGTCTGAAGTAAAGGCGATAATCGTGTTCTCCGCGATACCATTTGCTCGAAGCGCTTTCATGACCTCGCCCACTGACCAATCGATTTCCTCGATCATGTCTCCATAGAGACCGTGTGCGCTATGCCCACGGAAAGAGGCATCCACCGTGTAAGGGTGATGCGGTGTGCCGTGGGCAATATAGAGGAAGAAAGGCTTATCTTTATGCTCTCCAATAAATTTAACGGCCTCCTGCGTATAACGCTTGGTTAGTTGGGTAATGTCAGTTGGCCACTCGATGACCTTATCATCGCGCATCAGGATCGTTGAGCGCCCATGAATGCCTTTTCCTTGATCCGCCCAATAATCTTCGATCGTGAATCCGCCCGTCGGTTCAAAGCCATCCGCCACCGGTAGCTTGTGCGTCTTGGCATCGCCGTGGTTGGTTCCGGGAACGCCGAAGTATACGTCGAAGCCCTGATCCGTCGGCAGATAGCCAACCGTATGCCCCAAGTGCCACTTACCGATCAAGGCGCTGGTGTAACCTTTTTCCTTCAGCATTTCCGGAATCGTGACGGTCTCCTTCACCAAGCCCGTAGAGGAATTCGGATAGACGATCGAACCGACCCCCACACGGAAATTGTAGGCACCACTCATAAGACAGGCACGTGCCGGCGAGCACTTGTGCCGTGCATAAAAGTCCGTAAAGCGCACCCCTTCATCCGCCAAGCGGTCGATGTTCGGCGTTTTAATGGTCGGGTGCCCATAGCAGCCCAAATCACCATAGCCCTGATCATCAGTCATGATGAAAATGAAGTTCGGCAAATCCTTCGCGTATGCAGCTGTGCTCGCGAAGGCGGCTGCCAAAATGGATATTCTTTTTAAAATCATAATTTTCGTTTCCTATGACTTCTTGTTCTTCTTGTTCTTCTTTTTCGTCCGTTTCTCCGATTTACCGGAGTCCCCTGTCGGCGCCTTGCCGTTGCCCAGCTCCGCAACAGGTGGCATCTTCACCGCCGGATCAAAGAGGACGTAGCTTTCAGAAGCATTCGGATTGGGCTTGGGTAGAAGCGCACCCACACGCTTGTGATAGGAATCCAGTTCTGCCTGCAGGCTTTGCGCCTTTTCCGGCATCTGCTTTGTAATGTTAGTGACCTCACCGATGTCCTTTTTCAAATCATACAAATACGGCTCCGGTAGCTCATAAAAATCAAACAGCTTGTAGTTGTCCTTAATAATCACCGAGTGAGGCGTCGTGTTGCGATGGTGCGGATAATGAAAGAAGAGCGCCCGCTCTTTAAAACCATCGACATTACCGCCGGTCACGATCGGCAGGATACTGACGCCATCCACATTTTCGAGACGGTCTACCTTACCACCGGCAATCTCATAGAACGTCGGCATGAAGTCGTAGCCAACGACGTTGAGGCTACTACGCGAGCCGGCAGCGATACCGGGACCGCTCATGCTCATCGGCACACGAATGCCGCCCTCCCAGAGCCACCATTTTTCACCACGCAGGATTCGATCTTCGCCGTTAAAAAGCCCCTTACCGTTGTCGGACGTAAACACGATGTAGGTATTGTCGCGGATTCCGAGCTCGTCGAGCTTGGCCATCACCATCCCGATCGAGGTATCCATATCTTCGATCGCGGCCGCATGCGACGCCACTTCTCGAGTAGCAGGGTTGCCCAAGGCTTTTATCTCCGGATTGCTGGTGTATTTTTCGAGCGTCTCCGGTAAGCTCATCTGTTGGTTGTGCTCTGCATAGTGCGAGATCTGAACAAAGAAGGGCTTCTCGTCCGCGGCCTGGCGCTCGATAAAGTCGATACTGCTGCGGGTCATGCTGAAAATGCGCTTCGGATCCCTCGGGTCCTTACAGAGGTTCGGGCCTCCCTCGGCATTCGAGGTTTCGCCATCGCTCTCGTCATAGCCACAGGCTTCCGGGCCACCGCCGTAAACATGCCATTTACCGAAGTGCGCAGTCGCATAGCCCTGCTCTTTCAACACATGCGCAATGGTCTTAAAATTGGGATTCAGCGAGCCCATGGGCTCTGGCTCAAGAAATGGAGCGCCTTTCGCTTTCTCGATGTAATTGACCTCAAAGGTGCAGTCCTCACCAAAGTTACCATTCCCACTAAACCGGGTGCGCGCGGCGGTCTTGCCCGTTTGAATACTACAGCGTGAGGGCGCACACATCCCCGCCGCTGAATAGGCATTGGAGAAAATCATGCCATCACGACCAATCGCATCAATATTGGGCGTATTACGCCACTTCATCGCAGAGGCGGCATAGCCGACCTCCTGCTCGGTGGCCGTTCCATACCACGGCATGTCATCCACCAGTATAAAAACGATATTGGGCTTCGTCGCTGCAGCAAGCGCACTTCCAACACAAAGCGCAGCAACCATGAGCCATTGGATATTTTTAGGGCAAAACTTCATAAATAATTTTCTACATGAGTATGTTGTAACGAGCATTTGACTATCCCTTGCACATTTTGAGCACCGTCTTTCAAATCACCCATGTA
This sequence comes from Coraliomargaritaceae bacterium, assembly GCA_965656495.1. GTDB lineage: Bacteria > Verrucomicrobiota > Verrucomicrobiia > Opitutales > Coraliomargaritaceae > UBA7445. The sequence goes on from CBFHKU010000002.1 coordinate 159,818, forward strand.
CTGACGAAGGCCTGCCAGAAATAGAAAATTCAGCGGGCCGCTTCTTAGTAGAGTATCGCGTCCAAAAGTCCTCAGAATCGATGATTCTTATAACTCTTAAACACCCCACCCCACATATCCCAATATGAAAATGAGCAACCGCACACAGCTGTTTTGAATATAACTTAATATCTCATGTCGGCTCTATTTTTGCTTGGTTTTTTACGCCAATAAAAATGCGATTTCCGACAGATGCAGATACAGAGCCGCGTAGGATGGCAAAAGCCAGCAAAAGGCCTACCAGAAGTCTACCTGAAGGTGGGTAGTCATTTCAAAATACCTGCTCCCTGCGGTCACTACCGAATGCAAAGTGCGCCGGGCAAGAAGGCATAAAAAAACCGCAAGCTCTGCAGAGCTTGCGGTTGAAAGATAACAGAGGGATCAGCCGTCCCTAATTAAGCACTAGGATTGGCGGCGGCGCAGCATCACGCTGAATAGAACAAGAACACCACCGATGAGCGCATAAGACGATGGCTCTGGAACAATATCGACTGTAATTGTGTCGAATGCAAAATTGCTAGTTTGAGCAACACCATCCCAGCCAACAACCAAGACATCACCGTCGGCAATATCGAGACTTAAGCCACTTAAAGTCTGGGTTCCTTGGTCCTCAGCACCCGTATGCTTTACAGCGCCGAGACTATCAAACACTGTGTAGTTATAGGAATCTTCAGTGTCGTTCCACCGATGCATACCTAGGCCAGTCAACTGAAAATCAGTCTGATGCGCCTGCGACAAACCGCTGAGATCGAATGTTACAAGAACCGCCTCCCCAGCAACATCAATGCGAATATCATTCCCACCAATAACACCAAAGCCAGAATTTCCACCGTTGATGTTTGAGGCGGTCAAACCAGACAATGTCGCATTGGTGTAATCCCAGTCACTCAGGCCAGTAACCGTAATAGAAAAGGATTCAGTCGCGAGCATATCGGTGGCAGAAAAAATCTGATTATCGTTGTCGAGCGGCCTGAAAAATGGATTATCTGCGGTCTCAATAAGAGCCACATTAAGATTTGTGTATGAAGCTACAATACTACTCGATTCATTTATGGATCTCGTGTCCAAAGTCACATCCGCCTCCAGCTGTGCGAGCCCTGCGATGTAAAATACTACAATTAAAAATTTAAAAGTCTTTGAGGTCATTTGTTAGTATGGTTGAATAGGGTTGTGGGTAGAACGTTTATCTTTAGCAAGTTTATCAAAATAGAGTCACTAAGTCTTGGTTTTTTTCGCCAAACCAATGGTATTTTTCGCCAAAGAGAGAAAATACTGCAGGCTTCAAGCTTGATGGGAGGCACAAGCCGCTCCTAGTAGCGATTCCATTCGTCTCAATGCCAGCGACGCTTTACAAGGCAAAGACCTTAGGCAATTCAGCTCTAGCTCTTCAGTTAACCTCATTATAATCAAAGCCAATTCTCCTGAGTTGCACTGCTTGATGAAAACAATAGAATCCCATATCCCTTAGCAAAAACGAAGAACTTCATAAAAACTGCAAACTCTGAAACTTGCAGTAGATAAAAGAAAAAGGGAGATCCCACTTTGTTTTTGGCCTGACGCTAGGATCTGCGGCGGCGCATCACTACGCAGCTAAGTGCCAGAAACCCGCCAACGAGCGCATAAGCGGATGGCTCCGGAATGATGTCGATCGAAAAACCATCCAATCTAAAATCACCAGCATTGTGGCCGATAATTATCGAATCACGATTGGAAATCGAAATCGAGAGGTTAGGCGAAGCGTTTGTCTGTCCAGTCCAAGCCGCTAAAACGCTCCCACTACTATCGACGTGCATCAAACTATATGCGTCCCCAGGATCCCATCTGGCCAAATCAAGCGAAGTAAGCCGGAAATTAGACCGGTGCGCTTGAGACAAAGGATTGAGACTGAAGGAAAGTTCGATTGCCTCATCTCCAACATCAATACCTGAGCTATTGTTAGGGTCAGCATCACTATCTACCCCCCAGCCAGCATTGCTGCCTCTCATCTTCGCCTTAGAAAGCCCACTCAGACTGTTACCAGCAGTCTGGTAAGTCCAACCATCTCTTCCTGTAACCGTTATCGTAAATTCCTCTGCAGCACTAAAATCGGCAACTGTAAATGAACCACTCTCTGATAATAAAGGATTAGCGCTAGCGATATTCCCATCGAGGTTATTAAAGAGGGAGCTTTCTTCTTTATTGTTATTAGGATTACCAAAATTTATACTCACCTCAGCTTTCACCTGCACGAGCAGTGCGGTGAGTGCTGCTAGCATTAAGATAACTGTCGACCTATTTTTCATAGCATTACCAAAGGGTTGCCAAGGTATAATCACTAAATATTTTACAGTTTCCCTCAAATCAGCTATTATGTCTTGGTTTTTTTCGACAAATAGATGGCGTTTTCCGCCAAACACCTGACATTACATTGGAGAGAAAAAACCGAAGAGTTCCTGCCTACTACTAATCCTCAAGCAGGGCCCCGGCCATGCGTGGTTCGTAGCGGTGTATCTTTTTATCGAAGGATAAAGCCTTCACGGATTCGTCGAGCACGTCCCCTTCTGCTCCCATCCAATCCAGAATGTTCAGCACGGACAAGAGCGCGTAGGATGGCTCAGCCAAAAGAGCTTTGAGGGTTCTGCGCCCGAGTCGCTGATTGTTGGTGTTAATTGCCAACCAGGCAGCCATGGCACGGACTTCGTGCGAGTCGTCCTTCACCGCGGCCTCAACAATCGAGCCATGATCCAACAGGAAGCAACCGACCATGCCCCAGTAGCGCAGTCCGGCATCGGGGCTTTCCAACAGTGCTTCAAGCGCTGGGATGTTGCTTGCATCCTGCGCCAAGGCGAGGTCGGCGGCATCGAGCAATGCGGGCAAGTTATACAGCGCTGAATCGCGGGCAATCTCGTAGGCCGTCAACCCGGTCTCCTGCGATAGTCGCACCATTTCACTTTCCGGGATCAAACCGGCGTCGACGTGCTGGAGCTGTTGACTGCGTAGTTCCGCGCGCATGACATCCATCACATCGGCATACTCCGGACTGGCCGCCAGATTGTTGATGTTGTCCGGATCCGACTGCATGTCGTAGAGTTCTTCAGTCGCTCCTTTTGGCTGAAAGAACTTTGACTGCGCCTCATTGACTGTGCCGGCCTCGTATGCGCTCACCCATGCCTGAGTGGCTTCCATTTTCCACAGATAGCTCAGGCGCTGCATCCACGGCACATAGGGCATGTAGTTGCGAATATAAAGGTAGCGTCCATCGGTGATCGCCCGCGCATTATCCACCCGTTCGTCCATGCGCCCTCGAAAGGAAAAATGGTAGTCGCGCTCCGCCTCTTTGCCTTTGCCAAGGAAAACGCGCCCCTGCATCGTATCCGGAATTTCACTACCCGTGAGACTGAGCCAAGTCTTCGGCATATCGACAAAGCTGACAATGTCCTTAACCTGTGCGCCCGGTGCCTCAGCGGGATACAAGTGCTGATACTTTTCAGGGATGCGCACGATGAGAGGGCAATGAATCCCCGATTGAAAGAGAAAGCGCTTACTGCGCGGGAGCACTCCGCCATGATCGGAGACGTAAATCACAATGGTGTTATCGGCCAAGCCTTGCGCTTCGAGCTGCTCAAGTGCTTCGCCGATTCTGGTGTCCATCTTCTTTACGGCATCATGATAATGCGCATAATTTTGTCGCATCAATGGCACATCAGGGTGATAGGCTTTCACGCTCACACTTTCAGGGTCATGCTGCGTGTTGCTGACATCGCCGAAGGCCTTACTTTCGTGCGACTCGGTATGATTGATAATTTGGAAGAAAGGCTGATTCTCTTTGAGCGTATTCCAGTCGAGCTTCTTGCTTCCCTTCCAACAATCTTTATCATCGCGGCCACCGATGTTATAATCGGTTTTACCGCCATTCACGACATAGTAACCGTTTTTGCTGAGTAGGTCCGGGTAGTAAGGGATCCGGTCGTGCGGGATTTCATAGCGACTGCGCATATGATGGGTGCCCATTGACACCGCGAGCATGCCGGTGATCCATGTGCTACGCGACGGTGCGCAAACCGGCGCGTTGGCATAGCAGTTCATGTATTGAAAACCGTCTTTTGCCAGTTGGTCGATATTCGGCGTGTCGGCATGCGGGTTGCCATAACACCCGACCCAGCTGACATTGTTGTCCTCACTCGTAAGCCAGAGGATATTGGGTCGATCGCTTGCGGAGGCGCAAATGGTTAGAGACAGATAAGACAACAGAAGTAGAATATATTTCATTTTAAAATTTATCTTAATGGTTCTGGGGGCTGGTTACAACGTATGAATGCCGACGTTCTTTAGAGTGATTCATTCGATGACTATTTCTTCTTCTTTTTTTGTTTCTTAGCGGGGGCGGCTACGTCGCCAGTAATATTGTTCGGACTGTTCGCTAGAGCGGCAGCCAGGCGCGCGGCGACCTCAGGATAATCCGCGATGACATTGTTACTTTCACCAATGTCGTCTTTCAGATTGTAGAGCGTCGGACCTTTAGAGTTCCGTTTCGTCTCCTTCACCTTGAAGTGTTCTTGCGCGTGGTATTTCCAGTCGCCACTGCGCACCGCCGAGGTGCCATAGAAGAAATATTCATGCGGTGTCGTGGCCCCCTCCTTCGCAGTCAATAGATCGATGATCACTTTACCATCGGGCTCCATATCCCTTGGTATCTGAGCACCCGTAATGTGTGCAAATGTGGGGAACAGATCCATTGAAAGCGCTATCTCTTCGCAGACCGATCCTGCAGGAATTTTTCCCGGCCACTTGATAATCGCAGGGACGCGTTGACCGCCTTCGAAACAGGTCATTTTACCCTCAAACAGCGGAAGCGCCGAGCCACCGTCCTCTCCTTTAATTAGCCACGGCCCATTGTCCGATGTGAAGACCACGATGGTATTGTCCTCGATTCCAAGCTCTTTGATGCGGTCGAGCACGCGGCCCGTGTTGAAGTCGATTTCCTCGATGACGTCTCCATACAGACCTCGCTTGCTTTTACCTGCAAACTGAGGCGATGCATAGAGCGGCGTATGCGGCATGGAGTTCGCAAGATACAGGAAGAATGGCTTACCTTCCTTGACGCTTTGCTCCATGAATTGGATGCCTTCCGTCGCAAAGCGATTGGTAATGGTCGACTGGTCTGCTGGGAATTCCACACACTCCTCATCACGCATTAAAGGCACCATGTCCTTCATCGAGCGAGGGTTGCCGTTGCGCAATTCGCCTGCAAAGGCCTGCTTCAGCGTCGCATGACTCTGTCCTTCAAGGAACAAACAATCATCCGCATATTTCATCGAAGAAGCTGGATACATGTCATTACTGTATGGAATCCCGTAATACGAATCAAAGCCCTGACTCGTGGGCAAGTAGGCTGGCTCGTCACCGAGGTGCCATTTACCCACAGCGGCCGTGTTATAGCCCACCGTCTTCAAAAGTTCCGCAAGCGTCACATGCTCCGGATTCAGGCCTCCACTGTCGCGGTTAGGGAAAAAGACCCCTTTGACTCCGATGCGATTCGGATAGCAGCCCGTCAAGAGTGCGGCACGTGATGCCGAGCAGACCGGTGATGCCACGTAGAAGTCGGTAAATCTCATCCCCTCCGCAGCCAGTTGGTCCACCCGCGGGGTGCGGATATCCGGCGATCCATAACAGCCCAAATCCTGATAGCCCTGATCATCGTTGAAGATGAGCACGATATTCGGCTGACTGAGGTCTTTTGCAGACGCTGGAGCTGCCTGCGTCACGGCATGAAGCCCGAGGCCAAGTGTAAGCGTTGCGGCAATTGCAGCCGACCGTTTAAATAGATATCTCATCCTTTTTTCTTCGTTTTCTTTTTCTTAGATTTAGCCGCTTTTTCGGGATCGAACAACGACTGCTCCGTTGCGATCGGATCAGAATCATTAAGTTCTGCTAAGCGTTGTTTAAGTTGCTGCTTCAAGGCCTCGGCAATCGCATGATATTCGGGATTGTCGATCTCATTATGCAGTTCGTATGGATCTCTCGTTAGATCATACAGTTCATATTCAGGCCGCTGGTGTAATTTCTGAACCAAATGTTGCTCCTGGTCAGTCTTGTCAGCCAATGCGACCCACGACGCTGCCAGATCGATTGTTGATGGCGATTGTCCCTTCAACAACTGCAAGGCATTGCTTAATGTGACGTTGGAAGTTTGCTGAGTATAATTCGGATTATAGATCAGTGAAAATTCCTTATTGCGGATGACGCGAATGGGATAGATGCGATCACGGTTGTCACTAATATTACAATTGGTAAAGGCTCCATATAGATAATCATGAATCACTGCACTCTCGCCTTTCAATAAGCCAAGAATGCTCTTCCCGTCGAAATCATCCGCAACCGAAGTGCCGCCAGCAACATCCACCAAAGTTGGAGCTATATCCTGAATCGATACCAACTCATCCACAACTGTCCCCGGCTTCGTAACTCCAGACCAATGAGCAACCAGTCCGGTGCCTAGGCCTTGGTCATAACAGGTCCATTTTGCGAAGGGAAGCTGTGTGCCTTGCTCACTGCAGACGATGAATAAAGTATTCTCCCACACTCTACGTGCTTCGAGCTCCGCACGAACACGGCCAACCAATGAATCAAAGTTGCTGATTTCTGCATAATAAGCGACCATCGTCGCACGTAACTCAGGCGTATCCACCCAATAAAGAGGAACAGTTAATTCTGCGGCATTGTATATCGACGGGTCACCCGTGGTAAAGGGTGCGTGGGAATCGTTCGATGCAATAAATAGGCAAAACGGCTTTCCCTCTTCTGCGCAGGAATCCATGAACTCACGACTCTTCGCCAAATACACATCGTTCTGATCTTCCCGCTTATTCCCGCCTTTAATATATTCAAAAGGGTAACACTCTTGAGGACCGATGTGCCCCTTCCCAAGCAGCGCAACCCGATAGCCAAGCGCTTTCAAATAATGTGGGACACTCTTCGTCCCCTCCTTGGACTTAGAGTGATTGGCCAAGGTGCCAGTCCGCCAAGGCGTGCGGCCACTGTAGAGTTCTTGCCTGAAAGGTGCACACATGGCGACTGAACAATAGGCGCGGTCAAACTTTACCCCTTCCGCCGCCAAGGTATCAATATTGGGTGTCTTGCAGTCGAGGCCTCCATATGCGCCCCAGGTGTCACGGCTCATATCATCGGCCAAGAGAAAGACGATATTCGGTTTTTCGATAGCGTGAGCGGTGAGCGCGCCGAAGCACAGCACACAGATAACTCTAATAACACGCTCCATATTAAATTCTTATTAGGACTTCGGATCGGATGACTTTCAACAGACAACAGCCTTAACTGTTCTTTGCCTTTTTCTTTTGTTTCTTTTTGGAGCCTTTACCTGCTTTTGCTTCCAGGCCTTCAACAGTGGCCATGTCATCAATGACAGCCTTCAGTTGAGTGAATACCCTATTTTCAGCCTCAGAGACATCCTTCAAGTTGACCGTTTGGCTCGAAAAGTACCCCTCAAATGCCTGGTAGCGGTATTGCTCAGATTTCGAGTCGTATAAGACGCCATACTCTTTAGTGCGCACCCAAGTTTTTCCTTTATACCAGATGTAGATGTTGTCCTTAACACGCTCACCTGTCCCGCTGAGCGCAGGCCACAAGCTGACACCGTCCTGCGGATAATTTTCGGGCAACGGTGCTCCAGTAAGCTCACACAGCGTCGGCATGATATCTGAAAACTCCACCAACTCCTCCGTATCAACCTTAGGTGAGATCATTCCCGGCCAATTGACCACCAGCGGCACACGTGTCCCGGTGCCCTCCACTTTTCCTTTTCCACCGACAACTTCCCGTCCTGACCAATTGGTAATGATCGGTTTATCCGTCCCGTTATCTCCGGTGAAAATGATCAGCGTATTGTCGCGAAGGCCAAGCGCCTCAAGCTTTGCAACTATCTTCCCAACGATCTTATCGCTGTATTGCACCATATCTTTGAAATGCCCCTTCAGATCCTCATATTTCCCCTCACCTTTATATTTCGGAGAACCCGGAGACTTCGGATCCCAGGTCGGGGAATCCGGCGTGGCATCAAAGGGACAATGCGTCAGGATCATCGGATAATAGACCAAAAAGGGCTGATCTTTGTTCGTTTCAATAAAATCGCAGATGAAGTCCGCACAGACGTCCGGCCCGTATTCACCGTTGGTGTAATCCACTTCGACACCATTGATTTCCAGGCACGGATTCGGAAAGCGCGAATCAAACTTTGTGCCTGCTTTCATTCTTGGCCGTGTATGCTGCCACATGCAGGCTTCATCGAAGCCAAAATGCTTCGGTGAATCGACCTCATCACCCAATTGCCATTTACCTGCGATGACCGTCGCATAGCCGACCTGCTTCAATTGGTGCGCAAACGTTTTCTGAGAACGATCCAGCACGCCAAACTTCACATAATTCCGCTTATTGTATTGCCCGGTCATTATTTTGACACGCGAAGGCGTACACAAAGGATTCGCAAAACAGTGCTCAAAACGAACCCCCTCAGCCGCGAGCTTATCAATCACGGGGGTCTGGTAATCTTCACTACCATTGGCACTGATACATTCATAGCCCAGATCATCGGCCATGATCAGCACAATGTTCGGCTGATCGCCCGGATTCCGCCCAAACAAATCAGCGCTGGCGATGAAGACTGCGCAAAGCAATCCAAGCATTTTTAAAATATACTGAATCATTACTATCGTTTCTTAGTGTTCACATTAAAGGGCAGCGCATTGATTTTTGCTTTTTTAAACTAAACGACAACACGCAGCACTTAAGCCCATGGTTCCAAACTTCTTCCAATAGACATCTCTATTTCGTGCCTCTCAAGTGGCGTCGCACGCATTACCTGCAAGCGGCACACGCTGGAAGTAGACACCAAACCGGATGCCTGCATACCCTCGGGATCAACGGCAGCCTCTGTTTTGAGGTTCGAAGATATGAAGATTTGGTGCTTTAACTTCTTGGAATCAGAGAAGCCTAAGGTCACTGGGCCCTCAACCTGAGCGAGCACTGCGATCGGCGATGCCGCGATGACAATAGTAGCAGTGGTCCTCTTCATATCTTAGAATTAGGGTCCTTATTTGGCAGGTGCCAATATAGCCATGGTAATGAACTTATATAATTGTACCTCAAAATCGTAGAGTAATATGGCGCGAATTGCTTGGTATTTTACGCCAAAACAGTGACGCTTTCCGACAATCAAATATAAAACCTCTAAAAAGGTGCCAAGGACAGCAAAGCCAGTCAGGCACAGGTAAAATACCCGAGATAAATGAGAATGCCTGAGCTGCCTACTTATGGCTCTCTCGATATTGAGAGGGAGACATGCCGTGCTTTTTTTTGAAAATCCGGTAGAAATGGCTCAGGTCTCCGAAACCGACCTCAAACGCGATATCGGTCACATGGATCTGTGCATCCTTCAACAAAGCCTCCACCTTTTTCAGACGATACTCGGCAATCAGCTGAACCGGGGTCAAATCGATCAGGGCCTTGATTTTGCGCTGCATGGAGCGCTGGCTCATGTTGAGCCCGGAAGCGAGTCCATCGATAGTGAACTCTGGATTTGTATGTTCCTCCCTTAGAATATTGCAAAGGCGTTCCCAAAACTCGCGATCCGATTGGCTCTGCAGTTCAGAGACATCCAACATCGACGCCGCCGCACCTTCATCGTCCGGCTGCGTAAGCTGGCGCTGATAACTCGCGCGCAGGAGGCGACGCGTCCGCAGCAAGTTGCTGATACGCGCCCGTAGTAACTGCATGTTGAACGGTTTGGTGATATAATCATCAACGCCCGTCTCAAAGCCAGCCATCTGGCTCTCAACCGCAGTCTTAGCCGTTAACATCACCACTGGGATATGTGCGGTTTCCTCCTTGGCCTTCAACTGCTGGCAGAGTTCGATTCCGTCCATCACTGGCATCATGACATCAGTCACCACGAGATCGGGTATGGTCTCCAAGGCAATCGCCAAACCCTCCTTACCATTCCTCGCCTCTACAACCTGAAAATCTTCCTGAAGATCCGAGGAGATCAGGAGACGATAGTCCGCCTCATCTTCAACAACCAGAATGACTGGAAGCCCTTCGGCATTGTCCACCGAACTATGGGTTTCATCGTCTAGTTTACTCAACATCTTCAGCTTGATTCGATATATAGGAACGTTCTATCGGCAATAATAATGTAAATCGGGTTCCAGGGCTATTCGGGTTTAAATGAATCGGGCTTTCTGCATGGATTTCACCACCCCACAAATCCACCAATTCCTTAGTCAGATTTAGACCGATTCCCGAACCATTGACAATCGATTTTTCCGGAATTCGGTAGAACCGTTCAAAAATCCGCGGCAGATACTCAGGGTCCACCCCAGAACCCGTATCTTCAACCACGAAAGAAAGCATACGCCCACGCTCCGCATCTTCTACCTGACTCAGTTTCACCACAACATTTCCACCCGCAGGCGTGTATTTAAGCGCGTTACCCACCAAATTCGTGACAATCTTCGTCAGTTTATCTGAATCATACCAACCCAAACAAGCGTTCTCGCATTCAAACTGGTAAGAAACACCATTCCTTTTGGCAAGGGGTTGCAGGAATTCGATATTCTCTTGCACATGCTGAGCTACATTCCCCTCCACTAGCTCAATCTTTATTTGCTCCGCTTCGAGTTTACGGAAATCCAGAATCTGCGAGACCAATTTTTCGATCCGTCCGGCGTTGCGCATCGCCATGTCCAGCAATATTTCCTTACGCGCATCAGTCTCGTTTCTGAGCAGACGCTCTAACGGCTCTTTTATCAAGCCAACCGGCGTATTCAATTCGTGCGAAATATTGGCAAAGAAACTGGTTTTCATCTGGTCAATTTCCTCCAAATGTATGGCACGATCCCTCAAGCGCTTACTGCGGAAATAGAATAACATCCAAATGAACGATACCGTTCCACCGCCAATCAAGAGCACCATTGCGATAAACCAGGTGCGTTGCCACACCGCCGGCTCCACAACAAACCTACTCGTCGCCGGACTTGGGTCGATGTTGAAATCCCGGTCCCGAGCACGTACTTCCAAAGTATACTCCCCTCGCTTGAGGCCCACAAATGAATAGTCATATTCACTTGAGAACAATGACCATTCTCCACCATTCAGCCGCCATGAATACTGTAACTGCTCCGACGGAGTATTGAGCCAAGCGTCTTTTCCTGCCCACGAAACATGGATATTTCCAGCAGAATCAATCCGGCCAAAATTGTGAGCCATGTAGGTATTGGGTGCCAGTTTGTCCGGCTCGTAACGAACCGTCCGGAATGGATCCTTACCACTCAAATTCACCATCATCCGCAGCGATGGCACATCCTTGTCGTTAAAATTAAACCATAGGGTGCCATCCCTCGATTCGCGCATATTCCCGCCTCGGCTCGACATACCAAAGTCGTCCGAAAACACCGCTGCCGCCCAGCTCCTGCCATCAAAACGGCTGATCCCACCATCCGACGCAGCCAGTAGGGTTCCATCCTGCAATGGCAACAAATCCACCACCAACCTGCCTGCCAAACCTTCCTCGGCGGAAAAATGCTGCCAGCCATCCTGGCCTTTGCGATAAGCCCCGGACAAGCCATTAGCAGCCCATAAGTTTTGAGCGCCATCCACCACCAGATCATGGGTAAACATACCAGGTAGTTCCGAGACAATCTGGATGTCCCCAGTCTCGATATCAAACGAATGGATCGTTGGTGATCCGATCCACATGCGTCCGTCCTCCGTTTGCGCAAACCGGTGAATGAAGTAAGGAAACTTTGGCGGCGAATGTCGCTGCAAAAGTCGAACCGTACCGTTTTCCAGCACTTCATATTGAATGGCACCGCCGGCCTGCGGAACATTTAGTTCTTCGCCCATAGCTCCCATCCAAACGCTTCCATCCTTTGCTTCAAATTCAGCTCCAGCCCATATGTTCCTCGCGAAATCAGGTAATTCATGTAAAGTCCACTTCGATCCATCGTAGACACTGAAAGCTGCGTGTAGTTTATGATTCCCCACTGCCCAAATCAATCCATGCCCCGATACATGGAGTGAACGTGGAACCGAGATCAATCCATCCTTCAACCCATATTCGAGCCAGCGATTGGACACGGGCTCATATGACACTACTTTATTGCGCCTTGTTAGATACCATTGCGTGCCGTCATCCGTTTCACATTGAAAATGCAGGCCCTCGTAGGTCAGCCACTGATCCATGCCCACATCCAGCGTGTGCACATTCCCCCCACGCTCAAGCACCCACCACCGACCACTCGCAGCTTCAAAAATTGACAGATAAATACTTGGAAGCCCAAGTTGAGTTGCAGAATAAATCGTATCGTCTGAACGGTGCAGCGCCTTGAGCGTACCTGCTCCCGCCGCCCAGATCCCCCCGTCACTGGCCCTCATCACAAAATCAAACCCGCGCTCGGACTCATGTTTCATTTCCCAGGAACCCGTGGAGGGATCGAATTGGAGTGCCCCGTTCAGTCTTCTATCCACACACCAGATCTTCCCGGTTAAATCCGCGCAAATACGCAGATCGCGGGTAACCTTCTCCATATCCATTCGATACTCAATCCACCCCTGCTTCTTGGTCGCCCGGCCGTCTCTTACTGGAATGTGAATCAAATCAAGATGCTGCAAAGGCTCCGACCGAGCCACCCAAACATCACCACCCGGAGTATGGCAAAAAGAAGTGAGATCTTGCGACTCAGTTGTACGAAGCACGGCCTTTTTCTCCGTCAAATCCTCACTGAACCACCAAAGGGCATCCGGCATTAAAAGCCAAATCGTATTATCCTCAGCCTGCACTAGCTGGCTGTTGAAAGTGGAATGCCCCACATCCCGATGAATAACCTCCCAGGCTCCATCCTTACGTAGCACCAAGCCATTCTCCACCACTGCAAGGACTCCGCCGTTCCGGAGACACAGCACGTTTTTTCCCCATGGAGTTCGGTTGGGGTCATGTTTGATTCTCGACAACAATTCATCATCAAAAGGAATACGCTTGATCTGAAGTCCATCATAGCGCACCAAGCCGCCAATACAACCAAACCACATCGCGCCATCCTTTGCCTCATCCATAGAAAGGATGTCCAACTCGCCGAGCTCTTCCATCTCCCTCCACCGCCAAGGCTCCAGCACTGGATCCGCTAGCTTTGGCTGGTATGGCTTCACCGCCTCGCAAAAGAAAGGCAGCAGAAACGTAAGCCACAACAAACTATATTTGATCCAAAGTAGCATATTTTTTATGAGATAGCAGGATAGTTGCTGGACTTCCAGCTTCTATCTCACCGATTTCCCACCAAGCGACCCTGCCGTCTACCCGCTCATGCAATTTTCCGGCAGGAGGAGGCATCCTCTCTGCTAAAGCTTCATTCAGCGGACTTCTTCTTTTTCTTTTTATTCTTTTTCTTATCTTTGGAAGAAGGATCCACATCACCCTGCTTTGCCTTCCAATATTTGGAGCCACTGGCCGGCTCCCCCATCTGCGCAAACCATGCTTGGTAAAGCTTTTCCATTTCGTGGAACTTTTCCGGGTGAGAATCCTTTAGGTTATTTTGCTCACCAATGTCATTAGCGAGATTATAAAGACCCACTTCTCCGCGATCAAAAAGGTATTTCCAATCGCCCTGCCGCACAGCCCACTTGCCGTCGCTTCCAGAGCACCAGTAGAGGGCATCATGGATACGATCCGCCTTACCGGTCAGTGCAGGCATTATATTTTTGCCATCCAGTGGTTTCGAGCCCGGCAGCGCCGAAATACCGGCAAGCGCCATTGATGTCGGCAGAATATCCGTCGACCAAACAGGAACCGTGCATTTGGAGCCAGCTTGGACCTTACCGGGCCACGATACAATAAATGGCACGCGGGTGCCACCTTCATAGATGTCCTGTTTCATACCGCGCAGCGGCGCATTGTTTGCCTTCACGGCATTCGCTCCGCCATTGTCACTGAGATAGAAAATAATCGTGTTATCATAAACTCCTGCATCCTTGAGCGCTTGAACAATTTCACCAACGCCAAGGTCGAGGTGGTACAGCATCGCCAGCATCGTATCACGTGTTTCATCACCCGTATTATAACGCTTCACATCCTCTTCCGGTGCTTGCACAGGCGTATGAACTGCGTTGTAAGCCACATAGGCAAAAAACGGCCCATCCTTTTCGCGTTTGATAAAATCGACCGCCTCCCGAGTGATGAGCGTGGTCATATAACCTTTTTCATTCCGGAGGATCTCTTTGTTCCGGAAGACCGGACCGCCGAATTTAAGACTCGAGTCGGGGCTATGATCCCAGTAGTCATGCGCGCCGCGCCCCATGAAGCCGTAAAAATAATCAAAGCCTCGGTTGTTTGGATGGTAGTCCATACTGACACCAAGGTGCCACTTGCCAAACGCACCGGAAGTGTAACCGGCCGGTTTCAGATGCATTGGCATCCAGATTTCATCCAGTGGCATCCCTGTGCCGCCCTGTCCGGCGGTGTAAATGCCAAACCTCTGCTGATAACGACCGGTCATCAAACCAGCACGGGTTGGCGAACAGACATAACCGGAGGCATATCCGTCGGTGCAGATCACGCCCGACTTCGCCAACTTATCGATATTCGGTGTACGGACTTCCGACGGGCTATGCGGGTTATAACTGACGTCGGCATAGCCTTGGTCGTCTGAAAGAATGACCACAATATTGGGCCGGGAATTCGCCGCTGCGAATTTGGATAACACGAGGCAAAAGATAAGGGTATATAAAACTTTCATACGCTTAAGGTTTTTTCTTCTTTTCAGAATTCTTTTTGTTCTTCGATGCATCATCGGGGAAGATTACTTTCTTGCCCTGAAATTGACATTTACGCGCAAGCTCCAACTGCGCATTCACATGACCGGGCGGATGCGCATTACCTCCTGGAACCAGCTCGCCATAAGGGCGGCCAATGGACTCCAGATCCAAAGTCAATAGCTGCTGCATCGCCTTCAATCGTGATGCATACTCAGGGTCAAACGCAAGGTTGTTGAACTCCGTCGGATCCTTATCGATACGATAGAGGCCATCTTCATACCAGAAATTTGGATTCGCGGCACCACGCACACCGATGCCAAGCCGCCCGAGTGGACTGAGCATCGCCATTGCACGCTCACTGGGGCTCTTTTGAATGCGCATCACTTTCTCTTCCGGATAGCGGATCGAGATGTATTTGAACTCCTTCGTCCGGATGGCACGAGCATCTCCGAGTTCAATGTAAACGTGCTCGCGCCAGTTGGCGGGTGATTCACCGCTGAAGAGCGGCATCAGGCTTTGCCCATCCAGCTGATACTCCTCGGGTAAATCGACTCCCGCGAGCTCGTAGGCGGTCGCAGCAATATCAATGCTTTGAACCAGATCCGAGTTTTCTGAACCAGCTTTAATTCCGTTCGGCCAACGGGCGATAAAAGGCACACAGCTGCCATTCAAATCCCAAAGCGAACCCTTCATCATTGAGCCATGATCTGCCGTAAAAAAGATGAGTGTGTTATCATCCAAACCGAGCTTCTTAAGCTTTTGTAGGATTGCACCGACGCCCGCATCCACCCACGAATAGCCAGCATGTCCGTTTGTGGGATCGAGCCCCCGCTTTTTGAGCTCAGCCAGAATCGCCTTTCGGCTCAGCATGCCCTCCGGCTGTATCGGCGCCTCAAGCTGCCCTTCTCCGGAATACAAAGGCGTTTGCATCGAGCAATACCACTCAGCGTCCGGACCATGCACGAGTGTAGTGCAAAAATGAAGGTAGAATGGTTCATCTTTGCTGTCTTCAATAAACTCCAAGGCTGCATCAATCGTCCATTCGAGATTATGCTCGTGGTAAGGCTTTACCATGTTGCCCAAGTAAATGTTTTTGGCCCAATCAAAGCCGCGGTCGGTCAGCAGTTTGCGTGCAGCCAGCTCGTTCTTGCGAAAAATCTCTGTGGTCTCAGGCGATGGCTCTGCGTTCTTCGGCAAAAACTCCATGTCGAACTCGGCGTAATCTTCCGGATGATTGAGACCTTCGATACCGCTGGCGTGAAACTTGCCCACGTATCCAGTGCGATAGCCCGCGGCCTTCATCATCGCTCCAACGTTCAAATTATCGGGCTCAAGCCCAACATTGAAGACCGGATTCCCCTGCGTTCCCTCCGGGCAATCATGCAGGAAGGTCGCATGTGTTGAGCGGCTCGCATAGCGCCCGGTCAGGAAGCTGTAGCGTGACGGCGTGCAGACCGTGCTCGTCACAAATGCATTATGAAACAGCATCCCCTCTTCGACCATACGGTCGAGATTCGGCGTCCAGGCGTCATGCCCATAGGCTCCAATCGAGTCCTTATCCTGGTCGTCAGTTAAGAACACAATAATGTTTGGCCTCTGAGCACCAAAAACACACACTGAAAGCCCTAGCCATACAAACACCCACTTCATGCAACTAGCCATCGAAAAACCTCCTGAGATCTTGCACCTGTGTCTTAAATTCAAGCTTTGTTCGTGCTCTGAAGGTATATTCATATTTGATCAATGGAGTTTAGCTCAACACCACCCAGAAAAAGCTAGTGACTGAACCTTAACTTGTAGGCATGCAATATCTCATATTAAGCGACAAATGGCTTGGCTTTTTACGCCAATAAAAATGCGTTTTGCGCCAATCCAATGCAAGGGCAACTACTGGACTGGAGCGTGATTAAAATTATCAGTTATGAGCACCACACAGTCTTCCGATGCGACAAACTCGTAGCTGCCGCTCGCTGGCAGTAACACATTGTCGCCAAGTCGCAGCTCACAGCCGCCGCTTTCTTTCAGCGAACCGGATACTACGCTTAAAATTCTGGGCTGCCCGGATGGAAACTTCAGCGTTTTGCCCGGAGTCAGCGTGCGGCGATACAGATTAAAGACATCGCTCATCGCCAGCGTTTGATCCTCGCCCTCCGGCTTCAAGGTTTCTGGCTCGAAGTCTTCGAAGTCGGAGCTACGCATCGATTCTTCAATGTGCAATTCACGCGGTGCGCCATCGAGGCCCACACGCCCCCAGTCATACACACGATAAGTTGTGTCGGAGTTCTGCTGAATTTCGAGAATCAAATTGCCACCACCGATCGCGTGGATGCGACCACTGGGAATGAAGATAGACTCCCCGGACTTCACCGAGATGCTGTGCACCAAGTCTTCCAGCTCGTTGGACTTCAGGCCTGCTTCAAAGTCGTCACGTGTAACGCCCTTCTTCAGGCCCGCCATGAGCGTTGCGTGTGGTGCAGCGTCGGCGATATACCAGTTCTCAGTCTTCGGTTGGCCATTCAGCTCCGGTGCAATGTCTGCCGGTGGATGCACCTGCAAACTGAGCTTTTCCTGGCAATCCAACCATTTAACCAGAATTGGAAACGGCCACTCCGCCTTCCAACCTGAACCCATAATTTGTTCGGGGTCAGATTCGATCAATTCTCGCAGTGAGCTCCCCTCCTCGGTCAGAGACTGAGCCTCCGGACGATCCACTAAATCCCAGCTCTCGCCGATGACCTTACCTTCCGGCAAATCATCACGGCCGAGCTTCTCTTGAAAATCAGTACCGCCCCAAACGCGTTCCTGATAAATGGGCTTAAACTTAATTGGTTGGATGGAAGTTTCGATAGTCATCGGAATGAATGCTTAGAGTTTTTGAGAAAGTTCAGCCCAGAGTGCTTCGAAGTCTGGAGTGAAGCTATGACATAGCGGACGTGTACCGCTGTCGATGATATTGCCCTCCTCGAGACCATACGGTGCAAAACCAGCTAAACGCACGGAGCAGATGCCTGCCGCGCTGTCTTCGATACCGATCACGTGATGGCGCTTCTCAAATGGAATACCGAGACCGACACGTGCGGTCTCTGCGTAAAGCCATGGGTGTGGCTTTGGCGAAAGCTCACCAAGTGTGCCAGCTGAACCCTTGCGCAGCGGATAGCCCGCCGTGATGATCGCATCGTAGAAGTCTTCCGGCTTGCCCATGTCGAGTGTGCGGAAGCCGTCGAGGATCTCAGGCCATGCCTTCTCGTAGAGACCGGAGGTGACGAGGCCGAGCTTCACGCCCTTATCCTTGAGAGCGTATAGAAAGTCCTTGATACCCGGCGATGGAGTGAATGCACCCGGACGTCCACGGCCCTGCATGATCTCATTCATCTCATGGTGCGTGTGCTTGAAATACCAGTCGCGCGCTTCCTCGACGCTCTTGTCCGGGCAGTATTTGTTCACGCAGTAGCTCAAGTGCTCGGACACACTGTGACCGGAAACAAATGGCAGGTCGGCGTTTTCGAGCTGGAACCTCGAATCACCCAGCAAGCTCGCGGTGGTCATCTCGATGATCCAGATCCAGAATTCTTCACTGCGGATCGTGGTGCCATCGAGGTCCATGAGCACCGCTTCGACTGGATTGTCCACGCGGATCGGGTCGACCGGATAGTAAGCCGGGTAACCCATCTCCGACTTGACCAGTGCCATGGTGTGATCAGCCCAACCGATGAACTCGATCTTGCGATCGGTCGTGGTGACGATGTCGAGCACCCCGCCCTGCCCCGTCTTGAAACGGGCGTCAGCGGTTTGTTCGAGAGCGTGCAGACCTTCGTCGGCTGCGGAGAATTCAAGTGCAGCAAATGCTTGTTCTTGCATAATGATATGAAGTTGAGAGTTAAGCGAGTTCGAGCGCAACGCTAACAATCTTCTTTGGAGCCAGCTCAAGTTGGAAACCGGCATCGTTCACTGCAAGTGCGTCGGAATCGTCTTCGTTTAGGTTCGTTAAGGTTGCGGATTTCAGTGCGAACTTGCAGTTCACAGGAGAGACGACGGTTTCGTCAGTCGGATTAAACACACGGAGCATGAGACGGTCACCACGAGCTTCGCCCGTCAGGCCGCTGAGTTGAACGCGGGCGTCCTCAATCTCAAGGAAACCTGCCGTACTTGGGAGCGTGCCCTTGCGCGCCTTCGTCTCAGCAGCGATGAGCGGAGCGCTCTTGCGGTCGGCTTCCGAGAAGACCTTGGCAAGACCTTCACCACGGGCACCCGGATAGATGCTGTAGCTTAGCTCGTGCTCGCCTGCGCTTTGAGCAAGCTCACTCGGCTTGTGCTCCAAGTCAAAGTCGCCAGCGGTGCAGAGGTTGTTCTCATACGCACGCATCAGTGTCAGCGCGTAGGTGCGTGCGTCATCTTCGAGCACTTCGTATTCCTTCAAGCCGCCACTGATGAGTGTGAAGTTGCGGGAATCGTTGGCGATACCACTGAAGCGGAGCATTGGATAGGTGAGATGCGGCACGTAGTTGTATGGGTTCGCATCGTCCTTCGGAATACGACGTGTCACCACATCGAACGGGCTTTCTGCGTAAGAGTCGTCACTTGCAACTGCAGTCGGGAACATCGCACGCAGACGGTGGTTGGTGCACTGGTTGTCAAAGCGAACGGTCACATCGAGACTCTTGGAAGTCACGTCGAGGGTGTAAACCACCTCGATCTTGAAGTGCTGCATATTCTCCGCCTTGCGCTCGGTCAGACGCCAGTCGAAGCGGTCGGTCGAGCGCGGAGTGGTCTTCGGAATCTGCAGCTCAAACTCGACCACGATCGATTGACGCACGGCACTGGACTCGGTCCATGTGCGAGTTGCCTTGGAGTCGAGCGAGTTGATCACGAGATCCTTGCCCGGCCCCATGTGTGTCCATGGGTGCCCCACCTCTCCATCGTCTTCGAAATAATTCAGGCCTGCGAATTGCTCGCCGCTTGCCTTGTCGAGCAGATCGACAGTGCCGTTCTCGTTGACGGATACAGTGAGGTGCTCGTTCTCCATCCTGAATTCGCTGACGTCGACGTCTTCAGCTTCAGCGGCGTTCTCGTCGATTGTCAGAACGAAGGTCTTGTAACCCAGTGCCGGCACATCGCTCACTACAAAGGTCAGCTTGAACTCGTCAGCGTAAGACATCAGAGCCAAGTCCGCATGATCACGGAAGACCTTGTTCTTGTGCTCGGTCTGCGCCATGTCGTGCGCGACTACGTTGCCCTGATCATCCGCCAACTTGAAGCCCCTCCAATCAACTTCTGCCAAACCTTCGCCCGGTGCAAACTCGTTGACGAACTCACGCGGCACGTCGACGAATGCCTGCACCGTTTCGGTGCGTGCGGATGTGCTTGGATTGTAAACGGTGAGCACGACTGCCTTCCCAGAGAAGGAGCTGGTGTCGATTTGCCCTTGCAGCGAAAGTAACGACTCGCTCGTCACCATTTGCGCAACCGATTGCGCGTCCTTCATACGATAGATCGCGTCTTCTTCAAGGCGGTCGATTCCACAGCCTCCCACAGTATCATGCGGGTGACACTTCATGACCTGCTTCCACGCCACATCGATAAACGGCTGCGGGAAGGCCTTGCCGTGGATGTTCGCCAGCGCGGCAAACGGCTCCGCCATGCGAGTGAGTTGATTCTCCGTTTCAAACAGCATCACCTTCTGGCGGGAGCGCGCCGAGATGATGTCGTTGGCTATATAGGAGTAGCCTAGATCATTCATCTTCACGTGGCGCGGTTCGCTGTCGAGCGTCGGCAATGCATCAAGATCCGGGCACGCATCCTTGATCGCTTGCGCGTACTTCGGCATCGAGCTCAGAAAGAAGGTTTCATCATCACCAAGGTCTTGCTGGCAGAGGTCCAGCAACTCCTTCTCGCGCAAGTCCGGCGTGGAGGTATCCATTCCATGCATACAGGCGATGTGTTCAGTCGTGAAGTGTTCCTTCTCATCCTCAATCAGCTTGCGATAGGTCTCACGAGCCAACTCGCCGTTCATCTTGCGATCTTCCGGCAAGACATAGCCGTGGCTAAAGCGGTTCTCGGAGTTACAAAGCTTAAACGGTGCAGCGTCTTCAAACCAGTGCATGCGACGAAATAGACGATGCGCCAGACCCTCGTAGAGCGCTTCGCGCCAGACCCCAAAGTAAAAATTGTAACGCGCACCGGTGCCGAAGCGCGAGCAGAGCACCTTACTGCCATCCACACCCTTCCAAGCAAACTCGGCACCCGGCGCCTGTTCCTTGGTGATGCCACGATAGAAGAAGCAAACATCGATATCAAAACCACGGTAGATCTGCGGGAACTGTGAGCACTGCCCCCAGCCAAATGGCGTGTAACCAACTTTCATCACATCGCCGAACTCCTCAACGAGGCGATGCCCATAAAGCATGTTCCGCAAAATCGATTCACCGGAGATGCAATTCATATCCAGCGCAGAATACCAAGGCCCCGCATTGATGCGCCCTTCCTTGATATATTTGCCAATAATCGCCTTGTTCTCAGGGCGGATTTCAAAGTAGTCCTCAAGCGGAACGGCTTGGGCATCCAACAGAAAACAATAGCCCGGAACCTTCTCCATGATCTCAACCAAATCATCGAGGAAATCCACGGTCATCTTGCGCGTGTGCTGAAAGTCCAGCGTCCACTCGCGGTCCAAGTGCGTGTTGGGTATAAAATGAGATTTAGTAGCCATAGTAAGTTAAAATGAGTAAACGTTTTTTCATTTACTTCAAGGAATGTGCAAGACAATTATTACCTTTCCATTGCCACCTTACGGAGCAGTATACAAGAAATCAAGCCGAGGCTTGATCCATAATGCATTATCATCCTTTCTCCCTTCGCCAGGAGAAGGCTCCAACCTGAACCATTGAAACTTCAATCAGCATGTATTCTGCAAACAGATACGACCACCAGCCCTACAATCGAGTCGGCAACAGCGGTCTAAAACTTCCGGCAGTTTCTCTCGGAATGTGGCATAACTTTGGCCCCCATGACTCAGAGTCGAACCAAATTGAATTGCTGCAAACAGCGTTTGATAAGGGCATTACACACTTTGATTTAGCCGACAATTACGGAGGGGGGCATGCAGAAATCCATGTAGGCCGCATCCTTAGAAATCATTTCGCGCAGCATCGCGACGAGCTCATCATTTCCACCAAGGCAGGTCATCCCATGTGGGATGGCCCCTACGGCAACTGGGGCTCACGCAAGCACATGCTCGCCGGACTCGACCAAAGCCTACAGCGCCTAAAACTCGACTACGTCGACATCTACTACCACCATCGCCCCGATCCGCAAACACCGATCGAGGAAACTGCCCAAGCACTGGCCGATACAGTGCGCCAAGGCAAGACACTCTACGTGGGCATCTCAAACTACCACGGCGAAGACGCGCGTCGTATGATTCAATGCATGCGAGAAACAGGCGTCCCTTGCCTGATCAATCAGCTACCCTTCAACATGCTTGATCGCAATGCCTCCGAATCCGGCGAATTCGATGCTCTAATTAAAGACGGCGTTGGCGCCATCACATTCTCTCCTCTTGCCCAAGGTTTACTATCAAGCCGATACCTAAAAGGCATTCCTAAAAATTCACGTGCCGCAACTGAAGGGACCTGCCTGAAGCGAGACCAAGTAAGCGAGTCCCTGCGCGGCAAGGTCCAAAAAATCAACGACATCGCACTATCCCGCGGCCAAACTCTCGCACAAATGGCGCTCTGCTGGAATCTCAGCTTCTCTCCAGTTGCATCAGTCCTCATCGGAGCCAGTCAAGCCTCTCAAATCATTGAAAACGTCGAAGCGTTAAAAAAACCAAGTTTTTCAGTCGAAGAACTGAATCGAATCCAAGAGGTAATCAATTGAGAGAGTGCCTAGCTGGGTTTAATCCTTTAAGCCAATATTCTCGTGACAAGCATCGCTGTTTTACCACTATTTTACCACAAATGCCAAAACGTATTACCTCCATCAAAGAAATCGCCAAGCTAGCAGGGTGCTCCATTGCAACAGTCTCCAACACCCTCAACAACAAGGGGCGAATCAGCAAGGAGGTCAGAGACAAGGTGCACCTTATTTGCCAAAAGCACGGCTATTCCCCGAACTCCGCCGGTCGCAACCTCCGCCGCCGGCAAAACGAAACAATTGGCCTCCTCTTCTACCCCAACTGTGGCGCGATCTTCCGCAACATCTTCTACGCAGAAGTCATGGAAGCTCTCGAAGCAGAAACCGCCGGTAAGGGGTATGATTTACTGCTCGCGGGCTTCGACAGCAGTGGTTCCAAAGATAGTATGCCGCGCTTTGTACAACAAGGAAAAGTCGATGGTATTGTCATGCTGGGCCGCTTTCCACGGGTGGATGTTAAACGCATCAACCGCTATGGCGTACCAATCCTCCAGCTGGATAACTTCCGCAGTCAAATCAAAGTCGATTATGTTACCTCCGACGGATTTAACGGCTGTAAGAAGATCGTCGACGAGCTTGTTAAACTGGGCCACCGCCGCTTTATCTTTATGGCTTACTCGCATGAGGACACCAATGCCGATCAACGCGAATCCGGCTTCCTTGCAGCAGTCGAAGCACACAAATTGCCGAAGACATCCAGTGCCAGTATTCGCGACTTTGAGGATTATCAAACCGCTTACAGTCGCCTCAAAAAACGTCTCCAGTCCAAGCACCCTCCGACCGCAGTGGTCGCCGTCAATGACACGCTCGCAATTGAGCTACAAGAATGCCTTCAGCAGGATGGCTACTCCATCCCCGACGACATCAGCATCGTAGGCTTTGACGATGACGACATCTGCCTGAAAGCGACACCACAAATGTCCTCCGTGCGTGTGAATAAAAAGCTCCTGGGAAAAACCGGTGCTCAGATAATCATTGATCGAATCTGCAACCCACAGAAAACTACCGAAAGCGTGCATCTACCCGTTGAGGTCGTTTTCCGCGAGTCAGTGGGCAAGCCCGCGCACTGATATTTTCAGGCACTGCCAAACATCGCGATGACAACGGGACCAGTCGTGATTTTAAAGGTTGAAATTTAGCCTTGCATCATAGATTAAACGTTTATCTGTTTTGATATGAAATCACACCCTTACTTCGAAGGACACGCACTCAAGGACGGGAAGCTCTGGGTGAACGGCGAGCACCGGTTCCTTAAAACCGGCAAACCACTGCGCGATTACGGCAATGCCGAACAAATTGAAGCGCTGATCGCAGATTTACCGATCATTGCCGACAAGGGCTACAACAACATCGCAATCAACTGCTACTGGCATCACTTCAATCCCTCGGGTGACGGCGCGATTGAGATCTCCGTCGAACCACTCAAGAAGTTGATAGCGGCAATCCGGGAACATGGCATCTATGTCAGTCTCTCAGTCGAAACCTATGGAGTCGGCGGCGGTCAAATTCCAGAAGGCTTTTGGAACAACCACCCGAAGGCGCTTGCGGTCAACCATCACGGCGAGTTCTCCTCCGACACCGAATACGGCTACGGCACTAAGGTGCCTTCCCTGTTCTACGGAGCCTATCTAACTGCATCACGCGCTTACATGACAAACCTTGTCGCGGCGCTTGGAGCAGAAAACTTCCTCTACTTTGAAACCACCGTTGAGCCTCAATTCATGGGGGCACAATGGCTGGATTATAGCGAAGCGGCTAAAAAAGCATACACCGAATGGCTTAAAAACAACGGCGATGCGGACTCCCAACCCTTTCCCGAGACCTTCCCCGCCAGCGAAGCATTTCGCACCAGCAAGTCTTGGAATACCTTCCGTGCCCAAGCACTCGCGGGCTGGATCAATGGCGACGCTCAAGCACTGCGCAAAGGCTCGAGTCACCCAGAAATTTGGATCGCAAGCGACTATCTCGACGCCGAAGACTTTACACTGCAACAGCGCTGCGGCGACCCGCTCGAGCTTCTGCGCAACATGACTGAGACCGATATCATCCAAGTCAACTGGGCATGGTGTAATATCGACCGCAAGCCCAACCAGAAGGCCTACGACCGCGTCATGCAAGTCATGCAAGAGACCGGACGCGACTGGGTCGTGACTGAGCACATGACAATTAACGGCGCCGACTACTTTGAGAGCGATATGGACGGCCTACTGCGTAATACCTTGGAGAATGGCACTCACTTCGGCTGGGAGTTTGTTGATATTTGTGCCGACACCGATAGTCCGGACACCAAGCCAAATGATATTCTACCGGGTGACTTCAAGCCACAACATTTCTCTGTCTATAATGCCGATTGGAGCCCAAAACCGCCGATGAAGGTCGTCGAAGAAAACTGGGCTCAATGGATGGATATGGCAGTTGCCAGTAACGCCCCTATAGTCGAAGCATAATTTTATAAACCAACATCCCATGAAACAAACCTTCCAAAGACTTACGGCAGGTGCGATCTATGCTCTACTCGGCAGCCTTGGCACAACTGGCTGCGCAACGAACGAGCAAACTAAAGCTCAACCCGTGCCGACTGCCAATGGCATCACCGGTAAAGTGTTTGCCGGTTACCAAGGCTGGTATCGCACGCCGACCGATGGCTCAGGGCTTGGTTGGGAGCACTACGAAACTTATGACGAAGACTTCACTCCTGGTGAAGCTGGCATCGATTTTTGGCCGGACGAAAGCGAACTAACAGAAGCCGAAAAATATGTCACTGAATTCAAGCACGCGGACGGCAGCCCGGCATATGTATTCACCTCAGAAAATGCGACAACAGTTGACCGCCACTTTAAGTGGATGAAAAACTATGGTATCGATGGCGTCTTCCTACAGCGCTTCGCCCACGATGTACTCGAGGGCGGGCACCACCAGTGGAGGCTACTGCAACCCTCCAACAATAAGATCGCTGCGTATGTGCAGCAGGGCGCTCAGGCACACGACCGTGCTTACTCAATCATGTATGACTTCTCCAGTATTCGCCATGGCGAGATGCACCTGATAATGGATGATTGGCGAGGCCTTTGCGATCGCCTTGGCCTGCTGGAAGATCCGAACTATCTGCATGAAAATGGCAAACCACTGGTTGCGATCTGGGGTGTCGGTTTTTCAGACGGACGCAAATATACCTTGGATGAAGTCGCGACCTTTATCGACTTCCTCAAGAACGACCCGGAATACGGCGGCTGCAGCGTGATGCTTGGCGTGCCTACCTACTGGCGCGAACTAACCAGAGACGCGGTCAGCGACCCAAAACTCCACGACCTAATCCGCAGCGCCGACGTCGTGCTACCCTGGACCGTGGGTCGTTTCGGTGGTTCGCAAGCGGCACTCAAGCGTGGTGCCGATTACGTCGCACCCGACCAAGCATGGTGCGATGCCAATGGCGTAAAATACATGCCCCTCGCCTTCCCTGGCTTCAGTTGGGCCAATCGAAAAATCAAGCAAAACCCGAATGTGAAGTTTAACCATATCCCACGTGAAGACGGCCTTTTTATGTGGTCGCAAGCAATCGCCGCCAAGCGTGCAGGCGCTGAAACCCTTTACCTCGCTATGTTCGATGAGATGGATGAAGGCACACAGATTTTCAAAGTCAGCAACAACCCACCGGTCGGTGAAACCCGGTTTCTGACTTATGAACCACACGCGCCTGATTATTACCTACGCCTAAGCGGTGCGATTGGCCGCCTGCTTCGTGACGAAATTCCAGCCACCAATACCCTGCCTAAACAATTTTAACCCCAAAAGGCACATAAGCAGTCTATTGCTTCGCCAACTACGCTATGTCCGCACTCAGTTCAATCGACATCACAATTATCGTTGCCTACCTCTTCCTTACGATGGCGGTCGGTCTCTACATGACAAAACAGGCCTCCAAGAGCCTCGATCACTACTTCCTCGGAGGTCGCTCACTACCCTGGTATTTCCTTGGTATGGCTGGCATGGCTATGTGGTTTGATTTGACGGGCACCATGATCATCACTGCCTTCCTATACATGCTCGGGCCCAAGGGTTTGTTCGTAGAGTTTCGTGGTGGCGCCGTTCTAATTCTAGCCTTCTTGATCTGTTACACAGGCAAATGGCACCGACGTTCGGGTTGTATGACCGGCGCGGAATGGATCGCTTACCGATTCGGCACAGGTGCCGAAGCAAAATGGATGCGTGTCTTTAAAGCGGCATCAACCTTCCTAATTACGATTGTGCTACTCGCCTATCTCGTCCGCGGAACCAGTCTTTTCGTCGGAATGTTCATCCCCTATTCGCCGATGGTCGTCACCGGCATCATCATGGGAGCCTGTGCCCTTTACACCATGATGGCGGGTTTTTACGGAGTTGTGCTAACCGACGTAGTGCAGGGCGCCATTGTTTTGATTTCCTGTATCATTGTCTCGGTCATGGCTTTCATGATGGTTCCTGACGTTGGCTTCATCGCGGATCTGGCTCAGCAAGTGACCGGTAACACCACCTGGACCGAGAGTATGCCCAAGTGGCAAACCGAGATGCCGCCAGGCTACGGCGATTATGAGTTCCTCATCTTTATCGCCTTCTTCTATCTATTACGCAACGTCCTCTACGGCCCGGGCACAGGTGACGAGAACCGCTATTTTGGCGCAAAAAGCGATCGTGACTGCGGTCTGCAGTCCATGCTCCAAGGCGTCACGGTGGCCTTCCGCTGGCCCATGATGATGGGCTTTGCGGTCATGGGCTTGTTCCTTGTCAGCAATCTATTCCCCGACATGAGCAAAACGGTGGATGCGGTCCAAGCGATCAAGCAATACCACCCCGAGATCGTTGAAACCAAGGGCATGTGGAACGAGTTGACCACCAGTATCGTCAACGCCCCCGAGAAGCAAGACCCAGCCCTTATCCAAAGCCTCGAAACATCCCTGGGCGAAGACTGGAGAAATCGTCTGGTTGTGATTGCCTTTGAAGGCGGGGTCAATCCGGAGCAAATCCTTCCTGCCGTCCTACTCAACAGCATTCCAACTGGTCTCAAGGGCTTGCTAATGGTCGCGATGCTCGCGGCTATGATGTCGACCCTTACAGGTGAAGTGAATAAGACATCCGCTCAATTCGTTAAGGATATCTACAAAGCTTCACTCCGCAAAACCGCCGGGAATAAGGAACTGATCGCAGCCGCTTACGTCTCCTCTGCTTTCATTGTGGTCGCATCCTTCGTGATCGGCATCTACGCCGAAAGTATCGACGAAATTTGGAAGTGGTTCCTCATGGGCCTCACTGCAGGCTCGATCGGTCCTTACGTTCTGCGTCTCTACTGGTGGCGTTGTAATGCCTGGGGCCAAATTGGCGGCACCGTGATCGGTGGCGTCTCCGCAATCGTTCAGTATGCTATCTGGCCGGACCTGGACCAAGTGCCCCTGTTCATCATCATGACAAGCATCTCAGTGATCGGGACCGTAGGTCTATCCTACCTGACCCCAGCGACACCCATGCCGATCCTGTTGAATTTCTACAAAACGACCCGCCCATTCGGATGGTGGGGACCCCTGAAGAAACAAATGGATCCAGAAGAATATAAGCTCTGGGCCAAGGAACACCGCGTCGATATCATCTCAGTACCGTTTGTGATGCTCGCGCAGATTACAATCTTCCTCCTGCCGATGCAGTTGATCATTAAGGCTTACAGCTCCTTCTTCATCACACTCCCAATCTTCCTAGTGTCTGCCGCAGGCGTTTACTGGTTCTGGTGGCGTAACCTGCCAACCAAGGACAACCCAGGCACCGATCGAGCCGACCCAATGGCGGGCGTGCGCGAACTAGAGCAAGCGGAGACTTAGATCCGCCCAAAAAATCAAGGACTTACACCGCTGATGCGGTAACCAGCCCTCCCCCTTTGCTTGCCAAAGCGACCGGAGGGCTTTTTACCTGTCCTACCAAGCTGTGAATTTTCCAGCTAAACTGACTTATCGGCAGGGTAGCATGTCCTCATGCAGGCGAAAGACTTCCCAAGCATTCTACAAGTAAAAGTCGCAGCCTGTTATAATTGGCAGCCAGGCTCAATTAATCAGTAAACTCACCAAAGGGACGCGCTTCGAATTGCTTCAACTCTTGAGCCAAAGCCTGCTGCGCACGCGCTGCAGCTTCTGGATTCATGCGGAAGACATTGTCGTGCTCCTCTGGGTCGCTTTTTAAGCGATAGAGCTGATTTGCCTCAAAATAATGCGGGTTCGCTTGCGAAGCATAGTGGCCTAAATGGCCATTCCGTGTGAGGTATGGCATGTCCATCGGCTCACCATCGAAGCCCCTAAACTTCTTACCCGCATCAATCTGGCGCTGAACCTTCTCTGGATAACGCACTGCGATGTATTTCCAGTCCTTCGTCTTAATACCGCGCGAGTGCCCTATTTCTGTCATCAGCACGCTACGCACTGGTTCCTGACTGCCAAACAAAGCAGGCTTGAAGGAAACGCCGTCAATTTGGTAATCAGACGGGATCTGAGCTCCAATTAAATCAAGTAGAGTCGGCGCAAAGTCCACATTTGCCACAATCTCGTCGTAGCGCGATCCCGGCTGAATCTTACCCTTCCATAGCATCAGCATCGGCACACGCATACCATAATCGTGTAAAGTCGCTTTGCCATGACGGTAGGAACCGTGGTCAGGCACAAACACGATCAAGGTATCTTCGGACAGGCCAAGTGCCTCAACCTTGTCGATAATGGCACCCACTCCGTCATCCAACCACAAGGCGAAAGCCTTATTATCCTCATAACCGGCAGAACGATTGCGCGCGAGCACATCCTCACGCGAAGGCAAGACCTCGAAACCTTCTGCGACAAAGCCCTCACCTGTCATCCGTGGATCGGCTTCCAATGAGAACCTATTTGCCCATGGCGCAGGGCCATGATGCAGGGTCGTCGAGAAGTAGAGAAAGAAGGGCTCGTCCCGATAGGCATCCAGGAAGTCGAAGGCCTTCGCGACGGTCCAGTCGAGGTTATGCACGTTTAGCTCTTCATTGCGGAGCTCCTTCAAGTTTGCCGCGTAGAATCCATCAACAAAATCAAAACCAAAGGGCTTCATCGCCTCACACCATTTCTCGTGGTTGCGACGCATTTTACCGTTCACCTCCGGATCACGCGGGTCGGCATTTTTATCGTAAGTTTCAAAGCCATTCGATTTCCAATCGCCCTTGATCCACTCATGATGAATCAAGTGGCTCTTACCAACAAACCCAGTCTTGTAGCCATTCTTCTGCAAGACGCGTGGCAAGTTCCAGAGGTCTTCCTCCAAC
The DNA here is from genome assembly GCA_965656495.1 of Coraliomargaritaceae bacterium. Taxonomy (GTDB): domain Bacteria; phylum Verrucomicrobiota; class Verrucomicrobiia; order Opitutales; family Coraliomargaritaceae; genus UBA7445. The sequence goes on from CBFHKU010000002.1 coordinate 189,864, forward strand.
TCACCGATATTTTCCACCTGCGTTTGGTCGCCCAGCGGGTGCTCCTTCATGAAGATCGGTCCACGGCAATTACCCGCATAACGCCCAGTTAGAAAGCTGTATCGCGAGGGCGAACAGACTGTCGAAGTCACATTAAAATCAGTCAGGTAAAGTCCATCCGCTGCCATCCCATCAATACGGGGCGTGTGTACCTTGCCTCCCATAAAACCAAGCGAGTCCCAACTCTGATCGTCGGTGATGATAAGAATAACATTGGGCGTCTTAGTAGCCATCAATGACTGCGTCAAAAAGAACACAGACAGGATCGCTAGCAATCGAAGTGGTTTCTCAAAAAGTATCATGCTAAATTATCAGTGAAAGGTGTGAGCGGCTGGTATCATCTCGCGGCAGTAATGAAGATGTGATGACTACCCCAGAAACTGCGCGAACAAACCAGCTCACACAAAATAGTTTATTTCTCTTTGAGCTCCCAACGATATGTTTCCCCATCCACAACCAGCCTGAGCTGATTCACGGCCAAGCCGGGTTCAGCAAAGGTCTCAGGTGCCTCCGACGCAAGCTTCGCTATAATGGTATCAAACTCCGGGTTGCTCGCCAAGTTAGTCCACTCGTTCGGGTCTTTGCGCACATCGTAGAGTTCTTCAGTGCCATCCGCGTAGCGGATATAGCGCCAATCCTGATTCATGATGGCATACTCGTTCGGCTTCATACCCGACAAAAGAACGCTGCGGTCTTGAGCCGACGACGGCTGTTTTAAGACATCCACAACCGACACGCCGTCCAGCCCCGAATCATGCGGGATCGAACAGAGTTCAAGCAGGGTCGGATACATATCGATCAAGCTAGCCGACGCATCGACACTTTCACCATGCGCAATGCCCGGCCCCGCCCACATAAATGGCACATTCGAAGTGCGCTCCCAAAGCGTGTGCTTGCCCCAATCAAATTTCTCACCGTGGTGATAGCCGTGGTCACTCCAGAGCACGAGGATGGTGTTCTGCGAATTTGGCCCTTCTGCCAGTGCGTCCAACACTCGACCAAGCATCGCATCGGCATAAGAAACACAAGCGAGATAGCCGAGGATTGCATCCTCGATCGCATCCAATTTCTCTAAACGACGATGGTGTGCGCTACGGCCCGTCTTGGCTTTCCTCACTTTATCAGGTAGGTCTTCGAGGTCGCTCTCGAGATAAGGCGGCAACTCAATCTTTTCGCGGTCATACAGATCAAAATACTTCTTCGGCGCGTAATTAGGAAAGTGCGGCGTGTAGAGACCAACCGCCAGAAAGAACGGTTGATCATGCCTCTGCTTCAAAATCTCGCAGGCCCAATTCGTGCGCATCGTGTCGGCCATCTTTTCTTCGTTCTCATTCAGAACAGGCCCCCATTCGAGGAAGAACTGGTTGGCCGGTTTGCGGTCGTGATTAAAAATACTGGCAGGATACGGATCCGGAAGGATTGGGTCGTCCAAGGTCCAACTGTCCAATGCCCAGCCATTCTGACGCTGCTCCTCGCTGCGCAGATAGAAGGCATCCCAACCACGTTGATCGATAAAGCCCTTCGGGTGATGAAAGAGCTTGCCCGCACCATAGGTCAGGTAGCCTGCCTTCTGAAAGGCAAGCTGCAGTGGCGTCACCTCGGGTAAATTATGATAATAGACCTGCCCCGTGTAACAACCGGTGGTGCTGGCATGGCGACCCGTAAAGATCGCACTGCGCGACGGCGCACAATAAGAACCGGCGGTGTGCGCGTTCTGGAACGTCACGCCAAGTTTAGCGAGGCGATCCATGTTCGGCGTAATTGCCTGTGAGTAGCCCATCGGATTGATCCAGTCGTTCAAATCATCGAGCGCAAAAAAGATCACGTTCGGACGTTCTTTCGCTGCTTCCATACAGAGCGTCGCGAGCAAAGCGACGCCAGCCATAGACAGGCGTTTGGGAAGATGTCTTTTCATTGATTTGGGGGTTCGAATAAGGTCTTTAGCGGGTAATCAATGCCCATGCCTCACGATACAAGTCAGCGGCGTCTTTCCATTCAATGCTCCTGCCCTCAAAGTCACCCAGACTTTCGCCAAAAGCCGATAGCCACAGATCTTCTCGGAACAAGTGCAGTTGATCCGGCTGGATCGATCCATGACGCGCGACAAACTCCGGCATCATCATCAGGCCACGGCGGAACTGGTCTGAGCTTGCACGTGCTGCTTGTAGCCAATTGCAGCCATGCTCCAGTTCACTGGAACTCGGTGTACGCCCAAGCATTTCCTCGTAGGCCGTCGTGACAACAGCCATCACTTCAATCTCGCCGTAGGCATAGTCACGATACCCCATCGAATTGCGCGGCAAGTGATTACAGCGCAACAAGTGCGATATATGGCGCTCCATTTTCTTAAATTCCGGCTGTATTTCACAATCGGTGACAACTTCCGGGTTCATGATAAAGGCCGTTGGATCGTCCGGTGGGAGTTGGGGATTCAAGCCCTCTCCGATTCCTGAATAGCGCGCGCTGCTTTTATTGCCGGTAATAGTGAACTCACTGATGCCACTCAGGATGATACCGTAAGCTGCGGCATCACCGCTTATTAAATTATTGGTTACTGAGCCGCCGACAAAGGTAAAGCCCTTCTTGCTCGGCACCCAAGGGACGGCTCCCACTGGAATTCCCATGTGGATTCGGCCACCCCGCGCATCAATCCAGTTGTCATTGATCACCACCCCGCGGTAATCGATCCGCGTTTCGTCATCCTCGAAAGCCCAGAACTTGAGCGGATCCACAAGGTTTATGCCCCCAAGCGATTCGCGTGCCACTGCAGCAATAACATTCCCTTCCGATACGCTCCCCGGCGCACCGAAAAACACCATCCCAACATCCGTCGGGTCGATGATAACATTATTACGAACCGTAGTGCGCTGCGCCGCACAGGAAATGCCATCTCCCCATGACATGCCATTGATATGTGGGTTTTCGGTGCCTTCGCGACCGTTGCCACGCACATCCGCTCCAGCTCCGAAGAATATGTTATCCTCCACCAACACATCAGAACCGCCTTCGTGCACCTTCAGCGTCGACCAGGTGCGCGCCCCCACAAATACACAACGGCGCACCACCTGTCGTTCAGCCCCCTTCCCTCCAAAGAAAACCATTGGAGGCCCGCCAAATTCTTTCGACAGTGACGAGAGTCGGTAGCGGTTTCCGTCCAAAACGACCTGTTCAATGACAACACCGTCAAGATGGTTGCCATTGATCAACTGCCCCTGCTCCCGGTTCGCGATGCGCAAGGTGGCATAATCGGACAAGGACTTTGGCTGATAAGTCGCAATGCGCTGCCCTTCCCATTTGAAGACGAGCGGCGCGTTCAACTCATAGACCTGCCCCGCTTCCAGCAGCAAGTCATCACCGGCATCCAGAACCGCCTGCAGATCGTTACCGACCGGTGTCGTTTGCCCGATCAAAAAGAGCGGCAACCACGCCATTGAAGCACCGAGCGCAACTGAAAGAGATAAACGCATGGTAGAATTCAATGGATAGGACAGAAGACCACAAGGTTAAACGTATTACCATTATTGAATTTCGAAATGCGTCCAGTAAAATCAGCTACTCAAATCACTTAGGATTTATGCTTCGTAGCCTTAGCTTGAGCAATGCCAAAGAAAGAGAATTGACACCCAATGATTAAACGTTTCCGCTTATAAGGCAATTAGGACGCAATAAATAAACAACATGCAAAGCCACATTCGATCCTGCTTTGCCTGCGCTTTTACTGCGCTGGCTCTAGCCTCAACCTTGAGCGCTCACGCAACGCCTCCCAAACCACTGAACGTGCTTATGATCATCATTGATGATCTACGCACCGAACTGGGATGCTATGGAGTGGATGCAGTCAGCTCCCCTCATATCGACCGACTGGCCCGGAAAGGCATGCGCTTTGAAAACGCCTACGCGCAATATCCGGTTTGCAACCCCAGCCGCTCATCCTTCCTCTCTGGCCTGCGCCCGGACGAAGTTGGCATCATTTCCAATGAGGTGCCGCTCCGCCGCATACAACCCGACCTTGTTACGCTGCCGCAGTTATTCCGCGAGAACGGCTACTTCACCGCCGGCCTTGGCAAAATCTACCACCTCAGCGTAGATGAGAAACACGAAGATGGCAGGAAGGTTCTGTTCGAAGACCCACAATCATGGGACTACTTTTTCGACGCACTGGGAAAGACAACCAAGCTCGGCCAACAGGGCGAAGGCCGCAACCTGACCAACGGAAAGATCCCTTGGGCCACCTGGCAAGCCACCGAAGGTGATGATCTCGACCAACCCGACGGCCAAATTGCAGCTGAAGCGGTTCGCATTCTTGAAGAAAACCACGACAAGCCCTTCTTCATTGGTTATGGCATCCATAAGCCACACGACCCTTTCATCGCGCCAAAAAAGTATTTCGATCTCTACCCCGAAGGAAGCACCCAACTCGCAGTTGAGCCCGACGACCGTAGCACACCTGTCCGACTCGCGGTACCCAACAATACCGACTTCGCCGAATTCACTGATCAGGAACGCCGAGAATTCAAGCGCGCTTATCAGGCGGGCACCAGCTTTGCCGATGCGCAAGTAGGCAAGATCTTTGCAACAATGGACCGCCTTAATCTCTGGAACAACACCATCGTCGTGCTTTTTGGCGACCACGGCTATCACTTGGGTGAGCACGGCTGGTGGAACAAAGTGACGGTGTTCGAAGACGGCGCGCGCGCCCCGATGATCGTTTGGGTGCCTGAAGCTGCCGGCATGGGCAAGCCCACTCAATCGATCATGGAGTTCCTCGACCTCTACCCTACGCTGATTGACTACACCGGACTCAAAGCTCCGCACACCCTTTCCGGCAAAAGCCTCCGCCCCATCCTCGAAAATCCAGAGGCCGAAGTCAAAAAAGCCGGCTACACACAAGTCAACCGTGGCGATATCATTGGCCGCAGTGTTCGCACGGCCCGCTGGCGCTACACCGAATGGGGCGAGGACGGCAAGCATGGCGCCGAACTTTACGACCACAGCAAAGACTCCGGCGAATACTATAACCTCGCCAACAATCCGGAGTATGCGAGCATTCGCCAACAAATGAAGCAAGACCTTGATAAAGGCTTCGGCCCCTACACCGGCAAATAACCAAGGTTTTATAACCTTCGACAGCCCCTTGTGCATGCGCTTTAAAACTGCCTTGAGCCTTGTTTTAGCTGCCTTAAATATACACGCAGCAAAGCCCAACATAATCCTGTTCCTAATCGACGATCAGGACAAATCGAGCATCGGTGCTTACGGAGGCAATACCCTTACCCCCCATCTGGATCAGATGGCACGCGAGGGGATCCTCTTCCACCGCGCATATGCATCAAGCACCGTCTGCAATCCATCGCGCTACAGCTTCCATACCGGTCGTTATGCCGGTAATTCCTACTACAAAGAATTCGTTTCGAGCTACCCAACCAGTCATCAGAGCCACATCGCATTCAACACCGCACTAGAAGCAGATAATATGAACGTAGGGGCGGTGCTCGCGCAAAACGGCTATGCCACTGGCTTTACTGGAAAATTCCACATGGGTGGGTACGAAGGCTTCAGCAAGGACGCTACAGAAGGATTCGGACTCAGCCTCATACCGAAAGACGCAACCGCTAGCCCGGAAATATCCGAAGCCTTCCGTAAAAACGAGCAGATCGCTCGTGACTACGTCAAAAGCCGTGGCTTCACTTGGGCAAAAAACATCTACCTGGGGAATATGCAGCCCCCTTACCGCACGCAAAACCCCGAGTGGAATCTGGCTGCAGCCTATGAGTTCATCGAGGAAAATGCCCAAAAAGAAAAGCCCTTCTACTTGAGCTTCTGCCTCACACTCTTACATGATGGCGTTGGCACCTGGCCGAAGTCACTTGACCTCCCCCACCACACAGGCGCTGGCGAAGTTGAACCCGATCCGGCGGTGATTGCCAACCGCAACAAGCTCAAGCAAATCATTGCTCAGTCCGGCATCAAAAACAAAGCACAGTTAACCGGCGAAGTTTGGGTCGATGCCACACTAGGTGCCCTCATGTCAAAGCTGGAGGAACTGGGCATTGATGAAAACACCATCGTCGTTTTTGCACCCGACCATGGCATCAGCGGCAAGGGCTCTATCTACGACAAGGACGCGACCAACATCCCAATGATCATACGCTGGCCAGCCGGCATCCCCGCTGGATTGGAATCCAATGCACTGGTGCAGAACATAGACCTTGTGCCGACCTTCTTCGAACTCGCCGGCGCGAAGGTGCCGACAGAATACAAGATGGATGGCATCAGCCTATCACCGCTCTTCACCAACGGCAAAGTTGCCGACTGGCGCGACACCCTCTACTTTGAGATTGGTTGCTCCCGAGGCATCATGACCCAAGACTGGAAATACATCGCCAACCGCTACCCCACCGACCGCCTTAGTGAGATCCAAAGCAACAAACTTCCACAGCGCCTTCCGCAATTAATGGCGCCACTCAATCGCCTAGGAATCGGCACATTCGGTGCGGCACACCCCGGCTTCTTCGAGGAAGATCAACTTTACTCACTTAAAAACGACCCGGATGAAATGAAGAACCTCGCCGACAACCCGGAACATCAGGCAGTGCTTGAGACCATGCAGCAAAAACTCACTACCGTCTTGGAATCAATCGGCAACGCCTACGGCGAATTTCTCCCCGGCGCCAACACCACCACTCCCGGACAAATCGACGAACAAGTTGAACTCGCAAAGCAAATCCGCATCGAGCACAAGACCGTTTACCTCCCCGAGGGCCATGGCGGTACCATTTGGAAAGAAGGCAAGCTGCAAACCAAGTAGATCCAGAATTTTTCATTTGGAAATAGGATCTGAGACGCCCGTCTACAATATTGCACCACCCCGCCCCTACTTGCGTGAAGGCTTTTTTGGTCGGGGTGACAGGATTGATTCACTTCGCCAAGGGCTTCGCCCCAATGCTACCCATTGCCCTTCTTCGCTTCGCTGCGTCTAATTCTACAAAATGATAAAACATCCCCACTGCCGGCAATGAGGATGGAAATACAAATTTAGAAAATAACGCCATAATCACATAATTTTTGATCTGAAAGGAAGCACATGTACGTGTAATTTTAAAGTTGAACTTTCAAATTGCATAACAATACTAGAGGCATGATTCAAAGAACCGCAGCAAAGCTGATAACTCAACTAGCAAAAGAATTTCCAGCAGTAGCGATCACGGGCCCTAGGCAATCCGGAAAAACCACCCTGGTCCGTGAGTGCTTCAAAACAAAGCCTTACATCAACCTGGAAGATCTTGATCAGTATCAATTCGCGAAGGGAGATCCAAAGGGATTTTTAGGACAATTTAAGAACGGAGCCATATTAGATGAAGTGCAGCGTTGCCCGGACCTCTTCAATTACCTACAGCGCATCATCGATGAAGATCAACGTAACGGCCTCTACATCCTCACTGGTTCTTCTCAATTTCAACTCAACAAACAGATATCGCAAAGTCTCGCGGGAAGGGTCGGAAACCTCTCACTGCTACCCTTCTCCATTGCCGAATTAAAAACGGGAAGAAAATTCAACGAATCCATCGATCACAATCTATTCCATGGCTTTTATCCACGTATAATCGCCAAAGGCAGCACACCGCGACGGTGGCTCAACGCCTATATCGAGACCTACATTGAAAAAGACATACGTCAATTAATGGAAATAAAAAACCGCGACCGCTTCCTGCGCTTTATTTCTCTATGCGCGGGCAATGTGGGTTCCCTACTCAACCTAAGTCGTATTGCAGCCGATTGCTCCATCACGGTGCCCACCGCAAAGTCATGGCTAAGCGTGCTGCAAGCCTCCTACATTTGCTTCACGCTCAAACCACATTCCAGCAACTTCAGGAAACGAATCGTTAAGACGCCAAAGCTCTACTTCTACGACGTTGGACTTGCCTGCCGGCTCCTTGGAATTCAGGAGGAGAGCCAAATAAAAACGCATCCTCTACGTGGCAGTTTATTCGAAAATATGGTCGTCACCGATCTGCTCAAAACAAGATTAAATCTGGGAATCGACCCTTCCATGTTTTTTTGGAGAGACAGTGCCGGACTTGAAATCGATCTAATTCTTGAGAATAACGACAAGCTACAACCAATAGAAATCAAGTCCGGCGAAACATTCACCGCGTCCTGGATGAATAATCTAAATAAGTGGCGCACCCTTGCCGCCAATAACAGCACTCAAGCAATGCTTTGCTATGGGGGTAACTGGACAGGACAGCGATCAGAAGCAAAAGTGTTACCATGGCACAAAGTCGTCCAAATAAATGAGTGCCCTTAGGCGTTTTGCTCTGGTGAAGCCATACAGGGGCGGATCACGTTGACGCCTGAATTCTTCAGGGTTTTGCGAAACTCTTTCGTAAAAAGCGGATCATCCTCACAAAACTGTATCGTGATCCAACTCAGTGGCCCTTCTTCGCTTCGCTCCGTCAAACCTGCTTCGCAGATTCTCATCTCTGGCACCCAACGACAAAAAAGCCCCCACTTTCGTGGAGGCTTTTTTGGTCGGGGTGACAGGATTGCTACGCCATCTCGCTTCGCTCGTCGAACCTTTAGGTGCGGCTTTCGCCGCATCGCCGCTGCGCGGCTCCTTTCGAATCCTGTCACCCCGGACGGACGCAAAAAAACCTCCATGGGAGAATGGAGGTTTATTTTGGTCGGGGTGACAGGATTCGAACCTGCGACCCTCTGGTCCCAAACCAGATGCGCTACCAGGCTGCGCTACACCCCGTTCCAAAGCCGCGTACGTTCAAGGTTTTGCGCGCAAGTGTCAATCCTGATTCCACTTAGGCGGGTATTAAATGTGCTTTCATCTCCCGCACGGCGGGTTCGATTCCAACAGTGAGGGCGCGGCTGATGATGGAATGCCCGATGTTGAGTTCGTGCAGGTGGGGTATGCTGAGAATTTCGGGGATGTTGGTGTAATTGATGCCGTGACCGGCATTGACGACGAGCCCGAGGGCATGGGCTTGTTCGGCGGCGCGGACTAATTCTGCGAGGGTTTCGGCACGGCCTTCGTGATAGTAGGCATTGGCATAAGCTCCGGTGTGCAATTCAATCCATGGACTCTTCAAGGCTGCCGCCATCTCAATTTGCGCGGGGTGCGGGTCAATAAAAAGACTGGTTGCGATCCCGGCTTCGCTCATGGCGGCGACCACTTCGCCGACGCGCTGGCTTTGTCCCACAATATCGAGGCCCCCCTCGGTGGTGATCTCTTCGCGGCTCTCGGGCACGAGGCATACGGAGTCCGGCTTGAGCCGCAGGGCGTAATCAATCATTTCCTGCGTGCAGGCCATCTCCAGATTGAGACGGGTGCGGATGAGGGCGCGGGCGCGTTCGACGTCGGAGTCCTGCACGTGGCGGCGGTCCTCGCGCAAATGCATGGTGATGCCGTCGGCGCCCGCCTGTTCACAGAGGAGGGCAAAGGCGACAGGATCGGGCTCGACTTCGTCACCGTGATCGAGCGGGTGCGCGCGGTAACGCGCCTGCCGCACGGTTGCGCAATGGTCGACGTTGACGCCGAGTAGGATTTTATCCTGCGTTGAACTCATTGTGACAAGCTAGCGGGCATCCCAAAGACATCAAGACCAAGGGGCCGTTTATTCAGCTGGAGCAGCACTGGGCGCCTGGCCGAGGGTGCCGTCGTCGGTGCGGAAGGGAGTCACGGGGAGGCCGTTGCGATCAAAGAGATTGAGAACGGGGTTCTCCGCCCAACCGTACCGCACCGCAACCGGTTCCGCGATCTCAGGGCTTGAAACCACCACCTGATTTTTGCCCTCGATACGAGCCTTTCCCCAGCGAAAGACGCCATCGCTTCCGGCAATGGCGAAGCCTTTGACTTCAGCTACATCAAATGCGTAAAGACCGCCAGCGCTGACGTGATCGAAGGTGACTATTGCCTCGCCATTCTCGATGCGCATCCCGGAAAAGCGCGGGCTTTCCGAGGAAATGTTGTAGCCATAATCCTTGGCGAGGGCATGGCGTGCAAGGCGGTCGCCCACCGTGCGCTTGTTGCGGGGGTGGATATCGCGACCTTCGCCAATATCAATAATGACGGCTTGTCCGGTATTGGGAAGCGCGAGGGTGTTGGTTTGGGCTTCGCGCAATTCCGCCCACGATGAGTTCTGCTGGGGTTCGGCTTGCTCCCCTCTGAAGTCTGCGAGTTGCACCCAGTAGAAGGGGAAGTCGCCTTGCTTCCAATGATCCCGCCAAGTGGAAATCATGAGCGGAAAGAGCTGGTTGTAGGCCGCGGCGCGACCGGCGTTGCTCTCGCCTTGATACCAAATCGCTCCGCGGATTCCGTAGCCGATGATGGGATGCAAGACTCCGTTATATAAATTGGCGGGGCGATGCTGTCCGGTGCGGATATCATTGACCCTGGGAGCGCGACCTTTGCGTCCATTGGCTTTCCATTCCTCAAAAAGAGCGACCTTTTTGGCATGCACTGCGTCGGTGTAAGCTGCGATCTTGGCATCCCACTCAGCGAGATAAGCATCGGAGTGACCGTCCGCCTCAAGGACATCGCGGGGCACCCAGGCCTCCGCGGCGGATCCGCCCCAGGCGTTATCAATCAGCCCAATTGTTACTCCAAGCGCCTGCTTCAAGCGTTGCCCAAAGTGGTAACCCACTGCCGAAAATTCCGCGGCTACCGCGGGGCTTGCGTGCTCCCATTGGCCCTTGAAATCATCCTGCGGAATCTGGGTGCCAACCTGTGGAACGGAAATCATGCGGATCATAGGCTCATCCGCGAGCGGGATTTCCAAATCGCCACCATCGCTATTACTCAAAGTCCATTGCATATTGGACTGACCCGAGCAGACCCAAACCTCCCCGATCATAACGTCCTCAAAACGCAGTAGGTTGTCGGCCTGCACTTCCAACACGTGCGGACCACCGGCAGGCATGGCGCGGAGCTTGATTTCCCACCGACCCTCGGGACCGGCGTAAGTCGCGTGGCTTTGGCCATTGATTTTGACGATGATTCGCTCGCCGGGATTCGCCTTGCCCCAAACCGGATTGAGCTGCTCGCGTTGCAACACCATGTGGTCGCCAAATATATTAGGCATTTGGACCTCCGCAAAAAGCAGATTTGCCACGAAAAGAATAATGCAGGAATGAAGAATTGGGGATTTCATAATTTGTGGGGTGCTTTGGTTGATATTAGAATGAAACTCTTACCGTTAAGCGACGATGAATAAAGAAGAAACCGTCAAAGGCTCTGACGGTGGCTTTAGTGAAATCGCTAAAGTTGACGCCATTAATCGAACTGTATACAAATCTTCCATGAAACAATCCCCAATGAATCGGCCTTTTCTGTATAGCGCATTGCTGATGCTTTGCATGACATACCCAGCATTTGCGGTCGATATCCTCGTAAAAGCCTCCGCACGCGAGGACTATATTCGACCGGTCGACGAGGCGGGCAATGCCAAGAGCGAGACTTATACCTTTTTAAAGGGCAAATACTACCCCTATGAATACGAAGACCCGGAGGATGAGATTCAGTTTGAGGAAGTCGCCTACGCCCTCAAAAAGGAACTGACCGCCAAGAACTACGTGATGTCTGAGGATCCCATGAAAGCGGATTTCATCCTGGTGGTTCACTGGGGACAGACCAACTCAAACCCCGATGTTGAATACTTTGACCTCGCGGTCGACGCCGAGGATCCCTTTGACCCAATGGCAGAACTGGATGCCTACGAAGCCGATAAACAAGCACGTGAAAATGCGAAAATTATCGGAGCCACCGCCATGTACGACATGCATGTTTATTCGCTTAAACGCCAGCAACTCGAAGAGGCCGCCCGCCATGACCGTTATTTCGTGAATGTGATGGCGCTCTCTATCGAAGAAATCCGTAATCGCACCGACATGGAAGTCATGCCTCGCCCGCTTTGGACGCTCCAACTGAGCCTGCCCACCGGGCGCGCTGAACCCACCGAAGCCTTTGGAACCCTCGCCAAAACCGCCGGACGTTATTCCGGTGAAAATCTCCTCAATGCCGACTTTATCCGCGAGAAGGAAAAACAGGGCATCGTGCGTATCGGCAAACTCGAATTTATCGAGACGATTGATACCGTCGACGAGAAGCCTGAAGAATAAAGACCGCCCTACTCTGCTAGACGCCAGTCGAGGAGGGTCACTTGGGGTGTCCGCGAGTTTCGCCAGTAGTTCCACCCGAAGCGCAAAGCCAAATCCACTGGCTCTCCGACCAGCGGCATTGAATCCATCTGCCATGCCACGCCGACGAGTCCCTTTCCTTCACCGGCTGGCGCCGGTAGTTCAAAACGATAATTGCCCCCGCCCCTGGCAAACGCCTGCGGTGCTTTCTCCAGCACAATACTGCGCAATCCAAATACCGGTTGACGGTTCTCCTGACCAAAAGGCTGCAGGCGATCCAAGGATTCCAGAAGGCTCGCATTCAAATCACCCGCTTCGAGCCAAGCCGAGAGCTCCAGTTCCGGTTCCGGCAGACCCTCCGGGCAGATCCCTGCCAGCGCCTCCATAAAACGCTCGCGGAAGGCCTCAATCGCCGACTCGGGCAGAGAAATCCCCGCCGCCATTGGATGGCCACCCCAATGCTCCAACAAATCATCGCATTGCTGAAAAACTTGCACCAGGTCAACGCCCGCCACGCTGCGACCCGAGCCTTTCGCCATACTACCCTCGCGACCCAAGACAACACAGGGCTTGTGAAAACGGCGACTCACCCGGCTCGCGACAATACCGACTACCCCCGGATGCCAATCCTTGTCGTATAAAATAATTCCCGGCGCATCTGCATAATGAGCCTCCACATGCGCGGCAGCTTCCCCCGCAATTTTGCGTTCGATTACCTGCCGTTCGCGATTGGTCGCTTCCAGTTCCTGCGCGATGCCACCGCATGCCTTCTCATCGGAACTCAAGAGCATCTCAATCGGTTTACTCGCATCGGCAAGACGCCCGCTGGCGTTGATGCGAGGTGCCAGTTTAAAGGAAATATCGGTACTTTCCAGCGGTTGGTTGGTCGCCAGCCCGCTCACTTGACAAAGCGCCCGAATGCCAACCCGTCGGTTTGCGCGCAAATGCTGCAAACCATACCAGGCTAAAATACGATTCTCATCCTGTAGGGGTACCAAATCCGCGATCGTACCCATCGCCACCAAATCGAGATAATCCCTTAAATGCAGGGACTCTACCCGTTCATCCTCTGCCTCACGCCGCCGCTTTAAAATTCCGTGCAAAAGTTTAAAGACGAGACCGGCGGTACACAGATTGCGCCAGGGCGCCCCGGCTTTGTCATGCACATGCGGATTCACGAGAATGCAATCTTCCGGCACCCCCTCCTTTGCCTGATGATGGTCCACAATGATTACATCCGCGCCCAGTTTGCGCAAATACGAGACCGCCTCGTGTGCATTCGTCCCGCAATCCAGCGCAATAAATAGGTCCGGCACCGAGCCGTCCAGCACCCGGTCAATCGCTTCGTGGCTCATGCCATAACCTTCCTCCAAGCGCAGGGGCACGGAAAAACGAGGCTCCATGCCCAGCGAGCGCAGAAGACTGACGAGTTGCACGGTGCTCGTTACCCCATCCACATCATAGTCTCCAAAAACAACCACCGATTCACCACCCTCCAGCGCCCGCTCAATCCGATCCACCGCAGCCTCAAGATTCGTTAGCGCAAAGGGATCCTCAAGGCTTGAAAGTTGCGGCCGCAAGAAACGTTCCGCCGCAGCGACCGTCTCAATCCCGCGTTCCACCAACAATTCCGCAATCACCCGATTCAGCCCAAGCCCCTGCTCAAGTTCTTTGACCACCGTTGGGTCACATTCATTGGTAGTCCAGTTCATGGTTTGGGATATCGCTCGCCTCAAGCGCAAAGTATCACAGTAGCCAAAATCTATGAATCGCCGCAAGACCAAACATCCAAATCACCGCCAGCGAACCGGCTACGTGCTGAAGTAACGCTAAACTAGGACTCTTTGCTTTGCCATTCGTAGGTCTTGGGAGTCAACTCCCGCTCCTCTACATGTCGGCGATCGCCTTTGTGCCACCAGTAGAAAACCGGACTCGCGATAAAAATCGAAGAGAAGGTTCCCGTTAGAATACCAACGATAAAGACGAAGGCGAAATCATTGATGACCCCCGCTCCAAAAACATAGAGCGAGACCGCCGCCAACAAAGTGGTCACACTGGTCAGGATTGAGCGCGAGAAAACGCGGTTGATTGCGGTCACAATAATCGCCCGTAAATTCGTGCCGGGGTTCAATTCCAGTTCCTCCCGAATGCGGTCAAAGACCACAATGGTATCATTAATCGAATAACCCACAATCATCAGAATCGCCGCCAGCATGGGAGCGGTAAATTGACCACTGACGAATATGCCAAGGGCTCCAAATAAAACAAAAATCCCGACCGTCATGAGCACGTCGTGCACCGTCGCAACAACCGCTCCGATGCCGTAACCCATCTCGAAACGCAGCGCCACGTAGAGCAAAATACCGCCCAGTGCCGCAATCACCGACCAAATCGCATTCCATTGAATGCTGCTCGAAACCGAGGCCCCGATTTGCGTGATCGCTTCTTCCTCAAGCCCCGCATCGGGGAAGGCATTTTGCAAACCTTCCAGCACAGCACGGCTTTGGTCAAAACGTGTCTGGATCTTCAGCACTTCTCGCTCTTCCCCGATTAAAGTCTGGTACACCGGATTGACTTCACCCAAGCCCAATTGCTCTGCAGCGGCGTCCAGTTCACCCCCTTCGATCTTCTCCTCAAAGGCAATCGTCATTTCGTCACCACCGGTAAAGTCGATACCCATGATATTGTCATGATGCATCACCACGCTCACAATCCCTGCCAGCACCAGTGTCCAGGACGCCAAAAAGGCGGGACGGCGGTATTTCAAGAAGTCGATCTTCATTTCACCCAAAAGCTTCAAGCCGAGCACCTGCTTGACGCCGGCGCGGTGAATCAGGAAATCGATCAGGAAGCGCGTAACGACCAGAGCACAGAAAATTGAGGCGCAAATACCGATTGCGAGGGTATATCCGAAGCCCTTGACCGGCCCCGTGCCGAGCCAGATCAAAATCGTAGCGGTTATCAAGGTTGTTACGTTGGCGTCCACAATCGTGGAAGTCACTTTCTGGAACGCTCCCGCCGCGGCATTTTTAATCGATTTGCCGAGCTTTAACTCCTCTCGCAAACGCTCAAAGATCAAAATATTGGCATCGACCCCCATACCCAGCGTCAGCACCAGCGCCGCCACACCCGGCAGGGTCAAGGTCGCCCCCAGACTCGAAAGCACACCCAGGACAATCACCACGTTTACCAGCGCTGAAAGCACTGCCACAAATCCCCCGATGAAATAATAGAGGATCATGAACGCCACCACCAGGAGCGCACCCCATTTAACCGCATTCATGGAGCTGTCACGCGCACCCGCCGCCATTGATGGACCGACTTCATACATCTCATCGACCCGCAACTCCACTGCGAGCGGGTTATTCAAAACATTGGCGAGGTCAAAGGCTTCACGCTGCGAGAAACCACCGGTGATTTGCGCATTCCGCGAGAGCACCGAATTCACGACCGGGGCAGAATACAACTTCCCGTCCAGCACGATCGCGAGGGGTTTGCCCACCATTTTCTCGGTCACTGCACGCAAAATCTTGGAACCCTCACCCGTCATGACAAGGTTCACCTCAAACGATCCGGTGGTGGATTGCGCCGCAAAGGCATCCTCCACTATTTCTCCGGTGGCCTCCGGTATGCGTTTCACAAAAATCCGGCGTTCCGTGATCTCGCCCGTCATGCGATCCTCCCGCTCTTCTGCCAGTACTTCATAACCCACCGGGTAATCCTTTAATGCAGTGGTGTATGGATCCAGAGTTTCATGCACCGCGCGAAATTCCAAACGAGCGGGCTTCTTGATAACATCGATGATCTCGGGGTTCTGCTTGGTCGAGGCGCCCGGCATCTGGATTTCGATAGCATCCTTGCCGCGCGGACGAATTACCGGTTCCGCCACGCCGGAGCCATCCAAGCGGTCCGCCATAATTTCAATCGCATCTTCCAATTGCTCCGCCTGCTCGTAATTGCTCAGCTCGCTTTGCGCTGATTCGTCGATTTTCATCGTCACACCCACGCCGCCCTTTAGGTCCAGACCCAAACGCAACTGGCTCTGCGCGCTGCTCAATAAATGCTTCAGGAGTACATCGTTCCGTTTATTACGGTTCGCGATGTCGCGCACTTCAATCTCCGGAAAAAATGCCGCGTAGTCGATTTCCTCATCAACCCCAAGTTCACGCAACGCCACAAACAAGGACTTCGATTCCCCCGATGCAACCCGCGACTCCGCCCGTGACATCAATCCATCAAAGGCGTCCAGCTCCGCAGTCGCTTGATCCCGGATGAAATCCTCAAAGGGCCGATCCTGCAAAGGGGTGATGCTGATAACACACCACCATAGGATGAGGGCAGTTAAACTGAATTTCCAAAGAATATTACCGGACATGGTCGAGGCCTGCTTGAGGTTGTTAATGCTGCGTTAGAAAAATACTACTCGGCGCTATCGCCGGAACTGACGCGACTGCCGACTGATTGCTTGGTGAGCTCGATCTTCACGTTATCCGCGATCCGCAGCACGAAGCTGTTCTCTTTAACATTGGTAATGGTACCGTGAATACCACCGCTCGTGATAATCGCGTCCCCGCTTTTAAGCTCGGTAATCATTTTATCGTGCGCCTTTTGGCGTTTGCGCTGTGGCGCGATGATCAGGAACCACATACCCGCAAAAAGCAGGATCAAGGGAAGAAACTGAGCAATACCGGCACCCGATGCAGCTTGTGCCAGCGGAAGGAAATTTGAAAAGGAATAATCTATCATTTGCTTAAGGGTTGAAAAGCGGAAGATGCAAGATCACTCCCCCGCAAATGGCAAGCCTTCAAACCACTTGCATATTAAAGGCTCATTCCCAGCGCCAGGAGGATTCCATAAAGCGCCACAACCCGACCCGCATTACCCAATGCCACCCCAAAAGCAGCGCGACCCGAGGTTCTGCGCAGACCCCTGCTCAAAATAAAACTCCAGCCGCAGGGCAGCAATGCCAGCAGGACACCCACCCCATAACCCCGCAACCACAGCCAAACCACCACCGATGCCGCCAACGATGCCGAAAAATAAGCGAGCATCCGCCCAAAATCGCGTCCAAAGCGTACCAATAAAGTCCGTTTTCCCGCCGCCCGATCCGCCTCTAAGTCGCGGTAATTATTCACCACCAAGATATTATTGGTCAAAAAACCCGAACCCAGCCCCAGGAGAAGGGCATCCCACGAAACCCCTCCCGCCTGCACATAGTAGGTGCAAAGCACCGCCACGATCCCAAAGAAGAAAACCACCGCGACATCGCCCCAACCGTGGTAGGCGAGCGGATAAGGCCCACCGGTGTAACACCAGGCGGCAGTCACACACACAAGCCCCACCACCAGCAACCACCAACCGCCATAGGCAATTAAAGCCAGACCCAGCAAAAACGCCGCTCCCAGTGTCAACAACGCCGCCCGGCGCATCGCCTCCGGTGTTATCAGGCCCGCCCCCACCGCACGCTCCGGCCCCAGGCGCTCCGGCCCGTCCGTCCCGCGAATCCCATCGAGGTAATCATTCGCAAAATTCGACCCCACCTGCGCGAGGAGCGCGAATCCAAGGCATATCAAAGCCGCGCTTGGCAGCCAAAACCCGTCTGCCCCCGCCAATGCCGTCCCCAGTAAAACCGGAGCCGCGCCCGCCGGCAGCGTTGCCGGGCGGATCGCTTGCAGCCAATGACCCATATTTCCCTTCATACCGCAAATAGAAGCCGGCACGCGCCGTCCCGCAAACACTTTCACGATTTCACGGCCCGTCCTCAGTCCTGACTGAACTTCATCGAAAAAGTATGCGACTGCCCGGTCGGTGTAGGCCCGGCGTTGATCACGGAGCGCAAGGCGGCAAGCACCGAGGCGTCGAAGGCGGCGTTGCCCGATCCCGGTGAAAAACGTATCTGAGAAATATTCCCTGATGCCGAGACTTGGAAAATCGCCGTCAACTCCAGCGGGACGCCCCCCATGTTTGCCGGTTTTTTCCAGGCGGCATCGAGGCGCTGCCGCAGGCGGGCATTGTAATTAGCCAAAGCGTTGATCTGTTGCGGACTCAGTTCACGGGAGGAAGTGCGCGCTTGCGGGGTCTCGGCATCCGGCACCTTCAAAGTCGGCACTGAAACCGGCGGGCGGACGGCGGGTTGAACGGGGCGCGGTTTTGGAAGCGGGTTCTGTTTTCGAAAATCGGAAATATTGATGATTTCGCGGGGCTTGGGCTTGGGCCTTGGCTGGGGCGCGGGCTTGACGGGCATCGGCTTCAAGTCAGGCAAATCAAGCTTTGGCGAATCCTGCACCGTGGGCCGATCCTGCACCACTTGCGATTCCGGCAGGCTGACCATCTCAAAGACATGCACCGATTTTTTTGGCCTGAAGAAATCCACCAACACAAAAAACACGAGCACCACCAAAGCCGCTGCGTGCAACACCAGCGAAGTCACAAAAGGCGAGTTTTTTGGAAGGCGAATGACCATTCTAATCGACCTTGGTGTCGAGACTGATTTTTGAAAGTTTCCGTTGTTTGATCATGTCAATGACCGTGATGACCCGTTGATACGGCAAGCCTGCATCGGCACGAATACTCAAGACCGGCGGGTCAGACTGTTGCGCGAAGCTGTCCAATAGATCCGCGAGTTGCGCGGGGCTGACCGACTGCTCACCCCAAAAATAACGACCCTGTTGGTCGATGCTCACGCTTTGAAAGTCCTCGCGCTCCACGGCCTGCGTGCTCGGCGATTCCACCGGCAGGTCGACTTCGATGGTCTGCTCCAGCAGCGGGGTTGTTATCATGAAGATAATAAGGAGCGCAAAAGCGAGGTCGATGAGGGGCGTGACGTTAATCTCGGTTAAAGCCGAGAGGCGGTCTTTGCGATGGAATCGACGTGCCATGGGAAAGTGCTCCTAGGAATTGGCGGCGGCCTGCGCCTCCAACTCAATGCGGTCCGCGACCGTACTTGCAAAATTTTCCAGTTCCACCACCGCGATCTTGGTTTGCTGCAGGAGATAGTTGTAGCCGAAGACCGAAGGGATCGCGACCACCAGACCTGCAACCGTGGTTAAGAGCGCGCCTGAAACCCCTGGCGCGAGACTCTGCAGACTCGCCGAACCGGTTCCCGCCATTCCACCGAAGGCATCCATCACGCCCCAAACCGTGCCCAGCAACCCGAGGAACGGCGCCCCCGTCACAATCGATCCAAGCAGCACCATCTTCGTTTCATACCGCACCGTTTGTTCCGCCACACCGCGTTGCAGGGCGTTTTCAACATGCCCCATGCGCAAACTCACGCGGTGCGTGTCCGTGTCCGCAAGATCCCCACCGTAGCGGGCAAATGCCTCCAAGCCTTCGCGCACGAGGTTATAGAAAGGCCCCGCCCCCTTGCCGGGCAAGCTGGGGTCCAGCGCCAGCAAGTGCGCCTCCTTGCTCAATAAACGTTCATAGCGCAGGTTCTGCGCCCGCAAGCGCGACAAATCCAGATACTTCCCCAACATGACCGACCACGCAATCACGCTACACAGGGCTAAAATCAGGATAATAACTTTACCCGCAAAATTGGACTGCGCAAAGTAAGTGAAGACGTTGGCGTTCGCCGCCGCCTGAATGAAAAAAAGATCCGGTGTTATCAGGGCATTCATAAAACTAATACAAATAACGCCCATGTCAGCTGTCTTGACAAGCCATGAACACCCTCGCTTTAAAAATTCTGCTAACAATTACACTGTAAAAGAGTTTGCCACCTGCTTTCACTCACAATCTTCTATTCCTTAGCATTGATATGAATCATAAAAAACAAACGCTTGAAGAGCTTCAGCGCCTCTCACCCTCACTCGCCTCAAAGAAGGCCCTCGTTGGAATCGACGGATTTGTAGATAAGATCGTGCACCCCGTTGCCCAACGCAACGGCCCGGGCAAAGACTTCACCCGTATCGAAACCATCGCCGATTTCGGCGCGCGGATCAGTTCTGCAGCCGGTAAAAGCGCGAACCTCGAATTGGCCCCGGTGGTCGACAAGCTCGGCGGCAACGGCCCCCTCATGGCAAACGCCCAGCGATGCCTCGGCGCGCAGGTCCGCTACATTGGCGCCCTCGGGAAAGATTCCGTGCATCCCCTCTTCACTGAATTTGCCGCTTTGACCGAGGCCATTACCCTCGCCGACCCCGGCGTCACCCATGCCGCTGAATTCAAGGACGGCAAAATCATGTTCGGTTCAACCGGAAGCCTCGAGACCATCACCTTCCCCTTCCTCCTCGAACATATCGGACTCGAACAACTCATCGAACTCTTCTCCGCACAGGACTCCATCAGCATGGTTAACTGGACCATGATCCCCTACCTCTCCGAAGTCTTTGAGGGATTCCTCGAACAGGTCCTTCCCGCCGCAACGGCAAACCCTGACCGCCTCTTCTTCTTTGATCTCGCCGATCCCGAAAAACGTTCCCGCGAAGACCTCCTTCGCGTCCTCAAAATCTTCAGCCGCTTCGAGCAATTCGGAAAAGTCGTCCTTGGCCTCAATTATCGGGAGGCGGAACAAGTCGACGCCCTGCTCGGCTTTGAACCCCTCCCCAAATCGGAAGCAAACTTAAAGACGCAGGCGAGCCGCATCCGCGAGGCACTGGCACTCAACACCGTGGTGGTACACCCCGTTGAATGCGCGGTCTGCGCCAAGGCCGAAGGCGCTGCCTACGCCGAAGGCCCCTTCTGTGATAACCCTAAAATCACCACCGGGGCCGGTGATCACTTCAACGCCGGATTCCTTACCGCTTGCCTCATGGGACTCTCACCCGAGGCCGCACTGACCCTTGCGGTCGCCACCTCCGGTTTCTATGTTCGCAACGCCCAGAGCCCCACGCTCGAGGATCTCAACTCCTTCATTCAATCCTGGTAAACCAAGAACACATGAGCGGGTATTTCATCAGTTTCGAAGGCGGTGAAGGTTGCGGAAAATCAACCCAGATTCGTCTTCTGGCTGCCGCACTTGAAGCTCAAGGGCACTCGGTTCTCATGACCCGCGAGCCCGGCGGCACGCCCCTAGGTGAGCTGCTTCGCGATCTCCTCCAACACAATCCTGCAGGCGAGCAGATGGTTCCAGAAGCAGAACTTTTGCTCTTTGCTGCCAGCCGGGCCCAGCTCGCACGTGAAGTGATCCAACCCGCCCTCCAAGCTGGCAAAATCGTCCTCTGTGACCGCTACCTCGATTCCACCACCGTGTATCAAGGAGTGGCACGTAAACTCGATGCTCAGGCAGTCGCTGCCATTAATAATTTTGCGGTGGGGTCCGTGCGCCCCGATCGCACCTTCCTACTCGACCTCGACCCAAAGACCGGGCTAGAACGGGTCCGCGCCCGTACCGAGGGAAAACTGGATCGCATGGAAGATCAGGCCAGTACCTTTTTTGAAGCGGTGCGTCAGGGTTTTCTAGCTCTTGCGGCAAAAGAACCCGAGCGCGTACAAGTAATTGATGCCAGCCTTTCTGTCGATGCGATGCAGTCGACAATTTTAACTGCAATAAAAGCTCTCCTTAATCACTGATTCTTCCTCGAAGAAAATACAGAATTCAGTAGATACAATTTTCTTATACCCAAAAAATAATTTTTTGATATTTTAGTTGCTTAATTTATTTTTTATTTGTTAAAACTTTGATTGTTAAATTTATTATGGCAACTTAAAACAAGTTTCTACATACAAAATTGCACTATGAATCCTTTAATTAAATCGAGCCTGCGTTATTTAGTCGCCCTTTTATTGTATTTAAATTGCGCCTTTAGTCAGGCTCAAATAATCAATTTTAATTTTTTAAATCTAACCAATGCGTCGGCAAGCGATACCATAACCGCTGACGATGGTTCGACCACCCTGACTGTTTCAACGACTGATGATTGGGGAAACATTAGACAAGTTGGTATTCGCGTAGACAGCGACGGATTACGTGTTTACAGAAACTCTTTAAGCTTAACCTTTAGCTTCAGCAAAGATGTAATTTTTAAGTCTTTCTTTAATGATTACTCGTACCAAGCAGATAACCATTCTATCACGTTTACACTTGGGAACGAATCTAAAAATCTAGAAATAAGAAACAATAATGGAAACACGGAAGAATTTCCCGCAGCGTTTAATAATTGGATCATCCCAGCGAACACACCAGTTACGTTGAACTCGGTTGTGCATGCTAATGTTGCTAGTTCTCAATTTTGGAGCAGCTTGGCTGTGACAGTAGTTCCCGAACCCGCTACCTATGCATTCTTACTCGGATGCGCTGTACTAGGCATCAGTTTTATGATCCGGCGTCGTGCCAAAAATAAAGATTAAAGTGGCAATAGAGCCATTGCGGATCGAACTTAAGGATTCGTCACACAGGATTCTTTTCTTAAGTGAATAGGGCCTTAATTCAGGTAGCAAGGATTTGACCTTTAATTGTATTTGCCTTCAGGTAGTGAATACATTGGTCGCTTTGATCCATTTAAAATGTCCCTAACTGCTACACTCCCGAAATCAGTCCGCGAATGCCGCGCCGTTCAGGTGCTCGAACGTTCCATTCAACAGGAACGCCTTGGCCACGGCATCCTGCTGCACAGCAGTAAGCTCGCGGCGATTGAAGCGATCGCCCAAGCCATCGCCGCCGAACTCCTCAATACTGACAAAGACCCCTTCCTTCACCCCGATTGCTTTACCCTGCGCCCAAGTGGCAAAGCCCGTATGATTAAAATCGGCTCCGAGAGCGAGCGTAGCCAGGGCGAATGGCCGCAAAATTCCATGCGCCGCCTCG
This sequence comes from Coraliomargaritaceae bacterium, assembly GCA_965656495.1. Taxonomy (GTDB): domain Bacteria; phylum Verrucomicrobiota; class Verrucomicrobiia; order Opitutales; family Coraliomargaritaceae; genus UBA7445. Next base: position 212,800 of record CBFHKU010000002.1, read on the forward strand.
TCATCGATATCCAAAAATCCGCCAACCAGGGCGGTCGCAAAGTCGGGATTATTTTTGAGGCCGACCGCATGAACCGGCAATCCGCCAACGCTTTCCTGAAGACCCTCGAGGAACCGCCCGCTGACACGACCCTGTTTCTCCTCACCACCCGCCCCTACGAACTGCTCGATACGATTCGCAGCCGCTGCCTCAACTTCCGGGTTCCCGACCTCGCCGGCGGTATTCAAAATCCTGACTGGCAGGACTGGACCCGCCAATACCGCGAGTGGCTCTCCCGCATCCTGCAAGGACCCAGTAAAAAATCCGTACCCCATCTGGTATTGGGCGCGTGTGGATTAAACCTGCGCTACCAACAAATCCTCCAAGAACTGACCAAAGAAGCGTGGACGCGACAAAAGGAACTCCTACCGGAAGACATCGGCCCCAGCGAGAAAGATGCCATTGAAACCGGTATCAGCCGTGGTTTTCGCAAACAACTCCTGGGTGAAATCGAGCGCCTTACCCTCGACTACACCCGCGAAATTGAAACGCTGAACCCCGGCCGTCTGCCCGCCAATGCCCTCCACCGCGTCGTCGCCACCCTCGAACACTGCGCCGGCTTGCTCGAAATCAATTTCAATCAGGTCGCTGCCCTTGAACTCTTCTTTCTCAGGTCCCTTCGTATCTGGTCCGGCGTCCGTTAACCCCCACCTCAAAAAACTCAACAGTACCATGTGTGGCCGATTCACCCTTCACATAAGCAAAAACAAACTCGTTGAAACCCTCGCGAGCGATATGCCGGAGGGCTTCGAATACGAACCGGATTACAACATCTCACCCGGTCGGGAAGTCCTCACCCTGCGCGAGGAAATCCTCACCCCCATGCATTGGGGTCTGCGTACCCCTCAAAATTTTCACGTAAACGCCCGCCTTGAGACCGCTGACAGCACCCCGCGTTTTCGAGAAAGCTGGGAAGAAAAACGCTGCCTCATCCCCGCCAACGGTTTCTATGAATGGCTCAACGATGGAGTCCGCAAACAACCCCACTACATCGCACCCGCCGACGAATCCGTCCTTTATTTTGCCGGACTTTGGTTTCCCTCAAAAAATGACGCCTTTGCCGCACATTGCGTCATCCTCACCACCGAGGCTCAGGAATCGCTGCAGGCCATTCATCACCGAATGCCCGTCTGCATCCCCGCCGCCGCACATCGCGATTGGCTTGACAACAAAACCAACAAGGCCGACGCGATTCAATTCACCAACGAAACCAGCTTGACCGCCCACGGCGTCAGCAGCCGCGTTAACGGTTCCCTGCACCACGACTCCAGCCTCATCCGCCCCACCACTCCGCAGGGCGATGACCAAATGCAATTCTTCTAAACCCTGCGATAAAGGCGCACCTCCTCGCGGCCTTTCGGACGACAGGAATACGTCCGCTCCGGTGTGTAGCTTTGGATCAACTCAAAGCCCCTTGCAAAAAGGGTATCGATTTCCGCTGCATCGATTGGATGCGGCGGGCCGGAACCATCATAATGGCTGACTTCCCGAAAGAAAACCGCCCAATAAAAACCTCCGGCCTTGAGCGCCTGTCGCACACTTTGCACGTAGGCCTCGCGTTGCGCGGGATCAATCGCACACAGGCAGGTATGTTCCACCACCCAGTCATAGGCATCCCGTTCTTCCGCATCCAGCCGTAGGAAATCTCCTTCCACCCATCGCACCGCACCCGCACCCGCGCTTTTGCGGGCCGTTGCCAAGGCACGCGGCGCAAGGTCCATCCCCGTCACCTCCGCCCCCGCTGCTGCCAAGGCCCGCGCATCGTGCCCCGTCCCGCATCCCGGTACTAATACCCGACCCGCGATTTTGTGACCTTCCAAATACTCCACCAAGGGCGGAGCCGCCGACCCCTTATCCCAAGGGGTGACGCCTTCCGCGTAAGCCTGTTCCCAATCCTTCGACATCCCCCTCTAATTAAGTCAGCAAGTTGAAAAGGCAATCCCCGCAACGGCTTTTTAAGATCCGCTTGTCCTATGACCTCAAAACATTCATATTCGCCACTTTTATTCCAGCAATGACCACACTCATCTTTACCGCCATCCTGCCGATCTTCCTGACGATTGCCCTCGGCTTCCTCGCCCGTCGGCTCGGCTGGATCGAAAAGTCTGCGGACTCCAGCCTGATGGCGATCATGCTGAACCTCCTCTTTCCGGCGCTCTTCTTTTCCCTGATCCTCGAAAACCCCGCGCTCCGCCAAGCCGAAAACCTCTTCCTGCCACCCCTGCTGGGATTTTCCACCGTGGCGGTTGGGATGGGTCTCGCGCTCTGGATGGCCCGCCGTTTCCAATGGGGGAACTCCAGCGAGCGACGGACCTTCTCGCTTTCCACCGGCATGTATAACTATGGCTACCTGCCCATTCCCATTATGGCGGCCCTTTTTGGACGGGAAACCAGCGGGGTGCTCATTGTCTATAACCTCGGGGTTGAAATTGCGATGTGGGTCCTGGGGGTCGGTTTTATCCTTTCGGCACATGATTCCAAACCCCTCTGGCAACGGGTTATGAGCGGCCCCGTCATCGCGATTCTCATCGCGGTCCCGGTGAACGCGCTGGGTTGGAGCGCCTACCTGCCGAAATTCTGCTTCGGCATCTTTGATATGCTGGGGGTCTGCGCCATTCCCATCGCCTTGATCCTCATCGGCGTCACCTTTGCTGACCTCTTCAAGGGTCTCAACTTCCGTGAACACCGTGGCTTTCTCGTCGGCGGACTCACCCTTCGCATGCTCATCCTGCCGCTTGCCTTCATCGCGCTCGCCCTCCTTTTACCGGCCACCACCGAGCTACAACGCGTGCTCGTTGTTCAAGCCGCCATGCCCTGCGCGATCTTCCCCATCGTGCTGGCACGGCATTACGGCGGCGCCCCCGTGATTGTCCTCAAGCTCGCACTCGTCACCACCTGCCTGAGCTTCGTAACAATCCCGCTCTGGATCGGCCTCGGCCTCAGTTGGATTGCGAACTAGCGCGATTGTAAGCGAATCTTGTTCAAGCGGTTCTTCCGACAAAGATCCATCACCTCGGTCACATGCTTGAGCGGGGCTTCCTCATCCGCCATCAAGAGCACCGGGATTTCCGGCGTGACTTCTCCCGCGACCCGCAGCGCCGCATCGAGCGCCTCCTTTTCAAGGCGCTGGTCATTCAAAAAGAACGCCCCCTCCGCGTCGACCGCCAAGATCACCTGTTCATCAATCTTGTTTTTGCCCGCCGTTTCAATCTCAGGCGCCGTTATATTGAGCGCCGTCACTTGGCGAAACTGCATCGTTACCAAAAAGAAAAAAAGCAAAACCGTCAGCACATCTACCAAGGGCACGATATTAATCGTGGGACGTTGGCGACGGCGTTGGAGCAAACTCATTGTATCGGGGGCCAAAACTTAAGCGCGGGGCTTTTCATTAATCAGCGCCTGCACCGCCATACTGATACGAGCCGCAAGCGATTCAACCCGGCGCAGGAGATAAGCGTGCGCCACCAGTGCCGGAATCGCAATCGCCAGCCCTAGAATAGTGGTGTTCAACGCCAGCGCGATCCCCCGAATAAAGGCCGCCGGTTCCGGCAAGCCGGTGTCCGCCGAGAAACCGCTGAAGACCTGCGTGAGACCCGTCACGGTGCCGAGCAAGCCAAGGAGCGGTGCCACCCCAATCACCACCTCCAACAAAAAGATTCCCCGCTCCATCCGACTCACCTCCAAACGCGCAAAGGCATTGAGCGCTTCCGCATCGGGACGGCGTTCCTTGTTAAAGGCAATGATGCGACCGGCAACCGATCCGGGATCCCCTTGCAGATTATCGATATCGTGCGCCAGGAAAGCCGCCACCAAATGACCCGGCATCACCCGGGAGTTGCGCAGCGCCAGCAGGCGCTCAATCGTGATCGCAACCGCTACAAAGGAACACAGCGCGAGGGGATAAAGAAAAATTCCGGCATTGGTTAGAAGATCCATAATTTTTAAAGGGACTGACCGCCTGCCGTATTGGAGTTCAAAACTGTGGAATTGTTCCTAGGTCCGCCCCATATAACTAAGGGCGCCTGCAACCGCATCGACTGCATCCGCCCCGCTGAGCAATTCGTCCAGCGGGTCGTAGTTCCCGCTCATTAAACTCTCCCGGGCATTCCCCTTGATTTCACAGGGGATGCATTGATCGCCGTAGCGAATTTCACCCGCATCGATATCAATCGTCACTTCCAGCGAAGGGTTCGCTTCGACCGCTGCCGCGAGCGCTTCACGCTCGGCGTCCCCGGCTGTCACACATACAATTCCGAGATTCGTTGAATTTCCAAAAAAGATTTCGGCATAACTCCCCGCGATGATGGCATTATAACCAGCGCGTTGGATCGCCTGCGGTGCGTGCTCCCGCGAACTGCCACAACCAAAGTTGTTGCCGCTCAAAATAATACCCGCCCCCGCAAAGCGCGGATCGTTCAGATTGTGGGCTTTCTCGACCCCCGCCTCATCCTTCCGTACATCGTGGAAGAGATACTCGCCGAGTCCATCAAAGGTGATGCACTTCATAAAACGCGCCGGGATGATGCGGTCGGTATCGATATCATCTCCCGGTACGAAGACCGCACGAGAGCTAACACTGGTTATCGGTTCACTTGGCATAATAAATTTTCTCGGGATGAATGATACTTAGGCTACCTTTACCTCAAAGACCTCGCGGGCGTCCGTTACTTCGCCGCGCACCGCCGCCGCCGCCACCATGAGCGGACTCATCAGCATGGTGCGACCGGTGGGCGAGCCCTGACGACCCTTGAAATTACGGTTCGAGGAACTGGCGCAGAGTTGATTGCCCACCAGTTTATCAGGATTCATCGCAAGGCACATCGAGCAACCCGCGCCGCGCCATTCAAAGCCCGCTTCCTTGAAAATTTTATCCAAGCCGAGTTGTTCCGCGATTTGCGCCACGACCTGCGAACCCGGTACCACGATACCCTGCACGCCCTCCGCAACCTTGTGACCCTTGATGTGATTCGCCACTTCCTGCAAATCGCTCAGGCGTCCGTTGGTGCAGGAACCAATAAAGGCAACGTCGATGCGCTTCCCCTTCACCGGGCTTCCACCTTCAAATTCCATATACTCCAAGGCCTCGCGGATCGATTCGCGTTCGGAATCAGTCGCGCCACCCTCAATCGTAGGGATGCATTCCTCAATACCGACTCCCTGCCCCGGCGTGATGCCCCAGGTCACGGTTGGCTGAATCTCAGATGCATCAATATTCACGACATCGTCATAGGAACAATCAGAATCGGATGCAAACGCGGTCCACTCCGCCACCGCCTGATCCCATGCCGCACCCTGCGGTGAGTATGGACGGCCCTCTAGGTATTCAAAGGTGGTGGCATCGGGATTGACGTATCCGACCCGCGCCCCGCCTTCAATCGACATGTTGCAGACCGTCATGCGTTCTTCCATGCTCATTGCGTCAAAAGTTGAACCGCCGTATTCATAGGCAAATCCGGTGCCGCCCTGTGTCCCGAGCAAACGAATGATATGCAGAATCACATCCTTCGCAAAAACCCCCGGGCGCAAGGCACCGTCCACATTGATGCGGCGCACCTTGAGTTCGCCCAGTGCGATCGTTTGCGTCGCGAGGACATCGCGCACCTGACTGGTCCCGATACCAAAGGCAATCGCCCCAAAAGCACCGTGCGTCGCAGTATGCGAATCACCACAGGCGATCGTGGTGCCCGGTTGCGTGATCCCCTGCTCGGGGCCCACAATGTGCACCACGCCCTGCTTGCCGGTATTCGTATCAAAAAAGGTGATGTCGTTCTCCGCACAATTTTTGCGCAGTTCCTCAATCATACCCTGCGCCAGAGGATCGCTGTAGGGCTCCAGCGCTTCATTGGTCGGCACGATGTGATCCACCGTCGCAAAGGTCCGTGCCGGGTAGCGGACTTTCAGGCCCCGGTCTCGCAGCATGCCAAATGCCTGCGGACTCGTGACTTCGTGAATCAGGTGTGTCCCGATGAGCAGCTGCGTTTGACCATTCGCCAAGGTGCGAACCGCGTGCGCTTCCCATACTTTCTGAAATAAACTTTTTCCCATGCTCGTTATATAATGACTGCTAATTCAATTCTCAAAAGAGTCTCAACAAAAGCAGGCTTCCCGATTCTGGCAACTTTAATTCCCGCTTTCCCGAACCTGCCCAATCTTGAAAAAGAAAGAGCCCGCACTCGGCGGGCTCAGCACTTAAATGATTCGGCTCTTTCGCTAAATTAGAGAATCGCCTTCAAACCTGCACCAGCCTTGAACTTAACAGACTTGGAAGCTTTGATCTGAATCTTCTCACCGGTTTGTGGGTTCACACCTTGACGTGCGGCACGTTTTGCAACGGAGAAGGTACCAAATCCAATGATTTGAACCGCTTTGTCTTTCTTAACGCCCTTCTTGATGCCTTCGAGAACGGCTTCGAGTGCGCGCTCAGCGGCTGCTTTGGAGGTATCAGCTCCAAGTGATTTTTGTACTTCGGCTACGAGATCTGCTTTATTCATAAACGATATATAGTGTTGAGGTTATTAATTTGGCTTGTGCCACCGTTTAAAGTGAGCAGCAAAAATGCTCCGTCAACAGATAAATTGCGCTCTAACCCGCAATTTTTTCAGCTTTTTAAGCGATCTTTACGCTTGACCTTACTGTTTAAGCTTGGTGCGCGCCCGTCCCGCGCCTCAACCACCTGTTTTAAAAGGATTGCAGCCGCCTCTACTTTTGAAATCCCACGCGCTTCCCCAAGTTGCTCCGAGCGTTTTAATAACTGCCGCGCCATCACTTCCGCTTGCGCCGGGCTCGCCCCCATCGCCTCAAAAAAACGCGTCACCGCTCCAAGGTCCGTTGCATCCGTCTCGCTCATCGCACCGGCCCCATTGCATCGCCCGCAGTCACCGGCGCCCCGTCGCAAAGCAAGCCCGACCCCATCCGATTCAACTTCAAAATCGCCACCCCCGTCCATCCGGAATCCGTCGCATACGCGCTCCGCAATTCCCCCGCCGGGCGTTCCTCGCCCTCCCGCATCAAAGCCGCCGGTAATTCCGGAACCGAGCCCTCGCCCGATACACGATACAAACCCCGCCGCGCCTGTCCGAGATTGTGCATCCGTAAAATCGACTCCTGCCCCAAAAAACAACCCTTCGTCGTGCAGACCGCCTCGCCCACCAATCCGGCCTCACCCGGCAGATCCGCCGCACCGAGTTCCCCGGGGATCGCCGGGTAGCCCGCCGCAATCCGTTCCAATTCAATCGACACTCCCTCCACCGCGTGCGCCCCCGCCGCCTGCAGTTTTACCACTGCCGCCTCCGCCGCCGCTACATCCTCAAAGCAGGCATCAAAATGCGCCCCGCGCGCGCGCCGCCCGGGATAACAAACCGCCCCTGCTCCTTCGATAAAACCACCCGCCTCCGGAACCGCGCCGAAAAGCTCCGACACCGCCCCCTCCGCGTCCTTCCCCTGCACCATCAAAAGCGTCGATCCTTCAAGCACCTCCATCTCCACCTCATCCGCGATAATGTGCCGCTCCAGCATCTCCCGCATATCCTCCCCCCCGGTTCCCATACTCAGAATTTCAAAGGTCTCCGGGTCCCGGCACCACACCCAGCTGTCCGCTTGCACCTTCCCCTTCGCGTTCAGCCATAAACCATACACGCAGAGACCCGCCTCCGGTGTCCGCAGATCCGCACTGAATTGACTGTTCAAAAAAGCGGCGGCATCTTCACCCCATATCCGCAAATGACACGCAGGCCTCGCCTTATAAAAACTCACAAATTCAGTCATCACCAATAAAGTTCCCAATTCTCAGGACTTTTTCAACCCTTCTTCCAAACTCCTTCAATTCAGACTTGTGACCACCCTCACCCTACTCTAATCATCCCCTCCTGTGAAAAAAGTCACCGACATCAATATTACCTCCAAGGTCCTCTTGCCGACCCCCACCGCGCTCTGCACCGAGATCGAACGTTCCGAGGCCGACGAACGCTTCGTCGCCGAAAGCCGCGAAGCGATCCATAGAATCATCTTTGGTGACGACCCCCGTCTCCTCCTGGTGGTCGGTCCCTGTTCCATCCACGACCTCGAAGCCGGACGCGAATACGCCGGTAAAATCGCCGCCCTCGCCCCCGAAGTCAGCGACCGCCTCCTCGTCGTGATGCGTGTTTATTTTGAAAAACCCCGCACCACCGTCGGCTGGAAAGGCCTCATCATGGACCCCAACCTCGACGGCACCAGCGACATCCCTGAAGGCCTTCGTCAGGCGCGCCGCTTTCTCCGCGAAGTCATCGCCCTCGGCGTCCCCACCGCCACCGAACTCCTCGACCCCATCACCCCCCAATACATTGCCGACCTCATCAGCTGGTCCGCGATTGGCGCCCGTACCACCGAGAGCCAGACCCACCGCCAAATGGCCTCCGGCCTCTCCATGCCCCTCGGCTTCAAAAACGGCACCGACGGCGGACTCACCGTCGCCATCAACGCCATCAAAGCCGCCAGCCAGGAACAAACCTTTCTCGGGATCGACAACGCCGGACAGGCCAGCGCCATCACCACCAAAGGCAACCCCAACTGCCACATCGTACTCCGAGGCGGATCCAAAGGCCCCAACTATTCCGCCGAGCACGTCGCCAAAGCCCGCGAAACCCTCCTCGATGCCGGACTCAAACCCGCCATCATGATCGACTGCAACCACGCCAACAGCGCCAAAGAACCCGGCCGTCAACCCACCATCCTCGAAGAAGTCGTACGCCAGAGCCTCACCGACAAAGCCGTCATCGGTGCCATGATCGAGAGCAACCTCCACTCCGGCAACCAATCCTTCCCCCAGCCCAAGGCAGACCTCCAATACGGAGTTTCCATCACCGACGGCTGCATCGGCTGGGACGACACCGAAGCCGCCATCCGCGAAGCCCACGCCGCCCTCGCCCCACTCTTCACCTAAAAAGTAACCCACTGGCCAACCAATAGCATGGTGCCAGTGATGCCGTTTAAAAAGAAACGCATACCGGAGCTTCTCAGCTACGATACATTCATGCTTAGAGCGGTCGATGACATCGATGAGGACTAACGCTCCCAGATGGAGTGCGTGCACCGCATCAAAGTGAAGAACACTTCAATGTGGAAGCAGATCGGCAAACGAGCCGAGAGTGTTTCCTTACCCCTAAAGATTAAAGACCTGAGTTAATAGAATCAGGGAGCTAATTTTGCAGGCTCTTCAAGTATTTCCAAAACAGCCTCAGCATGATAGACGCGGTCGCGCTTCGAATGACCCACTTGCTTCATAATGCCCTTACCTTCCAAAACCTTTATCGCTTTGCTAGCTGTATTAAAGGATACGCCTAACTCTTTTTCGAGACCTCGGGGCGTAATGTAAGGGTTGGCCGCCAGACTTTCTACGACATTGTAAGTCGCTTTTGGCGTGCTTCCGCTTACATCTGCCTTCCAACGTTCCAGTATAATGTTGATTCGCTCAGCACGACTTAACGCATCTTCGCACTGACGAATAACGCCGTTTAGAAAATAATCGAACCATCCAGACCAGTCACCCTGAAAGCTCACCGCATTCAAGCGCTCATAGTAATTGCTCCGGCTGGCTTCGAAAAATGCGCTCAGATAAAGAAACGGACCGGGAAGCGCATTCCGTTCGCACAATAGCAAGGTGATGAGCAAACGACCAATTCGACCGTTGCCATCCAAAAACGGGTGAATTACTTCAAACTGGTAATGCATCAAAGCGGCTGTCAGCAGGAGGGGAAGTTCAGAGGTATGTATAAAATTTTCCCAGTCGCCTAAACATTTATTTAGGAAGTCAGGGGGCGGAGGAACGAAGGAGGCCTCGCGAAGCGTGCATCCGGGTGTTCCAATCCAATTTTGTGTCTTCCGGAGTTCGCCTGGAGTGGCATGCTCTCCGCGAACACCAGTCATCAGGATTTCATGCATCTCGCGAACTAACCTAAGTGAAAGTGGCAGTTCGGCTGATCGGCGCAGACCATGCTCCAAAGCAGTTACATAATTACCAACTTCCCGTAAATCGTCGGGACTCCGTTCAACATTCGCACCAGCTTCAACCGCCAACAAATCCCCAAGAGTGGCCTGCGTCCCCTCAATGCGGCTCGAATATACAGCCTCACGCTTGATGAAGGGTCTTATGAACAAATGGGGATTTGGGAGTCTTCGCGCTTCGCCTCCGAGTCGCCCAAGAATCTGATCGGCGGCGGACAACTTCGTGACTAATGCCGGGCTCCATTCAATTTCAGGTGGTAGGCGATGCGGATAGAACGCCTTATAGCCTTCTAGCGTTTTTCGCCAGATGCCTGCTGTACTATTATCCATACTGAAATAATAAGACCTCTTATTTCACAAAAGTCAATATTCGTGAAATAACATGAACCACTATTTCAAATCGTGAGATTGCCCCCTGACATCCACATATCCTCCAATAGCGAAGCCGCTCTCGCCCCACTCTTTCAAGGCTAGTATAGCAAGGACCTTCCAAAAGAAGATATCAAAAGCCGTTAAGGATCTACTTCGATTTCGACCGCAAAAAAACGGGTGGTGTAATTTCCAGAATCTACTTGCGTCGAGTTACCGAGCAAGGAGCTGGTATGCACCGTAAAAGGCTGCAAGAGATCCTCTGTTGCCATGAGGCGATAAGTGACCCCATACGCACCCGGCCACTCCAAATTGAACCGCTCTGCGTCAAACCTATCTATTTCGAGAAAGGGCAGCTGGAGATCTTCGGGGGCCGTTATCGCCGAAGTATTTCCAAGTACCGTCATACCATCAGCGGCGGGCTCAGCGCGTATTGCCTGTGATAGCTGATAGACGATCGAAGCGTACTCAGGTTTCTCTGACAAATTAACGGTTTCCTGTGGGTCGTTGACGTAATCGTATAGATCGGTAGCCACTCTATTGGCGCCATAGATCCATTCGATGTAGCGGAAACGTTGAGTGCGGTAGGCGTAACCAAAACCGTTTTTCCTGAAGACGCTTAGAGCGCCGTAATTAACATTGGCTTGTGGGTTTTGGAAAATTGGAATGAGGCTGCGCCCACGGAGGGAACGACCGGTAAGCTCTGTTTCGCTGTTAGGCTGTTCAGGGATAGGAATTCCGGCGAGCTCGCAAAGTGTAGGATAAATATCTAGGGAGTTCACGGGGCTTTCCACCAAGGCACCTCCGGAGGGATTGGAGGGATCAAAAATAATCAATGGCGCGTGAGTAGCGTGCTCAAGGTTTGAATGCTTGCCCCAACGGTTGTGTTCCCCAAGGTAAAAACCATGGTCCCCCCAAATGATGACGATTGTGGTTTCGCTCATCATTTTATCGCTTTGAACTGGATCGGGGGTGACTTCGAGTTTGTCGATTAGTTGCCCCAGAAAAGTGTCTACCATAGAAATACAGGCGTAGTAACCGTGCATGAGTTCGCGACCCTCCGCAGCGGAGGGTACCCCAGTAGAATCAAAAGGTTCATAACCCAGCAATTCGTTGTTATTGTCCAGCATAGCGACAACATTCGCGCTAGCTCCTAAAGGATCTCCAGTGAATGCAGGCAAAACCATATCATTCGAGTAATCGCCATCCCCATTAGTATCGTAGAGATCCCAGAAGCGCTTGGGTGCAATAAATCCGAGGTGCGGCTTTTTAAAACCAACTGCTAGAAAAAACGGCTGTGTTCCCGCGGCGATGGTATCGAGCAAAGCAATACCTTTAGTAAGGATATCATGGTCGACATAGGCCGAATCGGGTTGATCGGTGTAATCAACCGCAGGCTTCCCTGAGGGCGAAAACCCAGAACCGCCGCCGCTGTTGTATGGGATCGACCAAGATAAAGGGTCATCCACATTTCGCCCGTCGTTATTGAGGTTTCCACCAGAGTCGTAAGTTCCGACTGTGCGGTTATCATGAAATTTTCCAGCACAGGCAGTGGCGTAACCATTATTCTTAAAATGCTGCGGCAGGGTCACTACATCTGGAAGTATCGCCCGAATGGGCTGAAAGCCAATAACGCCCGTTTCTTCGGGCATGAGGCTCGTGGTCATCGAGGCACGGGAGGGCCCGCAAACTGCCCATTGGACATGGTGATTGAGAAACACAAATCCTTGATCCGCCAACGAATCAATTTCGGGACTCAGGGCAACTGGATCTCCATAACAACCCAGGCGCGGCACGAGATCATCAATCGCGATGAATAAAAAATTCGGTTTTTCAGAGGCGATAAGCGTTGCGCCAAGCAGAATACTCAGGCAAGCACTCCAAATGGGCTTACTGAATAAGTTACTCATGGCAATGGCACGTTTAGAAGTTACCCAAATCGATGGACTACTCGACTGACAAGGTAAAGTCATCGACACAGACGATATCGCTGGTTTGCCAACTATTCTTTCCGTTGATGGTTTGCTGAGCAGTACGGAATCCGCTGATGGCTGCAGATTTCGGCAGCGTGCCGGTTTCCAGTGCGCAGTAGGCATCGCCAGCCCCCTCCTTTAAGAAAATTTTCAAGGCACCTGCAACTTCCGGGTTATCCATATCAAAGCGTAGACGCACCTGTAGGGGCGCTTCTAATCCAACCGCAGGAATCGAGTGAATGTCTGAATAAAGTTTCGCATCGTGCGACTTATATTGTATCAGAATTTTGTCTTTATCGTAACGCAAACGAAGCCCCGCCAAGACGAGATCGTCCTTTGTATTTTGCCGTGTGCCTTTCAAATCGCGCACTTCAAAACCGACATTTGCAGTACCTGAAGCGGCTGCGGTTTTGGTGAAATCGACCTTGGTAAAAACCCAGCTGACCTCACAAATCCCCTTTTTTATTGATTCTCCGTTGAATTCAGTCAGCCGAAAGGTGTGTTCAGTACTGCCGTCATAGGAAAACTCCAACTCGTTATTCCTGATAACCGCAATTGCACTCGCACCGGAAAAAAATCCTGTACCTAAATTACTTTTTACTTTGGTTAGGGGCGTTGCCTCGGGAGCGGTGAAATCCCATATTTCTTGTGTCGCTCCAAACAAAGCACACTGTGAGGAGATCATTGAAATTAATAATACTTTGGATTTCATCAATTTACGTTGGGTTGTTGGTTACTGTATACAAAATTGAACTTTATACCTGCGCCGGCATGACTGCCCCTATCGTGACTTCAACCGAAACCGTCTGGCCCGAAGGAAAAAATGGTATGCAGTTTCCATCAATGGGCATTCCATCCACTTTGAGTTGCAAAATACCTTTGGAAACTTTTTCGGGATTTTGAACCTGAATCCGGTAAGTGGCACCACGGAATTCACGAACCACCGAAAAATGGCTCCAGTCCCCGGGAATACAGGGATCAACAATCAGACCTTCATGAGAGGGCCGCACACCCAAAATATACTGCGTGGCGGCTTGGTAAGTCCACGAGGCCGTACCCGATAGCCAACTGTTGCGCCCCAGTCCAAATTGTGGGTGCTCGTCACCTAGAATATTTTGCGCATAGCAATAAGGTTCAATCTCATAGGTATCGATGCAGTCATTCTTGGCAGCCGGATTGATCTGATTATAATATTGGAAGGCACGATCGCCATTTCCAAGCAGCGTCTCCGCAATCATAATCCAGGGATTGGAGTGCAGGAAGATGCCGCCGTTTTCCTTGGCGCCGGGTGGATAGGTCGTCACCCCACCTTTTTCGGGATCAAAACGTGTGTAGCCGGGTCCGCTGAGCTTGATACCATTTTCGGTATTGAGATGCCGATTGACCGCATCCAAGGCACTGCTGGCGCGTTCTTCGGTCGCGAAACCGGAAATTACGGGCCAGGACTGTCCATTCGTAAAAATCTTACCCTCCTCATTTTTCTTCGACCCGATTGCTTCCCCATTTTCTTCAAAATAACGCACATACCATTCACCGTCCCAAGCGTGTTCATTGACTCGTTCCCGCATCACTTCCCAATCTGCCTGATATGCATCGGCCTCTCCTTCGCGGCCAAGATGACGCAGTAAAGCGATCAGCTCACGCAGCGCCACGCCGTATAAATTGGCGTTAAAGAGGCTCTCCGCATCTCCCGGTAAATTCACGGTGTCGTTCCAGTCGGCAAAACCGAGCAGCGGCAGGCCATGACGCCCGACATTCGCCTTGGTAAAGGCAAGCGCCCGAAGCAAGTGCTCAAGTACCGGAGCGCATTCACGCGCCTCAAGGGGCAACTGCTTGTCATAGAAAGTAATTCCCTCGTCAAGAAATGCGTAATCACCCGTTTCCTTCAAGTAGGCGCACATCGCAAGTACCCCCCATAAATGATCATCGCAATATGTGTGTTTGTCACCCTCTTCGCGAGAATCGCCCTCATTTGCTTCCATGGTGAGCGGGAAAAATTGATGCATCGCAGAGCCATCGGGCTTCTGCACACTCATTAATTTCCGAAGCAAAGCCTTGGCCTCCTCAGGGGCGCTAGCACATACACCCATGATATCCTGAGTCGAGTCACGGAACCCAATGCCACGCGCGCCATAGCCCAATTGATACAGCGAAAGCCCACGCGACCAATTCAGGGTGGTTTGGCACTGTCGCGGATTATGGACATTCACCATCGAGTCAAAGGCGGGGTCGGGAGTATCACACTGCATCTTCGAGAGATAATCATCCCAATAGGAACGCAACTCCGCAAAAGCGGCATCAATCTGCGCTGGATCGCGGTAACGCTCAACCGTTTCCTTAATGCGGTTCGTTTTGTCCTGCCCCAAAAGAGTAATGATCCGAGAGGTCTGCCCCGGTTGCAGGGTTTCGCACCGGTGAAGCAAAGCTGCAATGACGTTGCCACGCCGTGCTTCGGTATTGGAGAGGTGTTCGTTCTGAAGCTCCTGAGGCGCTTTCCATGTGCCGTAACCATTGCTGCCCAGAAAGCGTTCACGGTCACTCTGGTATGAATCAACCGTATGATTTGAAGTAAAGAAGTTGCGCTCTAGTTCATGCTTCATGAATGCAGATTGCTTAAGTACAACAAGACCATCGGCCTCCTGCTCGGCGTCGACCTGCATGGTCTGGGGTACCCAGTCCGCATTCACAATTTGCTTGAGCGCATCAAAGTGGCTGAACTCAACCACTGGAATGATGTCGATATCCAATGTTTCCTCGCTCTTGTTCGTTACCCGGATATCGCGCACCACCGCCTTCGCGCCCGGCGGTACAAAAATCGTGACCTCCGTCTCAATACCCAAATAGACCGAGGTGATCCTTTGATAGGAAAGACCCACCCGACATTCGTACGAATCCAAGGCATCCAGAGTGGGAACAAAAAAAGGCGAAAAAACCTTAAAACTTCCGTCCGCTTGTCGCATCCTGATGTAGAGGGTCTCCCCTTTGAAATCCGAATCCGGCATCTGCGGAATATATTTAACGATCCGATTCAAGGCCGGATCCTGTGCGCAAATACAAGCACCGCCGGTGTGGTCAATCAGTCCACCAAAAGCGAGGGTACCCACATAGTTGATCCATTTGGCAGGCGTGCGCGGGTCGGTAATCACGTATTCGCGATTTGCATCATCAAAATAGCCGTATTCCATTGATTGGTAATTATTTATAAATTTTTAGTTTTGATATATACAATAATACTGAATTAATAAGTTTGGACAGCAAGGTAGTGCTTCATTCAAATTGGATTACTTTACAATGCAGGAGCGCACTCAGGGAAGATTAAGAAGAATGCGCGCAAAGCCCTTTTCCCCCTCGGGCAAGTCTCGCTGAACCGCCTGACCTGCCGGCGAGGCAAGAATCTCTTGAGGGATTGTTTCCCAATCGACCAAATCAACCGAATACTGAAGGGTGTATAAAAGACCGGAAGTGTCGCGTACCGGAGTAAATTCGAGTACAGGGCTTGCTCCCTGATAGCCTATCTGAATAGGGCTTGTGGAATTTTTCTGAGTTGGGGACATGCCGAAGGCAAATTCTTCGAGATTAGAGAAGCCGTCATGGTCGGGATCCTGACTTGCCTCCGTCGCAAGTATACCATCCCATTTATATGCGGAAACAAAGGCATCGTAGATAGTTCCTGCAGGCACCGATTCGGTTAGCTTAATATGCTCAAGGGTAACGGTTGTCGCGGCAGTTGCCCAGAGCCCTCCCTTGGAAAAGATGAGCTGGCCAATGGCGCCACCCTCAAAAGTAAAACTTTCAATCACCGCTCCATCTAAAAGATAATCTATGGTGTCATTATCAAAGTCTATTTCAACCGCCGCGGTTACCGGGTCGTTTTTTATAAGGGCAAAGGCCCGAGTGCGGTAGTTTCCCCCAAAGCCGCCATACTGGATCTTAGCCTCACCCGAGTCTACGCGCCAGCTCATGCTGGCGATACGCGAACCCGTGGCGTCATTCAGACGTATCTGCCAGTCGTCGCCATTGCTTGCGGCATCCGCGCTCCAGGAGGCGAATGCCACTTCCAACCGGTGTTTACCCGTTGAGACAGGTTCCGCGTAAAAGTCGGAATCGGTTTTAGCATTCAGCGTTCCGGCATCGGGCAGTTTACGTGTATAGGTACCGCTCGCTCCGTTGAGCACAAATCTACCGCTGCCATCTGCAACATCATTTTTCGAAGCGGTATTAATATTCCAATCACTATTTAAGCTACCAGAATTAGACAATAAACGTAGGCCGTCACCCGGATCTTCACCCTCAAAATCCCACGCCTCGCGCTCAAGATCCGTTACTTCGGTTTGAGGCAGGTTAAAGGTCACGCTTGCAGAATCCGTTTGGGAGGCACCATCCTCAATGGTATAGGTCATCGAGACAGTCCCCGCGAAACCTGGAGGAGCCTGATAGAGAATGTGGGACCCATCGATTGTGGCGGTGCCAGCGGTTGGCGGGGTGATGGCAGTGATTGTCAGGGCACCCTCACCTTCGTCGTTACCCAAAGGATTAAAACGACGCAATTCTCCTGGAACCGTAGTCACGGTATCGTCGACCGCATCGACCGCAAGTGGGGTACCGCTAGCGGAAAGTGTTATCAACTTATCTCCGGTATTACCAGCGGCCCAACCGCCGAGGTTTTCTGATTCGATCCGGTAGCGATACTGGCCACCTGGGATTAGGTTATAATCTCGGAAGGTTGTTGTTTCCACCGGCAAATAGGCATGCTCACGATATGCCGATTCACCCAAAGCATCCGCGCGACGATAGACCACGGAATGGGTTGCATTAGTGGCGTTGACCGTCCAGTTCAGCTCGACGGTTTTCGGTGACAATTCCGCCAGAGAAAGCCCGCTCGGGTTGGCATTCGGTACCGCTGGCAAGGATGGGATCAAACCATTGCGAAGCAGCACTTCATTTTGCTCGGAGGTCCATGAATTCGACCCCGGTTTGGGCATTTTGGTGCCGTGCGAAACCACTGCCTCATAAAGCGCCTCGAACATCTCGGCAGCAAGATCGGGGCGACTGTTAGCAAGGTTGTTGCGTTCGTATGGATCAGCAGCAAGATTATAAAGTTCCACCCGGCGCTGCACAATGAAGTAGAGTAATTTGTAGTCACCCCGTCGGTAGGCTCCAATCGCAGGATTTCCGGTACCCCGATTGGCATTAGTGAAGAAGTGATACAACTCCTCGCGTGCAGACAACTCCGGCTTCGCCGCTGTTAGCATGAAGCTGATTGAGTCTGTGCTGTTCATTGACTGCGCACCGCCTGCCATATCAAGAAAAGTGGCAAACAAATCAGTATGATGAATAAAGGCATCGGTTCTCTCTCCCGAAGGAGTCAGTCCGGGATAGTAAACGATGAGCGGTACTTTTAAGCCGCCCTCATAGACCCAAGTTTTGCCCTGACGGAAAGGGTAGTTGGAAGTTGGATACGAATTATAGGCATTCGGTGATCCCGATTTGTAGGCGCCCTTGACGGGATCATAGGTCGGAGCGGAATTTACTGCGTCGATCGTATCATCCTCCAGCGTTTTATTGTCAGCGATTGGAGTGGTCGACTTCCCTCCATGATCCGAGGAAACCACCAAAATGGTGGTCTCGGAAAGTTTCATACCGGGATAACGCGGGTCATCAGTCGCGGCAAGATAGGCACGTAACTCTGCAAGGCTATTATCATAGCTCCGCATCATGGCGGCGTAGACCACATTGTCCTGCCAAACACGGGTTCGCACGCTATAGTCGGTGATAAGTCCGGAAGCGCCAGCGGGATGTGCCGCGAAATCTGCCGTCATAGAGGCTTTTTTTTCCTGGAAGTAGGTAATATCGGAAGCTTTTGCTTCTATGGGGGTATGCACCGCGTAGTGCGCAAGGGTCAGGCAAAAGGCTTTGTCACTGAAATTCGAGATAGCGTCATCAATAAAACCGATTGCCTTGTCGGTGAGGCGATCGGTCAGGTATTCACCGGGAACCGGGGCACTGCATCCGTAATTGGCATCGTCGAGATTTGGCAGCTCAAAGGTGTAGCTTCCGGAGGCATGCATGTTCTCGACTGAAAAATAGGAAGCAGGCGGGGCTCCTGCGTGCCCTGCCCCAATACTGACATCGTACCCCTGCATATCCGGACCGCGGGCAGGCTGGTCACCAAAAGTGTAGCCCGTGACCGGAACGATGGAGGGGGACTCGCCTAAGTGATATTTACCGATGAAGCAGGTGCGGTAACCGGCCGCCTTTAAGGCCTCTCCGTAGGTTTCGTTATCAAAGGGAATTGTCACCCCCGCCCCGGCCTCGGATCCGGCAACCGTCACACCACCCGCCCACAGGCCACCGCCAATCGGGGCACCGTCATGATCCACATAGTAATCGTTGCTGGGGACGACTTCGGGACGCCAATCGTATGTACCGGTTTGAATGGCACGTCGCGCCACCACACAGCGCGGCCCCGAGCAGTAGGCGTTTTTGGCCACCAATGACTCCGCAGCAAGTGAATCCAGAGCAGGGGTTTCATGAATCGTGGGACCATCAATCGCGGAATTACGCAAGGCCACAATGTCTTTGTAGCCCATATCATCTGCCAGAAAGAAAATGATATTCATTTGCTTGGTGGTGCTGGCACTGCCCAGAAGAACCGCTGCGGAGGTATCATCCGTATTTACAGCGCTAACGCGATAGGTGTAGCTCGTCTCACTGCTCAAGCCACGATCATAATAATAATTGGCATTTGCCTCGGTGGTCGCAATGAGATCCCAGCTTGCACCATTGAAACGCTCAATTTCAAAGCCTGTTTCATCGTTTGAATTATCAATCCAGTAAAGGGCGATGGTAGCGGGACCTGCAGGCAAAGCCGCGCCTGCCCCGGGTGCGGTGATGGCTGAGGCATGGCCCAAGACCAACGTCAGGGTAAGGAAAATCTGAAAACTGAAAAAGCACGCACGCATCGATAGACAATGTATATTACTTTCTCTTATCTCTTGCGCGCCGCGAATCCTTTGCACAATGAAGGAGTTTGTGATAAAAATGAGCAAACGCACCGCAACCCGCATCTCAGGCATCCGAAAACAACCCAAGAGCAAGAACTAACAGCGAGGATTCTAGAGAAGCAAAACCTCCAGAACTACCAACGGCGAACTACCGCCAAGACAACGAGGCGGAGTATATTCTTCATGAGGTCTTTGGTTTTGATCGATGTAAAAATATAAATTGATGAAAGTGCTAAAATTTTCTTAAGCGAAACACTGTTATCACCAAAATAAAGGAGCCAAAACATAACGCAAAGCCTGCCGGTTCCGGTATTGCCATGAAGCCAAGCGAATCGAGCTCAACCACGTTCCCCGCTTCCCCGGAAAAATCTTTAACCACCAAAGTTTCGGTATATTCCGTAACGCCTCCAAAATCCAAAGTGGATGTCTCAACAGTCGTACCGTTCACAATGTAGTTGACCTTACCGCCGAGTAAAAACTCCACCGCAAAGATTTGCGCGGTATTTTCGGTTAAGCTTACCGCATAATTTCGGAAGAATTTATTATCATCGCTCAGATTGGTAGAAAAACGGATCCGGGCAGTCGTCGCCGAATCTTTTTCCAGAATCACTTGAGCAAAGGTTTTAGAACTAGCGTCTGCCCCCTCGTTCAACTTAAATGAAATTTTATTATTAACCGCCACATTGGTGAGATCCCAGCTTGCAAAGTTGACCTCAAAACGGAATGCGCTACCGAGGGTATTCAATCCAATCGAGCTAGCGGGAGTTGCTTTTCGGGTGTATCCTTCATTCCCCGTAAATCCCAGTTTCTCTGAATTAACAACATCGCCTTGAGTCGTGGTATTATAATTCCATCCACTGCCGATGGAACCGCTATTATTTACGTCTTGAAGGCCGTCACCATTGGTCGCACCCTTAAAAGACCAATAATCCAGGAGAGAAGACTGGGCATGCAGGGTGAGTGCGCTCAGGCACAGAGCAGAGGCAATGAGGCGG
>CBFHKU010000003.1:0-191802 GCA_965656495.1 Coraliomargaritaceae bacterium
CCCGGCTCTGCCGGGTTCGTGGTTCCCTTTCCCAACCTTCCTGTTCCCTTCGCGTACCTTCGCGGGCAATGCTTTATCCGCGTGATCGGTGTGATTCGTAGTTTTCCTCATTCGTGGTTTCTCAGTTTTTGACCCTAAGTGTTACCCATGTCCTGAACCTGTACCAAGAGTCGGGAGTTCGATGTTCGATGTTGGATGTTCGAAGTTCGATGTTCGCTGGGATTAAGAGTAAGATTAAGATTAAGATTAAGAGATAGGAGGGATTTGCGGTCTTGCTTTTGTGGGCGCAGTGGGTAAATCAGCGAGGAGATGTCGGCTGAGTTTCCATGGCGCCGTTATATGATGGCGGTGGTAATGTGTCTCATGTTCCTGCCGCCGGGGATGTGGGTACCGTCTTTGCCGAATGTCTTGGAGGCGCACGGGGCGCGTTGGGCCTTGCCGTATTTCATGACGCTGACGCCCTTCATGTCGATTTTCTCGGCGCTGATTTTTGGGTCGCTTTCGGACCGGCGGATGGATGCGCGTTATTTGCTGGGGATTCTGGGGCTTTCGGGGGCAGGGTTTTTATGGTTGTCTTTTGCCTCGTTGGAATGGGGCTGGCACGCGAGCTGGTTCCTTTTTTTCCAGAGCTGCAACGCCTTGATTTCGGCGCCGATGATTGCGCTGATCACCAAGGTGAAACTCGCGAATTTGCTGAATCCGGCGAAGCATTTCCCGCTGTATTCCATCGGTGGCACGGTGGGCTGGCTCTTCGGGAGCGTCTGGGTGAGTTTTCTGGCGTTGGATCATTCCGCGCAAACGGGTCAAATAGGGGCGATGATTCGGGTGGGGATGAGCCTCTTGTGTTTTCTGGCGCTCCCCGCGACGCCGCCGACGGATCGTGAGAGTAAGGGTTGGCAGGCGGCTCTGGGCTTGAGGGCTTTTGGTTTATTGCGGGATCGGGAATTGCGGCGGTTTTATGTGGCGTCCACTTTATTGGCGATTCCCGGGGCGGCGCATTTCATGATCACTCCGAGCTTGCTCGCGGACCTCGGCAGTCTGCGCCCGACCGCAGAGATGGGATTGGGTCAGGCGATGGAAGTGGGGGCGATGGTGCTTTTGAGCGCGGTGGCGGGGCGATTCCGGATTCGGTGGTTTTTGATTTGGGGGATGTCGCTGGCGGTGTTGCGCTTCGGGCTCTTTGCGCTGGGAGCGGAGCTGGGGACTTTGGCGATTGTGTGGCTGGGGATCGCGCTGCATGGCCCGGTTTATACTTTCATGACGGTGGCGGGACGGCTGTATTTGGATAAGCGCGTGCCGGACACCATGCGCGGACAGGCGCAGGCTTTATTTGGCTTGCTGGTATTCAACCTTGCCGCCATTGCGGGGGCTTTGGTGTGCGAGGGCTTGTATCGCGGACAGGTGCAGGACGGTTCGGGTTGGTCGATTTTCTGGCTGAGCCTCAGCGCCCTCGCGGCAGTGCCGCTCGGGTATTTCGCGCTGGGGGTGTTTCGGGAATCGCCACGATAACATCGGTGATCCGGCTCGCCGCAACGCCGCTTTAGTAAACCTTGCTTCGATGTCCAACTTTGACGACGTGGACGATTAATTCATTGCGAATTACCTGATAGAGAATTCTGTAATTTCCCTGACGGATGCGGAATTTCTCTTGTCCTGAAAGCTTCTTGCTGCCCGGTGGGTAGGGATCCTTTGCCAAGCTTCTTATTTTTTCAATGATGCGAATCCGGTCCTTCTTTTCAATGCGTTCAATTTCCCTCGCCGCTGATTTTTTAATGAGGATTCTATAGCTTTCCATCATCTTTAAGGGACTTTACGAAAGCTTCAAAGTCGATGACCGGTTCGCGCGCCCTTTCCTCGAAGGCCTCCAAATCCTCCGCGTCTTCCAATAGGGCTGCGCGGATCGCGTCGTTCACCAATTCAGACACCGGTTTCGAGATTTCCGCAGCTTTCATTTTCAGAGCCCGGTGAAGTTCTTCTTCAAAATAAACGGTCGCGCGTTTCATTCTTTGACACTAAAACGTTATAACGTTAAAGTGTCAAATCTTTTGAAGCGAAGCAACTGGGCTTCAAAATAAACCGAGCTGGTCGTCCTCTGCGGCGGGGGATTCTCCGGAGCGGGTTTTTTTCATGCGTTTGCGGAGGAGGTTGTGGGAGGAATCATCGGCCTCGAGGCGTTCAAGGATGGTTTTGGCGCGGTCGATGACGGTATTGGGGAGTCCGGCGAGGCGGGCGACCTGAATGCCGTAGGAGCGGTCGGCGGCGCCTTTGGTGACCTGACGGACAAAGATGATTTCATCATTCCATTCTTTGACAACGACGGTGTAGTTCTGGAGGCGTGAAAGGGTTTTGGCGAGCTGGGTGAGTTCGTGGTAATGGGTGGCAAAGAGGGTACGGGGGCCGGGGCCTTCGGCGGGGTGGAGGTGTTCAATGACGGCCCAGGCGATGGAGAGGCCGTCGTAGGTGCTGGTGCCGCGCCCGATTTCGTCGAGGATGATGAGGCTTTTGGGGCTGGCGTTGTTGAGGATGTTGGCGGTCTCGTTCATCTCGACCATGAAGGTGGAGTTCCCCCGGGCGAGTTCGTCACTGGCACCGACGCGCGAGAAGATGCGATCGACAAGGCCGAGGCGGCAACTGTTGGCGGGGACCCATGCGCCGCTCTGCGCCATCAGGACAAGGAGGGCGACCTGCCGGATATAAGTGGATTTACCCGCCATATTGGGGCCGGTGATCAGCGCGATTTGGGGGTGGTCGGGGTCGGGGCCGTTGCTGTGGAGGTGGCTGTCATTCGGGACAAAGGCGTGGGTGCCGGCGAGACCGAGGCGTTCCTCGCGCATCATTTGTTCGACGACGGGATGGCGGCCCTGCTCGATTTCAAGGGCGTCGGAATCGTCGAGCTCGGGCTGGCAGTAGCCCCATTCGCGGGCGAGGCGACCCCAGCCGGTAAGGACGTCGATTTCCGCGAGGGCAGTCGCGGTTTCGCGGAGGGGGTCGGCTTGTGTGAGGATTGCCTCGATGAGTTCAAGGAAGAGGGTTTCTTCGCGTGCGAGGGCTTTTTCATCGGCCTGCAGGATTTCGCGTTCGCGTTCCTTGAGGACTTGGGTGGTGAAACGCTCGGCGTTCTTCATGGTCTGCCGGCGGGTGTAGTCCTCCGGGACGCGCTCGAGGTTGCTTTTGGTGACTTCGATGTAGTAACCGAAAGCGCCGGTATAACGGATGCGGAGATTTTTGATCCCGGTGCGTTCCTGTTCCTGTTGCTCGAATTCAGTGAGCCACTGTTGGCTGTCGCGGGTGAGGCTGCGGCAATGGTCGAGCTCGTCGTCGTAGCCGTCGCGGATCGCGCCGCCTTCGTCGATTTTGGCAGGGAGTTCTTCGGCGAGGGCGCGTTCGAGTTGCTCGTAGAGGGGGGAGAAATCGTGGATGCGTGCCGCCAGTGCCGCGACGGGGGTTCCGGGGAATTCGAGGAGGGTGGTGGCGATGGCGGGGAGGGCCTGGAGGGTTTCGCGGATCCCGCCCAGTTCGCGGGGGCTGCGCAGGCGGTTTTGGAGTCGCCCGAGAATGCGCTCGAGGTCGCGGATGCCCCGGAGTTGGGTTTGGATCTCGGAATTAAGTCCCTGGCTGGTGACAAATTCTGCAACGCATTGTTGACGGCGTTGTATTTCCGGGAGGCTGCGCTGGGGTGCGGAGAGCCAGCGTTCGAGGCAACGGGCACCGGGGGCGGTCACGGTGGCGTCCATCGCGGCGAGGAGTGAACCTTTGCGTGAATTGGCGGCGGACTTGAAGATTTCGAGGCTGCGAAGGGTGGCGGGGTCGAGGAGAAGGGTTTGTTCGGTGCGAAATTCGCGGAGCTGGCGCAGGTTTTTAGGTTGGGCGCAGAGGGTTTCGGTGGCGTAATGGATGAGTGCACCGGCGGCGCCGAGGGCGGGGTGTTCGCGGGCGATGCCAAAGCCGTCGAGGTTGAGGACGCCGAGGGCGTTCATTACGGATTGAACCCCGGCTTCGGGTTCAAAATGATAATCCGGGAGGGTGGTGCAGGCGCGGTCGCGGCAGAAATCCTGAAAGCGTTGGGCGGCGGGGCGGGGGTCGTCGTGCCAAGCGGCGCTGGATTTTTCAGGCAGCAAAATTTCGCGCGGGTCGACGCTTTCGAGGGCGGCAAAGAGATCTTCGGGGTCGGTTTCGGCGGCGAGGAGGAATTCGCCGGTGGTGAGGTCGAGCCAGGCGGCCTGGAGGTTATTTTTGCGGAGGTGAAGGGCGAGGAGGAAATGGTTGCGCTGCGCTTCGATTTGGCTGTCGGCGAGGCGGGTCCCGGGGGTGATGATGCGGGTGAGTTCGCGTTTGACGAGTTTGCCGGGGGTGGGCGTTTCGACTTGGTCGCAGATCGCGATTTTGATGCCCTGGTCGAGGAGTTTTTGAATATAATTATCGGCGGCGTGGTAGGGGATGCCTGCCATGGGCATTCCGTGGCGGTAGGTCAGGGTGATGCCAAGGTATTGGGCGCCGCGTTCGGCGTCCTGATTAAAGACTTCATAGAAATCCCCAAGGCGAAACAGAAGGAGGGTATCGTCCGAGAGCCTGGCACGTATTTCGTGCCATTGCTGCATCATGGGTGTGATTTTCTTCGTCTTTTGCGCGGGCATGCTTTAAATGAGGGAACAGTTATCAATGACATTAATTCTAATGAATCAAAAGCGAATTTTCTTTTAATTCAGCAGGGCGGGGTTCTTTTTGTGGAGGTGTATAAAAATGAGTGTAATTTTATTTAGAAAATGAGTGTTGCCTTACATGGGGAGGTTTTTGGATCGGAATCGTTGCCGGGAGTGGTGATGCTGCATGGGCTGCTGGGAAGCGGGCGTAATTGGAGCACCATCGCACGTTCGCTGGAGGGGGACTTCGCGGTGCATGTGGTGCATTTGCGTAATCACGGGCAGTCGCCGCACGCGGAATCGATGCGCTGGGCGGAACTGGTGGCGGATTTGGAAGCCTACCGCGAGCGGGCGGGGTTGGAGTCGATGGTGTTGTTGGGGCACAGTTTGGGCGGCAAGATCGCGATGCGCTACGCCTGCGAATACGGGGAGCGGGTGAAGGCCTTGGCAGTGGTGGACATTGCGGCGAAGGCGTACCCGCCGTATCACGAGGCGGAGTTTCGCGCCATGAAGCGTTTGGCGGTCGGAGATTTATTGAATCGCAAGGAGGCGGAGGAATTGTTGAGCGGGGAGGTGCCGGATTGGGCGCTGCGGCAGTTTTTGCTGACCAATCTGGTGCGGGACGAGGCGAGGGGAACCTTCAAATGGCAGATTAATTTGGAGGCGCTACACGCCAGCCTGCCGCACATTCGGCAAAATTCCTTGCGGGAGGAGGATTCTTACGTTGGGCCGAGTCTCCTGGTGCGCGGCGGACGCTCGGACTTTGTGGGAGAGGGGGATGTGGCTGCGATGCGGGCTTGGTTTCCAAACCTGGAGGAAGCGGTGCTGCCGGAGGCGGGGCACAATGTGCACGTCGAAGATCGAGCCGGGTTCCTCCATGTATTGCAGGGCTGGCTCCGCAGGGTTCAATAAAAGATGCTTTGGTTTTGCACCCCGAGGCATTTTTTATTTATTTAGGAGCATGTTGCAAAGCACCCAATCAGAAGCCGAGGCGGTAGCGTCCGCTGGCTTTGCGGAAGTCTATGACCCGGTTAAGCCCTATTTGGCGGAATTGGACGCGTTTCTGCAGGCGCAGATTGAAGAGCTGGAACCCGAGGTGCAGGATCAAGTGCGCTATATTTTGGGTCACAGCGGAAAGCGCTTGCGCCCGATGCTGGTGGCTTACAGCGGATGGAAAGGGGCGGCTCCCGAATGCGCGGCGCAACTGGTGAAACTGGGTGCGGTCATCGAATTGGTGCACCTCGCAACGTTGGTGCACGATGATATTCTGGATGAAGCCGAGACCCGCCATCGGCAGGAAACCGCCGCCAAGAAATTCGGGCCGGCTGCTGCGGTGCTGATCGGAGACGTTCTTTTTGCGCATGCCCTCAAACTTGCGGCGGAATTTCCCACCACTGAAATATGCCGAACCGTCGCGCAGGCGACGGCCCGTGTGTGTGCCGGGGAAATCGCGCAGACTTACCAACGCGGCGAGGTCAATTACGACCGTGCGTTCTACTTCCGTGTGATTCAGCTCAAGACCGCGGAACTCTTCGAGGCCTCCTGTCGTTTGGGTGCCAAGGTGGCGGGCTATTCTGCGGAGTTCAGTGAAGCGGCGGGCGACTTCGGTCGTCATCTTGGAATTGCCTACCAAATCTTTGATGATCTGGTCGATCTCTACGCCGATGAATCCATGATTGGGAAAACCCTCGGGACCGACCTCGAGAAGGGCAAATTTACCCTGCCGCTACTGTTGCTTCTTGAGCAGCTTTCCGGCGAGGACCGGGATGCGCTCCTGGCGCGATACAAAGCGGGCGATCCCACCGTGGCGGCGGAATTCATGCAACGGCTCCACGAGTTTCCCATATTTGAGGCGGTGGTCGCGACCTTTGAGGAACACCTCGGGCAAGCGGCGGCAGCGATCGCGCCCCACGCCGAGCTCCCGCCGGTTCCCGCGCTGCAACAAATCGCCGAACTCGTCCGCGCCCAGCTCGGGCGTATTAGCTAGAAAATGTGTTGAGTTATAACTTACGCCATCATATTTTTAAAAAATGGCAATAAAGCACCCATTTTTTAAAGGAATATACCGGCTACCGGATGCGGCACATATATTAGGCATACCGCTTTCAACACTTAGAAGGTGGTTAAAGACAGACTTTAGTGATATGAGTTCTGTTTGCGAAGGCGCTAATCCCTACGGAGTGGGCATCAGCGGTATTTGCGGGGAAAGCCATGATACGTATATAAATTTTTTCTCATTGATCGAGCTTTTTACCGTATTTCAGTTACGTAATGGAGGCGTCTCTTTTGTAGCAATCAGAGCGGTAAGAGAGGGACTGAAACAAGACCACAACACAAATCACCCGTTTGCCATGAAGGGCTTGCTTTCAGATGGTAAAAAGATGACGCGACAGCAAAGTGATGGGGAGTCCTTGCTGCTTAATGAACCGGGGCAGAGGGCATTTTATGGATTCTTGAAAGCGTTCTATGAACGACTCGATTTTAGTGAAGCTTCAGACTTAGCGATACGCTATTATCCGCTTGGTAAAGATTCCTCGATAGTAATAGATCCCCGGGTTTCTTTTGGGCGTCCTGTTATCAAGGGCACGGCAATTACCACAGAAACAATACGAACACACTTCACCGGCGGTGATCAACCCAAGTCAATCGCAGTAGAGTTTGAGATAAGCGAAATTCAAGTAGATGATGCGCTTGAATTTGAAAACAGTCTTGCGGCATGAAAATCTATTTTGATGAAAATTTTTCGCCGCATTTTATCAGAGGCCTCAGTCATATACAAAGGGCGCAACCCAACCATGGAATAGAAGTAAAATCTATTAAGGAGGTTTTTGGGGGTGGTACGCCTGACGAGGAATGGATTCCGAAGATTGCTCAACAACATGGGGTAGTGGTTACGCAGGATTTAAAGATCAGGCGTTTGCGGCACCAATGGGAATTGTGTAGCAAGTACAAATTGGGGCTTTTCTTTATCAAGCCTCCTAAAAATGGATGGAGTTACTGGGCCATCGTGAAGCGCATTATTAACTTTTGGCAACAAATTCAAAGCATCAGCATGAGGGAACGTAAGCCCTTTGCTTATATCCTCTCGGCGACTAAATCTAAGCTGGAAAAACTTGATAACAAATAATTACAACAACCGCTTTTGAGTCGCTTCCCATTCCTTGCGCCGTTCGTCCGAAAAGCCGGGAATGCGCCCCTCGTCGAAATCCATCATATCCATCACCGATAGAATTTCGCCGATTTTTTCAGGGGTGCCCATGTTGGTAAGGGATTCCGCGAGGAACTCGCGCCCCGCTTCGGTTTGTCCCTTGTGGACCACTTCGCGGTTCCAGTCATCGGCCCGCAGATCTTCGGGAAAGAGCTCCTTTAGCTGCGAATCAAGGGCGGCGGCATCCTCACCGGTATCTTCAACCGCCTTTAAAACATCCTTCGGGTCGACCCCGAGGTGCATGCAGAGAAAACGATCAAAGCCGCGACAAAAATTCTTCTGATAGGATTTGGGTAATTCCCCGCGCAGGTGCTTGCGGCATTTTGCGATAAAACGCGGCAGGTGCAAGAGGCCGCAGGAATGCGCCGCATAGGGGGAGGGTAGGTCGAAGCAGATTGCTCCGGTGGGACCGAGTTCTTCGTCGCTCATGACAAAGAGGAAAGAGGGGAACGGGCAAAGGTCAAGCGGGCGATACGCCGCCCGGACCTCCGCCCGTTCCTCCGTTTTAGAATTCCATGCGCAGGCCAACCGCGATATTGCGTCCCGGCAATGGCGCTTCTTCTTTTAAATAAGAAGTATGATGCACGATTTTGCGATCGAGCAAATTATTGGCGTTTGCAAAGAGGCTCAAGGAACGGCCTCCGGGCAGAGCAAAACTTTTGCTCAGGTAGGCGTCCAGTTGCGAATAGCCCGAGGTCTCGCTTTCGTAGGTCGCGGTATCTTTTTGACGCAGAGCCTGTGTAAGATCCAGACCCGCTTCCCAATCGGAGCTCTCGTAATCGAGACCGATGCCGAGGCGTACCGGCGGAATGCGCGGTAAGGATTCTCCGGAACCGCGTTTCTCGGCTTGAATCCAGTCTGCCATGAGGCTCAGGCTCAAGGCATCTTCACCCTTACGATAGAGGACGCGCTCGTAGCTCGCCTCAATCCCGAAGAAGTTCGCATCCACTGCCCCGTATCGGTAGGTGTCATAAGCGTGATCATCCTCGAAGTTGGGATCTGTTTCCGGACGTCCTTCATCATCGGTTTCATACCCGAGATTCTCACTATTAATATAGTCATCAAAACGGGTATAAAAAACGGTCACACTCGCGGAATCCTCTGCTCGTGCAAACTCATAGGTCAGGTCCAGACCAAGGGCGGTTTCGACCTCAAGTGAGGGGTCCCCGATTTCATAGCGCTGGGCCGCGATGTGGGCTCCCTCGCTATAAAGTTCGGTGGTGCTGGGATGACGCTGGGAACGCTGCAGGCTCAGTTTGAGGGTTTGCTGCGCATCGATATTCCAGATGGCGCTGGCGGCAGCGCTAATCGCCTCATCGGAGTAATCATTTGCAATGCCATCCGCTTGGATGCGTTTGTGCTCGAGGCGACCCCCGAGTTCATAGTGCAAGTGCTCGCCATGCCAGTGTTCGTTAAAGAAGAGGGCTCCGTTACGGACTTCCGAGCTGGGAATGAAGGCCTCATCGCCGACGATGGAAGTATCGGTATTCGAAATTTGAATACCGACGGTGCCGGTATCAATACCAGCCCAGGGCTTATGGGCGATTTCACCACGCAGCTCCCATCCGGTGCGCTCGTAGCGGATCTCAGAGGCTCCGTCTACGAGTTCCTGGTGATGGTAATCGGTATGTCCGGCACGCAGACGCAAGGCCTCCGCCCAGGCAAAGGGCTCGGAGATTTGGTATTCCGCATTGATGCGACGCGTTTCCATTTCGATAGCAACGCCTTCTTCTTCATCGGCGGGAGCACCGCCTCCGCCATGATCACCATGCTCGTGACCGGGCACGCCGTAGTCGGAGTCCAGATCGGTGTAGGCGATGCCGAAGTAATGATCATCCCCGAAGAAGCGAGTCGCACCGAGGGAATAATAACGGGACTGCTGGAAGCTATTATCCAGCTTGGGCTCCTCAAACTTGGGGACGCGATAGTTTTCGTTTTTGCGTTCCAGTGCGGTGGCTCGCAGCACCCAGTCTTGGTTGCCGGTGCTGAAGTGCCCCGCACTTGTTCTCCCGTTTGAGACGGAGTCAAAGCGGGTCTCGGTGGCACCACCAAAGCCCGAAGCCGGGGCGCGTTCCCGGGGGAGGGATTTATCGACCACGTTAATGGTACCCCCGATTGCGGAACCACCGTAGAGGAGGGTGCTGGGGCCGCGCAGCACTTCGACCCGGTCGATCAGTAGCGGCTCGAGAGCCACCGCGTGATCCGCACTGGTTTCAGAAACGTCGAAGGCCTGAATACCGGAATCGAGAATCCGAACCCGGGGGCCGTCGAAGCCGCGCAGGATCGGGCGACTTGCGCCTGCCGTGAAGGAGGTGGCGGCAACTCCGGGCATGCCCTCGAGCAAGGCACCGAGATTACTCGCATTTTTTCTATTCAGCGCCTCGGCGGTCAATACTTCCACGGGGGCGGCAAAATCCTGAATGGCACGCAGACCGGGGCCCGCGGAAACGATGTAATCCTCTAGGAGGTAAATTTCCTCTTTGGATTCAGCGTGTGTAAAAAGTGTAGTGAGCAAACTGCCTGCAAGGGCAGCGCCCAGAAAATAATAATTCATATCTGTGACGGTTAAGAGTTGTTTGCGAAAAGGGGCCACCTCGGTGGCCTGTTTGATCTATGCGAACAACACCGTCGGGGGAGCCCGGCTGCGCTGGCTCAATGGCGCGCGGGCAAATTGGGAAGCGAGCTCCGGAAATTCAGGAGACTCGCGGGAAAAGACCGCTCGCGAGGGCAAGACCGCCGCCGCACCGATGACCAGCCCGTCGCTGTATAAAACGACGGCACAGCCTGCCCCGGATGGAGCGCTTTCTTCGGGTTCCTCGTCGTGTGAGGAGCCGCAGCTATGATGCGGGCATCCCTCTCCCGCATGCAGGGCTTGGTGTACCTCGGGATTGACCGAGGCAAGTCCCAACACAAACACCATACTCGCCTGCAAAACGGCGAGCAGGCAGTAGCGAGTGGTTTGGAACTTTTTGGAGCGGGACATTGGACGTAAAAAAGAGTTTATTATACCAAAAGCTGTCAAGTAGGCAATTGCCATGCGTGGAAAAGGCGCCAACAGTTCTTAAATGGAAATTTTAATGGCATTGGTGGCAGGCGTTTTTGCCGGTGGGGGTCTGGTTTACTTCGTGATGCGCGGCGCTTCGAGTGGAACCGGGGCTGAGCAGAATACATTACAGCGCGAACTGGCGGAGGCACGCGAGGCCCTTGCCCGGATGGAGGCCCGCCGCGAGGCGGAGAACAAGGCCGCGGAGGAAAAACTCGCCCTCCTGGAGGCCACCCGCGAGAAGCTCATGGAGAGTTTTCAAGCGCTTTCGTCCGAGGCGCTGAATAAAAACAACCGTTCTTTTCTGGAACTCGCCAAGGCGTCACTTGAAAAATATCAGGAGGGCGCGAGGGGCGACCTCGAGAAACGTCAGCAGGCCATCCAGAAGACCGTCGAGCCCGTTGGCAAAGCGCTCGAGAAATTTGAAGAGCGGGTCAATAATCTTGAAGAGCGCCGCACCCAGACCGATGCCGGACTCAAGGAACAACTGGAACTGCTCGCTCAGTCTCAGCACCGCCTCAGCCAAACCACCACCGGCCTCATGAATGCCCTCCGCAAACCCGAGGGCCGCGGACGCTGGGGGGAGCTGCAACTGCGCCGCACCGTCGAATTGGCAGGCATGATCAATTACTGCGATTTTGAGGAACAAACCAGCGTTGAAAATGATGCGGGGGAACGCCTTCGTCCCGACATGCTGATTCGCTTGCCCAACGAACGACAGGTAGTCGTGGATTCAAAAGTGCCGCTGGCAGCCTACCTGGAAGCATTGGAAGAGGGCGATGCCGCCGCAAAATCCGCCCAATTGGAGCGCCATGCCCGACACATCCGTGAACACATCAAGGGCCTCTCGCAGAAGAAGTATTGGAGTCAGTTTGAAAACACCCCGGAATTTGTGGTCCTGTTTGTCCCCAACGAGGCGGTCTTCAGCGCGGCGCTCGAGGTCGATCCCCAACTGATTGAATTGGGCGTCGAGAACCGCGTCATTCTCGCGACTCCGACCACCCTGATCGCGCTCCTCAAGGCAATTGCCTACGGTTGGCAACAGGACGCGGTCGCGCGCGAGGCACGGGAAATCAGCGCGCTTGGCAAGGAACTCTACGAGCGCATTGGCGTGGTGGTCGGACACTTCTCAAGCGTCGGCAAAAGCCTCGGGCAGGCCGTCAATCATTACAACAAGGCGATCAGTTCTGCCGAGAGCCGCCTCCTCGTCACCGCACGCAAATTCGAGGCACTCGAAAGCGTCAGCGCCGAGGCACTCCCGGAAACAAAAAGCATCGAGACGATCCCAACTCTGCCGAGGGACGAATAACTATCTTTAAATGCAGGTATTTCGTTCAAATAAAGTTTTGACATTTATATTATAATATTCATTTAAAATTTATTAAACCTACAATTATAAAGATTAATATGATTCAATATATACAAAAAACATTGGCAGTAGTGTTGGCTTTAAGCCTGACGGGCTGTGCGAGCATAATCAGTAAATCAGAGTATTCAGTTTCTCTTCAAAGCTCACCATCAGGGGCACAAATCACAATTATTGATGAGCGTGGTTCAATTGTACACAAGGGAACGACGCCAACAATGGTTACCTTAAAGGCGAGCACTGGCTTCTTTAACGGGGCAGATTATACTGTGAATGCCAAACTCGCGAACGGTGAAACGACCACAACTAGCATCAGAAGCGAAATTGATGGCTGGTATATCGCTAATTTGCTTTTTGGCGGTAATTGGACTTCTAATCGTCGATCCAGCGACTGGCGCAATGTATAAGCTGCCGGAAAGTGCAGTCCTGAGCTTCAGCGAATCCGCCAACATTGGTAAAGGTCTCCATATCCTGAGCGTCGAAGCACTGGATTCAGAACTGAAAAAACAACTTATTCCTGTTAAGGGCTAAGCATAGAATTTTACAAGCCTGCGCATAAGTCATTCATGCGCAGGCTTTTTTGTAGGCGGATTCCGAGAAAATCCAAATACCTTGACGTCAAGGCATCTGCTGCGGGGGAATTTTAAAGATGTGATTTTCCTTTGATTATCTGGCTATTTCTGGTTTTCCCAGTAGATCTTTTTTATGCAATCAGACCCTGAACCAGTGGAATTCCCTATTAATGGGGAGTTGGATTTACACACCTTTCGGCCTCAGGAGGTGGGTGAATTGGTGCCGGACTATTTGGAGCTTTGTCATGAAAAGGGTTTGCGGCGGGTACGCATTATTCACGGAAAGGGTATTGGGACGCTGCGGGAAACGGTGCATGCGATCTTGAAACGGGAACCGCGGGTGGCGCGTTTTGAATTGGCGGGTTCAGGAGAAGGAGGTTGGGGTGCGACCATTGCCTGGTTGAAGGATGATTGAATCGCATCTGCGGGCTTGGAAACGCGCTTGCCAGCATCCAGTGCCCCTGCCAAGATGCGCGTTTTTTCAACAGGGTTGATTTTCCAAAGCGATCCTTGCGGAAATTCTGACCCGCCGCTTAAAACGGCTTTGTTCCAATGATCACCACCATCTTAAAGAAATTTTCCGGCAATCACTACAAGAAGTATTTCAAGAAGTGCCAGCCCATCATCGCGCAGATCAATGCGCACGAAACCGCGTATCAGTCCTTGAGTGACGCGGACTTGCGCGCCAAGACGGCGGAGTTCATGGGGCGTTTTGAGGCGGGGGAGAGCTTGGATGATCTTTTACCGGAGGCGTTTGCGGCGGTAAAGAATGCCGCCCGCCGCATGTGCGGCCAGAGCTACGAGGTTTGCGACCACGAATTGCCCTGGAACATGGTGCATTATGATGTGCAGTTACTCGGCGGTATTGCGCTGCACGAGAAGCGCATTGCGGAAATGGCAACGGGCGAAGGCAAGACCCTTGTTTCGACTTGCCCGCTTTACTTGAACGCCTTGAGCGGGCGCAACTGCCAACTTGTCACCGTTAATGATTACCTAGCCCGCCGTGACTCGGAGTGGATGGGGCACCTCTTTCAATTTCTCGGGCTTACGGTTGGCTGCATCCAGAACAGCATGGACCCCGCCACCCGCCGCGAAATGTATGGCCGCAATATCACCTACGGCACCGCTTCGGAATTCGGCTTTGATTACCTCCGCGACAATGGCATGGCTTCGCGCAAGGAGGATCAGGTTCAGCGCGACCATTTCTTTTGTATCATCGACGAGGTCGATTCCATTCTGGTGGACGAGGCCCGCACCCCGCTAATCATTTCGGGGCCGATGCAGGACGACAATCCGCTGCCCTTTAACGAGCACCGCCCGGTGGTGCAAAAGCTGGTTTCCAAACAGCAGAGCTACTGCAACAAACTCGCGACCGATGCGAAGATTCGGCTCGAGGATGAGGGGATTGATGCCGACAAACAACAGGAGGCGATCTCGGATTTGTATCAGGTCAAGTTGGGGATGCCGAAGAACAAACAGTTGCTCCGCTTGATGGAGGTGCCCGCAGTGCGCCGCCTGCTCGACAAATTCGACCTCGAAATGAACAGCGACTTTAACAAGGAGCTGCGCTACGCCCTCAAGGAGTCGCTTTATTACGTCATCGACGAAAAACAGCAACAGGCGGACCTTACCGAAAAAGGCCGAAGCTTGATCAATCCCACCGATCCGGATGCCTTCATGCTGCCGGATCTGCCTTCGCAATTCATCGAGATCGACAAGCAGACGGAACTCGATCTGAAGGCCAAGCAAGTTGCCAAACAAGCCGTCGAACAAACTTTCCAGCAAACCAGTGAGCGCATTCACTGCATCAGTCAGCTCCTGCGCGCATACAGTCTTTACGAGCGCGACAAGGAATACGTCGTGCAAAACGGCAAGGTCAACATCGTGGACCAAAACACCGGGCGCGTCATGCCGGGCCGCCGTTGGTCGGACGGCTTGCACCAAGCGGTGGAGGCAAAAGAAAATTGCACGATTGAAAAAGAGACGAAGACCTACGCCACCGTCACGATCCAGAATTACTTCCGCATGTATGAAAAGATTGCGGGGATGACCGGCACCGCCGAGACCGAGGCTGCCGAATTCAATGAGATCTATGGCCTTTCGGTGATGATCATTCCCACGAACCGACCCTGCATCCGCGCCGACCGAAACGACGTTGTTTACAAGACGCGCCGCGAGAAATACGCCGCAGTGGTACGGGAAATCCAGGAAGCCAATCAGTCCGGGCAACCCGTCCTCGTGGGCACCGCCTCGGTGGAGGCCTCCGAGGTGCTCAGCCGGATGCTCAAGCGCGCCAACATTGTCCACAGTGTTCTCAATGCGAAATTCCACGCGCAGGAGGCCGACATTGTGGCACGCGCCGGGCAAAAGGGCGCCGTCACCATCGCCACCAATATGGCCGGACGCGGGACGGATATCAAACTCGGCGAAGGGGTGCACGCGCTCGGCGGGCTGTATGTCATTGGCACGGAACGACACGAGTCCCGCCGCATTGACCGCCAGCTCCGGGGACGTTGTGCCCGTCAGGGGGATCCCGGCACTTCCAAGTTTTTCGTTTCCCTCGAGGACGACTTGATGCGACTCTTTGCGAGCGCAGGTCCGATTTCCCGCATTCTGGAGAAATCCTTCAGTGAAGGGGAGGAGTTGGAGCACGCCGCCCTCAATTGGTCGATTGAAAACGCTCAGAAAAAAGTGGAGCAGCAGAACTTTTCCATCCGCAAACGCCTCCTCCAGTTTGACGACGTCCTCAACATGCAACGGGAGGTCATCTACGGCATTCGCAACGAGGCCATTCAGTCGGAAACTCCCCGCGACATCATTAACGAGATGATCGAGGAAGAGGTGGAGCTTCGTCTGGAAACGCTGGAAGCCGAGAACAATGAAGAGGGAATGGAAACCTTTCTCGGTTGGCTGAACGCATATTTCCCGCTCGCGTTGAAGCCCGAAGATCTTGAATCATTAAAGACCGAGGCCCGCCAAAGCCTCATACTTGAACGCATTGGGGAGGCCTATGCGCAACGGGAAGCGATTGAGGAAAAGGAGGCGCTGGTCGGGCTGGAGCGCTACGTCATTATTCGTTCCCTCGACCGCCGCTGGCAGGATCACCTCACCGAAATGGAGGAACTGCGCCGCAGTGTGAATCTCCGGGGCTACGGTCAAAAGGATCCGCTTAACGAATACAAGAGCGAGGCGTATGTCTTCTTTGAGGAACTGATGCAAAATGCCCGGTCTGAGATTTGTAATTCGATTTTCCGTTCTGCGACGAGCGCGGAGGCTTTCGAGAAAATGCTCTCCCGCATGGCGACTCCGGTGCAACAGGCCGGACCGGCGCAGGGACAACCCAGTGCCCTCGCGGTTGCGGCGGGCCAGCAGGCCGCCGCCCCCGATGCGGGTGCCGGCAAGGAAATAAGCCTGCCGAAAGTGGAGCCGGTCCGCCGTGAACTTCCGAAGATCGGGCGCAATGAGACCGTTACGATCCGCAAGGGCGCGGAAGAGAAGGCAATGAAGTTTAAAAAGGCGGAGGCCTTGATTGAGAACGAAGGCTGGGAACTGGTAAGCAAGTAGCGTATCGGTTTTTCCACTACAAACAGGACAGGCCATGCGTCGAAAAAAAGAACTTCTATGGGGGCTCTTCGCATGTTTCCTAAGTTCTTTTTTATGGGTGCTCTCGCTTCCGCCCTTTGAATTTCCCGAGGCCGCCTACATTGCTTTTGTCCCGCTCTTGCTTTGGCTTAAAACCGCGCCCGGGTGGCGCACTTGTTTGGTGGTGGGTTTCTTCAGTGGGTCAGCGGCATGGTTCGCGATTCTGGTATGGTTGCGTCATGTGACCCTGGGGGGAACGCTCGTGCTGGCATTGATCCTGGGGTTTTTCTTTTTGGGATGGGTGGTATTTGCCCGAGCCTTGTTGCCCCGCATTGGGGCACGTGCTTTTCCGCTGCGCCTCGTGGGATGGGGGGCGCTTGCGGGCGGCTGGGTGGTTCTCGAATGGGTGCGCGAGTGGATTTTTTATGGCTTTCCTTGGGCGCCTCTAGCGTTGAGCCAATGGGAACGGCCGGTGGTTTTGCAAATCGCGGCATGGTCCGGCGCTTATGGGGTTTCCTTCCTCCTTATACTTTTCAACGCATGCGTGGCGCATACCCTCTGGCTCCGCGCCACTGTGAAAGAGCGCAAATTTTGGTCGGGATGGTTCAGTCCGGATCTTTACGCCGGGATGCTGCTTCTTGTTTTTTGCATCGTGTTATTTTTCAAGACCCTGCCCGCGCCGGGTAGTTTTGAAACCCTCTTCCGCGCGGGGGTGGTGCAGCCCTACATTTTACCGGAATTGAAATGGGACGAGGGACGGGAACGGGAAAACATGGCGATTTTGGAACGGCAAACGGAGTTTGTGGGGGCGATGGAAAATGACCTCATCCTTTGGCCGGAATCCGCGACCCCTTGGCCGGTGATCGGCAATGGGGCGATGCGGACGCGCCTTGAGATGCTCGCGGATCGCATGGAGCGTCCCTTATTGATGGGCAATTTGGCGTATAATGCGGAAGGCAGAACCTGGGAAAACGGGGTCTTTTTGATTGAGCCTGAGAAGGGGCTGTATCGCGATTATTACGCCAAGCGGGAGTTGGTTCCCTTTGGCGAGTATGTACCGGCGCCCTTTGATTGGGTGGTCGAAAAATTTGTGCCAACGATGGGGACCTTTGTGCCCGGTCATGCCGCGACGCTGCTGCCTCTTGAGGTGAACGAGCGGGTCATTCGTTGCGCTCCGTTGGTTTGTTATGAGGATATTTTTCCTGCGCTGGCGCGGTCCAGTGTCCTTGCCGGTGCCGAGGTGCTTTTTGTGGCGACGAACAACGCCTGGTATGGGGAGGAGGGCGGGGCATCGCAACACGCCGCCCACTCGGTGCTGCGCGCGGTGGAAAACCGGCGGCCGGTGATGCGTTGCGGGAACGGCGGTTGGAGCGGTTGGATTGATGCGTATGGGACGGTGCGGGAGGTGCTGCGCGACGATCGGGACAGTATTTATTTTCGCGGCGGGGGTACTTTAACGGTGATGCAGGATCGCCGTTGGTTGCGGCGGCAGAGCTATTATACCCGGCACGGGAATTGGTTTATCGGCGTAAGCGGAGGCTTTGCCGCCGTCGGCATGCTTCTGATTCCCTTCGGGCGGCGTCAATAAACGAAACCAACCCCGATGCTGAGGCGATCCCCGTTGCCATACTTGGGGCGAGCCTTGCTGACGTGAGAGACGAAATCATGCTTCCATTCGAGGCGGGTGTGAACGCGGTCGCTGTATCGCCAATAGATTGCGGGCCCTGCCGCGAGCCTGAAGGCGTCCTCATCATTCCACTTGAAGTCGCTTTCCCAGAGGACTTGCATATCATCGCGGGCATTCCAGCCGAGGTCGACGGAGGCACTCCATTCGGCAGGCTCGGGGGCTTCAAAGATCCAAGCCGTCACACCCGTTGCAAAGAACCATTGATACGCTTCTGTTTCGTAGCCCAGAGAGAGTCCGCCGCCCCAGACCCGATCCGCCACCGAGTAGCCCGAGGGTTTTTTCCCAAGCGGGACGCGAACTTGCGGTGTTATGGACCAGTTGCCGGTGCGTTGATTGAGATTGAAGTAATTTTTCAAGGGCAAGGCGAGGGTCAGGTCACCCCATCCTTTGTCGTGTTCGATTGTTTTGCTTGAGCCGGAACCCGGGCGTTCCCGGCGGGCTTCGGTCACATAGGGCAATTTGAAGGTGAGGCGAATGGAGCGATCCCAGGTATAGACACCCTGCAAATGCAACTGCTGGATGTCCTCGCGATGCCCGCGGGCAAGGACCTCCTTGCCTTGCTTTAAATCGCTGCGATGGATGGTTTCGGCGAGCACCTGAAAACCATAGCCGCCATCCCAGCGTGGCATCATATTCATGATGGGTTGGTCTGCCCAAGCATTCAGGGCGAACCCCATCAAAAGCAACAATCCAAGTCCCCCTTTTCCTGTCAGCATCGGTAACATGGGTTTACTGATTTATCTGGAAAGTGTTGGAGACCACTCTTTCTTCCGTCCATTGATAGTAAAGGCCTAGTTCGTACCCCGCCCGGTCGATGGCGTCATGAACTGCTTCAAGGTCAATGCGGAAGCCCGGCTGGAAAGCTATAACCAGGAGTTGTTTGGAAGGATCCATCCAAATACCTTTTTCAAAAGTGGCTTTGTCGATGCCTGCTAGTTTTGAGAGGTGGATGCGGAGGCCGATGCCGCAGGAATTACAAACGAAACCCTTTACGTGGACTCCGAGGAAATCCGGCTTACCGGCAAGGTAGTCCGTCGCGGCCTCCAGTCTGAGTTCAGGCGTAACGGGCTTGAACCGCGTCATGCCATACAGGCCCGGAACCGCACATAAAAAAAAGATAAGTCCGAAAAAAGCAGATAAAGTTTTCACTAGGATTAGGAATAGTAATGGAAAAGTAGAGCGCCTAAGATACAGACTGGTTCCACTTCACAGCCATCCCATAGGGCATAACTAATGAGATCAAGCAAAAAAAAGATAAGTCCGAAAAAAGCAGATAAAGTTTTCACTAGGATTAGGAATAGTAATGGAAAAGTAGAGCGCCTAAGATACAGACGGGTTCCACTTCACAGCCATCCCATAGGGCATAACTAATGAGATCAAGCCTGAGTGTTAAAGCGGACTGGATGACTTAATCGTTCGGTTGTCAGAATTGAAAAGTGGGTATTTTGAGCATTTCAGACCCTATGCTGTCCCATAGATTTTCCAGTCGAGCCCCGGCAAGAATGCGGCTTGGGCTTGCACGCGCATCCTCCACTGAGCGCCTGCTGTCCCATAGAATGCAAGGGTGTCTGCGAGATTGAAGCGATCCCAGACCAGAGCTCGGATCATTGTAAACAAGCGAGCAAAACTATGTGGCCAATCTGAGCACCATGCATGGAAGCGCAAAAGTAGATACATAAGAAGCGCCGACCAGAGCTGCCAACGGATGGCTTGTTTTGAGTGGCCGAGGAAGTCGCAGACCTGCAAGGTCTGCTTGATCTGTTTAAAGAAAACTTCGATTGCCCAACGGCTTTGGTAAAGTCCGCAGATACTAGAGGCTGCCCAGTCCATATTGTTGGTAATGAAAACCATCTCAGTGAGTTTACCGTCCACTTCAACCCGAGCGAGGAACGGCGAACAACTTTGCGTTATGGTGGCGTAGGGCGTCACACAAGTCGTTCAATCCGATGCAATGGGTAAGCTGGCAATACAGCAGACTGACCACATGGCTCCACGGCGAAAATGTTCGGCTCTTTTTATCGACGCCATACTCGATCGCTAAATTGCGAACCATCCCAACGGGGATGAGCTTGCAAAGCTGATTGAAGACGACAGAATTGTGTTTGGTTGGTTTTGGTTGGTTTTTCATACTGGCTTCCTAGGTCGGAAGCCGCCCAGAGCCAACCACTTTTTAACTTTTTAGATCATTCACATGGGATGGATGTAGATTATCATTTATTTTTTGATTGACTTGTGGGCTGTGAGCGAAATGATCTGAGTTTAGATCAAACTTCCACACTAACTTCTAACGATTGATGAAGTATCAGTTCATTTGTTCCCTGACGGTTGGTCTATTGACTGCCTCTTTCACTCACGCGACGATCAGCATCGACACGGTTTTCGTGGGCGATGCGGGCAATGCCAACGACCCGTTGACTGGAAACGCCTACGGCGGCGTGGATTACGGTTACCACATCGGCACCTATGAGGTGACGAACAGCCAATACACGGCCTTCCTGAACGCGACAG
The DNA here is from genome assembly GCA_965656495.1 of Coraliomargaritaceae bacterium. Classification (GTDB taxonomy): domain Bacteria; phylum Verrucomicrobiota; class Verrucomicrobiia; order Opitutales; family Coraliomargaritaceae; genus UBA7445. Next base: position 20,607 of record CBFHKU010000003.1, read on the forward strand.
CAACAACGGACACGCATGGGCTCTACTACGTATGGCGGCATCACCCGCGCCGGCAATAGCGGGAGCTACACTTACAGCGTGAAGAGCGGCTTTGGCGATAAGCCGGTGAACTACGTGACCTTCTGGGATGCGGCTCGCTTCACGAATTGGCTGACCAGTGGAAACACCGAAGTGGGTGTCTATAATCTGGGCGGCACGACAAGCCCGGGGAACGCCGCGATCACGCGCGACACGGCGGCCTGGGCCGATGGCGGCGTAGCGGTGGCCAGCGAGAACGAGTGGTATAAGGCGGCGTATTACGATGGCGATACGGACAGCTACTGGCTGTATGCGCACCAGAGCGACAGCATTACCACAACGGATGCGAACTATAACGGAACTGAAGGCACGATGATGACCGACGTGGGTACGTATAGCAACGCCGGCAGCTACTACGGAACCTTCGATCAGGGCGGAAACGTCTGGGAGTGGAATGATACAATTGTGGACACCACTGACCGCGTGCTGCGTGGGGGCTCGTTCCCCGACGACGATAACTTCCTGCAGTCCTCGGAACGCAACATCGGCGATCCGACCGGCGAGGTCAACGCCATCGGCTTCCGCGTCACCAGCCTCGCGCCCATTCCTGAACCTTCCGCTTACGCTGCGATCATTGGATGTCTAGCACTGGCGATTGTAACCGTGCGCCGCAAAGGGCGCCGCACCCTTTAGGCTTTAGCCCTTTTACCCTTTATCGTGGCGCTTTAGCGCCGCGTTCTTTTTCTTTTTTTAACTTTTTAGATCATTCCTATGGGATGGCTGTAGTTCCATTTTAAAAAACAAAGCAAGTTCACAATCTCCGTCTTGCCCGTGTTGCATTGGGCGTTCTCAGCTTCCGTGCGCTTCAAAAAATTCGCGAAAGACGTCCAGTCGGCCCGCGGCAAGTCGTTCTTCCTGAATTTCCTCGCGCGAGCGCTGACGCTCTTTGTCTGTCAAAATACGGCGCATTTTTTGTAGGGCGAGATTCTGTATTTGCCGCACCCGCTCGCGGGTAACTTTGAAATGCTCGCCCACCTCTTCAAGGGTCATGGCGGTTGATTTGTTGAGGCCGAAGCGCAGGCGTATGATATCGGCTTCGCGGGGTTCCAAATGGCTGAGAATCGTTTCAACGTCCTTAAAAGTGGATTTTTCCTGAAGCTGCTCCAGGGGGTCGTCCTGCGAATCATCGCCCACCAATTCCCCGAAACTGGTGGTGCTGTCGTCTGCCACCGGGGCATCGAGCGATGCAGGCCGCACGCTGACGGACTTCAGATGGGCGACCTTGTTGACCGGAATACCCATCACGTGGGCGATTTCTTCATCGCTGGGTTCGCGGTCGAGTTCTTCCGCGAGTTGCGCGGTAATTTTACGCATCGCAGCAATACGATCTACGAGATGAACCGGCAGGCGGATGGTTTTGCTTTGGTTGGCAAGGGCGCGCTTGATGGACTGCTTAATCCACCATGCAGCATAGGTGCTTAGTTTGCCGCCCTTGCCGGGATCAAAGCGTTCGACTGCTTTGATGAGGCCGATGTTGCCTTCGCTTATGAGGTCAAGCAACTGCAGCCCAAAGTTGTTGTATTGGTAGGCGATTTTGACGACCAAGCGCAGGTTGGCGGCAATCATTTTGTCACGGGCTTCGATATCGCCTTTTTTGATGCGCTTGGCTAATGCGACTTCTTCCTCCGGTTTGAGCAAGGGGGTCTTGCCGATTGCCTGCATGTAAACCTGGAGGCTGTCGCGCTCACTGAGCGGCATGACCCGGACGTCATCCTCGGGGGAAGCATCCTGTACCGCAGAGCGCGGCACACCGCCATTTGAAGCGGCGAGCCGGCTGCGGGATGTTCCGTTAATGCGAGTCATAGTATAGGAATGGAGTAAGCGGGTGATGAATCTTACTTATAAGAAACGCACAAACCGTTACTAACTTACAACAGCCCGTAAACTCTGAGGGGTCGCCCTGGTGGCGCGGCGCTGGGGTAGAGTTCAGGAAAAGCTCGCTTCTGCAAGGGCGACGGCTTTGAGCATGCCCTTGGCTTTGTTGACCGTTTCCATGAATTCACTCTCCGGCACGGAGTCCGCCACCAATCCGGCCCCGGACTGGATAAAGATGCGTTGGTTTTTGATAACGGCGGTGCGGATTCCGATACAGGAATCGTGGTTGCCGCCATAGGCAAAATAACCGAGCGCGCCGCCGTAGAGGCCGCGTTGGGATTGTTCCAGTTCCGCCATGATTTGCAGCGCCCGCACTTTTGGGGCGCCGCTCAGGGTCCCGGCGGGGAAGGTCGCCCGCATGAGATCGTAGGCGTTTTTCTCGGGCTGGATGCGTCCGGTGACCTGTGAAACGATGTGCATAACGTGTGAATAACGTTCCACAATCATGTAATCCGGCACTTCAACCGTGCCGTATTGACACACCCGTCCGATATCGTTGCGCGCAAGGTCGACCAGCATCAAGTGCTCCGCTTTTTCCTTTGCGTCATTGAGCAAATCGGCTTCGAGGGCGAGGTCTTCGGCTTCGGACTTTCCTCGATGACGGGTTCCGGCGATGGGGCGGATTTCAACCTGTTCCCCGGTAAGGCGAACATGCACCTCGGGTGAAGCGCCCACGACTGCGAACTCAGGGTCTTCAATCAGGAACATATAGGGGGAAGGGTTTACGGTGCGCAGGGCGCGGTACAGGTCGAGGGGCGCGGGTGTAAAATCTTTTTCAAAACGTTGTGAAAGAACGGTTTGTATAACATCTCCTGCGCGGATGTAGTCCTTGACGGTTTCAACGGCCGCTTCGAATTGCGGACGGGTAAAATTACCCTCCGGCACCTCGACCGCTCCGGGTTCAGCTAGGGGACGATGCGAAAGCGGCCCCGGTGCCTCGAGCAGATGGTAGATGCGTTGAATTTCCTCGACGGCAGCGGAGTGGGCTGCCGCAGGCGTGGTTGCTTCAGTGTGTGCCTGCACGCAGATGCGCAATACCTGTCGGGCGTGGTCAAAAATAAGGACCGAATCGGTCAGCAAGTAGTAGAGCACCGGCATTTCTAAGGGGTTTTCTGCAGGCTTTGGGACGCTGGGTTCTACACTGTGAACAAATTCGTGACCGACAAAGCCAACTGCACCGCCTGAGAAGGGGGGCATACCCTCAATTTCCACCGGCTGGTAGCGTGCCATTTCGTTTTCGATCAAACTCAGGGGGTCAAGCGGGGTCGGGATTTGCTCGGTGGAGCCATCCTGATGGGTTATGAGCGTTTCATCTTCAAAGATGCGGAAAATTTTACGGGGATTGGCACCGACAAAGGAATACCGACTGATGCGCTCACCGCCGACGATGGATTCAAACAGGAACGCGGGGCCGCCTTCTCGAATTTTAGCGTAGGCGCCAAGCGGGGTTTCACAGTCGGCGGTTAAATCCAGATAAACGGGAATGGTGTTGCCTTGTTGTGCCAACACTTCGAATTCTTCGCGACTGGGATGAATCTCCATCAAGGCAGAAAATTGAATATCCCGCGCGTAAGGTCGAATCTTTTATTTCAACGCAGAGGAGTATGGAAATGAAACACAGAGCCGCAAAGGAGCGGAGCACATTTAAAAGGTTAAGGTGGCGGACCGTGGAAGCGGCAATCCTGCCGCTTTTTGGGGATTAGTATGGAAATGAAACGCAGAGCCGCAAAGGAGCGGAGCACAGTTAAAAGGTTAAGGTGGCGGACCGTGGAAGCGGTAATCCTGCCACTTTTTGGGATTTAGTATGGAAATGAAACGCAGAGCCGCAAAGGAGCGGAGCACATTTAAAAGGTTAAGGTGGCGGACCGTGGAAGCGGTAATCCTGCCGCTTTTTTGGGATTTAGTATGGAAATGAAACGCAGAGCCGCAAAGGAGCGGAGCACATTTAAAAGGTTAAGGTGGCGGACCGTGGAAGCGGTAATCCTGCCGCTTTTTTGGGATTTAGTATGGAAATGAAACGCAGAGCCGCAAAGGAGCGGAGCACATTTAAAAGGTTAAGATGGCGGACCGTGGAAGCGGTAATCCTGCCGCTTTTTGGGATTTAGTATGGAAATGAAACACAGAGCCGCAAAGGAGCGGAGCACATTTAAAAGGTTAAGGTGGCGGACCGTGGAAGCGGCAATCCTGCCGCTTTTTAGAATTTAGTATGGAAATGAAACGCATAGCCGCAAAGGAGCGGAGTACATTTAAAAGGTTAAGGTGACGGACCGTGGAAGCGGCAATCCTGCCGCTTTTTTGGGATTTAAAAAGCGACAAGCGTGTCGCTTCCACGGTATGAGGCATGATGAGTGGCTCGCGACTTGTCCGCCGTAGCCTTGGCGAAGGCGGAAGCGGGAAGTTCTTTTGACGATCAACAACCAACTATCAAGGTACAACCCATGTATTCGTGGGCATTAGCGAGGATTAGCGGTTTCCGGCTATGCCGGACTGACAGGTATGCTTGGTGCCTGGGTGTGGAAAAATGGATCATTTTATTAAAAACCGCTTGCGATATTAAAGTGCGGGGGATTACTCTACGGGGTTAGATTTACCCTAATGTCCACTCGCGCTTGCAGTCGTATTTATAATGAGGTCACCCTTGAACGATGGTTTGAGTATGTGGTGCTTGATTGGGAGGGTCATTTTACGGAAGCGGAATTGGAGCGCGGGCGTGAGATTTATCGCCTTGGTCAGATAACGGGTTTGGAGTTGGGGGCGGAGGATGCGGTCATCCATTGTGCCTTTGCGCGGAAGGACACCTGTTACGCGGTGGCGGAATGGGCGAATGAAACCATCACGGTGCGCGCCTCGACGGAGGACGTTGCGAGGGGACGCTCGGTGGCGGTGGCGGGTTTATACGAGATTGAGGAATTGATCGCCGATGAGATCGCGCCGCTTCCTTATGTGCCAAAGAAAAAGCAGGCGGGGGCGGTTCCGGCGGAGGCCGTTGAGAAGCGGGAAGCGCCCGGCAAGGAGACTCTAAAAGCAAAAAAAGAACCCAGGGCGAGTGTGCCGGAGCGAGCCCTGCGGGTTTGTCTTGAGGGGCAGGGTACCGGTTTGCGGATGAAGGCTTTTTGGGAAACGGGATCGGGAAAACGGATTTCTGCGATGACAGAAAAAGGTGCGGCAAGGAGCAGTGAAGAGCGTGAACTGTTGGTGCGTTTGACGGTTTTGGCGAAAGAGGCGGGGTTTAGCTACCGGCGTTCGCAGCGTGATTTCATGATGAACGACGCGGACCGAATCATGGGTTTTTTCAAGCGTGGCTTGGGTCGTTTGAAGCAACGTTTTGGCGAGGTGGAATTGGATGTCGAAGCGGAACGGATGTCGGAGGGCGTGCACTCGGTGGAGGTCTTGGGTCGGGTTAGCTCGGCGGGGGTTTCAAAGATTGCGCTGGATTGGGAGATGCGGCTGGGGGAAGATTTATTGACGGAGGGGGTGATGCAGCGATTGGCGCGGGCGGGGCGGGGCACGCACGTAGTCAAGGGCTTGGGATTGGTGCGTATTGAAGCGGAGCAATCGGCGGCACTTGCGGAATGGAAAGTGGGTTCTGGAGTACAGGGGCAACTCTGGCCGCGCTACATGATATTTTCGCTTTTTGGTGAGCAGGGAGCGCACTTGGAATTAGGCGGTGTGTTGGAAAAATGGCGGAAGCGGATGGACCCGGAGCAAAGCAAAGCGGTGGGGGAAGTCGATCTACCTGATTTTCTGCGGGACTATCAGGGGCACGGGGTGCGTTGGCTCGCCAATTTACAGCGGCATGGATGCCACGGCCTCTTGGCAGATGAGATGGGTTTGGGAAAAACGCTGCAGGTTTTGACCTTGCTGAAGTATTTCCCGATTGCGGGGAAGCAGAATTTAATCGTGTGCCCGGCGAGCGTGGTGCCGGTCTGGGAAATCGAGGCTGCGCGTTGGTATCCGGAATTAAAGGTCTCGGTGCTGCGCACCGGGGAGGATTTTAAGGTTCCGGAGGGCGAGGTGGCGGACGAGCATCGCCTCTGGATTGCGAGTTACACGCAACTGCGCCGACACAAACATTTGCTGGAGAATTCGGAGTTTGGTTATTCGGTTTTGGACGAAGCGCAGCAGATCAAGAACCCGGAGGCGAAGGTGACGCATGCCTGTTGTGCGATCGAGGCGGAATGCCGTATTGCACTGACCGGTACCCCGCTGGAAAACCGCATGTTGGATTTATGGACCATTTTCCGCTACCTGATGCCCGGTTTATTGGGGACGCGGAGTAAATTTGAGGCGGCGCTGCAAGAAAAGGATGCAGGGCGCCTTGCTGCTTTTGAGAAACGTTTGCGCCAACAAATCTCGCCCTTCATTTTACGCCGCTTGAAGGATGCGGTGGGTAAGGATTTGCCGCCTAAAGTGGAGATGGATTTGATTTGCCCGATCACGGATTTACAGCGGAGCACTTATCAGGGCTTGTTGGCGGAGGGTTTGGATACACTGGGCGGGGATTTGCAGGTGGCGATGCAAACCCATTCGATGCATTTCTTTTCGCTGCTGACGCGCTTGCGTCAGGCTTGTTGTGATCCGGGGCTGATTCCCGGAGTGGAGGCAGACCTGATGCAAAGCGGAAAGGTTCAAACGCTGCTGGTGCATTTGGAGGAGGCGCTGAATGGAAACGGTTCGCGGAAGGTGGTGGTCTTCAGTCAATTTGTGCAACTCCTGCGGCGTTTGAAGCCGGTCTTGAAAAAGAGTTTCCCGAAGGTGGCTTTGCTGGAGTTGACTGGAAATACAAAGGATCGCGAAAAGCCGGTGCGGGAATTTCAAGAATCAGAGGGGCCGTCGGTCATTCTGGTGAGCCTGCGGGCGGGGGGAACGGGTATAACTTTAAACGCTGCCGACTATTGTTTCCTGTTGGATCCTTGGTGGAATCCGGCAGTGGAAAATCAGGCAGTGGACCGGATTCACCGGATTGGTCAGACGCGTCGGGTTTTTGTTTATCGAATGATCACGCAGGGCACGGTGGAAGCGCGTATCCAGCAATTGAAGAGTGAAAAACGGATGCTCTTCGAGAATACGCTGGGTGGTTTGAAGGGGGCGAGTGACCTGAAGGAGCACTTCTCCGATTTGGAGGATTTGGCGCGGCTCTTACCTGCGAATGGAACGCAAGGGGTCGCGGCTCAGTCCAACGCGGCGAGATAGCGAAGGGCGGCAAGGTAGCCATCGAACCCGAGGCCCGAGACGACCGCAAGGCAGGCTTCTGCTGTCATGGAGTGTTGGCGGATTTCTTCGCGCCGGTAAATATTACTGATGTGGACCTCAATGGCGGGGATTTCAGCACCGGCGAGGGCATCGCGGAGGGCGAGGCTGGTATGGGTGAGGGCGCCGGGGTTAATGATGATGCCGTGCACCTCACCGTCGGCGTAAACGGTATTGATTTCATCGATGATGAAACCTTCGTGGTTCGACTGGTAAAATTGGACGGCGACGCCGAGGGCTTCGGCTTCTTTGGTGAGTTGGTTTTGAAGATCGGTAAGGGTTTCGCTCCCGTAGATTTCGGGCTCGCGAACGCCGAGGCGATCGAGGTTGGGGCCGTTGATGATAGCAATGCGTTTCATTTGAGCGCTACTTTGACAGGTGGGTAGTGTAATTGGCAATCGCTTAAAGTGGGCAGGGTTGGTCGAGGAAAACCCAGTCGAGCTTGAAATGCTTGGCGGCCTCCGCGGCGAGGGCCTGCACGCCGAAGACTTCGGTCGCGTAGTGACCGCAGGGATAGAGGTTGAGTCCTAACTCCTGCGCCATGGAGAAATGATGTTGGCGCAACTCTCCGGTGATGAGGGTGTCGGTTCCGTTTGCGATGAGGTGCGGAACGGCGCTTTGTCCGCTTCCGGTAAGAATGGCGACGCGTTGCGGGCGCTCGCTTCCATATTCAATGGCTTGGTAGGTTTCCGGGAAACAGGCCTGAAGTTTTTGGGCGAGCTCGTGGCGTCCGCCCTCCGGGGCGCTGGTGAGGACGGCGATATCCTGACCCTCGTAGGGTAAAAAGGTATCGACGGGGTTGAGACCGAGGGTTTTGGCAAGGAGGGCGTTGTTGCCGATTTCCGGGTGGCAATCGAGCGGGAGGTGTGAGCCGTAAACTGCGAGGTTATGATCGAGTGCGAGCTTGATTTTTGCGTGGGCGGGACCGGTCAGCGGAACGGGGGGATTCCAGTAGACACCGTGATGGCAAATGAGGAAATCGGCTCCGGCATCAATCGCGGCCTGAAAAGAGGCGTGGCTCCCGTCAACGCTCGCGGCAATTTTTTTGACAGAGCCGTCATTTTCAATCTGGAGCCCGTTGTGGGCGCCTTCGAAATCGCGGATTTCGGTGCGCCGGGTGCGGGCATCACAGAAAGCGATGATTTCTTGGAGGGTGGACATAATTCGAAGAGTGAGGATAGCGGGGCCGGTTGTGAAGTGTTTTTTGGCTTCAAAATTTTGTCGGGAGCGGGCTAACTGCATGAGGGATGTCGGATTACGAAACACGTTTTGGGGCCTTGGGGCGTTTGTATGGAGTGCCGGGTTTGTCGCGCCTACGGGCTGCGCGGGTCGCGGTGATTGGATTGGGCGGGGTCGGTTCCTGGGCGGTGGAAGCGCTGGCGCGTTCGGGGATTGGAGCGTTGACCTTGGTGGACATGGACGAAGTGTGCCTGAGCAATGTGAACCGGCAACTGCATGCGCTGGATGAAACGGTGGGTCGTTCCAAGGCGGCGGTGCTGGCGCAACGCGTGGCGGGGATCGCGCCGGAATGTGCGGTGACGGTGGAGGAGCGTTTTTTTACGGAGGGGACGGCGGAGGCTCTTTTGGAGCCGGGTTACGATTGGGTGGTGGATGCCATTGATGTGACGAAGCATAAATGTTTGTTGATTGCGCGGGCGCGGGAACGGGGGCAAGCCTTGTTGACCTGCGGTGGTGGGGGTGGACGAGTCGACCCGACGCGGGTGAAGGTCGCGGATTTGTCGCGCTCCATCAACGACCCGCTTTTATTGCAGGTGCGCAAGCGTTTGCGGCGGGAGTATGGCTTCCCGCGCCTGAGTCGAATGAAGTTCGGGATTGATTGTGTTTACACGGACGAGTTCCCGGTTTTTCCGCAAAGCGATGGCACGGTGTCGACGGAGCGGGAGGCGGGGGAGGATTACCGTCTGAATTGTGACGCGGGTTTTGGCTCGGCAACTTTTGTGACGGGCACAATGGGTTTTCTCTTGGCGTCGGAGGTGGTGCGCCGAGTCGCCACCGCTAGCGGCGGAGGAGGGTAAAGACGATTGCCAGGGTGGTAAAGACAGCCATCGCGATGGCCATGCCCGGTCGTTCGGTGTGAAGATTGACGCGAATCAAGAGATAACCGAGGGCGGCGTAAGCGAGAACGCGCCCATAGGGGAGGAAAGTTTGCAATCTCATAGATCAGTCTTCGGGCGCGGAATCTTTGAAGTTTCGGAGGCGAGCCTGTAGGTGGGTGCGGCGGATTTCGGTTTTATTATTGCGGACCGCCATGGCATAGGCCTCGAGGTCGCCGATGAGATAAACTTTTTGGCGGGCGCGGGTGATGCCGGTATAGACAAGGTTGCGTTGGAGCATCATGAAGTGCTGCTTAAGCAGGGGGATAATGACGGCGGGGTATTCGCTGCCCTGGCTTTTGTGAATGCTGATGGCATAGGCGAGTTGTATTTCGCCGAGTTCGCCCTTGGTGTATTCGATTTGCTCGCCGTTAAAATTAATGGTGAGCCCGGATTTGTCGGGTGCGATACGCGCTATGATACCGGTGTCGCCATTGAAAATGTTTTTATCGTAGTTATTGCGGTTTTGGATGATTTTATCGCCGATGCGGTAGGTGACGCTGCCGTATTCGAGGGCCGCGGGCAGGGGCTTGCGGGTTTTTTCGCGAAAGTGTGACTGACGGGCGGGGGCGTAATCGGGGTCGGATTTTAGTCGTGATAGGGCTTTGGATTCGGGGTTGAGGGCTTCCTGTAACTCGGGGTTGAGGGCGCTGATACCGCTGGAGCCTCGGTGCATGGGAGAGAGGATCTGTAATTCGCGGATCGGGTCGAGGCGGTGGGTTTTGGGAATGTATTCGGTGGCGAGGTAGCGGATGGCCTTGGCGGTTTGCTCGGGAGAGTCGGCTTCGACAAAGACAAAATCATCCTCGGGGTTGAGTTCGCGGAGGCTTTGGAGGGTTTTGTCGGGGTGGGTTTCGCCGGCGCGGATGGCGTGGGCGGTGCGAATGATGCCGCTGGTTTCACCCTGACGAAAGATGGTGTCGAGGCGCGCCACACGGGCGGGGGGTGCCGCCATGAGGTCACCGAGGACATTGCCGGGGCCGACGGAGGGGAGTTGGTCGGAGTCGCCTACGAGTAGAAGGTGAGCGGGCGAGGGGATCGCTTGAAAGAGGTGAGCGGCGAGGCGGGTATCGAGCATACTGGCTTCGTCGACGATAAGAAAATCACAGGGGAGGGGGTTCTCGGCGTCGTGGGTAAATCCACGGGTAGCGCCGTCGTATTTGAGGAGCCGATGGATGGTGGATGCGGGCGCACCGGCGGCTTCGGAGAGTCGTTGGGCTGCGCGCCCGGTGGGGGAGGCGAGCGCGATGCGGGCACGCTTGGCTCGGAGGATATCAACCACGGCACGCAGGATGGTGGTTTTTCCGGTACCAGGGCCTCCGGTAATGATGCTGAATTTTGATTGCAGTGCCTGACTGAGGGCGGCGGTTTGTTGAGGAGCGAACTGGAGGTCTGCTTTTTCCTGTGCCCATTTGAGGGCGGCATCGAGCTTGATCGGCGGGATGGTGGACTCGGTTTGATCGATGCGGTGAATGGCCTCGGCAATGCGTTTTTCGGCACCGGCGAGCTTGGGGCGCTGGCAGGCGGGGCCGAGGAGTTCCTGTTTTTCATCAAGGGCCTGAAGGGAATACAGGCGTTCATCATCGCAGAGGGCGCGGATGCGTTGCTGAATGAGCGCGGGTTCAACGCGGAGAAGCTGGAGGGCTTGTTCAGTGATGGCGGCATGGGTCCCGAGGGTATGACCGTCATCCTCGAGGTTCTGGAGGGTATGGAGGATGCCGGCATCAATGCGTTCCTTGCAATTGGTTGGGAAGCCAAGGTTGAGCGCCAGTTTGTCGGCGGTTTTAAAACCGATGCGTTCGATGTCTTCGGCAAGGCGGTAGGGTTGATCCTGTAGGAGCCGTTTCGCGCCGGCACCGTATTTTTTTACCAGACGGACGCATTGACTGGGGGTGACGCCGTAAGTTTGGAGAAAGATCATGAGGTCGCGGACCGCGACTTGTTCTTCCCAGGCTGCCTTGATGGATTTGGCGCGTTGACTCCCGATGCCGGGAACCTCGCGGAGGCGCCCGGAGTCTTCGCTGATGACCCGAAGGGTGTCGGCGCCGAAGTGGTCGACAATTTTGCGGGCATAGGATTTGCCGATGCCGTGGACCATTCCGCTGCCGAGATACTTGCGAATACCGTGAATGGAGGCGGGAAGTTCGGATTTGAATCCACTGACCTTAAACTGATCGCCGTGACTGGGGTGCCGGGTCCATTCGCCGGTGAGGGCAAGGGTTTCGCCGCATTGGATGCCGGGTAGGTTTCCGAGAACCGTAACCGGAGGCCGTCCTTCCGCGACCGAGATTTCTGCAACACAGTAGGCGTTTTCTTCGTTAAAAAAGATGATGCGCTCCAAGACCCCGCTAATCTTTTGTTTTGGTATGCCAGGAGGGCTCATCGTTTAGGATGTTGATTCAGAGAAGGTTAAGAATGAATCCTACTTGGAGTGGGAAAATTAGGGTTCGATGCCTAGTATTATATAACTGACATAAGGCGCAAATTAAACTTATATGATTTTTAAAAATATTTCATACGATGAATCAAGGATATCCTAGAGACGGTGGCAATGGTGGTGGACGAAGACGTAAGTCGTCTCGCCAGCGAGCGGGAAGAAGGGGCTCAAAGCCGCAGCGCCAATCTGCGGCGGGAAAATCCCCGATTAAGCGATCTGTTTTTGCGAAGCCAGCTTTGTCAAAGGCTCCTGTGCGAATCACGAGCAAATTAAAGAAAGAACCCATGGTGGGTATGGAGTTCATTTATGCGCTGGTGGGAATCGTGGTCTTGATCCTACTTGGAGGAGGGGGTTATGTCTTAGCACAGGGCTTTGCGTTATTGCTTACGGGTGTTCTTTTGCTGAAGTGCCCGCCACAGACCAGCTTGGGTCGATGGTTTAATGTGGGAGCTTTGGTTTTTCTGCTGGGTGGATTAATGGGATTTCTGCCGGGAGGTTTGGGTTTCCAGTCAGGATGGCGTGAAATTGGCACTGGGGTGCATCAACTGGACTTGCCTTTTAGTTCAACGATCCGGCCGATGCAAAGCCTGGAAGCCTTTCTTATGTTAGCGGCTTGTTTATGCTGGTTTTACAGTTTGAGCCAGATCCGGCTTAACACAAGCAGCCGCAAGTGGATCCTGTTTTGGGTTTCGGTTTTTTGTTTATGCATAGGTGCGGCAGCATGCTTTGGTTTTAAGTATGGATGGAATTATCCGGGCAGTAGCTTAGGAGGACCTTTTAGTTTCTTTAGCGAACCGGGGCAGATGGGATTTTTGCTGCTGCTGTGCGGGGTCTTTGCCTTCGGGTTTGGTTTTGAGAGTCTAACGCATCGCAGCGCGCTCTACTTGATCGGATTACCCGGAGCGGTGGCATGTTTTATTGCGCTGATTCAGGAACAACATTTTGTCGCGCTACTTTTGTTTTTTGTAGGAATGGGGCTTTACTGCGGGCTTAGGATTTTTGGGGCGCAACTCAAGATAGGGCTGAGGCTCCTCGCGGTCATTTCATTATACAGTATTATAATTCTCACCTTCAGTCTTGAAGGGGGACTGTTCGACCTAATCAAGCAAGTACGGTTACCGGTTAAGGCATGGCAAATGTTTTTTGAAATGCCACTCACGGGTATTGGATTGGGGAATTTTCCGATCGTAATGGTGCATTATTACGAGACCTGGCAATCCGGAATAGAGGCAGTGAATTATCCGAATGATTTCATATGGATTGCCTGCACAATGGGAATTGTTGGCTTACTGGGCTTTTTGGCGATGCTGGTGGGTGTCGTGCGGGGGATTGAGCTTTCCAAAATTGCACGGGTGGGGTCACTGCGTTTGGCCACAATGCTCGTCTGCTTCATTTATCTTTTGGTTGGGTTTACCGGAGAAGAGCGCCACGCGCTGGCATTGGTCTATTTTGTCTTACTCATGCTGGCGCTCTCTTACCCTTTGGGGAATCGCTTCAAGGGTCGTGTACCATCATGGTTGTGGCGTGGATGTAGCTTTATTTTTCTTATTACAGGGAGCGTATGGATGCTGGGAAGCCTTGCCCGGATGCCGGTACACAGCCAACTGATTTCAGAATCAGGGGAGCTTCAATACGGGAAAGCACAGCTAGAAGAGGATTTGTATCAATCGCTCAATTCGCTTAACCGATTGATCAAGATGGAGCCAACTTATTGGTATTGGTATCATGAACGCGCGAAACTAATGTTGGAGATGCGTGAAAATGCCAAAGCGGAACTCGACTTTAATCGCGCTCGTTTCTTGGAGCCGCATCTAACGGGGCCGGCATTCTTGGAAGGGGAGGCCTGGTTTGGTCATAAGGGTATTAAGGCGGAGAATGCCTGGCGTGAGGCACTCAAACGGGCGGGAAAAGAGGCTCCGGGATTATTTGAACGGATGGTTCGGGGTGGTAAAAGTAGTCCTTATAAAGCACCGGTTTTATTGAAGCTTTCGCGGGAAGATCCGCGATATGGGGTCATTTACCTGGAGCAGCTTGAGAAGGTCGTCTTTTTGCAGGAACTGAACCAATATTTAGCGGCGGATCCAGCGCTGGGGCAATTTAATCGCGAGCAACGCACTCGGATTGTCCTGAGCTGGGCGCAACTTGGTGAATACGAGGAACCAGCACGTTATATGGATCAATATGCAAGCAGCTTAAATTATGCTTGGTATTTGCAGTCGTATATTTACCAAAATGGGGCGCGATTTGAGGAAGCGCTGGGTTTACTGCGCTCAGGATTAACGGTGCCGGACTTGCCTGAGCCGGAAGTTGACCCTGCTAAGATCGCACTTTTAGAAAGGGAGATTGCGAGTAAGCCGCGCAATTATGAAGTGGGATTGCAGTTAATCAGTATTCGTTTGGCGGAGGAGGCTAACGAAGACGGAATTATCTTAACACAACGACTGCTTGAGTATTCGGATGCGCCGCCGGAAATTCTCTATTGGCAAGCAGAGTTTTACTTCCGGAAAGGAAATACAGTGGAAAGCTTTTTGTCCTTGGATGCGTATGCTCAGGCGGTGCTTAGTCTACAAATACAATAAGGGCGAGGGTACTTTGGTAAACCATCCAACCGAGTAAAATAAGTACGCCGAGAAAGGCGATACGACGAAGCCAGAGAAGCATTTGCGCGGGGAGTTGTTGCGTTTTTGGCCTTCCACGAACGGATGTTTGGGAAAGATAACTGGAGAAATTGATGCGCGCCTGACCGACCTCACGGTCGCGCTCTCCGGGCAAGCGGAAGGCGGCGATTCGATGGGCGCGTCGGTGCTTCCACCGGTAATAAAATTTAAACATTTAAGTCTTAATGCGGTAAGGCTGAAATTTTAAGGAAAGAATACCCTAAACCGTAATAGGGTTGGCATTGAACTGCCAGAAAAATATCATAGGGCTGAAATTTTTATCGCACGCGCGGCCTTAGTGGCAAAGCTGAGGGCATGAACATTTGTATTCTGGGCGCAGGCGGTTGGGGAACCGCGATGGCTTTGCACCTCCATCGTTGCGGGCATACCGTAACCCTCGTGCCGCGACGCTATGAAGTGGCATTAAGCCTTGCCAGTTCCCGGGAAAACTTGGCTTACCTGCCGGGATATGATCTGCCGGGAAGTATACAAATCGCCGCAGAAAGGGCCCCGGCGCTCATGGAGGCGGAGGTCGTGTGTCTTGCATGTCCATCCAAAGGCCTGCGGAAACTGTGCCAGCAATTAGCCGGAGAATTGGGTGAAGCAAGGCAGTTTCGGTTGTTCATAGTTTTGTGCAAGGGCTTGGAATTAGAAAGTTTTAAGACGCCAACCGAGATCGTGAGGGAATATTTCCCGGATTATCCGTGCGGGGTTTTGTCCGGGCCGACTTTTGCGGGGGATGTCGCTGCCGGTTTGCCCGGAGCGATCACGCTTGCAATGGAGGAAGGTGTGCCGGATGCGGGGCGCTATCAGGCGGCGTTTAGCTCGGATGCGATGCGGGTGTATCGCTCGCTGGATGTTCGAGGGACCGAGCTTGGCGGGACCTTAAAGAATATATACGCGATTGGGGCGGGCTTATGCGACGGCCTGCGCTTGGGCGACAACGCCAAGGCGGCCTTGTTGACGCGTAGTGTCCATGAGATGATTCAACTGGGGGTATCGCTCGGCGGTCAACCTGCAACGTTCAACGGCTTGAGTGGTTTTGGGGATTTGATTGCGACCTGCACGGGAAGCTGGAGTCGTAACCGGAGATTTGGCCAACTGATTGGGGAAGGCAAGGATCCGGAGGTCATATTGGAAGAACAGAGCACGGTGGTTGAGGGTTATCGTGCGACGCGTTGCTTGTTTGGAATGGCGGCGGAAAAAGGACTGCAAGCTCCGATTTTAAGCGAGGTGTATGCGATTCTTTTTGAGGGAAAGTCACCGAAGGATGCCTTGCAGTCCTTGATGGCGCGTGAATTAAAAGCGGAATAAGAGCTTGCTCCCGAGCGTCGGCATTACTGAATGTCGAGCTATGCCCAAACTTTGCAAAGTCGCATCTTCTTCCATTCATGCACGTGGACTGTTTGCCACTTGTGATATCGAGCCCGATACGAAAGTGATTCAATACGTTGGGGAGAAAATCTCGAAGAAGGAATCGCAACGCCGGGCTTTGGAATGGGAGGAGAAGGCGCGTAAAAAAGGTGAGGGCCTGGTTTATATTTTTGAGCTGAATAAAAAATGGGATATCGATGGGCGGGTTGGAAAAAACCCTGCGCGCTATATCAATCATTCCTGTGATGGGAATTGCGAGGCGGTCAATGAGGACGATGAAATTTGGATTGTGGCGCGCAAGGCAATCGTGAAGGGGGAGGAACTCACCTATGATTATGGCTACGACATGGAGCACTTCATGGATCACCCATGTGAATGCGGCTCGGAAAACTGCGTGGGGTACATTGTGCGCGAGGATCAGCGCAAGAAAGTTAAAAAACTCCTAAAACGAAAGAAGCAGGGCAAAGCCAAGAAGGCTTCCAAAAAGAAATAAATCCGCCGCAGGGCAGCGGGTTTAAATCAGCATGAGGGCGGGATTTTCAAGGATCACCTTGAGGGCCTGTAGGTATTGTGCTCCGACCGCGCCGTCAATGGTGCGGTGATCCCCCGAAAGGCCAACCTTCATTGTTTGCCCTATGACGATTTGGTCATGCTCATTGACCACCGGTTTCTTGAGGGTGGCTCCAATGCTGAGAATTGCGGCATTGTTGGGATTTATAATCCCATAGAAATCCGAGATGCCAAACATCCCTAAATTGGTAACGGTGAGGGTCGAGCCGCTCATTTCCTCGGGGGTGAGTTTTTTATCGCGGGCTTTTTTAATAAGGGATTTGGCTTCACCGCTGATTTGGTGGAGTGACTTGTTTTCGGCCTCGCGAATGACGGGGGTCAGGAGACCGTCGTCGATTGCGACTCCAAAGGCGAGGTGGACATTGCCGTGTTGCGTGATGGTTTCGCCTTCCCAGGAGCGGTTCATGGCGGGCACTTGGCGGATTGCTTCAGCGGCGGCTTTGAGGGTGAGGTCATTGACCGAGAATTTCATGCCCCCCTGCTCGGCGGGTAGGTCGGCGTATTTCGCATTGAGTGCTTTGCGAAAAGCGGCGAGTGGTGCA
Organism: Coraliomargaritaceae bacterium; assembly: GCA_965656495.1. GTDB lineage: Bacteria > Verrucomicrobiota > Verrucomicrobiia > Opitutales > Coraliomargaritaceae > UBA7445. Next base: position 37,504 of record CBFHKU010000003.1, read on the forward strand.
CCATCGACTTCAATTTGAAGATAGAAATGGGGCGCTTGGGTTTTGGAACCGACCAGTGCGCGGGCGATGCTCTTGCGCATATTGGTGACCGGGATGCTGAGGGCCTCAAGGCTCGGTGCGGCTGGAGCGGTGCTGCGGCTGCCGGGCTTGGCGTTGAGGACATCGGCTTTCACGATGCGTCCCCCGGGGCCGGATCCTTGAATCGTGGCTAGGTCGAGGCCTTTGTCGGCGGCAATTTTTTTAGCGAGGGGGGAGGCTTTGATTTTTGCGCCCGGTGTGGTCGGTGCGGGTGCGGGTGCGGGCGAAACCGGTGCTGGGGCAACTACGGCGGGGGTGGGCGTAACCGGAGTGGGCTCAGGCGCGGCCTCTGCTTTGGGCGCGGGGGCTTCCGTGGCGGCTTCGGCGGGTGCGACCTCGGGGGCTGCTTCGCCCGCTTCGCCGATTGCAGCGATCGCACCACCGACCGGAACTTCGTCACCGGCTCCGCAGTATTGTTTGAGCAGCACCCCATCCTCAAAGCATTCGACTTCCATCGTAGCTTTGTCGGTTTCGACCTCGGCGATCATGTCACCGTTCGCAACGGCGTCGCCTTCTTTTTTCAACCATTTGACAAGCGTACCAACGGTCATGGTATCGCTGAGTTTGGGCATGTCGATAAGGGTGGCCATAGCTGTTAGGGTCGTCTAGGTTGTCTTGTTTTTAGAGAGTTAAATTAAGCGAGGCACTTGAGGGCCCCTTCAATGATGCGTTCTTCGTTGGGGATTTGCCAATCCTCCAGCGGTTTGGCGTAAATTTGCGGGGCATCGATGGCGGAGACGCGGTGAACGGGGGCGTCGAGGTAGTCGAAAGCCTTGAGCTGGATCAGGTGGGAAATCTGTGCGTCGACGCCGCAGAAGGGTTTATTTTCCTCAACGAGGAGGGCGCGTCCGGTCTTTTTGACGGAATTGAGAATGGTCTCCTCGTCAAGGGGACGGATAGAGCGGAGGTCCACGAGTTCGACATTGATGCCGTGTTGCGCTTGGAGCGTTTCTGCGGCCTTAAGGGCGATCATGGCGCAGCGTCCGTGAGCAACAATCGTGAGGTCGCTCCCTTCGCGGAGGATGTTGGCGACGCCGAGTTCGATGAGGTATTCCTCTTCGGGCACTTCCCATTTTTCGCCGTAAAGGAGAGTGTTTTCCATTACGAAGACCGGGTCGTTGTCGCGGATAGCGGTTTTCATAAGCCCCTTGACGTCGTAGGCGTTGGAGGGGCAGACAACCTTGAGCCCGGGGTGGTTTGCCACCATGTTCTCGGGGGTGTGGGAATGGGTGGCGCCGACATTGGTGCCGCCGTTTGCCGGACCACGAACCACAATGGGAACGTTCATGAGCCCGCCGGACATGTAACGGCAGAAAGAGGCGTTATTAAAGAGCTGGTCAATCGCAACGTAACTGAAAGACATGAACATCATTTCCACGACGGGGCGGATGCCAAGACAGGAGGCTCCAATTGCGAGACCGGAAAAGGCAGCCTCGGAAATAGGAGTGTCGATGACGCGCTTGTCGCCGTATTTCTCCCAGAGGCCTTCGGTGACTTTGTAGGCGCCGTTATACTGCGCGACCTCTTCGCCCATAATGCAGACGTTTTCGTCGTGTTCGATTTCCTCGGCGAGTGCTTGCTTGATGGCTTCGCGGTAAGTGATGAGTGGCATATCGGAAAAGGTTTAAAGCTAGTCGTTAAAGAAGTAGGTGCCTTTGAGGGAATTGGAGGTGTCGTTGTCGACCTCCCAATAGACATCGGTCTGAATTTCGGAGCGGGGGGCAACGGGGCTTTGTTCCGCGAATTTAGCGGCGGCATCGGCCTCGCTTTTAACCTCCAGGTTGATTTTTCCAGCTTCTTCTTCTGTGAGGCTACCGTCGGCAAGGAGTTGTGCCTTAAGGACGTTGATGGGGTCCTTATTTTTCTTGTATTCCTCGATTTCCTCTTTGGTGCGGTATTTCTCGTGGTTGGCGTCTGCGACGGAGTGTCCGCGGTAACGGTAGGTGCGAATTTCGAGGAGGAAGGGTTTCATTTCCTCGCGGGCGCGGGTCATGGCGCGGTTGGCGTATTCGCGGACTTCAAAAACATCGTGGCCTTCGCAGACGTCCCATTCGATGTCAAAACCGTCGGCGCGGTGTGCGAGGTTTTCTTCGGCGGAAGAACGGGCGAGGCTGGTACCCATGGAGTAGCCGTTGTTCTCGATGACAAAGACAACCGGGATGCCCCAGAGCGAGACGAGGTTGAGGGTTTCCATAAAGGAACCCTGATTGACGGCGCCATCCCCCAGGAAACAGACACAGCAACCTTTGAGTCCTTTATACTTGAGCGCAAAGGCGAGTCCGGCGCCGAGTGGGGTCTGGCCCGCAACGATCCCGTGGCCGCCCCAATAATTTTTTTCAGGCGCAAAGAAGTGCATTGAACCACCCTTGCCCTTGGAACAACCGGTGTGCTTGCCAAACATTTCAGCCATGCATTCGTTCATCGACATTCCGACGGCGAGGGCATGACCGTGGTCGCGATAGGCGGTGATGATGTGGTCGTTTTCCTCCATGAGGGAAACGACGCCCGCGGCAACGGCTTCCTGCCCAATGTAGAGGTGAAGAAAGCCGCCTATTTTTCCCTGATTGTAAGCCTGGAGGGAGCGTTCCTCAAAGCGGCGAATCCCCAGAATGGTGCGGTAGAGGTCGCATTTCTCCTCGCTGGAAAGGTTGGCGTTGATCGGCGCCTGCAGAAAATTTTCGGCAGTGCTTCCTTTAGTGGTAGATTTTTTCTTGGCGGCTGGCATAGGTTGGAAAGGTCTTAAATTTGCGGATTTCCGCACAATGACAAGTAAATACCTGAACTGTCTGCCGGGTGGTCCGGCAAACCCAAGGCACCGGCTGCGGGAGAATTACCTCATCTTAGCGCGGTTTTGGCAGGATGGCGGAGAGGCCGCCGTCGCTGACAAAGGTTTGTCCGGTTACCATTTTGGCTTCGTCGCTGAGGAGCCAAGCCGCCAAGCTGGCGATTTCGTCGGGATTCCCGATACTGCCCAGAGGATGCATTTTTTCGGACATTTGGCGGGCTTGCTCGCTGGCAAGGAGTGGTTGGGCGAGGGGAGTGTCAGTAAGGGAGGGGGCGATTGCGTTAATACGGAGTCCGCGGCTGGCATAGGTTGCGGCGGCGGAGCGAACCATTGCTTCGATTCCTCCCTTGGCGGCGGCGATGGCTTCGTGGTTGGCGATGCCCACTTGAGCGGCGGCCGAGCTAAAGAAGAGGAGGTTACCATAACTGTTGCCCTGCATCCGTTTCGCGCAGGCACGGAGGGCGTAGAAGGCGGAACCCAAATTCTGCAAGAGGGTGGCGTTCCAGTCTTCTGGCGGGGTCAGGTGCGCGGGCTTTAAGTAGATGGAACCCAGAGCATGTGCGTAGGCATCGATTTTACCGTGTGTGGCAATGATTGAATCGAAGTAGGCGTCGAGTTGCGCGGGATCGGTGGCGTCGCATGCTGCAACTTCACCGAAGTCTCCGGTTCCGCCGCTGCGGGAGAATCCGGTCACGGTGGCACCTGCCGCTTGGAGGCGCGCGGCGAGTTTGGAACCGATGCCCCCGGTTATTCCGCCAATGATGATTAATTTTCCTTCTAGAGTAGTTGTCATAGTATAGTATCGTAAAAGTGGGGCATTCATTACCCGCAAAGCGATGAATGGCTTGCCATGATGCGCTGTGCCTCTATGCATAGCCGAGATGTCTGAAATCGCAAAAGCTTATGAGCCTCAAGAGGTGGAAGCCCGCTGGTACTCCAAATGGTTGGAGTCCGGTTGCTTTAAAGCGTCCGTCCAAGCGGAGCGTGAACCTTACGCAATCATGATTCCACCGCCCAATGTGACCGGGATGCTGCATATGGGGCACGTGCTGGACAACACCTTGCAGGATATTTTTGTCAGGCGGGCACGTCTGGAGGGAAAGTCGGTACTCTGGCAACCGGGGACGGACCACGCGGGTATTGCGACGCAAACGAAGGTGGAGCGTCAATTGCGCGAGGACACTGGGGAGAGCAAATATGACCTCGGGCGCGAGGCTTTCTTGGAAAAAGTTTGGGCCTTCCGCGAAGAATCGGGTGGGGTGATCTTGAAACAGTTACAAAAGCTGGGGGCTTCCTGTGATTGGGATCGAACCAGTTTCACGCTGGATGAACACTATTCAAACGCGGTGCTGGAAGCGTTTGTGCGCTTGTATGATCGCGGTTATGTTTATCGGGGCAAACGCATGGTCAACTGGTGCCCGGCGACGCACACCGCTATTTCGGACGAAGAGGTCAACATGAAGCCGCAACAGGGCTTTTTCTACAAGATGCGCTACGAATTGGTGGAAGCGGACGGGGAGCGCACCCATCTGGAAATCTCGACGACGCGACCGGAGACCTTGATGGGCGATACGGCGGTAGCGGTACACCCGGAGGACGAACGGTATAAGCATTTGATTGGGAAGACGGTTTGGCGACCTTTCCCGCGCGCCGCGATTCCAATCATTGGAGATGCCTATGTGGATCGCGAATTTGGGACGGGTTGCCTGAAGGTGACGCCGGCGCACGACAAGAACGACTTTGAGATTGGGCAGCGTCACGATCTGGAGGTGATCGAGGTGATCGACCATGATGGTTGTATGAATGCCTTGGCAGGCGAGGAATTTACGGGGATGGAGCGTTTTGCCGCACGAAAAGTGGCAGCGGACAAGCTGGAGGCGATGGGGCTTTTAATCGAGCGCGAGCCGTATGAAAACGTGGTGGGGTTCTCGGAACGCGGGGATGTACCGATTGAGCCGAGGCTTTCGGAGCAATGGTTTTTGAAATATCCCAAAGTGGATGCGGCGAAGCGGGCAGTGGAAGCCGGCATTATAAAATTTCATCCGGATCGCTGGAAGAAGACCTACTTGCATTGGCTCAACGGGATTCAGGATTGGTGCATCAGTCGCCAGTTGTGGTGGGGGCATCGCATTCCGGTTTGGTACAAGAAGGGGATTCCGCGCACGGACTTGGATTTTAGCGATCCTGCGCAGGTGCATGTCTCGGTCGCGGGGCCGTCGGATCCCGAGAATTGGGAACAGGAAGAGGATGTGCTGGATACCTGGGCTTCGTCTTATCTTTGGCCAATGGCGAATTTAGGTTGGCCGGAACCGGACGCCGCCGCGCAAAAAGAATTGGCGCATTGGTACCCCACTTCCACCTTGGTGACCGGTTTTGATATTATTTTCTTCTGGGTGGCGCGTATGATTATGGCGGGCCTTGAGCTTTACGGGGAGGATAAGGCGGAATTGAGCGATGATGAAATCGCAGCCCGTATTCCCTTTAAGAACATTTTCATTCACGGCCTGATTCGCGATGAAAAGGGTCGCAAGATGTCCAAGTCCTTGGGCAATTCGCCGGATCCTTTGGATTTAATTGAAAAATTCGGGGCAGACGGTCTCCGTTTCGGGATTTGCAATATCGCGCCGACGGGGTCGGACATTTTGTTCTCGGAGGAACGGATCCAAATCGGACGGAATTTCTGCAATAAATTATGGAATGCCGCACGCTTTCGCCAGATGTCAGGACCGATGTCGGACAACACCAGTTTGGAGCAGATTCTTTCACGGATTCAGGTGGAACTTTTTGATGATTATGACCACTGGATTTTGGCACGCTTGGGAGCGGTTACGACTGAGGTGGAAGGGTGTTTTACGGAATATGACTTGGCACCCTATACGCACAAGCTGTACGCCTTTTTCTGGAGTGACTTCTGTGACTGGTATGTCGAGGCGTCTAAGGGCAAGCTCAAGGGCGACGCTGGAGTGCAGCACAATTGTCTGGCGATTCAGGATTTGGTCTTGCGACAGGTCTTGCAGTTGGCGCACCCGGTGATGCCGCACATCACGGAGGAGTTGTGGTCAGGCTTGGGTTATGCCGGCGCAGCGCCGTTCATTCACGAGAGCCCTATCCCCGATGCCGGTACCCTTATGGCGGCGATTTCGATTGATCGCGGTGCGACGGAGCGGGTTGCGCAGCTTCAGGGTTTAATTTCAGAGGCGAGGGCGCTGAAGGCGAAATACAACCTTGCAAGTAAGCGGGATGTCTCGGTCTTTTTCGGAGCGGAGGGTTCGGCGGCGGCGGTCATCGCTGATAATGCTGGTTTAATCGCTTCGCTTGCGGGTCTCGGAAGCTTGGAAAGTTTGGGGGACAAGAGCCCCGAGGGTTTGCCCGCTGCAGTAACGCCGCTTGGGAGCCTTTATCTGGACTTAAGCAGCAGTATTGATGTGGCAGCCGAAAAAGCCCGTCTTGAGAAAGAATTGGCGCGGCTGGATAAACTGGTCGCCCTTGGGGAAAACAAATTGAAGAACCCGAAGTTTGTCGAAAGCGCGCCGGAGCAGGTTGTTGCTGGGGCACGCAAACAATTGGCGGAGACCTGTGCGCAGCGCGATGAGACGCGGCAGATTCTGGATAGTCTTTAGAATTAGATAAGAAAAACCCCGGGCGGCGAACCGCTCCGGGGTTTTGGGAATTTTAGTGGGGATGCTTAATTTTGAGAAGCAGGGCTTGCTATCTCGCTGTCATCCGGGTTTGTGGTAGTAGGCGGTGCTGGGGTCATAATCACGAAGTTACTCCCTGGGGCGAGGTTCTTATCAAAGTCGATATATTCATCGGACTTCGGGTCATTCGACGAAAGGACAACGGAGATTACGTGGGCGGGGGGAACCGCAATCACCTTCATCGCTACGTAATCTGCCGTTGAGAGTTCTACTTCGGCACTACTTTGCATGCCATAATCAATGTCATCTACTTCGGGTACGGTAACCACATCGACAATACCATCGATGTTATTGGTTACAAAGCGGAAGTAATTTGAGATGGTGTCGTAGCTGAAGCCGACACGGAAGCGAGTGCCTTTCACGACGGCGACCCCGAGGGGTGTTTTGACGTTGAATTTGGATGTTTTAGTAAGCTTCTTAACATTACCTAAGAGAGAACCGTAATTTATATTCAAGAGCGTGATGGATTGACTCGGGTCGCGGTCCAAGTTCTGGTAGGTTTTTTGCCCCATAAAAGGTTTTTGCTGCAGAACTTCGACCTTTACTTGCGAATTGGGGTCGAGATCAATGACCGAGCCGTTTGAGAGGGCAAATTTGACAGTGCTTTGGGAGCCGGTACTGACAACGTCGCCTTGTTTGATGATGTCACCTACTTTCAGCGCCGTTGCAGAGGCGATGTCCTCGCCCTGATGAACTGTGACAGTACCACCTAGATTAAGAATCTTCGCATTGGCAAGGGGCATCGCTTGAACTGCCTGAGCGAACATTGCGAGGATCCCCGAAAAAACGAGAACAATTGATATTTTCATGATTTATTGCTTGGTTGAATTACCTAGTTATAAAAGCATCTAAATTTACAAAAAGAGAATATGCAACACTTAAATGGGCTTAATTTCGTATAAAATTAATTTAAAATAGACTTAAATAGGCGTATAAACCTTTGTTTAAATTGATACGGCAGGATTGCTTGGGTTGCCTGAAGCTTGAGGGGTGCATCGGAGTAAGGATGCGAATTAAAGCCAACAGGATTGCTTCAGTATGGCGTAGTGACTTGGTGTGCCACTGCAGGCGCTTTAAGGTAAACTTTATATGTTCATCTATCGATTCGTTTCTTTCCTTGGCATCACCTTTTTTGAACCTAAGTTTTACCAATGTCCTGAACCTGCTTTGTTACTCATGTCTTGAACCTGTACCATGTTTGATGGGATTAGGGGTAAGATTAAGAGTAAGAGTAAGATTAAGATTAAGAGTAAGATTAAGATTAAGATTAGGAGTAGGAGTAGGAGTAGGAGTAGGGGGGGTGTGTTTGTTGCTCTGTCTGAACAAATCTATTCTGGCTTCTCGAACCTGCTAAAGCCGCTTTGCCTTTCTTTGCGGGCTATTTTCTTATTTGTACGATCCGCGTGATTCGCAGTTAATCACTCTTTGTGCTGCACTGAGACCAGCCTTGCTGGCGACCGCCAATAGGTACTTATTTTCGGCTCTGCCGGATTGCCCAACACAGAGTGGTTTTAGCACAGCGGGGAAACCTAATAGGAAGGGAATCGCCGAAATACCCTTGTCCTCGGGTTTGAATCATGAAAGCGGGTACAAAAAAACCCTGAAATCAAGTTTCAGGGTTTCTAGCTTGTTGTTGGTAAAAAATTAGCGGTCCAACAGTCTTAGCTGTTAAGCGCCAGTTGAGGGACTTGCTTCAACTTCGCTATCATCTTCTGGGTCCGAGATGACCGGATCCGGAACATCGCTATCTCCGCTGTCGCTGTCATTAGAAGCGGCATCATCGGCAGCCGCTTGTGCTTCTCCAGCAAGGTCATTGGCGGCTTCGCCAGTGATGCCAGCCTCATTCGCACCAGCCAAGGTACCTTGTTGGACGCCGGAACTCACCGCCTCGTTTAAAACAACATTGATGCCGTTATCATCAGAAATACTATCAGCACCTGTTTCAACACTGGCAGCAACTGCAGTCACGATCGTGGCGGGATCCGCGTTAACAGCAACTGCGGTTGCCACTGCCGCTTGAGATGCACCTACTGCTGCTGCCTGTACGGCGTCAACAACCACAGATAGGGGTTTGTCGTCTTCGACCAATGCCGATAGGGCAACCATGGAGCCTTCGGTGGCGGCTTTAGCGGCCTCTGCAACCGATACGGTAGAAACTGTGGAATCTTGCTGAGCTGCACTCGCCGCAAGCATTGCGCCGGAAGTCGCACCCTTGGAAGAAGCTGCTACGGCAGCGGAGAGATTTGCTTCCGATACGGCTGGTGCTTTTACAACTGCAGTGACTGCGCCCTGCGCAGTTGCCTCAACTGCGGTAGTAGTTTCTTCCGGGCTCAATTTAGCCTCGGTGGCGAGTTCAAAGACAGCTCGTGTCATGGAGGCTACCGCAGTTTCAATAGTGGATTGAATCGTCACACTTTCGCTAGACATTAATACCAATTGCAGAATTTGTTGGGTTACGTTGCTGACACTTGCCTCATCTTCAACGTTGATACCTGCAGTCAAAAGTAATTTTTTTGCTGCTTCGACATCGCCATTAGAGACTTGCGAAACAAGCACCGGATCCATGTCTTCCGCGACGATGGACTGTGCCGGCACAACAGCGATGACCAAAGCTAGAGTAAATTTAATTAGAGAGCTTTTCAGTTTGAAATTTTTCATAGAGAGTAAGTTTGAGTTAAGGCGAACCAGAAAACTGGGATGTGAAAAAATACAATTATGCCGTTATACGTAAGTAAATATGTATAATTGTTCCCATGTGACAAGCTTATATACAGTTTTTATGCTCACGGCTCTGTTCCAGTGACTTTGATTGCAATGCTGCTAATAAAATGGAAAAGGATTGCCAGTGGTGTAGCGGGGCGTGTTTTTATGGAATCATGATTCAGCGCGTTGCGCTTACTGTAAGTTAAATGGGCAATTTATGACACAATTCAGACCTTGTATCGACCTGCACGAGGGTAAGGTGAAGCAGATTGTAGGCGGAAGTTTACGGGATAATGGTGCGGGTCTGGAGACAAATTTCGTCAGTGATGCTTCATCGGCGAGCTACGCGGCTCGTTACGCGGCGGATGGGTTGCGTGGGGGGCACGTCATCCAATTGGGCTTAGGTAATAAGGAAGCGGCAAGGGCCGCTTTGGGGCAATATCCCGGGGGATTGCAAATTGGCGGTGGGATTACACGTGAGAATGCGGCGGAATGGCTTTCAGCAGGGGCGAGTCATGTGATTGTAACGAGTGGGTTGTTTAATGCGGAGGGGGTTTTTGAGATTGCAAGATTGGAGGCGCTTAGGCGCGAGGTTGGGCGGGAGCGTTTGGTGGTGGATTTGAGTTGCCGCGGGGCAGAGGGAAATTGGGTCGTTGCGATGAACCGCTGGCAGATGGTGACGGATCTCAAGATTGAGGTGCGGGTTTTGGGGGAATTGGCTGGATACTGCTCGGAATTTTTAGTGCATGCCGCCGACGTGGAGGGCAAGTGTGGCGGGATCGATGCGGCTTTAGTGCGCTTTTTGGGGGCGCACGCAACGCAACCGGTAACCTATGCCGGGGGAGCACAGAGTTTGAGAGACTTGGATTTAGTGGAGCAATTGAGTGGGGGTGCGGTGGATTTGTGTATTGGGAGTGCTTTGGATATCTTTGGCGGTACCGGGGTGCGTTATGCAGACTGTATCGATTGGAACAAGCGGCACTCACAAGGTGAAATCTAGGTTTAGAAGTACGACAGCAATGCCGGAAAGCGGGGGTTTTATAGCTTGCATATTTTAATAAAAGGGTTGTTAGGTAATGAAAAATGGAACTCCTAAACCTATCCTTTGCTACTTTGATTCTCAAGCTGTCGTTCAGCGTGCTGCCAATCGTTTTGGGCTGCTATCTACTGTTGTCTTCTGAAGAGGCTAAACGCGAAATGAGAAGCTTCATTTGCCGTTCTTTGTTTAATGTTAATAACGCGATACCGATGCGTGATTTTAATCGCATCCTTTATTGGGTTGGCGGCTTGGGGGTGCTTTTTGGTCTCGTAGTTGGCTGGATTTTGGTGCTGAAGCCCTTTTTCGAATAAAGCTTAGCGCCAAACGCTGGCGACAATCCGGGATTGCTTGCTTGTTTAGGTTTCAACTATTCTTGAACGGATTAAACAAAAGATCATTCTAAAGGAGTGAAAAATTAAAATGTCGGAGCCTAAACCAGATATTACTGCAATGCCCGCTTGGGAGGCGGGTGTGGTTGAGTTATTTGTGCGTGGCGCGAATCTGGTGGGTTTGCCGCGTTCGGTGGGTGAAATTTATGGCAGTCTTTTTTGTGCAGATAGACCATTGACCTTTGATGTTCTGGTGGAACGTCTGCAAATCAGTCGCGGATCGGTCAGTCAGGGCTTGAAGGTTTTACGTCAACTGGGTGCGGTTAAGGTGCACTACATTGCGGGTAGTCGAAAAGATCACTATATTGCGGAACTTTCCATGCTTCAACTCGTTCAGGGCTTTGTCCGTGACCAGCTCGGGCCGCATCTTGAATCAGGTAGTGCACGCCTTAAAGAGGTGGAGTCTTTGATTCAGGACGAAGTGGATATCGCCAAACGGAAGCATGCCGAGCAACGATTTCAAACCCTGCTCTCCTGGCAGCAAAGGGGGCAGAAATTACTGCCCTTGGTCATGACCGTACTTGGCGGTCACAAACTCCTGGATGACAGAGGTGAGTCGTCGCAAAAAATAATCTGATCGGACTGCTCTTTACGCACCTTCACTCGATGATCTATGAGCAGATGGTTGACCTTGCTTTTTGATTACAGTGAAGCAATCTGAAGAAAGAAAATAAAGTAATCTATGGGTTTATCTCTCGTATTTTTCATTTTGTTGGGGTGCTTTGTATCATGGCTTGTGACACACCTGCTCCTTGCTGCGCGTTTTAAAGAGAGTGAAGCTCGCGAAACCCAACACCACCACACACACAGCGGTACGATTCCACGAATTGGGGGAGTTGGTATTGTGACGGCTTTCGGGCTGGTGTACCTCCTCTGCTTCATTTTTCTGGATTATCGCGACAATACTTCACTCATCAATTACGCCGTAGCGGCGGGGGCGGTGGGCGCATTCTTGCTGGGGTTCATCGATGATTTTAGGCCGCTCAGTGCAAAAACAAAGTTTGCGGCCCAGATTATACTGGCAGCACTTGCCTACTACTGCGGCTTATCGATTGAGGTGGTTCGCATTCCTTTCACAGAATCCCAGCTAGACTTGGGTTACTTGGGTTTATTCGTAACCGTTTTCTGGTTTGTGGCGATTATGAATATCATGAACCTGATCGACGGTCTGGATGGCTTGGCGGGCGGAATTGGTTTAATGCTCATGCTCCTTTTGGTGTATCTGAGTTTCCAGAAGGGCACCCTGATCTCAGGCATCCTTGCTTTGGGTATGACCGGAGCCCTGCTTGGTTTTCTGTTCCACAACTTTCCGCCTGCCAAGGTCTATATGGGGGATTCAGGTGCGTATTTGATTGGGTATGTTATTGCGGCACTTTCCCTGATGAATGCCGAAAAAGGAACGGTGCTGGCGGCTTTACTGGCGCCGACGCTGGCGCTGGCGCTGCCGATTTTGGATGTTGGTTTCGCGGTTCTGCGGCGTGCGGTGCAGGGATTGCCCTTATTCCGTCCGGATCGCGGGCACATCCACCATCGCATGGTACAAGCGGGGCTCTCGCGCCGAGGCACGGTGCTGGTTCTTTATGGGTTCTCTCTACTGGCATTTTTCGGCGGCATTCTGATGTTCACTTGGCAGGGGCGGTACCTGCCGCTCTTCTTAGGCTTTGCCTTTGCGCTCTTATTATTAGTGTTGCGGGGCCAGAAAATTTCGGTGGCGGATCTACGTTCTGCGATTGGGCATTCCTTGCAAAGTCGTCAGGAGACACGCAATGCCATCAGTTTGCAGAACTGGTTCATCCTCGAGATCGAGCGTGTGGATACTGGTCAGAGCGTTTGGTCGGACTACCACTTCTTTCTTAAAAAGCTCGGGTTTTGCCGTGCCGAAATGACCGTGAACAACGAGTCGCGGTCATTTTTTATTCCCGGAACCCCTTACGACAATGAGGCAGTGTTGTGGGTGGCAAAAATAGATTTGGGTACGGACGAAGAAAACTCCCTTATTTTGTTCGGGGAAAAGGATAATTTTTCGCAGGCGCAATTTGATTTACTCTCTGATATTGCACAAGAAGCATGGAGTAAAGCTTCGGCTCGATGGCGAGCGTTGTATGGCAGTAAACTTACCTTTGAAGCGGAGGCTTCCAGGCCTGAGAACTACCGGGTTCAGCGTGCACGCAACCTTTACCGGCCTACGTATTAGGTGCTTATAGGTCTTCAATTTCTTGTTTCATAGAAATTAGACATTGCTCTGAATCAATCCTGCCCACTAATTGGCGATGTATGAATATTATTCTTACTGGCTGCGCAGGTTTTATCGGTTCACACACTTGTGAGCGCCTCCTGGCGGACGGGCATTCTGTTGTGGGTGTGGATAATTTGGATCCGTTCTATGCGCGCGCGCTCAAGAGCACAAATCTCGATGCGATCGCACGGCAAGCCGAATCTTGTAATGCCCCTTTTGAATTAATTGAGGGGGATTTGTCGGATCCAACAACCTTCCAAAAAATTAAATTTCAGCTGGGAGCAAGTAAGGCGGATGCCATTATACATTTAGCCGCCAAAGCGGGGGTACGCCCGTCCATTCAGGATCCGGTTGGTTATCAACAAGCCAACGTAATCGCTACCCAAAACCTCCTCGAATTTGCCCGCGAGGAAGCAATCCAACAATTTATATTTGCATCATCATCTTCGGTCTATGGCGTCAATCCCCGGGTTCCCTGGCGCGAGGACGATGCGGTGCTGCAACCGATCAGTCCTTATGCGAGCACGAAGGTGAGTGGCGAGTTGATGGGTCATGTTTATAGTAAACTTTTCGGGATCCGCTTCCTCGCACTGCGGTTTTTTACGGTGTACGGACCACGTCAGCGCCCGGATCTGGCGATCAATAAATTTGTGCGCCGGATTGAGGCGGGGGAGCCCATTCCTGTTTTTGGTGATGGCTCTACGCGCCGGGACTACACCTATGTGGGGGATACGGTTGGGGGTATTTTGGCTGCTTTGAATTACCGTAACTCTGATTATGAAGTTATCAATCTAGGTAATGACCAAACCATTACGCTAGCTGAGATGATCGCCACCATTGAGACCGTCGTTGGAAAACAGGCCTGCATTGACCGACAGCCCGAACAACCCGGTGATGTTCCGCAAACATGGGCCGACATCAGCAAAGCCCGTGATTTACTGGGATATGACCCCAAAACGAAATTTTCAGATGGGGTAGCGGCGTTTCATCGCTGGTATGGGCAATCGCTCTTGGATGGCGGCTAATCATGAGGGATTGAACGCTCTGTCAATTTGTTCATTTTTTCTTGAACAAAGTGGAGCCATGCGCTTACTGAAGGCTGTTCAATCGAGATGACACTTGCTCTCACAGGAACAAAACACGCGCTCCGGTCCTCAGGACCAAGGGCGGCAGCGTCTCAAAACCCAAGACCCCGGAATTAAAAAGATCGGACAGCTTTCACTGTCGAAATCCTTACGCTAATCCCAATAAATTAAAATCATGCGTATTCTTATCACCGGTGGTGCCGGATTTCTTGGCAGTCATTTATGCGAACGCCTCCTCCATGAAGGCCACGAGGTTGTCTGCATGGACAATTTCTTTACGGGGCGAAAGGTGAACGTCGCCCATTTGCTGGACAATCCCTACTTCGAGCTGATGCGGCACGATGTCGTGGATCCCTTTAAGCTGGAAGTCGACCAGATTTACAATCTAGCCTGTCCCGCCTCTCCGGTTCATTACCAATTCAATCCAATCAAGACGACCAAGACCTCCGTCATGGGCGCGATCAACTGCCTCGGTCTCGCCAAGCGGGTGAATGCCCGCGTTTTCCAAGCCTCGACCTCCGAGGTCTACGGCGATCCCTCGGTCCACCCTCAGCCCGAAGCCTATTGGGGCAACGTCAACCCGATCGGGATCCGCTCCTGTTACGACGAGGGCAAACGCTGCGCCGAGACCCTTTTCTTTGACTACTATCGCCAGAACGGCGTCGATATCCGGGTGGTGCGCATCTTCAATACCTACGGGCCGCGCATGCTGGCGGATGACGGTCGCGTGGTTTCCAATTTTATTGTACAGGCGCTCCAAGGAAAAGACCTTACGGTTTACGGCGAAGGCCAGCAGACCCGCTCCTTCTGTTACGTCGATGACCTCATCGAGGGTTTTGTTCGCCTCATGAATCAGGATCAGGTCGTGGGCCCCATGAACATTGGCAACCCCATTGAATTCACCATCCTCGAACTCGCTGAAACAGTCCTTCAAATAACCGGCAGTAGCTCAAAAATCATCTATGAGCCCATGCCGCAGGACGACCCCAAGCAACGCCAGCCCGATATTACTCAGGCAAAGGAAATTCTCGGCTGGGAGCCCACTGTTCCCCTTGAGGAGGGCCTTAAAAAGACCGTCGCGTATTTCAAGGAGCAGATTGCCTAGGCTGTAGCACTTGACAGAGTATTACATTTATCAAAAAGTAATACCATGAAAATGAACCAAAAAGGGCAGGTGACGATACCGCAAGACCTGCGCAAGCGTTTTGGAATGACTCGTGATACCGAAATCGTTTTTGAGGCGGTTCCTGAAGGTTTGCTACTGCGCACTGAAAATAAGGGGCGGGCGGGTCGCCTCCGTCGGGGCATTGCGAAAGCGCGGGGATGCGCCGATGCCGAATTGACAACCGAAGCGGTGATGGAATTGACCCGAGGCTAAATGGTTCTGGTAGATTCCAATGTTCTGATTGATCTTTTTACGAATGACCCCAACTGGGCCGAATGGTCAGAAAACGCCTTACTTGAAGCCGCTCGGTATGATGCGCTTGCCATCAATCCGGTCATCTACGCAGAAATTTCTATTGCTTTTTCAGATGCCGCCAAACTGGATGCCGTTCTCGAACCTCTGGAAATCATGCGACTGCAGTTGCCCTACCGTGCTGCCTTTCTTGCAGGTAAAGCCTTTCTAAAATACCGTCGGCAAGGCGGCGACAGATCCTCGCCGCTCCCTGATTTCTTTATTGGAGCCCACGCTGTAAGCGAAAAAATGAAACTCATTACACGGGACACAAAACGCTTCCGGAGTTATTTCCCAGGCATTAATTGCGTAACACCTTAAACACAAAGCATCGATTCAATATGAAAGTTCTCGTCGTAGGAGGAGCCGGCTACATTGGTAGCCATTGCGTGCGTCAATTGCAGGCTGCGGGTCACGAACCCGTGGTACTCGACAACCTGGTCTTCGGGCATCGAGCCGCCGTGCATCCATCCATTCCCTTCTATGATAGCGATCTTGGCGATTCCGAAGCGGTTGGCGAAATTCTCCGCAAGGAACAAATCGAGTTGGTCATGCATTTCGCAGCCTTCGCCTACGTGGGCGAATCGGTCACCGAACCCCGCAAGTACTACGAGAACAACTTCGTCGCGACCCTCCGCCTTCTCGAGACCATGCTCGATAACGGCGTTTCCAAATTCGTCTTTTCCTCTACCTGCGCGACTTACGGCGAGCCTGAGACCCTGCCCATGGTGGAGACCCTCCCGCAGGCACCCATCAACCCCTACGGGCAAACCAAGCTCGACGTCGAGAACTGCCTCAAGGCATTCGCGCACGCCTACGGACTCAGCTTCGCGGCCTTCCGCTATTTCAATGCCGCCGGAGCGGCGGAGGACGGCTCGATCGGCGAAGACCACAACCCCGAGACCCATCTCATCCCCCTCGTGATCGACGCCGCCACCGGACGTCGCGAAAACATCCAAATCTTCGGCACCGATTATCCGACCCCCGATGGCACCTGCCTGCGTGACTACGTGCATGTGGACGACCTTTCCCGTGCCCACATTGCGGTCTTTGATAAACTCAACGAACCCGGCGCCGCCTATTTCTACAACCTCGGCACCGGCACCCCCAACTCCGTCCGCGAAATTATCACGGCGGTCGAAACAGTCACCGGCTTGAAAGTTCCCGTAGTGGAATCCGAACGCCGCGCCGGCGACCCCCCCGCGCTTTACGCCGATTCCACCAAGGCACAGCAAGAACTCGGCTGGGAAATTCAATACTCCAAAATCGAAGATATTATCGCCACCGCCTGGAAATGGCATCAGGCGAATCCCGAGGGTTTTGGGGTGTAAGTAACCGCCGTGAAGAACGCTGATTCAAAAAATTGGGACAGTGTCACCTGGGCGGGCGCGGAAAAGAGCCGCCGGATACAGGATGCCCGTTTGAGCTTCCGCCAAAAACTCGAGTGGAACGCGCAGGCTCTGGAACTCACAAAACGCTTCGAGGCAGGCTGCTCTAAGGCACCGAGCACCCGCCCGCGTCCAATTAAAAATTAAGCCATGAAAATTCTCGTAACCGGAGGAGCCGGATTTATCGGTTCCAATCTCGTACGACTGCTCATCAAAGAGAAGGGCGCTACCGTCATAAATCTCGACAAGCTCACTTACGCGGGCAACCCCGAATCCCTTGCCGATCTCGCGGACGACCCCAACTACCACTTCGAATACGGAGACCTCGCCGCCCCGATTGATACGCCTGAGACACCACCTTCACACCGTGATCAAAAATCGCTCGTCGAGATTTTTGATCACTACCAACCCGACGCGGTCATGCACCTCGCTGCCGAGAGCCATGTGGACCGTTCCATCGATGGCCCCGGCGAGTTCATTCAAACCAACATCGTCGGCACCTACAATCTGCTTCAAGCGAGTCTGCAATATTGGCGTGGCCTGCCGGAGCCAGAAAGTGAAAAAGTGAGAACGTGTGAAGGTGGAAATGTTCAATCAGAGTCCGGTGACCTTCCCACTGTCAAACCTTCCCACCTTCCCACCCAGAAATCCTTCCGATTTCTGCACGTTTCGACTGATGAAGTCTACGGCTCCCTTGCGCCCGATGCTCTTGGGTTTTCTGAAACGACTCCTTACGATCCGCACTCCCCGTACTCTGCCTCCAAAGCCGCTTCCGACCATCTCGCCCGTGCCTGGGCCGACACCTACGGTCTGCCGGTGCTTGTCACGAACTGCTCCAACAACTACGGACCCTACCAATTTCCCGAAAAACTCATCCCGGTGGTCATCCTCAAATGCCTGCGCGGGGAACCCATTCCCGTTTACGGAAAGGGCGAAAATATCCGCGATTGGCTCTACGTGGGGGATCATGCCGAAGCCCTCTACGCCGTCCTAACCAAGGGTCGGGTAGGAGAGACCTACAACATCGGCGGCAACAACGAACAGACGAACCTCAATTTGGTTAAATTAATTTGTAAGATTTTGGATCAACAGCATCCACCTTCCCACCTTCCCACTTTCACACCTTCAAACCCTGTCAGCTATGAAAGCCTAATCGGCTTTGTAGCTGACAGACCCGGCCACGACCTGCGCTACGCCATCGACGCCCGCAAGATCCGCGACGAACTCGGCTGGGAACCCAAAGAAGATTTCGAATCCGGTTTTCGCAAAACCGTACACTGGTATTTGGAAAACCAAGAGTGGTGGCAGCATATCCTTTCCGGCGACTACCAACTGGAGCGCCTGGGTAAAACTTGAAACATTACAAATAACATCATGGAAAAATAGCAATAATTGGACTGGGATACGTCGGGTTACCTCTGGGTCTTCACTTTGCGGATTCGGGTGTTTCGGTATTGGGGCTGGATGTCGATGCGGCTAAAGTAGATGCCATCAATTCCGGCAAAAGCTACATCAAGCATATTGATGCGGCAGAGATTGCGGCACAACAAGCCAGTGGAAAACTGGAGGCTTCGACGGATTTTTCGCGGGTGAGCGAAGTCGATGCGGTGCTCATCTGCGTTCCCACTCCGTTGAACAAATACCGCGAACCGGACATTTCCTACGTGCTGAAATCAGGCGAGGCCATTGCGCCTTACCTTGCGCAGCAAGGTGTGCAAAGTTCGAGTTCAGAGTTCGAGTCAGAAACTAGCCACTCGAACACTGCCAAAGGCAGTCCACTCGAACAGTCGCGTCCAAAACTCATCGTTTTGGAGTCGACGACGTACCCCGGCACGACCGACACGGATTTACGCAAAGTGCTCGAAGCGGGTTCGGGCCTGAAGGCGGGAGAGGATTTCTACTTGGCCTTTTCTCCGGAACGCGAGGATCCGGGTCGCAAGGACCACTCTGTGAAAACCATCCCGAAGGTCATGGGCGGTTACACCGAAGCCTGTCTAAAGCGTTGTATAGAACTCTACTCCAAGGCGCTTGATAAAGTGCATCCGGTCAGTTCTTGCCGTTTGGCGGAAGCAACAAAGTTAACTGAAAATATCTTCCGCTCTGTTAACATTGCATTGGTCAATGAACTGAAGGTGGTCTTTCAAAAGATGGATATCGACGTGTGGGATGTCGTCGACGCTGCGGCAACCAAGCCCTTTGGCTACATGCCCTTTTATCCCGGCCCCGGCCTCGGCGGACACTGCATTCCGATTGATCCCTTTTACATGACCTGGAAGGCCCGCGAATACGAGCAACACACCCGTTTCATTGAACTGGCAGGCGAGATCAATACCGCCATGCCGGACTATGTGATTTCCCGCGTTGCCGACGCGCTCAATGACGACGGCAAGGCGATCAAGGGCTCCAAAATTCTCCTCCTCGGCATGGCTTACAAACCGAACGTCGATGACGACCGCGAGTCCCCCAGTTACGTCCTTATGAAGAAACTTGAGGACAAGGGCGCCATTGTTAGCTACAACGACCCGCACGTCCCCGAGATCAAGCTCACCCGCGAACATCCGGAATTTGCGGGTAGGAAGTCCGTTGCGATCACTGACGACTTCGATTGTATCCTAGTCGCCACCCATCATGCCGAATATGGTGAATATGACTTTTCAAACTTCACTGCCCCAATCGTGGATACGCGAAATTGTGTAGGCAAACGTCCTGCTAAATATTATAAAGCGTGACGCTATCAGTCATCCTTCATCGCCCAAAGGGCCAACCAGCCAAGTATCATGTAGCCTAGGCCGATGACATGTCTCGTCTCCTCCTCCCCATCTCTAACCCGCAAGGCGGGCGGTTGTCCGAATGATTTTTTCAGGCGTTGACTTGACAATTCACCCTTAAAGTAAGACGTTCTTACGATATGCATACAGTTGTTTCCAGCAAAGGTCAGATCGTGATTCCAGCCAAGATGCGCAAGGCCCTGAATTTGCATTCAGGGCAGCGGATCAATCTCGACCGTCGCGGTCGATCAATCATTTTGTCCACGGAGGAGCCTAAATTCGATAGATGGCTGGAGGAACGTCGCGGGAAGGGCGTGTTAAAGGAACCGTTAAAGGTTGACCGCACGGCAAGTATGCCTGAGGCAAAAAAACTTTAGACAGTGGGAACCTATCTCTTAGACTCTGATGTCGCGATCGCTTTGATTAATGGGCATGAGGAATGGATCGATCTTTTAATCGGTCAGGCGAACGCAATTTCCAGCGTGACTGCATATGAATTGGCAGTAGGCATAGAAAAATGCCGCTCCAAAAAGACAATCAGAGAGACCCGTGATTTCCTGTCTGCGATTGAAGTGATCGATTTCGATGTCGAAGCGGCATTTGAGAGTGCGCGTGTTCGCGCCGAACTCGAAAGTGTCGGGCAGGGCATCGGACCTTACGATACCTTAATTGCTGGGCACTGTCGCCTGCTTGGACGTTCCTTGGTGACCAATAATCTGCGTGAATTTGAACGGGTGTCGAACCTGGAGGTGGTCTCCATTCGGAAATAAAGGTTTTTTTTCGCAAACACAGTAAACCAGTGCTGGAGCTCCCATTCGCCCTACATCTAGTGCAGCGGTTGTAAAAAATCATCCTTCAATTCTATCCCAATATGTCAGAAGACTTGATAAAGTTCTTATACTTGAATGTTTTACTCGAGCTGGCAATGGTGCACAATCCACTCTGGAGTCTATGCCACGGCTTCTCTTAAGACTTCTCAATTGATTGCTTTACACTATTATCCAGTTGCTGCCTAGTCGAGTTGCGTCGGGTGGGTTCAGATATCCTCCTCCTCGGCATGGCATACAAACCGAACGTCGATGACGACCGCGAGTCCCCCAGTTACGTGCTCATGAAAAAACTTGAGCAACGGGGTGCAATCGTGGATTACAACGATCCTTATGTGCCTGAGATCAAAACAAGTCGAGAGCACGCAGATCTTGCGGGTCGCCGCTCTGTTGAGATAAATGACGACTATGACTGTATATTGCTGGCCACCCACCATGACGAATATAGGGAGTTCGACTTTTCGGACTTTGCCAGCCCTGTGGTGGATACGCGAAATTGTATTACTAAACGCCCGATGAAATTTTTTCGAGCATAGAGCGTAAATTTAAGATCAACCTCTCAATATCATGGCTAAATATCTCGTAACCGGCGTTGCCGGATTTATCGCATCACGCACGGCCCAGTTTCTTTTGGAACAAGGGCACGAAGTTGTCGGCGTCGACAATCTGAATGATTATTATGACGTCAGGTTGAAATACTACCGTCTTTTCGAACTCGCGAAGGCATCGGGAGGGGCAGCTGGCATTGTTGCAGATTTGGATAAGTCGTTTCGTGAATCGACACAGCCGTCTGGCGTATGGGAGGCGGGCAACTTTCGCTTCTTGCAACTCGATATCGAAGATAAGGGGGCGGTTCTCGACTTGTTCAAAGCGCATCAGTTTGATGCAGTCTTAAATCTAGCTGCCCGTGCTGGTGTTCGCTACAGTATGGAAAATCCCGATGTCTATATGACGACAAATGCCATGGGCACTCTGCACCTCATGGACGGAATGAAAGCAACGGGGGTGAAGAAACTTGTATTGGCATCCACTTCTTCCCTCTACGCGGGCCAGCCGATGCCCTTCACAGAGACCTTGCCGGTGAATTCGCCCATATCGCCTTATGCCGCTTCAAAGAAAGCGGCTGAGATGATGGCTTACAGCTACAGTTACCTCTACGATCTGGATGTGTCGGTGGTGCGCTATTTTACGGTTTTTGGTCCCTGTGGGCGCCCGGATATGTGTATCTTCCGCTTCACGAATTGGATCGATGCCGGTGTGCCAATCGAACTGTTTGGCGATGGCAGTCAAAGTCGTGATTTCACCTATGTCGATGATATCGCTCGTGGCACAATTGCAGCACTCAAGCCCGTGGGGTATGAAGTCTTTAATCTCGGCGGTGGCAATAACCCGATCTCACTAAAACAGATCATAGAATGGATCGAAGAGGGGCTGGGCAAAAAAGCCAACTACGACCATAAACCCTTTCATAAAGCGGACATAAAGGAGACTTGGGCCGATATTTCAAAAGCGGAGCGGATGCTCGGCTGGAAGCCCCAGGTTGGTGTAAAGGAAGGGCTGGATCAAACAACAGAGTGGTATTTTGCAAATAGAGAGTGGCTGCAGGGTGTGTCTCTGTAGCTTTATTCTGAATAATTCCCAATAATATTACCCATGAAAGGAATCATACTTGCAGGCGGTGCTGGCACCCGACTACACCCGATCACACTGGCTGTTTCTAAACAGTTGATGCCGATCTATGACAAGCCGATGATCTATTATCCGCTGTCCGTGCTTATGCTGGCAGGGATTAACGAAATCCTGATTATCACGACACCGGAAGATCAGCCGGCTTTCCAGCGCTTGCTGGGCGATGGCTCCGAGCTGGAGCGGTTGGGGACGAGCGAAGCTCGTGATGGTGAACAATACTGAATGGGTGATACTGGATGGGTGACGGACTTAAAGATTTTGAGGAGATGGAGGTGTGGCAAGATGCTCGGCAGTTGGCAGTTGGTGTCTACTCCGATTTCTCACAAGTAAAAGACTTCTCCTTCTGCGATCAGATTAAGCGGGCGGTCATATCCATATCTAATAATATTGCCGAGGGGTGCGGCCGGACTACCAAAACTGAATTTGCTCGATTTCTAGATATTGCGAAAGGTTCAAGTGCAGAGGTTCGGAGTATGTATAGGGTTGCCGAAGCACTTGAATTTATTTCTACATGCACAGCACAAAGGCGCTGTGAATCTTGCGTGAGTATTTCTAAACAGTTAAGTGGCTTTGCAAAGCACCTTCGAAAGTAGGTTTCCAATCGAGCATTGAGCATCAAATATTAACTATCAAAAATCTCTGATTTTTTCCATAAAAGGAATCATACTCGCCGATGGCGCCGGCTCCCTTCAGCATTCCAGACTTGGGCACCTAATGAGTGTTCGTAAAAGAAATTGATTCAGAGCCGTAATCTGCTAACTTTACCAAATGACCGCTCTTGAAAAAGAAATACTCAGTTTACCTAAACTGCAGAAAATCAGCATTATGGAAAAAATTTGGGTCGATCTTCTAAAAGAAGAGGAGGCGATTGAACTGCCTGAATGGCATCTTGAGGAACTCGCAAAAACAGAAAAAAGCATTCAAAAGGGCAGGGAACATTTTCAGGATTGGGAAGTAGCCAAAAAAGCGATTCGTGAGGCATGAATCTGAGGATTCTAACTGCAGCCTCCCGAGATTTAGTGAAAGGAAAGAAGCTCTATGAGCGTCAATAAGTAGGCTTGGGAGGATATTTCTTAGACACCCTCTATTCTGACATTGACTCTTTGATTTTGTATGCGGGCATCCATCGAAAAATACGCGGTTATCACTGCATGTTTTCGAGGCGCTTTCCTTATGCGGTTTATTACAAAACAGAATCGAATGAGATTCGAGTGTATCGAGTGATGGACTGCAGACAAGATCCTCGAAAAACATTGAAAGCACTGAAGTAGTGCGAACTAAAAATTCAAAGAATTTTTCCATGAAAGAAAGCATAAACCTCATCTGCGTGCATAGCGATTATGATTTAGTGCTACTTTTGCCGGATGACTGCGATCAATGGCTTGAGAAAGTCGCTACGCGACAGTTCTAGTTTATAGTTCGAGAGCTGGAACTCCAAACTGAACACTCAAACTAAAAATTAAGGAATTTTTCCATGGCGGCCATACGCTTCCCCCCATCCAGCATCGCCGTAAGGCCCATCGCTTCTGACTCCTTTACGCCTTTATGAGTCTATTAACTTACCTTTAGACCGCAAAGTTACGTTGACCTACCTTTCAAGTCTGTTGAGATTTCATACTATGAAAAACGTGTCGATTCGCTCTCTCGCTAAAACAGCCGGGTTGGCGTCGGGGGCTGATGCAGTTTATTTATTTGGTTCTCGAGCAACCGGACGCAACCGCTCGGACAGCGATTATGATTTAGCGCTACTTTTGCCGGATGAGTGCGATCAATGGCAAGCGACTCGCGATGCACAGCGTTCACTCTGGCCGCGCCCTGTGCCAATCGACCTGGTTCCAATTACCAAGAAAAGTTGGGAAGATGGAAGCAACGCCTTCATCAGAGAAGTACGCAAAACCGGTAAACTTCTTTTTTCAAGAGATGGATAATCTCGAAACTGGCAAATGGTTTGCTCAAGCTGAAGATGACTTCGCTTATGGCTGCGACGGAGTCGCTTCGCATCCGCGTGGAGCCACATGGAATTTTCACCAAGCCGCAGAAAAAGCGATTAAGGCGATCCTTATTTCTCAGGAGAAAGATTTTCCACGGACACATGATCTGCCGCGACTATTGACGATACTTCAGTTGGAACCATCGGCCAGCGACACGGTGGCTCAAGCGGCATTCATTCTTTCCAGTTTTCTGCCGCTCACTCGTTATCCGGGCGATTGGCCCGAAATCAATGAAGCTAGGGCCAAAGAGGCCAAAGAAGCTTCGAAGATTATTCTGAGTTGGGCACGCAAACACTTTCAGCAGAAATTGTAAGATTTACGAAGCGATCTCTTTTACTTACTAGTTCGAGTTATTAGTTCGAGTTGATAGTTTAAGAGCTCGAACTCCAAACTGAACACTCGAACTAAAGCAATGCGACCACTCGAACACCAGCAACGCTGTAAAAGTGTTCTACTATAACTAAAAACTCGAACTAAAATTTCGGAGAAATTTTCTATGAAAGGAATCATACTAGCCGGTGGTGCCGGCTCCCGTTTACATCCCATCACGCTGGCAGTCTCCAAGCAGCTCATGCCAGTTTACGATAAGCCGATGATCTACTATCCGCTATCGGTCTTGATGCTGGCAGGGATCAACGAGATCCTGATCATTACGACTCCCGAGGATCAGCCGGCTTTTAAGCGCCTGCTGGGGGATGGCTCCGAGCTCGGCTGCCGTTTTCAATACGCGATCCAGGAGGTGCCTAACGGTTTGGCACAGGCCTTTGTGATCGGTAAAGACTTTATCGGGGATGATAAGGTCGCCTTGGTCCTCGGGGATAATATTTTTTATGGTTCTGGTTTTGGGGAGCTGGTTCGCCGCCACACCGATCCCGATGGCGCGGTTATCTTTGCCGCCAGCGTCCACGATCCAGAGCGCTACGGCGTGGTGGAGTTCGACGAGCAGGAGAACGCTATCTCCATCGAGGAAAAGCCTGCGCAGCCAAAATCCAATTACGCCGTTCCGGGGCTCTACTTTTACGATAACGATGTGGTCGAAATCGCTGAAACCATCGAGCCCTCCGCTCGGGGCGAATACGAGATTACCACCGTCAATCAGGTTTACCTGGAGCGGAAAAAGCTCAAAGTTGGCGTATTCAACCGAGGCATCGCATGGCTGGATACTGGCACTTTCGCTTCACTCAACGAGGCTTCGACCTTCGTCCGCGTCATCGAACAACGGCAGGACACCAAGATCGGCTGTATCGAGGAAGTTGCCTTTTATTCAAAGTTCATTGATTGTGAACAATTGTTAAAATTGGCTCAGAAATTAGAGAAGTCCGGCTACGGTGATTATCTCTTAAGAATAGCTAAGTGATCGTCGCATCATGCCGCAATCAACCAGTCGAGAGCTTTTCATGCGAAAAGTCTCTGATGCATTAGAGCAATATCCCGCACTTTACTGCTGTGTCATGGTACGTCGCTTAGGTCCGCAAC
The DNA here is from genome assembly GCA_965656495.1 of Coraliomargaritaceae bacterium. GTDB lineage: Bacteria > Verrucomicrobiota > Verrucomicrobiia > Opitutales > Coraliomargaritaceae > UBA7445. The sequence continues at coordinate 63,112 of CBFHKU010000003.1, forward strand.
GCGCCTACAATCGTGTGGTGCATCCTTTGACCGATATCACGATTGAGGGCTTCCCTCGCTGTGCCAATAGTTTTGCCGTGCAGGCTTTTCGATCCGCGAATGATGTAAACCGACCTCTTAGAATTGCGACACATTTGCACTCTACTGCAAATGTGGTGCAATCCATTCGTTTAAAAATTCCCACTGTGGTTTTGATCCGCAACCCTGGGGATGCCTTGGTTTCATGGCTTTCTTTAGCGATTCAATTGAATAAAATATCTGAAACTTCGCGCACCGACCAAAATCAACTTCGCAGGATGACTTATTGGAAAAAATCGCTATGCGTCTTTTTACGAGCGTTTGATGTCCTACCGCCCAGCCATGGTCTGTCTTGATTTTAATGAAGTCGTTACTGATTTCGGTGCCTGCATCGAGCGTATTAACCAACACTTCAGCACAGAATTTCATTTATTTCGGCATACGGAGACACAAGTGGACGAAATCTTTAAACGCTCCAAGGTGCATTTGTCACCATCAGTCGAGCGAGAGCAAATTAAAGAAGAAATTAAAGAATTGTATGCTTCAAAAAACCAATTCGGCCAATCGGGAGCGTGCCCAGTCCGCCTATAACTTATTTTTGAGCTAATTTATGAGTGCGATACGATATAGGCCGGAAGTCGATGGCCTGCGTGCGGTTGCTGTGATTCCAGTTGTCCTGTTCCACTTGGGAGCGACATGGATTCCCGGTGGCTTTGTTGGGGTCGATGTCTTCTTCGTGATTTCCGGATTCTTGATTTCCTCGATCATCCTCAAAGAGCAAGCAGCAGGCACCTTTACGTTCTCAGGGTTCTGGATGCGTCGGGTTCGACGTATCATGCCTGCGATGTTAGCAATGTTGATTGTAACATCGATTGCTGGATACCTTTTACTGTTTGGCCCCAATTGGAAGGGTTTGAGCGATCAAGTGTTCTCCGCACTCGGCCTGTACGCAAATATTGAGATGTGGCAGTTGTCTGGTAATTATTGGGGCCCTGGTGCGGAGAGCGCGCCATTGTTACATACTTGGTCGCTATCGGTTGAAGAGCAGTTCTATTTTTTTTATCCCTTACTTTTACTGATCTTATTAAAGTTCACGCCAAAACGGGTATTTACGCTGATCCTCATCGGGAGTGTATTTAGTTTAGCTATGTGCGTCTATGCCACCGAACGCCACGCCAATGCTGCTTTTTACTTCTTGCCGACGCGTGCATGGGAGCTAGCGGCAGGTTGTTTATTGGCGATCTTTGAGCGTTCTCGAGGCCCAGTGCCTAAAGGGAGCATTAGTCGCAGTCTTGCACTTGCTGGACTGTTGCTCATTTGCGCGGGATATTTAATCATAAAAGGCCCTGAAGGTTTTCCCGGCTTCTGGGCGTTGCTACCCGTGGTTGGCACTGTTTTAGTGATTCGATTTGCGTGTACCGAGCAGTGCCTTGCAGGAAAAATATTGGGATGGGCACCTGTTGTGTATATCGGGAAATGCTCTTATTCGATGTATTTGTGGCATTGGCCTGTGATCGTTCTAGTCTCTGCGCTTAAGCTAAAATACCCCGAACTGGTCAATCTATGGGCTATTCTAGCAGCGATGACTGTGCTCACTTTGGTGTCTTATCATTTCATTGAGTATCCGACGCGTAAGATGAAACGAATACTGCCATTAGTTCTGGCCGGTTTGGCCACTAGCTTGGGGTTCGCTACTTTTTTACGTCATGCTGAGTATGTATATGATTTATCCATCTTTGCTCCTGTGGAAGCTTTTGGTGCGGTCTACGATGTCGTGCCATTCCCGCCTGAATTAGACGAGCGTCTTGAAGGTGTTGTGTCGCCGGACCGAGACCCCGCACAATATGCAGCATACGCGAATGATGGGGTTGTCCGTCAATTCGGGGGCGAAACGCCATCAGTAGTTGTTCTAGGCAGTTCTCATGGATTAATGTGGGGGAGAACGATTGAAGATATTTGTCGAGAGCTTGGCTTGACGGTTTTTTTCTATACTGCACGAGCGACGCCTCCTTGGATCTCGCTTCCAGTAGTTGCAGAAGCATCGCGTTTTTTTACCGAAGATCAGAAGTATGCATTCGATATGAAGCGCATAGAGAATATTAAGGAATGGGCTCCTGATGTTGTGATCATAGTGGACCGTTGGTCTGTTCGTGGTGACCCGTTTGAGCATACCGAGCTGCTTCAATATATAGAATCATGTGGGTCACAAGTCCTTCTGATCGGCCAACCACCTGAGTTGTCGACAGGGGATATGAGTATTCCACTACTCATGGCCTATCGGTATGCTTCTTCTAATAGTCCGCCGCATCAAGATTACTTAGAGGCGCATCGTCCAGTGGTTGTCGATGATGCAAATTCTCGTATACGCGAGCTAGCAGAATTCTTTGAGTTTTGTCATTTCGTCGCCGTACAGGATCTATTTGAAACTGAAGATGCTCACGTGGTAGTCCGCGAGGGCAATCAAATCTTGTATATTGACGACGATCATTTGAGTCAGGCGGGTGTGCAAAAAGCTAAAGACCGTCTCAAGCAAGCAATAGTAGCTTTAGTCAAAGAATAACATTAAGGAAATGAAGATGCTTGGGGAAGTAATCGAACTGCAATCTCTAGGAGATTCAAGAGGAGGGCTTATTGTTGCGGAGGCACAGCGACACATACCATTTGAAATTAAGAGAGTGTATTGGATCCATAGCACACAAGCTGGAGTGGAACGTGGTTTTCATGCCCATAAAGTGTTACGACAAGTTGCCGTTGTCGTTAATGGTTCATGCGAAATAGTGCTAGACGACGGCAATGATACAGCATGCATTCCTATGCATGCCTCTGGTGCGGGCGTTGTGATTGAGCCAGGTATCTGGCATTACATGAAAAACTTTACAGCTGACTGTGTTTTACTCGTGTTTGCGGATGCGCATTACGATGAGGCGGATTACATCAGAGATCACGACGAATTTGTTCGGTCGATTGAAAGCTAGGTTTATATATGTTAGAATTTGTTAAGTATCGTGCCGACTTGAAGGAAGAGTGGGACCGTTTTGTCGAGAGTTCTAAGAATTCCAGTTTCTTGCTAAAACGCGATTATATGGAGTATCATGCTGATCGTTTTGAAGATGCGTCGGTTATGGTTTATGATGGGGGCTCATTGGTCATGGTCCTTCCCGCCAATCAGAGAAGTGAAACAATTGTTAGTTCACATGATGGCTTAACTTATGGAGGATTTGTTCTGGATCGTGAGATTAAGCTGCCTGTTGTTTTGCCCGCAATCGCAGGAGTCCTAGATTTTTATAATCGTAACGGGGTCGCGAGTTTGGAGGTTAAAGTAATTCCTCGCTTCTTCAATACGGTGTCCTCGGATGAAGTAGACTATGCAATGTTTGTGTGTGGCGCGGAACTGTATCGGAGAGATACAGCACTCGTTGTCGACCAAGCTGCACGTATTCAGTATAGTGGAAATTACCGTCGAGAGGCGAATCGTGCGCGTAAAGAGGGCTTAACCGTGCAAGAGGAAGCCGAGTTGGAGCCATTTTGGAATGAAGTGCTTCGGCCGAATTTGAGTTTGCGATTTGGGGTCGAACCAGTGCATACGCTGGAAGAGATGGAGACCTTGAAATCGCGTTTTCCTGAAAATATCAAATGCTATTCGGTTCGTGATCGTGATGGTGTCATTCAGTGTGGTTCCGTCTTCTATTTATCTAAAGAGATTGCGCACTCCCAATACATATCGTCTTCAGATGCTGGGCGACGTAACGGGGCACTCAACCTCCTCTTTATTGATTTGATGGATGAAGTACTTTGTGGGCATCGTTTCTTCGATTATGGTACTGCTAATGATAATCAGGGCAGAAAGCTTAATCTCGGTTTACTCGCGTGGAAAGAACGCATGGGAGGTCGCACTGTGGTTCATGACTTTTATCGTGTTGATACCAGTAAGGCAGACTTAGTTGGATCTGTAATACAATGATTGAAATCAGAGAAGGCTGTGTTGTCGGCGAGGTTGAAAACAATCATCCTCCATTGTCGGTTATCCCGTGCTCTCTGGCCGCAGCATGTGAAAATGCAAGAATTGGGTGCCGTGATTCCAAAGAATTAAATCAGTTGCTTATGAAGCGATTGGGGGCGTTGGAAGTTGTGGTTGGGCAGAATTGTCGAGAATCTTTGAGGGGCGTATTGGATTGTTTAGGCATTCAATCGCCAAATGATGAGGTGGCAGTTTTTACTACAAGTGGAAAGCCTTACTTGTCGGGATGTGTTTCGAAAACAATCGATTCTGCGGGGTCATGGGTTCGTGAAACGATTACTTCGAAGACTAAGGCTATTTTAGTTGTTCATGAATTTGGTTATCCTTACGAGAATGTTTCAAGGTTTAGACAGTTTGAATTGCCAATTGTTGAAGATGTCGCGTTTTCATTTAATTCTAGACATCTTGGCGGCGATTTAGTTGGCACTAGAGGTGACTACGCTGTGTTCAGTTTTTCGAAGTATTTCGATATCCAAATCGGTGGAGCTTCCGCGAGGCTAAATCCAGACGTTCCCGAGCTTCCCATTGAGCAGAATAGTAATGCTGTCCACTACGTGAAAGGTGTTGTTCTTTCTCAGTATTCTAACATTGAACCATTTGCACAAACGAGGATTGGTCTCTTCAAGTATTACGTAGAACGATTTCGGGCAATTGGAGTGGTCCCTTATTTTGAGGATACTATGGGAGTCGTTCCTGGCGTATTTCTCTTTCGTGCTCCGACTGATTGGAATCTGGTTCAGCTAAAGGAATACTTATGGAAGCGTGGGATACAATGCACCGTATTCTATGGTGACGATGCTTTTTACCTGCCCCTTCATCATGCGATGGACGAAGCGACCATTGACTATCTGTATTGGATGGTTCGCTCATTTTTAGATGAGAATAAATAATTTTATATTAACAGGATTTGATCGGTCTGGTACTAGCGCGATCTCTCGAACCCTTGCAATGCATCCTAGCGTTGAACTTGTCTTTCGTCCTTTTAACGGAGGAAGTATTCGTGAGAAGATGTATGATATTTTGTCGGATGAGAACGTGTCTGATGCAGATGTTCAATTCTTCAGTGAATTGTCGAAGGGTAAGTTTGATTCCCGCTATGTTGTATCATGGTGGCATAAAAAGTATTCTTCTATCTCTAATCGCTTTCTAGAAGATCGTTTGCATGTAATTATTACGAACTTGAACCATTTTACAGTTCCTTGGGTTTCGGCGAAATTTCCTAATATTGAGAGTTGGGCTATCTGGCGTAATCCACTCGATATTGTTCAATCATGCCTAGAGAATAATTTCCTAGGTGATTGGTATGAAGATGCACTAGAGAATGTAATACAAGCTGTAAGGTCAGATGAATTTCTAAGTTCTCAGTTTTTACAGTATGAGGACTGTTTAGATGATGAGGTTAAGAAAATTTCGTACCTCTTAGCAGTTCGTAATACTTATTTGTTCAATAATATAGAACGTGGGAAAATTGTGGACTATGATTTGTTTAAAACAGATCCTAACCGTGCATTAAGGCCAGTTTTGGATTATTTTGAGTTAGACAGTAGTTACGATTTTAGTAGTATGCTGGAGCAGGATCTAAATAGTGTTCCTGGTAAAGTAAGATATGCTCCTGGCATGAAGAAAAAACACACGTTTTCGGATGAGAACGTAGAGTTTCTAAGCCGCGTTATGCTGCCCTTACAAGAAGCTTTGGGGCGAAAAGCGAATGATTAAGTTCCTAGACCTTAAAAAAGTAAACGATGCTTACAATGTAGAGATTTTGGAGGCTATACAGCGTGTGTTAGACTCTGGATGGTATCTTCTCGGCCAAGAAGGCGCGGCCTTCGAACAGGAGTTTGCCACATACTGCGAAGCGGAGTATTGCCTCGGTGTGGCCAACGGTCTTGATTCGCTCATTCTCATCCTGATGGCGTATCGTGAGTTGGGCTTAATGGATGAAGGTGATGAGGTGATCGTTCCTGCGAATACTTACATTGCCTCTATTCTCGCGATCAGTCGGACGGGTTTGAAGCCCGTTCTGGTCGAGCCCGATGAACGCACGTATAATATCGACCCGAATCTGATTGAGGCTGCGATCACGGAAAAGACCAAAGCCATCATGGCGGTGCACCTGTATGGGCAATGTGCCGATATGGACCCGATCTGTGCGATTGCCAAAAAGCATGGCTTGAAGGTGGTCGAAGATGCGGCGCAGGCCCACGCGGCCACTTACCGTGGACGTAAAACTGGCTCACTCGGTGACGCTGCTGGTTTTAGTTTTTATCCAGGTAAAAATCTGGGTGCATTGGGTGATGGCGGAGCCGTTACGACCAACGACGCTCAATTAGCCGAAACCATTAAAGCGCTACGCAATTACGGATCGCATCAAAAATACCATAATTTATACAAAGGGATGAATAGTCGCTTGGATGAGATTCAAGCGGCGATCCTGCGGGTGAAACTGCAGTCTCTCGATGCGGATACCAAAAAGCGCGAAGACGTTGCCAATCTTTACCTTTCTCGGCTCTCAGCCCTCAGCCTTCAGGTCTCTTTACCACACGTCGCCGACTATGGCACACCCGCCTGGCACTTATTTGTGATTCGTGTTAAAGAGCGTGATGCGCTCGCGGCTCAATTATTAGAGCAAGGTGTTCAGACGATGGTTCATTATCCTGTGCCGCCGCATTGCCAAAAGGCTTACTCTGAGTTGAAGCATTTATTGTTGCCACAAACGGAGCTGATTCACCAAGAGGTGCTGAGCCTGCCGATCAGTCCGGTGCTTTCCGAGGTTGAGGTCGAACGAGTCTGTTCGGCATTAAAACAGTTTTTTGTTTAGCCAGTTTCCTGCGTATTGATGGCCACAGATAAAGCAGCGAACTCACCGAAGAGTTCTTATGGCAGTATTCTGAAGTCGTCCACGATTGTGGGGGGGGCGGAGGCATTCGTATATATCATTCGCTTACTTCGAGGTAAGTTGACTGCGGTGCTTTTGGGTACGGCTGGTGTCGGGCTGATTGGCATCTATTCCTCTATGATCAACCTTGTTGCTACTATCAGTGCGATGGGGCTGAGCAGTAGTGGTGTGCGAGAAATCGCGAGTGCTCGTGGTGCTGCGGATGAGGAGTTGATCGGGCAGCTGCAGTTGGCGATCAGTCGAGTGATTCTTGTACTGGCATTTGCAGCAGTGATCTTTCTTGCGGGGGCGTCTCCTTGGTTAAGTCGCTTGATGTTTGAGGGGAGTGAGTCTGCGGCTCTCCCCATCGCCTTCTTAGGTCTAGCGATTGTTTTTAAAGGTCTGAATTTATCGCAAGAGTGTTCGATTCGGGGTTTTAGGCGTATTAGAGATTTCGCACGCATTTCTATTATAGGAGCATTGATCTCGGCAATATTATCGGTTGGGGTTTACTTGTGGATTGGAGCGGATGGAATCGTCCCGGTCATTGTCATCACTGCGGCGGTGAATTACTTCCTGGCGTGGTCGTTTTCGCGAAAGCTGCAGGTAGAACCAATATCCAGGAGTTGGGCGATTTCTTTAGTGCATTCGCGTCGACTAATTGGGTTGGGGGCTGCGGTTGCTTACGGATCAATGCTCTCGAATGTTCCGCCATTAGTGACTCGATCCTTAATAGTATCAAATATGGGATTGAGTGCGAATGGTCTATATTCTGCCGCATGGGTGATATCAGGGATGTTTGCCCAATTTATTCTTAAGGCGATGTCAGCTGATTTTTTTCCCAGATTGGCTGAGCATTCAGAGGATTCGAAGGTCGTGAATCAGTTGGTCAGTGAGCAAACAGAAATTGGGATTTTGATTGCATTGCCTGGTATCCTAGTGACGACGGCTTTTGCCCCTTTGGTATTACAATTTTTGTTTACTGCTGAATTTACCCCAGCGGCTGAGTTATTACCTTGGCTACTTTTGGGGGTCTTCGCTAAAGTGGTCAATTGGCCAATGGGGATGATCATACTTGCTCATGGTGATTCGAAGCGCTTTGCACTCTCGCAGACGCTATCCGTATGTTTACACGTCGGCCTGATTTATGGTCTCTTTTCATATTTTGGACTCATTGGAGCTGTCATGAGCTTTGCGTTACTCAACACTCTGTATTGTCCCGGGATCTATCTATACTTATATTTAAAGTATGACTTTCGGTGGGCTGGTGTGGTCGCTCCGCTGCTTCTAACTTCTTTGGTTCTATTCGCTTTAGTTGTATTGTTACGGATGTACTTAACTGAGGGGATTTCGTTTTATTGCAGCGCTATAGTCATCATTCTCCTCGGCTGTGGATTTAGTATGCATGGCCTGCTCCGGCGTTTGGAGGGACATCCACGATTAAATAAGCTGTTGCAGAAGCTTCCATCGGGAATCGTGAAACGATTTGTGAAATAAAAGCGTGGGCTCATCTTGATATGAATAATGTAAATCCAACGGTGACGGTCAGAATGTCGGCTTACAATCATGAGCGATATATTGAGCAAGCGATTCTTTCGATCGTAAATCAAACATATCAAGATTTTGAATTACTTGTAATTGACGATGGGTCGAAAGACCAGACCCCCGCGATTCTAAAAAGGTTGAGTGAAAAATATGGCTTCCATTTCGAAGTGCAGCAAAATCAAGGGCTATGTCCCACGCTGAATAAGTTAATAAGGCGGGCTCGTGGGAAATACATCACTGGTTGTGCATCTGATGATTGTTGGCCGCCGATGCGATTGGAAGAGCAAGTTGCACAGCTTGAAGGACGTCCTGAGCTAGATGTTGTGCTGGGTAAGCATACGATTATAGACGGAGAGGGGCAGGTTGTTGAGTCGGGTTGGAGAATGAGGCCACCTCTGCGGGGGCGAAAAGAATATTATCCTTTGCTGCGACGAAAACGTTCTTTCGAGGCAGGTACTATGATGGTACGAGCTCAGGTATTTGAATCAGTTGGGCTTTACGATGTGTCAATTGATGTTGAGGATTTCGATTGGATGCTACGAGCGACCAAAGTGTGTAATATTGGGTATTGTAATCGAGTGTGGCTGTATCGCCGTAAGCACGAGAGTAATTGGACGGTGACTTTGAAGGGAAAGCAGAACATCCGATCCTCGGCGGCTAAGTTGCGTCAAAAACTCGGATTCAAGGATGGTCTCATCTTTTGGTATTACGGGGTTCCGCGAGATTTTAATGTAGCAGTCAAATCAAAGGGTCGTTCTAAGGGTCTTTATTATCTGTTGCTTCCATTATTCCTATTTAACCGGGACTATTTGCGCGTTTTGTACAAAAGCGTGTGTAAATGAAATTACGATCTAGCTGATCTCTTTGCGTGCTATTCTAAATGCTAATGAAAGAAATCGTATCAGATTTTAAGTGTTTTATCCGCAGGCTGTCCTCTCGCCGGACTGGGACTCATCCTGATGGCGACATTATGATTTTCTCAACAGCACGCAGCGGGTCGACCTGGGTGAAGGAAGTGATCGCCTCTCAGCAGAATATCAAATTTGTGAGTGAGCCACTACTGATGGAGAGCTTAACTCGCAGGCAGTTGGGGGTCGATCCTTCATGGGGATTAACGATTCCTAGCCGAGGGCGTGAGCAGATACTAAAGAATTATTTTCAGCGTCAATTTTCCGGAAGTTGTGGTTATGGTAGCCCTTCCTTTAAGTCGGAGTTCTATCGAAAACGCTATGATCGTGTGGTATTGAAGCTTCTCCGTTGTCAGGATATGATGAACTGGTGTGCGGACCAGTTCGGAGTTAAGGTGGTTTACTTACTGAGGCACCCTGTGCCAGTCGCTTTGTCACGAAAAGAATACAAGCGGCTGCCCATGTTTTTGGAGAGTGATGAATTTCGTGAGCGTTATCTAAGTGATGCGCAACACGCTTTCGCCCTAGATGTCGTCAGTGATGGGACTGCTCTCGAACATAAAATCTTGGACTGGTGCTTGCAGAATTTGGCCCCGCTTAAACATCTGGATAGCAGCCGTTGGCTTACGCTTTACTATGAGGATATTGTGATGACTCCGGAGCAGCAACTGGAGCAGCTTAGTGCCTATCTGAATTTGGAAGATGTCGATTCGGCTTTGGCGCGGATCAATCAGGCTTCTTCCACGACTTACAAGTCTGACGCTGAGACCCAGGCGGTCTTGTCGGGTGAGGAAGATCTGGGCAAGCGGCGTTCGTTTTTAGTCAATAAGTGGTTGTCGCGCGTCAATGAAACAGAGCAGGCGCAGGTGCAGGCGATTTTTGATCAGTTTGAGATTGATGTATACCGCACAGATGCCGCGATGCCAGTCGTACGTATGAACTCGGAGGCGATTGCATGCGGTCACTGATACGTAGTCTACATGGGCGTCGTACTTATATACGGCGAATTGACTGTGCATACAAGCGTCTGAAAGCAGTCGAAATGCTGGGCTCTAAAGAAGTGGAGGGGTTGGCGGAAGAGACACGTAGCGCATTCCTTCAATTCTGTATCGAGCACGTCCCTTTTTATCGAGATGCGGCTAATCGTGAGGGGGTCCATAATTTAAATGACTGGTTGAAACTGCCGATCCTAACAAAGGATTTGATACGTGCGCACTCGAAAGAATTGCGTTCAGAGGGGCATGCGTCGCTGTGGGTTCGCCAAAATACATCCGGAGGTTCCACCGGTGAGCCAGTCACTTTTTTACAAGACGATACGTATCAAGTGGAAATGTGTGCCATGAAGCGAGTCTATGACTCTTGGACCGGTTTCCAATACGGCCAGCCAAAGGTTATCTTATGGGGGTCGGAGAGAGATCTCTTGGAAGGGCGTGAACACTGGAGGACGCATTTCGCGCGATGGATGCAAAACGAACATTGGATCAATGCCTTTAAAATGACTGAAGCCTCAATGGCGGCAACCGTGGATTTGATTAATAAGCGCAAGCCGGTACAAATCTTGGCTTACGTCGAGGCCATTTCTACACTGTGTAAATTCATTAAGAAGAATCGATTGAAAGTGTATGCGCCTCATGGTATCATGACTTCTGCTGGAACTCTTTACCCGGAGATCCGAAAGGAAATCTCCGAGACCTTTCAGGCACCTGTGTACAATCGCTACGGTTCACGTGAAGTTGGGGATATGGGCAGTGAATGTTCGGATGACAGTGGCCTTTTGGTACACCCGATGATTCACCATCTTGAGATCGTCCGGGATGATGGTAGTCCTTGCGAAGCTGGAGAGCCAGGACGTATTCTAGTCAGTTGTATGACCAATCGAACGATGCCGCTGCTCCGTTACGATGTGGGGGATGTCGGCGTGTTGAAGGCAGAGACGCATGACGATGTGCCAGCTTTCCAGAGCTTGGAGTCAGTGAAAGGTCGGGTCACGGATAATTTTATCAATTTAGAGGGTGCACGTATTCATGGTGAATTCTTTACCCACTTACTCTATCACTGTGACTGGGTGCATAAGTTCCGTTTCCATCAACGTGCCGATACCAGTATCGATATTTATGTTGTCCTGGCTCCTCAAATAAAGCTCATTGATTTAAAAAAAGAATGTGAGTCAATTGATCAGGAAATACGTAAAGTCATGGGAGAGGGGTGTTTGCTTCGTTGGTCCTCTGTCAGAGAACTGGAGTCCCATGCAAACGGTAAGTATCGTTATGTAATTTCAGACACCCAGCAGTCATTTTAATTCAGTTTTGTCAATGTTACCTAGATTTTTTAAGCAGCCTTTCTTTGTTACCGGAGCCTTTTTGTCGGCCTACATCGTCATATTTGTGTTTTTGACAGGCCTAGTTTCGCCGCGGTTGGCTACGCTTGCGGGGGTTCTTGGCGTTGGTGCACTTTGTGCAGAATCTCTTCAACGTGGAGTGCTCGCCAAATTTCTTGAAAAGCTGTGGCCGATGGCTCCGTGGATTCTATTCGCACTCTTGAGCTATGCGGTCCTTCCTCTGATTCCCTATGCTGGATCGCGCGCTTGGAACAATTTGACCGGTGTAATTTATGCCATATCGATCTTCATGGTCGTGCGACATTATGGGAGGTTGGCATGCGTGGAGCCACTGTATGTGTCTTACGTCTTTATTGTGGTCTGTTTCTTCGTGTTATTCCCCGGAGTTTTGGGGGTCGCTGAAGGCCAGGAGCGCCTTCGTTTGAGTGCAGAAGTATTGGGTCAGGAGAAGGGGTTGAACCCGAATGATGTGGCACGTTTGATGGGCATTTCCGGCCTGATGATTTTAGGTAGTTTGAGAGGCTTCAACTTTAAGCTATTTACGCGTGGGCATGCTATCGATCGCGGGCTCAACGTTCTCAAAGTGGTTGGTGTATTTGCCGCGATTTATGTAATCGTCTTCCACTCGGGTTCCCGTGCGGCTCTGGCTTGGATTGCTGGGATGGCGGTGTATGTGGTAGCTGCGTATTACAATCGTAATATCGTTTTCTCCTTATTTGCGGCGGGGAGCATGGCATTTATTGGGTTGCTAGTTGGTTACCATCTCTTTCCAGACATTGAAGTGTTTAGCCGCATTTCGGTGCTATTCGATGAGGTGGCTATGCGAGGAGAAGGCGAAAAAAGTTTTTATGCCCGAGTGGACATGATTCAAGAGGCGCTAGGGCTTTGGATGCAAAGTCCCGTCTGGGGGAATGGAAATGAAGCGTATCGTGTGCAAGGAAGTTACGCAACTTATAGCCATTCGAATTATACCGAGCTGCTGGCGAATTATGGCCTGCTTGGTTTTATTCTTTTTAATATGCCCTTTGCCTTGGGTGCCTGGACAGGATGGAAGATGCGTAAAAGTATGAATCAGGATATCCGTAAGATAGCGATTTGGACGCTAATTTGCTGTGGAATTCTCTTTGTGGTGAGCTTTGTGAATGTGATCTACTACACAAAGTATGTGCTTTTGTTTTATGCATTCCTGCTCGGGAAGATTTATTACATCAAGGATCACTATGCACAGTTTAATCGGCCGATAACGTAGGTTATCTTTCGCACATTTGATTTGAGTGTGCTTAGGAAGGTTCCGAAAAAGAACCAAGACCAATGAGCAAAGCGACCCGATTCGCACGAATCACGGAGAAGCTGGAAAGTCTATTCAATCAAGAATGAAAATCTGTCTCTTTACTGCATCTTTAAATCGTGGAGGCGCGGAGCGTGTTTTTGTGAATCTGGCTAATCATTGGATCAATCAGGGGCATGAGGTGGATTTCGTGGTGCTCTCGCCGGAGGGTGGTTTCCGTAAAACTTTGCAATCTGGGGTCAGACTAGTCGATTTGCGCGAACAACGAACCGGACTGCCAGCGCGAATTGATTTCATCCGCGCGTTTGTAGGTTACTTGAAAAAAGAAAAGCCGGATCAGGTCTTTGCGACCTTAACTTATGTCACCACGATAGCACTCTGGGCGAAGCGACTCGCCCGCTACACCGGTCGGGTGGTCGTGCGCCAGGCCAACTCCCTTACGAATCAGTCCAAGCAGAGTATTCCTGTGAAAGTATGGAATTGGGTCGGTTATCACATCTGCTACCGCTGGGCCGATACCATTCTCGTCAATTCCCGCAACAGTGAGTCGGAAATGCTGGAGATGCTTCCGGCTTTGAAGGATAAAGTCCGCTTAATTTACAACCCTGTTGAGGTTGATGGGCCTATGCCGCTAACCTCTGATCAAGAGCCGTCGCCAATTGTTTTGGCTTCCGGTCGTTTTGCGCCGCAAAAAGACTACCCCACCTTGCTTCGGGCCTTTGCCAAAGTAAGGGCTCAGGTCGATGCTAGGCTGATTATCCTTGGGGACGGCCCCTTGAGGTCGGAGATCGAGTTACTGATCAGCGAGCTGAAGCTCAATGAACCCGTCGAACTCATGGGTTATGTGGAGAATACTCAGGACTATTATGCCAGTGCCCGTGTCTTTGCTCTCGCCTCTCGCTGGGAGGGCTTTCCCAATGTATTGGTGGAAGCGCTTGCAGCAGGAGTGCCGGCTGTGGTCACCGATGGCAAAGGTGCAAGCCGGGAAATTCTCGAACCGATCTTGCCGGATAATATCGTGCCGGTTGGTGATGTGGCTGCCTTGGCGGAGCGGATTGTTGCAAGCTTAGAGCAGACACCTGAGTGTGAACGTTATAGAGACTCGATCCGTGAGCGATTTAACTTACCTGTGATTGCAAATCAATACTTGGATACTGCAGCATGTTAAGAAGGCATATTAAAGCTGTTCTAGAGTATCCTCTCCTCCTCACTGCAGGATGGCGTAGGTTACCTGATTTTATTATTATCGGGGCGCAGAAGTCGGGCACCACCTCTCTCTTTGATTATCTGACCATGCACCCGGAGGTTCTGAAGAACCCTCTCAATTATAAAGAGCTGTATTTCTTTAACACCCATTATCAACGGGGGATGAAATACTATAGGCATTATTTTCCACTCAAGTTCCGTTCCGGCTTGGTGGGCGAGGCGACGACCACGTATTTACACAGTCTGGAAGCGCCAGCTCGGGTGGCTCAGTGCCTCCCTGAAGTGAAGCTAATCCTGACTTTGCGGGATCCCGTCGACCGCGCGATTTCCCATTACTACCATCACGTTAAGCGCGGCAGGGAAAGCAGAACTTTGGATGAGGCTTTCTCGCAGGATTATTTAGATCGATTCAATTCCGGCAAATTGGAAGACGATAAATTTACCTATCGGTATCTGAATAATAGCAATTACGCTCGGCACTTGGCCAACTGGCAGCAGCACTTCATGGAGAAACGCTTTTGTATCAATGCGGCAGAAGACATGTTTGAACGTCCGCAGGAGGTCTATGATCAGGCCTGTGACTTCCTCGGTCTGAAACGTGTGCACCTGCCTGAGTTTAAAGTTCGAAATAAGGGTTCGGAACGAAAGGAAATCCGAGAAATCGAGCAACGGCTGTGCGAATTTTATAGACCACATGTAGCACAGCTCTACGCGTCGCCATTGATCAAGTTCCGCTGGGAGCGCTTTTATTGAGGAGCATTGATTCTCTCTTTTGTATTCACGTGATGCCTGAAAAGCCCAAAACTCTGCTCTTCCTGACCTATCAGTATCCCTTCCTTCCGGGGGAGTATTTCATCGAGAGTGAAATCAGTTTCCTCTCCGAAGCCTTCTCTGAAGTGCTGGTTGTTCCAGCGCGTTGTTTTTGGTGGCGCAGCGCAAAAACTTCTCGTGGCTTGCCTGAAAATGTTACTCTCGTTGACCCAAGGCAATTATTTTGGATTCAGCGAGTTTTGTATTCCTTGGCAGGAGCGATTGAAATGCTGCCAATGATACTGTTAGGGCGCAAAATTTGGCCGGGGGCTAAGGTCGGGACAGCTGGCTGGTTTGACGAGTTTAAGTCGATGTATAAAACCTGTGTACTTGCACACATGTTGCGACATTTATTGAGAACCCGAATGATTAGTTCGGATGTCGTTGCTTATGCGTATTGGAGAGATTTTTCTGCGGCTGCACTGGCATTTTTGAGGAAACAAAGTCTGGTGCGGCGTCTCTTTGTCAGATGTCATCGGGTTGATATTTATCATCCGAAACGCTGGTCGGTTCAAAGTTTTATTGATAGCTATGCGGACGCTATTTTTCCGGTGTCTCAGGATGGCTTCAATCATCTGGTCGGTGAGAAAGGGCTCGACGCCGGAAAAATCGAGGTGCAGCGTCTGGGAATTCGAGTGCCGGGAACTCAGACGCGACAATCGACGGACGGCGTCTTGCGATTGGTCTCCTGTTCAAATATTGTTCCCGTGAAGAGGGTTGATTTGATCGCCCGTGTGGTGGCCTTGCTGCCAGGGCGGGTCGAGTGGACCCATATTGGGGATGGGCCGGAGAAATCACTGGTGGATCAGGTTGTGGCTACTTTGGATTCGAAGCATACGGCTCATTTTACAGGGCGCTTATCGAACGATGCAGTCTATAATTACTATTCACATAATCCCGTTGATTGGTTTATTAACTTGAGTGAGTCTGAGGGAGTCCCTGTTTCGATTATGGAGGCAATGGCGCACAGCATTCCATGCGTTGCCACCGATGTTGGCGGGACCTCTGAAATTGTCCACAAATCAAATGGCATTTTGGTTTCGGCCGATACGCCTTTGGAAGAAATTGTTTCCTTAATCATCCAACAATCACCATCGGAAAATCTGGAAATGTTGCGGGCGCGAGCACGTGAAACAGCAGAGGAAATGTGTTCTGCAGAGGCAAATTACCGGCGTTTTTGTAAGATTATTAGCCAGTGAGCAAATCAACTTTAGTTCATACGGTGCCTTCTTTGGGTATGACCGGTGGCGGGCCACCTCGCTCTGTCAGTCAGCTTTGCGGTGCGCTTTGTGACGAGTCTGAACGGGCGATTTCTATTATCACGGCGCTCTATATGGATGACCCTCTGGTGCCGTTGCATCAGAGGATTGAGTTGATGACGCACGCGGCCAAGGGTCACTCGTTCACTGCCCGACTCCAGGAGACAGGATTTCGCGATTCGCTGCATGCTTTGGTGCGGAAGCAATCAATATCACTCATCCATCAACATGGAATCTGGCTTCGGTCGTCTCATGAGGTTATAGGATTTGCGCATGAGTGCTCGATACCTTTAGTGGTCGCGCCCAGGGGCATGTTAGAGCCTTGGGCAATCAATCATAGTAAATGGAAGAAAAAACTGGCTTGGGTACTCTATCAGAAAAAAGACTTGGAGAAAGTTGCTGGATTTCATGCGACCGCTCACTCAGAGGCCGAAAGTATTCGTCGACTGGGCTTTAAACAACCGATTGCAGTCATTCCTAATGGGGTTCAATTGCCAGAGGCAATTGAGTGTGAAAGTGCTAAGGTGAGGAAGTTGGAAGGTGAGAGAAAAACTGCTTTCTTTCTGTCTCGGATACATCCAAAGAAGGGGCTACCAATGTTGTTGGATGCCTGGAAGAAACTCTCGCCAGAGAGCTGGCGCTTGGTGATTGCGGGTAATGATGATGGCGGGCATGTGGCTGAATTACAGGCTCTAGTAAAACGCTTGGGTCTATCTGAGGGGGTGTCCTACGCTGGGCCGCTCTTTGGTGAGGCCAAAGAAAAGGCTTATCGTGAAGCGGATCTTTTCGTGTTGCCCTCCTATTCTGAGAATTTTGGCATCGTTGTGACGGAAGCTCTGGGCTACAAAGTGCCGGTACTGACGACGACAGGCTGCCCGTGGAAGGAATTAGAAACATATAATTGCGGCTGGTGGGTGGAACCGACTCCATTAGGCATTGAGCAAGGGCTACAACTTGCCTTGGCAACTTCAGGTCAAGAACTCAGTGAGATGGGCGCGCGTGGTCGTGCGCTTGTTGAAGAAAAATATCAATGGCCGGGAATTGCAGAAAGGATGATTGAATTTTACGACTGGCTACTGAAAGGTGGGAATCAGCCTGAATTCGTAGTATGAAAAAGCTAGATATAAAAGCGAATCGTGCCATTTCAAAATATTCAAAGAGGGAGCTCCTGCTCCGTGTGATTTGGGGCTTTGGCAAGCTGGTGTTTCGCTTAACCCCTCGTCCATGGTTTGGGCTGCGTCGTGCGATTCTCCGATGCTTTGGCGCAAAGGTCGGAGGGAATGTCAATATCTACCCTTCGGCCCTAATTTATTTTCCGTGGAATTTGGAAATCGGCGACGATTCCTCTATCGGAGAGTGGGCCTTGATTTATAATTTGGGTTCCGTTACGATTGGTGAATGTACGACCATTTCGCAACGTGCGCACTTGTGTGCAGGAACTCATGATTACTCTAACCCCGTCCTGCCATTAATTAAGCCACCAATCACCATTGGCAATGAAGTATGGGTTTGCGCAGATGCCTTCGTTGGTCCCGGAATTTTAATAGACGACAGGAGTATTGTTGCTGCGCGTGCAGTCGTTGTTAAAAATGTCCCTTCCTCTGTATTGGTAGGCGGAAATCCAGCAAAGTTTATTAAAGATAGATTATAATATGAATTACCTAAGACGAATAATAGAACTCTGGGCCAGAGGCAAAACTTTTAAAAGAAAGCTCAATGTGGGTGGGAAAATTGTTCCGCTAATAATCAGTCCAGATGCACAGTTAAAATACTTAAAGTCAGGCTCAGAAGGCTTTGATCGTGATTTGATAGCGATTGCTGAACTCTTTCTAAAAAGGGATTCCAATGTTTGGGATGTTGGAGCTAATGTAGGAGTATTTACTTTTGCTGCAGCAGTTATCGCAAAGGAAGGCTCAGTGGTCTCGTTTGAGGCAGATACATGGCTTGTGGGTCTTTTGCGCCGCACGAGAAATTTGCCTGCTTTTAAGGATTTTAATATCAGAATATTACCAGTTGCTTTATCTGGCAAAGATGGTGTTGCCACTTTTCAAGTAGCAAAGCGAGGGCGTGCATCCAGCTCTCTTGAAAGTGCAGGTGGGCGCAGTCAGATGGGGGGAATTCGAGAGAAACAAGATGTCCCGACACTGAAAATCGATACACTGCTGAAGTCACTGGAGGCGCCAGATTTTATAAAAATAGATGTAGAAGGTGCCGAACTTATGGTTTTAAATGGTGCTCCTAATGTCATTCATCGCGTAAGACCAATATTTTATATTGAGGTTTCTCGTGAGTCACAAAGAGAAATCTTTGAGTTATTTAAAGATGCCAATTATCTTAGTTATACTCATGGATTCAAAATTATAGATGATACAGAGAACGTTTCTAGTAATGTTTATTTTGTTCCTGAGGAAAAAGTTGATTTTTATAAGGAGGCAAGTGCATCATGTGCGAGCAGTAAAATTTCATGATCTCTATTCTTATTTTAACTAAAAATGAAGCAGTAAATTTAGGGGATTGCCTAGACTCGGTAGCATTTTCGGATGATGTCGTAATTTTAGATTCGGAAAGCACAGATGAGACAGTGCAGATTGCTAAATCCTATGGAACAACAGTGCTGACGCGTCCTTTTGATAATTATGCGGCGCAACGAAATTTTGGTCTGGCGCATAATTTCAAGCACGATTGGGTTCTCATGCTCGATGCCGATGAGCGGATTCCTGAGGATTTTGTTGCAGAGATTCGTGCAGTAACGGATCGAATTGATAATCCAGTGACGCTCTATCGGATGCGCCGGAAGGATATGTTCATGGGGCGTTGGTTGAAGCGCTCCAGCGGCTACCCCACTTGGTTTGGGCGCCTCTTTCGTAAAGGGCAAGTTCGTGTAGAACGTGAAATCAATGAGGAATATTATACCGATGGTGAGATTGGACTATTGCAGGGGCATTTGATTCATTACCCATTCAATAAAGGCATAGCCTATTGGTTTGAGCGGCACAATCGCTACTCTTCAATGGAGGCACTAAAGTTGAGCGAAGAACGTGCCGAATCCATTTCTTGGAAAGACTTTCTAAGTAAAGATCCAATGCTTAAACGCAAAGCCTTTAAGGCCTTTGCCTATCGTTTGCCATTTCGGCCATTACTGGCTTTTTGTTTTCTTTACATTTTTAAACTTGGTTTTCTCGACGGCAAAGCTGGCTTTCATTTCAGCCTTTTGCGTTCAACTTATGAGTATATGATTTCGCTAAAAATGAAGGAGCTTAATCCTAAAAGTTGAGGATAAACTCCACAAATTTTGAATAGGCTTTTGATCGATCAAATAAGGCTTCCGCCATCTTTCTAGCGTTGGCACTGTGGCGGTTTAAAATATTCAAATTAAACAAGTAATTCTCAAAGGCGGCATGGAGTGATTCCACGTCGCCTTCTTTGTGTTCGGAGCCCGCATTGTATTTTCTAAGTAGTTGCCCGAGTTCGCCGCCGAGGCAGCTTAGAATAGGCAGTCCTGCCGCAGCGTATTCCGCTACCTTGTAGGGACATGCGACCAGAGTTTCGGGTTTGTTGGTGACGAGGCCAATGTCTGCGTTGAGAAGAAGTTCGTTGACGCTTTGTTTATCGAGTTGGCCGTGAAATGTTACAACAGCGGAGTGGGAGAGCAGCTGGTGCTCTTGGCAGTATTTTTTTAATTCAGGCTCTTGGCTGCCGGTTCCTGCAAAGTGAAGATGAATGGATATATTTCCGGATTCTCTGCATTTCTGGACAGCTTGTACGACGGTGCGAAGGTCGTAGCCTTCATTCATTGAGCCTAGACAGACTGCTTGTAATTCTTTAGATACGGATTCCGGTGTTGTTGCTTCCAGTTCTATGTTTTGGAAGCGGGAAAGGTCAGTCCCATGGTAGCAAAGATGCGTCGGGGTTGTGGAGTTTTCTTGTAGGTATTGATTTGCGAGATTCAGGTATGTCTGCCCAACCGCAGAAATTTTATACGCTTTTGTATAAGCTTGTTTGGCGGAAAAGTGCATCGGGTATAGGAGCCCGTTTTTGAGTTGTTTGGGGATCCATTTTGGCAGTGCCCGATAGAATGTTTCTGGCCAAGCATCCATGATGTCGACCACAACCTGGCACCTTCTGCTGCGATTGTTGGGCAATGACTGATTCACATAATCCCTGATCTTAAATGCCTGCTCGGCGACTCCTAGCGGTGGAAGCGATACTACAATGCGGTCGGGAGCTTTGAGGGTGCCATTCTTTAGCCCAGTGATGGCGTTCTTGTAGAAGCCAACGCCGAAGGCTTTGTGATTCCTTAACCGAGCGATACTGATGTTCTTGGTATAAGGCGGGGTCTCGATCAGACGGACGACAAAGCCGTCGGTGTCAGGGCAGGGCGGGCGCTTGGTTTTGCTGAGATGGGAAAAGTCGGAGGACCACCAGATGACTTCGTGTCCCTGTTCTGCTAATACGCGGCAGAGCGTCCAATAGCGTAAGGGCAGATCCGTTTCGTTAGGTAGTTGATCGAAGGGATTGACGACCCAAACGACTTTTGGGGTGCTGGATATTTCGTTCTGTTGCTCGCAAGACATAAGATCGAATTAGGCGGAGACAGATTGGAGAAAGTCAGCGATAAGTTTTGTGCGATCAAAGTTTGTTTGAACTGCCGCATGGGCGCGGGCTTGCATGGCAGCCCGCTCTTCTTCGCATTGGTCGGCGGCTGCCTTGAGGGCAGCGACTGCGGCGTCGACATCGCCGTGCTCAATCGACCAGCCGACAGGCTCTACCTGTGATGATTGATGATTGATGGTTGATACTTGATCGGGTTCAATGATGTCGCTGAGGTAGCTGTCTTTCGGGCCAAGGGTAAGCACTGCTCGGCCAATGCTGAGGGCTCCATAGATTTTACAGGGGTGTACTATCCCGCTCATATTTTCGCCTAGAGAGACGATATGCAGGTCGGCGGCGGAAAGGGAGTAGCGTATCTGATCGAGCGGTTGGTAGGGGAGAGACACGACCGAAGGTCGTGATGTTGAAGGTGGGAAAGTTTGAATGTGTGAAGGTTGTTTACTTCTTCCCTTATCTGCCTGAGGGATAAATTCGTTGTCAGACTTTCTTACTTTCTTACTTTCATACTTTCGCACCCAGTCGTCGATGCGTGCATCGACGACGGCCTTTCCTTTGCCGCCGCCGATGAAGGCGAAAACGAAGCGTGGGTCGTCCGCAAGTTTTTCGGCGGCATCCAGTATCGTGTCGAGCGGATGTACGATACTGTGATTGCCGCTATACATTACAACGAACTTGTTCTCCCAGCCTTGTGCTTTGCGGAAAGGATTATCGGCATGGGCAACGGGGTCTAAATGATCATCCATTGGCCAGGGAGGGATGACATGAATTGGAGCTCTTAAATCTTTTTCAGGATCACGAAGCTTTGCTTCAAGGCGAGCTTTCATGAAGCGATCGAGCGCGATAATGGTATCGGCGCGTTTAAGAATACGTCGGTTCAGCCAATCCATCGCAAGGACCAAGGGGTGACCCTTGCCGAATTTCCCCATCGCGATGGCTTGATCCGGATTGATGTCCATCACCCAGTAGTGCACCTTCAGGCGGGGACGAAAAAATCCAATAGTGACGGCGCATATCGCAGCCATGGGTGGGGAGGTTGAAACGAGCAGGTCGGTCAGTTTTCGGTTAAACAGCCCATGAAAGATACATTGGCAGAGAAAAGAAAGTTGAGCCAAAATACGAATTGCCAGGTTGGCTTTACCCAATGAAGCAAGCTTCAGTCGCCGGATATGGATCCCATCGCGCGCTTCTTTCGCCTTAAAGACTTCAGCAGGATTATCATAACCTCGGATTGCAGTTAGAACCTCAACGGCATTTCCCTTTTTTACTAAAGTTTGTGCTGCTTCATCCAAATATTGGCCGACAGCGGCGGGGTCGGGCGGGAAAACCTGAGTGATAATGAGGAACCGTTTCATATGCCTTAAGGTAAGGTTGTGTCGTAATTAGATTCATTCGCAATGCTGAATGAACTCGAAATTTTTAATCAGCGCACTAAGTTGTTCGTTCTGTAATATGCGTTTTTTCACGATTTTTGTATTATTAATGCCTCTTGTCTTGAGCGCGAGCACTCCAGATAGTCGAGTCAAAAATATTCCCAATACCGCGCGGCTGGAACTGGCGGCGGTGCGGGAGGTGGTGTTGCCGGAGGGGGCTTCGGAAAAGTTGGTGGCGGCGGTTGGGGATTTGCAGGTGGTCTGGGCTGAACGGGTGCGGGGTTCGAGCGGGCTTAACTTGGCGACGGGAGCGCCGTCTAAGTTTTCGATCGTGTTGGAGTATCGCGATGTGCCGGCATGGGTGCGTTTGTGGCGGCCCTGGCCGGCGGGGAGTTTTACGATTTCCCGGGAGCGGAGCCGGGTCTACATTCGGGCGGTAGGCGATGCGGGTTTGCTGAATGGAGTCTATGCGCTTTGTCATGAGGTGCTGGGGGCGCGCTGGTATTGGGCGGGGGATTTGGGGAAAGCCTATGTGGGCGAAGTGCCGCGCTTTTTTCCGGAACGTTTCGGGTCGCGTTCGCCCGCTTTTGTGCAGCGCAGGATGTATCCGATGAACAACGACTTCGGACGGCGGAATCGTTTGGTTGGGGGTTACAGTTTTAATCACAACATGGCGAGGGTCTTCAGTCCGAAGGTCTACGCGGCTGACCCGGAGATTTTTCCGGTGGTGCGGGGAGTGAAGAAAATCCCGAAGGGCAGCGGGGCGTATGATGCCATGCCGGATCTCTTGCATCCACGGTCAGTGGAAATCGCGGCGGAGGCGGCCTTGGAGCATTTCGCGGCGAATCCGGAGAGTGTCAGCTTTTCGCTCTCGATCAATGACAATACCAATTTCGACGGGCAGGCACAGACCCGCGAATTTTTCGGGGAGATGGAGTTTTACCGCAGGCGCCCGAATTTCTCGGACTATGTTTTCCGTTTTATGAATGCGGTAGCAAAGCAAGTCTTTGATGAGGGGGGTGCATGGAAGACGCCTGATGGGGAAGACCGCTATCTTACCGCACTGGCTTATCATTGGACGGAGCAATCGCCGGGCTTTAAGCTGCACCCCCGGGTCATGCCGGTGCTAACTTCAGACCGCGCGCAGTGGCACGATCCCGACTATCGCATGGATGACCGCGCCCTTATAAAACGTTGGTCGCGGAGCGGGACAAAACGAATCGCCACTTGGGATTATTATTTTGGTTCGCCTTACCCTTATCCTCGGCAGTTTAACCAATGGATCAGCGAAAGCATCAGGCACCTGGCGAAGAACAAGGTAACGGTGTTTTTCTCGCAACTGCCCTCGGCATGGGGCTTGGATGGTGGCAAGGCATGGTTGGCCTCGCGGCTCTTGTGGAATCCCTCTCTGGATACAGAGGAATTGTTGGATGAATTCTACACTACCTTCTTCGGGCCGGCGGCGGGTGCGATGCGGGCTTTTTATGAAAGGGCGGAGGCGCATCGCAACGCTCATGAAGGGGAGTGGTGTTGGATCAAGCATTATCTGGACGAAGCCGCGATTGAACTCTTTCCGCCGACGGTTTTGCGGGAAATGCGCGACTCGATCGAGGCGGGTCGTGCGAGCGTGTCAGCAGATTCAATCTACGCGAAACGCATTGCGGTGGTTTCAGACGCTTTCGGTTTTACGGAACAGTACGCCGTATACCAGACCGCGCGGCGCGAGCTGGTGGATGCGACTCTGGCAGAAAGCCCCTCGCTCGCGGGTAAAATCGGAACCTTCCTCGAGGCGCGGGTCGGCTTTGAAGGGTATGCGGAGAATCTTTTGCAGGATCCCATGCACGCGCGGCTGGAATACTTCATGCGCTTGAATCAATCCGACCCGGTGCCGATGGCGTTGGGGGTCGCGGCGCGACTGGAGGCTTCCTTGGATGGTCTGGATCTCACTGACTATGCCGCGAATCTGGAG
Organism: Coraliomargaritaceae bacterium; assembly: GCA_965656495.1. Lineage (GTDB taxonomy): Bacteria > Verrucomicrobiota > Verrucomicrobiia > Opitutales > Coraliomargaritaceae > UBA7445. The sequence goes on from CBFHKU010000003.1 coordinate 87,327, forward strand.
GTTGCCGCACGTTGGGCAAAGCAGCCGACGGCTTTTAAGAAAGTTTTCTGGAACGAGGACCTCAGGCATCAATTTGGAATGACCCGAGCCCGAACATTCTATGAGCCGAGTATTCCGAAAATCTATGATTGGTCGCTTGGTCTGCGGGCGGCAGAGCATCTGCGTATCGCGCCTGCTTCGGGGAATGCCGGCCTTCTTATTATGCACGCAGACTACGTGAATTTTTATAGCGATGTGCGTTTGAAAAACACCCGCGATTACGTGATAGAATTTGAACTGGAAGCTCTAAACAGTCCGGACAATCGGATTTTTGTGCAGGCGATATGGAAGGATGCCGACAATAAAAAGATTCGGAATGATAAGCTGCTGCAGTTACCGAACGACGAGGCTGGGCGGAGCTATCGTTTTTTCATTCCGGTGCGATCACCGGAGGCGGCTGCGTTTCTTCAGGTTCGTTTGAAAACTGAGCGCCAATATCCGGGCGATTACTTAAAAGTTATGCGCGCCCAAGTGCACGCGGGACTCAAGGACTCCGCCGCGGCGGCGCAATAATCCAGAGCACGGGGGGCAGGGCTTTCTTGCCCAGGGCGGGGTCGTAGCACTCCACTCGCCAGCCTTCCGATTCTTTTGCGCGCATCCACGAGGCCACTGCATCCGCCTCGTTCGACCCGCCGGGGTGCGCGCGGTACGCGGTCACGAGTAGGAGCCCATCCGGCGCAAGGAGGCGGCCGCTGGCATCCAAAGCCCTTACGGTGTCGCTTGCCTGAGTCTGGATCGTCTTTTCGCTGCCGGGCAGATAGCCGAGATTAAAAACGATCACTTGGGCGGTGGCGGGCGATTGCTCCGCAAGGGTAGCCAGCACGGTGGCATGGTTGTCTTGATGGAGCTGCACTTGCTCAAGGCAGCCCCCTTCGCGCAGACGTTCCCGCGTGGCACCGATGGCGGCAGCCTGCACATCGATCGCGCAGACGCGCCCGGTTGCGCCCACCTGTTCTGCAAGCAGGAGACTGTCGTGTCCATTCCCGGCGGTGGCATCGACCGCGAAGTCGCCTGGGCGCAAGTGGGCTTTGATTCGATCGTGGACGAGTTGGGTTAAACGCTGCTTCATTTAAACACAGAGGATTGGAGTTATAGAAAAACGCGGAGGATCAAAGAATTGGAGTTGTGGATATTATAAACGCAGAGGATCAAAGAAATGGAGTTATTTATTATAAACGCGGAGGATCAAAGAATCGGAGTTATGGATGTAATAAACGCAGAGCATCAAAGAATCGGAGTTATGGATGTAATAAACGCAGAGCATCAAAGAATCGGAGTTGTTGATTTAATGAATATCTCTCCGTTCCTCTGCTCCTCTGCGTTAATAATTTGATGGGCTCAATCAGGGTTGGCGCAAAAAGCGGGCGAGGTCGGTTTCGGGATAAAGAGGGCGCTCGTGCAGGAGATAATCGACAAACTGACGGGTCATGAGTGGAGCGAGGGAAGCGCCTTTTGAACCGAGGCCGTTGAGGAGATAGAGTCCTTTCTTTTGAGGGTGCTGTCCCATTATGGGGCGGGCATCTACGGTGCTGGGACGCAGACCTGCGAGGTGTTGCTCGATTTCCAACTCGGGCACTTTCTTTAGTATTTTTGCCAAGCCTTCAAGGAGGGCGGTCTTCGCGGCGGCAGTCGGTGTTTCGCTCAAATCCTCCTCGTCATAAGTGGCGCCGATGCGGAAGCGGTTTTCGCCGTAGGGCAGGAGCCATTTTCCGTTGTGGAAGATGGAGTGGGGGAGTTGCAGTTCCGGGCAGGAGAAGGCAAGGGTCTCGCCCTTAACCGGCTTCATCGCCAAGTCGGGGAAAAATGGATTTTGAGTGACGGCGGCGCCTTCGCAAAAAACGACCTGCTGCGCGGTGACATTTTTATACTGCCAAAGCCCTTCCGCTCCTTGCTGGAGCGCGTGGTGGTCAAAGTATTCCTCGCGGTAGCAATCCGCCGCCACGAGGTCGGCCCGCATCGCCGCGAGTAAGGGCGGGAGATCCACGTAGGCTGCGCCGTGAATTTCAAAACTCCCGCAGGGATCCTGCAAGGCCTCGGGGCCTTCACCCGCCGGGCTGAGTTTCCCCAACACATCGGCGTAGCGGGGATTGCGCGAGCGACGCCCGATGCGTTTGAGGTCTGCTTCATTCTGGCAGAAACGTCGCAAGGGGATGGGGTGGTAAATTTGAATGCCAAGCTCCGCCTCGATGGTGCGGTAGCTGTGCTCTGCTTCGGGGAGGAGTGCATCAATTTGCCAGCTTTTGACCGCCCATCGTCCCGTCACCGGATTGATAACCCCCGCCGCGACCGAAGCCGCACAGGGCTTTGAGGAATCACCCACCACAAGGACCCGTTGCCCCGCGGCACGCAGACGCCATGCCAGCAGGCATCCAGCTAGACCCGCCCCCACAATGAGGGTGTCGGGCGCTGCTGCTTCTTGGTTGATCGTTTCCACCGCTTTACGTATTACTTATTAACCTCAAACATCAACCTGAAAGCCTCCCGCCGCAAACACTTCCTGTGAAGCTGCTCCAAAAAATCCGCCGTCTTTTCTCGCCCAAGCTACGTCCGCCGGGCCCAGAGGCTACAACTGCGGAAAAGGGCCGTTTCGGAGAAGACCTGGCGGCACAATTTTGCCGTGAGAAGCTCCATTACCGCATCATTGCCCGAAATTGGCGCTGCGGACACGACGAGATCGATCTTATTTGCCGCGATAACAAAGTGCTGGTGTTCATCGAAGTGCGTACCCGCAAAGCAGGGGCACGCATTCAAGGCGTCCAGTCCGTGGATCGCCGCAAGCGCCGCAAATTGAAGCGTGCCTGCCGTAATTATCTCTATCGCCTCCGCGAGCCGGCGCCCCATTTCCGTTTTGACATTATCGATATTGCCCTCTCCAAAAAAGGAGTGGGAAAGATTCGCCATTTCCCAAATATTCAGCTTTTCTCCAAACACTTTAGTGTCCCTATTTGCTCAAAATGACAGAACTTAACGAAGCTTCCCGCCATCCATTCCTGGAAGGCCTCAGTAAGCACCGGGGTGCGCCGCCGACCGTCATGGTCATTTTTGGTGCTTCCGGCGACTTGGCCGCGCGTAAACTCATCCCTGCGATTTTTAATCTCGGCATTGATAATTTACTGCCCGGTGAATTCCACCTGATTGGGTATGGTCGCCGTGAAATGAGCGACGAGGCCTTTCGTAGCGACATGGATGCCGCCATTGAGTCGCACTCCCGCCGCCCCCTTGATCCGGCGATTTGGGAGCGGGTACGCGAAGGGATGAGTTACCAGCCGGGCGGCTACGACGACCCCAAGGTCTTTGAAATTCTAGCGGAACGAATTGCGAAAATAGAGACTGAACTCGGTCGCGAAGTTCAGCGCCTGTTCTATATCTCGACCCCGCCGAGTGTCTTTGAGCCGATCATCGAAAACCTCGGACGCTCGGGTTTGGCAAAAGCGCATTTGCATACTCCCTTCGCTTCCAAGGTGATTGTTGAAAAACCCTTTGGGCACGATCTCGAATCCGCCCGCGCTCTGAACGCCTCGATTCAAGAGGTCTTTGAGGAATCGCAGGTCTACCGCATTGACCATTACCTCGGGAAGGAAACCGTGCAGGATTTGCTCGTGCAGCGTTTTGCCAATTCCATCTTTGAGCCGATGTGGAATCGGGAACACGTGAACAATGTTCAAATCACGGTGGCGGAAAGTTTGGGGGTCGGTTCTCGTGGGGGTTACTACGATACCAGCGGAGCCCTGCGGGACATGATCCAGAATCACACCATGCAACTGCTCGCGCTCACCGCAATGGAGCCGCCGGTTTCGCTCGACCCCGAATCCATTCGCGATGAAAAGGTCAAAGTTCTAAAAGCGATTCAGCCATTGAATTTGACTGCTCCCGGTCAGGGAGGGGACGTGGTGCGCGCCCGCTACACCAATGGAATTCTGAATGGCGATCCCGTTGCGGGTTACATGGAGGAATCCGGCATTCCGGCAGATTCCAATACGGAAACCTATGCGGCGCTGCGTCTATCGATCAATAATTGGCGCTGGAAAGGGGTTCCTTTTTATATTCGCTCCGGTAAGCGCATGGCACGCCGCGCCAGTGAAATCGCGGTACAGTTCAAGCGGCCTCCCGGGATTCTTTTTTCTGAAGGGGAGAAGTTTAACGTCGCGCCGAATACGATGGTCATTCGCATCCAACCGGACGAGGGGGTCACGCTGGTCCTGAACTCGAAGGTTCCGGGTCTGGAAACCCGCACCCAGCCGGTAAAAATGCATTTTCGATATGCCGCGACTTATGGTTCCAATACCCCGGAAGCCTACGAACGTTTGATTCTGGATGCGATGGTGGGGGACGGGACGCTCTTCATCCGAGGGGATGAAACGGAGGCCTCCTGGAAATTGATCACGCCTATTTTGGAGCATTGGCAGGCGAGCGGAACGAAAGGCATGGAAGAATATGCCGCCGGTTCCTGGGGCCCTGCGGCAAGTGATGCCATGCTGGCAGTCGCGGACAACACTTGGCGCAATGCCGGTTAAGTAGCGGGCTATACTTTTGAGATGGCTGAATTGATCACACATCTTCCCGGGCAGGAGCTCGCGGTCAGCGCGGTTGAGAAACGGCTTCGCCAAATGTGGGATGCAGATGGGGAGGCCTCGCCTTCGCATTTTCGGGCCTCGCAAATGAACATCGTGCTGCATTTTGGTTTTCAGGTAACACCGGCGGAGGCCTTGGAGGCATTCGATTCCTTATTACGTTTTGTGCAGCGTTACCCTGGGCGTATCATTGTGCTTTGCCCCAGCGAAACGCGGCAAGACGGTTCGATGGGCGCGAAACTCTTCAGCCAATGCTACATTGGGCCGTCGCAGCGCGAGATGTGTTGTTGCGAGGCGCTCATGCTCGCCTTTGAGCCGGAGGATTGCGGGCACTTGGCGAATCAGGTTTCGGTATGGCTGGAGTCGGATCTGCCGACATACCACTGGTTCATGAAGGTTCCGGGAGCCCGCATTCATAAGTATTTTGACAATCTCCTCAAGGGGGTGCGCCGCATGATTTACGACGGAAGTCTCGAGCAAAGTGACTTGCGGTCCTTGGATTGGCCGCGACCCGAACGGGTGCGCGATCTGGCGCAGGCGCGGCTTTTGCCGATCCGCCAATCGCTGGGACAATTCCTGAGCGGTTTCCCGATTGAGGGCTTGCTGGACGGACTCACGGGCATTCGGTTGGGGTATGCGCCGGAGCGGAAGGGTGAGGCGGTCCGTCTTGCGGAGTGGCTGGAGTCCTGCCTTGGCGGGCGCTTAAAAATTCAGACCGGGCTTTTTGAGGCAGCATCCCCGCAGGCTGAGCCCCTGCAATTAAACATGCTCTGGGATTATGCGGACGATCGTTATCTCAAATGGGAGCTTTATTGCGAGGGGGAGCGCGCGCGTTTTGACTTTAAGCTCGGCGCTGAGGCAAAATCCTTCATGACGCAACTCAAGCCGCTTGCGCCGGAGCAAGCCTTGGCAGAGGCCCTCTTTTTCTAGGGGATAAACTACAAGGGTTAAGCCTTGCTTGCGCTTCGGCGGATTGATTCAATACGCCTTGAAAAACTAGGAGCTACTTTCGCCTATTATTGGTTCAAAATGTCGCAGAATTTGAAAAGTGATATCCCCACTCAAGAGGCAGAACAACGCCTCGAATTGATGCGTGCCATGTGGCGGAGTCGCTTGGGCGACCTGCGGGAACAAAGCCTCATTCGTCAGGGGAAAGGCTGGTTCCATATCTCGGGAATGGGGCATGAATCCTTGGCGACTGCGGCATTGCATCTTGAAGCGGGTGACTACGCCTTCCCGTATTATCGTGACCGGGCTTTTTGCGTTCAACGGGGTCTCGATGATGCCGCACTCGCGCTGGCGTTCTATGCGAAACGTGATTCCTCCAGTGGCGGGCGCCAGTTGACCGGGCATTTCAGTGACCGCGCCCTGAACATCTGGAGCCATCCATCCCCGGTTGGTGCGCACCTCCTGCCGGCCTGCGGGGCGGCTTGGGGTATTCAAATGGATGGATCGGGGCAGGTGGTGTATGCTTCGCTTGGCGAGGCGGCGGCGCGGCAGGGTGATTTCTACGAAGCGGTTTGTTTTGCGAAGGAACGGCAGCTGCCGATTGTTTTTGTGGTCGAGGACAACCGCATTGCGATCAGCACCGACACACAGCGGACGAATCCCCTGGCGTTGGGAGTCTTGGCGGCGGAAGAATGGCGACGCGTTGACGGGGTCGAGGTGGATGCGGTTTCAGCGGTGATGAAGGATGCCATTGAATTTGCGCGCTCGGGCAAGGGTCCCGCTTTTGTATGGTGTGATGTCGAGCGTTTCTCAAATCATTCGAGCGCGGATGACCAGCGCATGTATCGCGCTCCCGATGAGCTGGAAGCCCTGCAGACCCGCGATCCGGTAGCGCTTTACCGGGCGCAGTTGATCGAGTCGGGTGTATTGACTGAAGCGGAGGCGGAGGCACAGGAAACAGAAATAAAGGCGGAGGTTCGCGCCGCGTATAAGGCCGCCGAGTCCGCGGAGGATCCCCACGCAAAGGAGCAGGGCGCGCACCTCTATGGGCCAAGCTATGAACCGGAGCCCGTTCCGGTGGAGTTGGACTCCGAGTGCCGGATTCTTGACGCGGTCAATCGCACCTTTCACGCCGCTTTGGATCAATTGCCGGAAGTGGTCTTTTTTGGTGAGGATATTGCGGACCCGAAGGGCGGGGTCTTTAACCTGACGAAGGGGCTTTCGACCAAGGATCCCGCGCGGGCGGTGAATTCGCCCCTCGCGGAATCCACCATTATGGGGGTGGCGGTTGGGCTGGCGTCCTACGGCAAGCGTCCCTGTTTTGAAATTCAATTTGTGGACTTCATTTATCCTGGCTGGAATCAGTTGGTCAGCAACATGGCGACCCTGCGCTGGCGGAGCTTTGGGCAATGGGAATGCCCCCTGGTGATTTATGCACCCTGCGGGGGTTATTTGCCCGGCGGGGCGCTTTGGCACAGTCAATCCGGCGAGGCGAATTTTGCGCGTATTCCGGGTCTCCGAGTGGTGGTACCCTCGACGCCAAACGATGCGGCGGGACTTTTTTGGGCGGCATTGCGCGGGAGTGACCCCACCATCATTCTTTTGCCGAAGCATTTGATGTGGGCGGCACAGGCCGCCCCGGCACCCGTGCCACCTGTATCGCTTGGCAAAGCCCGGGTCCTGCGTGAAGGGGATGTCCTGACCTTGGTGACCTGGGGAAATTGCGTGGAATTGGTGGAGGAAAGCCTTGAGAAAATGGAGGCTGAACTCGCAATCGAATTGATCGACCTGCGTTCGATCGCGCCTTGGGACCGCGAGTGTCTCATGGAATCGGTCTGTAAGACGGGGCGTTTGCTCGTGGTTCAGGAGGACAACATCACCGCGAGTATTGGGCAGATGTTGGTGGCGGAGCTGTGCAGTGAGCGCCGGGTTTTAGAGGCCTTGAAAAGCCCCCCGGCGATTGTTTCGAAAGGCGACGTCCACATTGGCTTTAATCCGATTTATGAATACGCCGCCCTGCCGGATCATGAGCGGGTCGTGAATGCGATTGAAAGTATTCTGGGAACCGCCTTGAAGTCCTCGCTCGAGGCCGCAAAATGGAGCGAGCAATCGGATGCGCCTGCCGCACCAACCAAGACTCCCGCCGGGGAAGCAAAACCAATCATGAACTCCGAAAATCTAATTAAAACGATCACGGTGCCGATTCTGGGCGAGGGGATTCGGGTGGCGCGCATTGTGGCGGTGCATAAAGCGGTGGGCGATCTCGTCGCGGCGGATGAAGCGCTCTGTGAAGTCGAGACCGACAAGGCGGTTTTCCCGATTGAATGCGATGTGGAGGGGCGCTTGCTCGAGTGGAACGCCGGTCTGGATGATGAGGTCAAGGTGGGGCAGGAATTATTGAAGCTTCAGATCGCGGGGGAGGCCGTCGCAACGGATGCTCCGGCAACGGTCGTCGATGCCGCACCTGCAAATACGGGGCTCTCTCCGGAGGCGATTCAGCAAATACAGGGGATCATCCCGGCAACGATTGACATGACTTGTCGTTGGGAGGCGGTGCGTGCTGCTCGCCTGCGGAGTAAAGCATTGGGCGGCGGAACCCTTTCACCGGTGACGATGGCGGCATGGGTGGCGGTGCAGTCGATGAAGTCGCACAAGCGTTTTGCCAGTTATGTGAGCGGCGGCAAGTTGCGGGAGGATGAAGCCGACTTCGATCTGGGCATCGCAGTTGCCTTGCCCGGTGATGTTTTGGAAACCGCGGTGGTGCCGTCTGCCAATAAACTGACTTGGGAATCGTTCCCAGAGGCGGTGAATCTCGCCTTGAAAAAAGCGCGCCAGGGGGAATCGGTTTCAAAGAATCGCGTTTCACTGATTATCTCCAGCTTGGGGACCTACTCGGTGCGTTCTGCTATTCCGGTGGTGGTGCCGCCCGCGGTGGCGACGCTCTTTGTCGGGGCGCCTCAAAGCCTGCCGGATCCGAAGTCAGAAACGGGTGCCTTGATGGAGGTGGTTTCGCTGGTCCTGACCTTTGATCATCGCTGGATCAATGGTGTGGGTGCCGCCGCGTTCCTTTCAAAGGTGCGCAAGGGGATTGAGCGTTTTGACTTAGTCTGAGTTGCCAGCGGGCGGTTTTGGCGCTCATTTGTTTTACCGAATGAAACAGGCATGTGAGCATTGTAAGGTGATTTTTTCGCCGATGGCACCGGGTGAACGCTTTTGTTGCGGTGGTTGCCAAGCGGTGGCGGGATTACTGGCGCGTGAGGGTCTGGAAGAGTTTTATCGTCGGCGCGATGCCCCCGGGCAACCGGTTGGGGAATTGCCGCAAGTCAATGTGTCCTGGGCAAAGGATGCGCAGGCGGCGGCCGAGGCCGAGGGCGAGGCGGATTCTGGAACTGCAGCAGGGGGGCATCTGCGGATTGAAGTGGAGGGCATGACCTGCGCGGGCTGTGCCTGGTTGATCGAATGCCTCTTTAACCGGGAAAACGGCGCAAATCGCGCTGCGGTTTCTTTGACGGGCGGGTACCTGGATATGTGGTGGAAAAAGGATGCGGGCTTCCGCTTGGCAGATTTCATCACGCGGCTTGCGGGCTATGGATATCGGGCAAAAGCTTACCGCCGCAGTCGAATCAGGGCGGTCCTTGCGCCGCATGGATATTTTGCAATGGGCCTGATCTTTAGCCTGAATGCGGGCTTTTTGATCTGGTTGAATCGACTCAGCCAGCAGGAGGGTCAGGTGGAGACCTCCTTGCGCATCGTATTGAATGGCTTGCTTGCTGTAAGCCTATTCGCAGGGGCGGCTTGCTGGCTGATCTGGGTCTATCGCTTGCGGAGAAAACGCATCGGCAAAGGATCCGTCGCCTAATTCCCCGGGGCGATGAAATTTTCCGGCAGGGGTGGGAGTTCCAATACCATTGGCTCCGGTGCAGGTTTCGACTTGGCTTGCAGATGTTTATTGCAGATCAAATCGCGAATGAGGGGGTCGTAGGCTGGATCCTGCGTAAGTTTTGCGTAGGCAGCTTCGGTTGCGTTAATAAAAGTTTTACACTGGGCGACGCGGGAGGCGTTGGGTTCGTTCTCTTTTATTTCCTTATTCAGGTAAGCGAGCGCTGGTTCGACCCCGCGATACTGAAAGGCTTTCAGCAATGAAAGGTTCAGGGTTTTACGAGAGCAGGGCTTGAGCCACCAATCCTTTCGTTGTTCTGAAGCCATGATGATTAATTGATCCACTTGCCGATCGTTGTTTACGCGCTGCTGCGGGCTTAGGGTAACATAGGACTCCGTCGCCAATGCAATCGCATGGTCCAATTGTTGTGCAATTGCCAGGGTTTGCTGACTTTTGTTTTCATAAGATGCCCCCGCAAAAAAAGTAGCGAAGGTTCCACACATTAGTGCGCCAAGCAGTAAGGTATTAGAGATCTTATTCATGCTATATAGGTTTGATAGTTATAAGGAAAGGGCGGGTAGTTGGATTCGGCGGCGGGTTTAGGGTTTCCCGCTGCTTACTTCCCGGATTTGAGTGCTGTCGATTAAAGTTTCACCGGCATACATTTTGGTCACCACAACCAGTGGCTTGCCGGCTTCGCACCAGTCCCCCTCGCGCAGGCGGGTAAAGGCGGCTTGGATGTTGTCTTCCAGTTCGTGCACGAATTCCATGAAGAAGGGTTCGATCCCGTGTAACAGGAGGAGTTGCTTGAAGAGGATGGGGTTGTCGGTAAAGGCGTAAACCGGGACATTCGGGCGCAGCGAGGACAGTTTTTGGGTGAAGATGCCGCGTCGGGTAAAGACGAGAATGGGCGCGTCCATCTCGGTCGCAAGGTATGCCGCGGAGCGAAGCATTTTACTCTTGGGTAGGTTTAAAACGAGGTCCTTGCGTAAGTTTTCAGTTTGTTCCTGCTCAATCCGGGTGGCGATGCGGTTCACGGTTTCCACGCATTCCACCGGATATTTCCCGACCGTGGTTTCGCCGGAAAGCATGACGCAGTCAGCCTGCTCCCGGATTGCATTGGCAATGTCGGTGACCTCCGCCCGAGTCGGGATCGGGGAATCGATCATCGATTCCAGCATATGGGTTGCAACGATGACCGGCTTGAGTTGACGAATGCAGGTGTTGATGGCGCGGCTTTGGATGACCGGCAAATCCTCAAACGGGCACTCAACCCCGAGGTCGCCCCGGGCAATCATCAGGCCGTCCGCCGCAAGGATGATTTCATCCAGATTGGTAATCGCCTGTTGGTCTTCAATCTTGGCAATGACTTTTGCGGGGCTGGCACGGTGGCGGAGGTATTCATGGAATACATCGAGGTCCGCCGGTTCCCGTACAAAGGAGAGCGCAAAAAAGTCGATGTTCTCATCAATCCCGACATCGATGTCGGCTTGGTCTTTTTCAGTCAGAGAGGGTAGGTTGACCCGCACGCCCGGCAGATTGATGTGTCGGCGGTTGCCGAGGGGACCGGGAATGCAGACCTCGCAGCGCACCCGCGTGCCATTGATCTCCTTTACCTCGAGCCGAATAAGGCCGCTGTCCACCAACACGGTGTCGCCGACCTTTATATCGTTGGCAAAGCTTTCGTAGTTGACGTCAACCCGGCGAACGCCGTCTTCGCCGATCCCGCCCAGACCCTCGCCGTAGGTGAAGTCAAAGGTTTCGCCGCTTTCGAGTTCAAAGGTTTCCGGCACATCGCGGGTGCGAATTTCGGGCCCCTTCACATCCATAAGGATCGCGATATGTCGCCCGACGCGCTCGCCCGCCGCGCGGACTTTATGAATGATTTCGCGGGTCCATTCGTGGTCGGCGTGCGCCATATTGATACGGCAGATGTCAACGCCCTCGCGAATGAGGGCTTCCAGTGTTTCGGCATCCTGAGTAGCCGGGCCGACGGTGAAGATAAGTTTTGTTTTCCGGTGAGTGGTTCTCATAAGAGTGATTGTGGGATCCGCTATAGGGCTGCGGGGTCAACAACATGGATGGCGAAGTCTTTGTTAAGGTTAAGGCTGGCAAAGCGATCATTAACGCATTCCAGACTATTGCAATCTTTGCTTAGGTGGGCGAGGTAAAGATTTTGTAACTGGGAGCTGCCGTTCATCTTGGTGAGGGCTTCAAAGGCGGCGTTGTTCGAGAGGTGCCCGTGGCGGCCACGGATGCGCTGCTTGGTGGACCAGGGCCGTTTGGTGTCTTTCTCAAGGAGTTCCTCGTCATAGTTGGCCTCGATCACCAGCGTTTGCACCGATCGCATCTGCTCAAATACATGGGCCGGCACGTAGCCGAGGTCCGTGATCCATGCGAGGCTTTGTGGCGGGGTGGATGCGCCGTCCCCCCAGCGAAAGACGTAGCCCACCGGGTCATAGGCGTCATGGGGCAGGGCAAAGGAGCGCACCTCAAGATCCCGGAAGTGGAAGGTCGTGCCCGTTTCAAAAACCTGCCAATTCGGGCGTTTGCTGAGTTTGGCCTGTACCGCATCGGCGGTATCACGGTTTGCAAAGATCGGGAGATCGGGGCGACGGGAGAGCCCCCGTATCCCCTGCGCATGGTCGCTGTGTTCGTGGGTGAGGAAAACCGCCTGAATTTGATCAATGGATTCGCCGAGGGATTCAAGTTTCGCCGCAATACGTTTTCCGCTGAAACCGGCATCGATTAGAATCTTGCTTTCGGGGGTGCGAAGGAGGGCGCAGTTACCCAAACTACTGGAGCCAAGAATCTGAAAATCGGGATGCATGTGGTACTTTGTTAATTAACATCCGGACTTCCGCAAAGCATTTTTACGCGCTTGCCTCTTAAATAAGAGGGCCTATGAATTATATTTTATCCCGCAAAGTCGCTTCTTTGCTCTAATTGCTGTTTTAAAAGCAAGGGGGTTTGTAAGCCTTCAGCGGGGGATACGATTTTTTACGATGAAGACAGAGAAAAACAAGCCAGCGCAGGAGGAATTACTCCAAGCGCCGGGTGCGCCCGAAAAGAGCTACGATAAGGATTTTGTCCTGACCGATGCTTATCGCGAGAGCTTGCCTGATATGCAAAATGCGGACGCCCGCGAAATTTTTGGAGCGAATGTCCCGATCCTGAAAGTGGGGATTTCCAACTTCCGCTTGCCCCTGCGCTACATTCGCCCGAACTCCGATACCATCAATTTGGAAACCTCTGTGACCGGCACCGTGTCGCTGGAGGCCAACCAGAAGGGGATCAATATGTCGCGTATTATGCGCGTTTTTTACGAGTTTGAGGAGCGTATTTTTACTCCGGACCTCCTGCAGGAGATTTTGTTGTCCTATAAAAAGGAACTGCGGGCGCACCGCGCGCAACTGAAATTGGAATTTGAATACCCGATTCTCAAGCCGAGCCTGCGCTCTGGATTGGAGGGTTGGCAATACTACCGCAGCGCTTTTGAAGGGCGCATTGATGAGCTGAATCGCTTCCGCAAATACCTGCACTTTGATTTTGTGTATTCCTCGGCGTGCCCGTGTTCCTCCGAACTCGCGGAGCATGCGCGGGGTCAACGCAATGTATACGGGATTCCGCATTCCCAGCGCAGCACCGCGCGCGTGAGCGTCGAAGTCGTGCCGGGTGAACACCTCTCGCTCGAGGATTTGCAGGCGATTTGCCTCGAGGCGCTCAAGACCGAGACGCAGGTCATGGTCAAGCGGGAAGACGAACAGGCCTTCGCCGAGCTCAACGGTGCCTTCACAAAATTCGTGGAGGATGCCGCCCGTTTGCTTTACGAGGAATTGGAGGCGGAGCCGCGCATTCACGATTTCCAAGTGGCCTGTGCGCACCTTGAGTCCCTGCATTCCCATGATGCCGTTGCTGTTATTCACAAGGGCTTACCCGGGGGCTTTAGTGGTCAATTCGACGATTTCAAGGGCTTGCTGCGCTAGTCGTTGCCAGTTTATTCACAGTCCCTGTGGCGTTGCTGTGAATTTTGGGAACAAGTCCGGCGATTGCATGTAAATAGGTGCTTCGCCGGATTAAATCCGCAGTCATTGGAGCTAGGTAGACAAATATTGTGAGTAAATTAGAAAAAAGTACTGCCACGGAAGACGAGCGGTTCGATGTTGTTAACACGGAGGACGAGGTCGTTGAGGTAAAAACGCGTGCGGAGGTGCATCGTCTGGGTTTGAGGCATCGCGCCATTCATGTTTTCGTCTTTAATGCCGCCGGAGATATCTTCCTGCAGCGCCGCTCCATGAATAAAGATTCCGCTCCGGGGAAATGGGTGAGTTCCTGCTCCGGCCACGTCGATAGCGGTGAGGATTACGATCCGGCGGCAAGGCGTGAATTGGGTGAGGAGATCGGGCTTTATGAGCCGCTTGAATTTTCGCGGACTTTTAAGGTGGAGGCCTGTCGCGAGACCGGGAACGAATTCGTCTGGTTGTACACCTGTAAGGCGGAGGGCCCCTTCGAGTTGGACCCCCATGAAATCAGCGAAGGCAAATGGGTGAGCCTTGAAGATTTGGAAGCGTGGATCGATGCCCGCCCCAGGGATTTCTCTTGGTCCTTCATCTATCTTTGGGAGAAATATACCGAGCAAGCCGCCGCAGGCGAGGGAAGCTCCTGATATTTTCAGAGAGGGAGCGGCTTGTCGCTTGCCACGCGAGGCGAGATCAGCACGCTTGGTCAAATGTCTGGCAGTTCAAGCACCGCACGTCCACGTCTCGCCGTCATCGATTACGGCATGGGTAACCTGCGCTCGGTCGTAAAAGCCTGGGAGCATGTCGGTGCCGATGCTTATTTGGCGGGCGAACCGGAGGCGGTTGGCGACGCCGACGCGGTGGTATTCCCCGGTCAGGGCGCGATGGTGGATGCCATGCGTCGGCTGAGTGAAACCGGATTTGACCGCGTCATCCGGGATTGGATTGAGGCGGATAAGCCTTTCTTCGGGATTTGCCTCGGCCTGCAGGCGCTCTTTGAGTCCACGGAAGAGGGCAACTGCAAGGGCTTGGGGGTCTTTGAGGGATCGGTCCGGCGTTTCGAGGTCGATCCCTCCCTGAAGGTGCCGCACATGGGCTGGAACAGCGTGACCTTTGCAGAAGGAGCGCCGCTCACCGAGGGCTTCGAGAGCGGGGTCGACCAATTCTACTTTGTGCACAGTTATCACATCGTTCCGGCAGATTCCTCCCTTGTTTGGTTTGAGACCGACTACGGGGGTTCCTTCGCCTCGGGCATCCAGCGGGGGCGTTGTTATGCCACCCAGTTCCACCCTGAAAAAAGTCAGTCAAAAGGATTGCAACTTTACGCGAATTTTTTGTTATGCTTATGACTGTCTCTTTTTCTAACTGAGGCTTGCATAACGATTAACCCAATTTTACTGAATACACCCTGAGACATGGAGGAGCAAACCGCACTCATTCGCCTCGACGATACTAACTACGAATTCCCCCTTATTCTAGGAACTGAGGGCGAAAAAGCCTTTGATATACGCAGCCTGCGCGCGAAATCCGGCTACATTGCCTTTGATGAAGGCTACGGTAACACCGGTTCCTGCCTGAGTGATATCACTTTTATCGACGGCGAACAGGGGGTCTTGCGGCATCGGGGTTACCCCATCGAGCAACTGGCGGCAAAGTCCACCTTCCTCGAAACCGCCATGCTCATCATTTATGGTGAATTGCCCGCTGAGGAAAAACTAAACACCTTTCGCCAACAGGTGCGCGGCAGTGCGACGATTCACACCAGCATGCACCACCACTTTGAAGGCTTCCCCAGCAACGCCCATCCCATGTCGATTCTTTCGGCGATGCTCAATGCCCTCGGTGCCTACTACCCCGAGATGTCCTCCAATGACCGCGAGCAGGACCTCGCCCATTTTGATGAGACCGCCGCCCTCCTGATTTCCAAAGTGCGCACCATTGCGGCCATGACCTTCCGCATGAAAAAGGGACTCCCCTTTGTGGCGCCCGACCACTCGAGGCGCTATTGCGAGAATTTCCTCCATATGATGTTCTCTGAGCCCTACGAGGAATACGTCGATAATGTCGGAGCGGGCGATGCCCTCGATCTCTTCCTGCGCTTACATGCTGACCACGAGCAAAACTGCTCCACCTCAACCGTGCGCATGGTCGCATCCGGCGGTGCAAATCTCTTCGCCTCCGTCTCCGCCGGGGTCTGCGCTCTCTGGGGGCCCTCCCACGGCGGCGCCAACATGGCGGTCGTGCAAATGCTCGAGGATATCCACGCCAGCGGTGACGACGGGTCACGCTTTATCGAGGCCGCCAAAGAAGGCAAAGCCAAGCTCATGGGCTTCGGGCACCGCGTCTACAAAAACTACGACCCCCGCGCCAAGATCCTCGGCAAGACCGTCGAGCAAGTCCTCACCCAAATCGGCGTGGACGATCCCCTGCTCAAGATCGCCCGGCGTTTGGAGCAATCCGCCCTCGAGGACGATTACTTCGTCAGCCGCAAACTTTATCCCAATGTGGATTTCTACAGCGGGATCCTCCTGCGCGCCATCGGCATCCCGCCGGAAATGTTTACCGTCATGTTCGCGATTGGCCGCATGCCGGGCTGGATCGCAAATTGGAAGGAAATCGCCGAAAACCCCAAGGGCCGTATTCACCGACCCCGCCAGATCTACACCGGTCAAGGGCTTCGCGACTACACCCCCCTCGAAAAACGCTAAGCGGAATCCCCGCTCTTACTCGCTTTCTCTTCCGGCGCGTGGACCACGTCCTCCAGCTTCAGGCCCGTGTAGCGGTGGATGCCGCGCAGCAACATCCACAGGGCCAGCACCATAATCGCGAGACTCGGCACCACGATCACCGGCCAGCTCCACGCCATCATTTTCGCCACCTCCGCATTGAAGGCATCCGAACCACTCGGGCTCACCACAATCCAGCGCGCCAGCATAAAATTTAAAACCGCGCTCAACAGAAACGAGCCCGCCAACAGCCAGGTGCATTTTTCCAGCAGCTTCTCAAAACCCGCCACCGAATCATTTTCCTCCAGCGCAGCCTGCACCTTATCGACATCCATAATCTCCGGCGAGTAGAGCAGCGTCCGGATCAAAGGGTAGGGCGTCTTCAGCGAAATCACCACCGCTATCCCAATCAGCGCCGGGATCGCCGCCTCCTTCACCGCAAACCATTCCGTCGGAATATTCAGGATGCCGATCCCGCCCGTCAGCAGCACGCTGATCAGTCCCAGAATCGAGAGGAAGTTGTATTTCTGCCGCTTGAAATAATCATAGATGAAATAGACGACTGGGAAAGCCAGCGCGATCAACAGAATCGGAATCGCGACATTCTCAAAGTGCGGCTCCAAATAGGCGCCGAACCAACCGCGCCCCTTATTTAATATCATAATCGGCAAAAGAATATTAAAGCCGAGGTTGAGGAACATGTTCTCCTTTTTCGGTGCCGGTTTTCCCGCCGTCGAACTTTCCGAGGTGCTGTGTTGCGAAGCTGCCATAAACCGCACTAGGCTTCCCACTCATATGTCAAATGCAAGCTCTATCCGCTGCCTCATCACCGCCGGACCGACCCGCGAGTTCCTCGACCCGGTGCGTTTCCTGAGTAATCCCTCCACCGGTAAGATGGGTTTTGCCCTCGCCGAGGCCGCCCTCCGCCTCGGTTGGAATGTCGATCTCGTCGCCGGCCCCGTCAGCCTGCCCGAGCCCGAAGGCGCCATCCTATACCCCGTGGTAAGCGCCGAGGAAATGTTCCATCAGGCCGACGCCCTTTTCGATGCCTGCGATGTCTGCATCATGGCTGCCGCCGTCAGCGATTTCCGCCCCGCGCACTATCAAGCCCAAAAAGAAAAGAAGACCGATGCCGCCCTCAGCCTCCAACTGGAGCGCACCCCCGACATCCTCGCCACCCTCACCGAGCGCAAACTCCATCAAACCGTGGTTGGATTCGCCGCCGAGACCCAACACCTCGCCGAAAACGCCCGCGCCAAACTCGCCGCCAAACGCTGCGACCTCATTATCGCCAACGACCTCACCCAACCCGGCGCCGGATTTGCCACCGATACCAATACCGTCACCCTCTTCGCCGCCGACGGTTCAGACGAAACCCTCGGCCCCGCCCTCAAATCCGCCCTCGCCACCGAAATTATCCACCGCATCGCCCGCCTCCGCCCTTGAGCCCGCTTCCAGCATTGTCATCCCCTCAGTCTTACTCATACTCTAAATCCTAATCTTAATCCTACTCTTAATCTTAATCCTCCCCCCCCCATCTAAAACAACAGTCCACATGGCTTCCGCCCTCGATCACGAAAAATTAAAGGTGTATCAAAAAACCCTTCAATTTATCAGTGAGGTGGAAACGCTGCGAAGCGAAATCCCCAAAGGACACACCGCCGCAATCCATCTCGAACGAGCCGCGACCTCCATCGCACTCAACATTGCAGAAGGAAATGGTAAATATACCGCCGCAGACCGTTGCCGATTTTTTGATATTGCCCGAGGCTCTGCCACTGAATGTGCCGCAGCTCTGGACATCCTTAATGCAAAAGCAGTCCTCAGTAATGAGACTACAATTCCCGCCAAGGCCCTGCTTTCTGAAATTGTTGCGATGTTGGTCGGATTAATTCGCAGTCAAAATTCTGGACGAACGCACGAACCTCCTCAGCCTTACAATGCAAAGGATTAGCTTGTGCTTTCTGAATTGTTGGAAAGGTTAGAGTGAGATTAAGATTAGGATTAAGATTAGGATTAAGATTAAGAGTAAGAATAAGGGGAAGAGGAAGTTTATCATTTATAAAGGCATATGAAAAATACCGGGCTTGATAAAATCCTGGGCCGAATTGAGGATCTCGACTCGGTCAACCTCGGTATTCTCGTCCAGCGCCTCGCCCGCGAGCGCAAACTTCAGGAAACCGTCTTCAATACCATTCAGGATGGCATCCTCGTCATTGATACCGATGGCATCGTGCAATACGCCAACGCCGCCGCCCTCGGCATCATCGGTCTCAAGGAAAACGACATCGGCACCGCCCGCCTCTGGAAAATGGTGCCCGACCTCGCCCGCTCCATCGACCCGCAAAGCGTGGACGGTTCCCGCGCCGCGAAACCCGTCCTCGCCCGCGAAGTCGAGCTCACCTATCCCGAACGCCGCTACCTCCGCCTTTATATGGTGCCCATTGCCACCCAGGTCGGCGCGTCCGATAGCGGCGGTTACGTCGTGGTCCTCACCGACGTCACCGAAGACAAGGTCACCCTCGAAGAACGCATCGAGAGCGAACGCATTGATTCCATCATGCGCCTTGCCGCCGGAGTCGCCCATGAACTCGGCAACCCCCTCAACTCCCTCACCATCCACCTGCAACTCATCAAGCGTCAACTCGCCAAACTAGAAGCCGACGCCGGGTCGCCCGCCTCCAAATCCATCGCCGATTCCCTCCAAATCTGCCAGGGCGAAGTTTCCCGCCTCGATGGCATCATTACCCATTTCCTCGAGGCAGTCCGCCCACAAAAACCCGAACTCAACGAGATCAACCTCCTCGAACTCGTCGAGGAAGTCCTGCGCGTGCAGGAGGCTGAGCTCGTGGACCGCAAGCTCGAGATCGACATCGAGGTCAACGATACCCCGCCCGCCATTCTCGGCGACCGCGGACAAATCAAGCAGGTCTTTTTCAACGTCACCAAAAACGCCATGGAAGCCATGCAGGCCGGTGGACAACTCCGCATCCGTACCGCCCTCGACGACGAATTCCTCACCCTCCAATTCATTGACACCGGTTCCGGCATCGCCGAAGCCGACCTCGCCAAAGTCCTCCAGGCCTATTATACCACCAAAGAAGAAGGCCATGGCCTCGGCATGATGATCGTCCAACGCATCATGCGCGACCACGGCGGACAAATCGGAATCGAATCCCGCGAGGGTGCCGGCACCGTCATTTCCCTCCAATTCCCCCTCCCGCATCGCCGCACCCGACTCCTCGAAGGCGATTAAAAACAATTACTTGCGCATAAATGGTTGCATACCGCCAAATTCTCTTTTTTCTCCTCCGCTAGCATGGCAAACGGTTTTAAAGAAGGAATACTCGCATTTGAAGACGGAACAATTTTCCGCGGACGCGCCTTTGGAGCCGCCGCCACCAAAACCGGAGAGGCCTGTTTCAACACCAGCATGACCGGTTATCAGGAAATCCTGACCGATCCCTCCTATTTCTCCCAGATCATCACCATGACCGCCGTCCAGATCGGGAACTACGGTATTTGCCCCGAGGATGTTGAATCCGATGGCCCCAAGGTTAGCGGCTTCGTGGTGCGTGAGGTCAGCCCCCTCACCAGCAATTGGCGGAGCAACCAGTCCATCCAGGACTACCTCACCGAAGCAGGCATCCCCGGCCTCGAAGGCGTCGATACCCGCGCCATCACCAAAAAACTCCGCGTCGCCGGTGCCCTCAACGCCTGCCTCAGCACCGAAGGCCTCAGCGATGAGGAAGCCGTCGCCAAAGCCCGCGATTTCGGCGGACTCGTCGGAGTCGATTTTGTCAAGGAAGTCACCGCCGCCGCCCCCTACGATTGGACCGCCCGCGGCGAGCCCTGCACTCCCTTTACCGTCGTCGGTACCGATATAAGCACCGCCCCCGTTCCCCAGCAACGCTTCAAAATTGCCGCCCTCGACTTTGGCGCCAAATACTCCATCTATCGCCGCCTCCAACAACACGGCTTCGACGTCCACGTCTTCCCCGCCAACACCCCCGCCGAGGCCATCCGCGAATTCAATCCCCAGGGACTCTTCCTTTCCAACGGCCCCGGCGATCCCGCCGCCGTCACCTACGCCCACGCCACCGTGCGCGAACTCATCGACCATTATCCCACCTTTGGCATCTGCCTCGGGCACCAGATCATCACCCACGCCCTCGGCGCCGAAACCTTTAAGCTCAAATTCGGGCACCGCGGCGGCAACCAACCCGTCAAGAATCTCGAGACCGGAAAAGTTGCCATCACCGCTCAGAATCACGGCTTCGCCTCCACCAAAGAAGAACTCGAAAAACACGGCGCCATCGTCACCGAGATCAACCTCAACGACCAAACCGTCGAAGGCCTCCGCCTTAAGGACCGCCCCGTCTTCTCCGTGCAATACCACCCCGAGGCCGCCCCCGGCCCCAACGACGCCGACCCCCTCTTCACCGAATTCCATCAACTCGTCGCCCAACACGTATAGGGTGTGGGTGGCTAAGGGGTGGGAAAGTGCAAAGGTGTGAAAGTGGGAAGGTTAGGGAACGTCAAAAGTAACCCACGCGCCAACCAATAGCATGTGTACCAGTGATGCCATTTTTTAAGGAAACGCATACAGAAGCTTCTTGGCTACGAAGCCTTCATGGTTAGAGCGGTCGATGGATCTGCATGACTTCGGTGCAGGTTTTTGAAAAACCAACGGCAACCGAAGCGATAACAGGCATCCCGGTTCCTTTATGGAAGGGAAGCTTGCTTATTCGTTGAACACCCAAGCACAAAGCCCACCTCGAATGTGCGTGTCCCGGTTAACCGCAGGGTCCAAGCGGAACCCAATCTGCCGGACCGCTGCTGAATTCGGTATGGATGCGACTCCTGCAGCTATGTATTTCAATTTATGACTCAGCTGAAGCACAATCGCAAGCATCCAGCTTCTGTATTGCCCTAAGGCCAGCTTAGCTGGCGACCGCTAATGGGCGCTGATTTTCGCTAATCCTTAAAACAAAAATATGAGCGGTTCCCGGCTCTGCGTTTTATATTCTAACGCGGAGGAGCTCTCAAACTCTGCGTTTATGATTTAACGCGGAGGAGCGGAGGATCAGAGGCTCTGCGTTTATGATTTAACGCGGAGGAGCGGAGGAGCGAAGGGCTCTCAAACTCTGCGTTGGATAGTTGACTTGCAAATTATTGTGAAATCGCAGATAGTAAAGGTATGGATGCAATGGAAGTCATCGACCACTTCAAGCGCTTACCTGAAGAAGAACAAGGTAAGGTCGTTGAGTTCATCCGTAAGGATAGCTCTGCGAAAGTGCGCTATGCCGACGATGAGGCTGCCAAAGCTGCGGGCGAGGCTGTCTTTAATGAACACCCCGAAGTGTTCCGCAAGTTGGCACAATGAGCGATCCGGTCTTTTTGACGACCGCTCAGGTAGAAGCTTATCACAGACGAGGCTTGGAGCTTTATGGCGGTTCCGAAGGTCTCCGGAACCGTTCTCTTTTTGAAAGTGCGGTAGCTCAGGCTCAGAACGTATACTGGTATGGAAATGGCGACCTGTATGACATTGCGGCGGCTTACTGCTACTATATCGCACAAGTCCAAGTGTTCCTTGATGGGAATAAAAGGGCTGCAACTGCTGCATGCTTGGCCTTCCTGAAGTTGAACGGTGTCAGAACTGATATTGAACTGACGATGCCTCTCTATAATGCCTTGATTGATATTGCAGAACATCGCATGGACCGTGACGGTCTGGCGGGCATGCTTCGCGAGTTGCTCACATAGCCGCAAAAGGGGGTTAAAGGTGGGAACGTTGAACGACGGGCGTTGTTGAGTTGTGACCCTTTGCTGCTCTGCGTTTATGATTTAACGCGGAGGAGCAGAGGAGCAGAGGCTCTGCGTTTTATATTTTAACGCGGAGGAGCGGAGGAGCAGAGGGGCTCTGGAACTCTGCGTTTTATATTTTAACGCGGAGGGGCGCGGCTCAATTAAGGAGGGCGTTGGATTCGAGCCAGGTGAGGAAGTTGTCGGTGGCGGCTTGGGCGGTGTCGACGGGGATGCCGCCACGGGCGCGGACTTTTTCGGCTTCATTGGGTTCAAAGGTACGGATGATGGCTTTGGCGGATCCGCTGCGAAGGGTGTCGAGGGCGACGCGGGCGTCGCGGCTGCGGCGCATGGAACAAAGCACGACACGGGCTTCGCGGGCATTGACCTGTTGGAGGACGCGGGCGTCTGAGCCGTCGCCCTGGAGGGCATGGTTTCCGCGTTCCCGGAGTTGGCGGACCACGGAGGCGTCGTCATCGACCACTATAACTTCGAGCCCGTGCTCGATGAGGAATTGCACAGTCTGGCGGCCCGCGCGTCCGTAACCGAGGAGGACGGCGTGATCCTTAAAGGTTTTAAATGCATCGCTGCGGGCGTAGCGGGGTTTGGGGTGGAGCTTCATGAGTCGCCAGGCGATGGAATCGCGCGACACCAGGGGGGTGAGGGTCATGGTGCCGACCGTGATGAGGGCGAGCATGGAGAAGAGTTCGGGGCTGAGGTGTCCGGCGCTCATGCCGAAGAAGGCGAGGAGGAGGGAAAATTCACTGGTCTGGGAAAGGAGGATGCCGGCTTCGAGGGCGGCGCGGGTGGAGTAGCCGAGCCGCTCGGCGAGGAAGGTGACGAGGAGGACCGTGACGAGGATGAGGACCAGAATAAGGACGAGGCCGTGAACCGCCATGGAGGCGGTGGGGAGGGTCAGGACAAAACCGATGCTGATAAAAAAGAGGGCGAGGAAGAAACCGGTGAGGGAATGGAGCATGCCCCGGACGAGTCCATTCATGGGGAAGGCGGAGAGGACAAAGCCCGCGAGGAAGGCCCCGACGAGGTAGGGGAGGTCGAGGAGGTGGGCGATTGCGGAAAAGGTGAAGAGGGTGGCGAGGGCGCCGAGCATGAGGGTTTCTTCATCGGCGCTGAAGCGACCGCAGACCCAGGGGATAAGGCGTCGGTGGAGGAGGAGGGCGGCGGCACCGAGGGCGAGGGCTTTGAGGAGGGCGGTAGCGCAGAGGAGGGGTCCGCCTGCCACCGCTTGCAGGCCTACGATCACGAGAATGATAAAGACGTCCTGCATGAGGAGAACGCCCACTACGAGGCGTCCGTAGGGTTCAAAGAATTGGCGGCGTTGCTGGAGGTGGCGCACCGCCACGAGGGTAGAACTGGCGGAAAGTGCCGAGCCAATATAGAAAGCGGTCATCCAATCATAGCCGAGCCACCGCGCGGTGAGGCTCCCGGCGAGACCCAGCAAGAGGAACTGGGTGAAGGCTAGGATAAGAACCGGTCGGGCGCGGCCTTTGACGCGGCGTGGGCTGAGGTCGGCGCCGGCGGTAAAGACGAGGACCGCGAGTCCGAGCTCGATGGTTTCACGCACAAGGGCGGGATCGATCTGGATTTGAAGGGCATCGGCGAGGAATTGGAGGCCGACCCCGCCGAGCATGAGGAGCGGGATGACGGGAAGTCGCACGAGCTTGGCGAGGCCAAAGGCGAGCGCTGCCACAAGGAGGAGGATGGCGTAACCGCTCATGACTGCACGAGCCCCTCCTTGAGCAGGATTTCTTTTTGTGCAATAGTACCGTCGGCGGAGGGCATCAAGAGGTAGGCGGTTTCGAGGTCGAGCAAGTCGTCCACCATGGAAAGGTCGAAGGCATGAATGGCGCAGCGCACCCCAAAGGTTTTGCAACGATAGGCAAGGAGGTGATTAACGTCCTCGATTTGAAGAGCGGAAACCACCAGGCGGGCGCGGCGCAGTCCGATTTCCTCCACCACCGATTCGTATTCAACACTGCCGATAAAGGTTTCGGCTGCGCCGAGGCCGTCCAGTTTGCGGGGGTCGGTATCGACTGCGAGGACCGCTTGCCCTCTGGCGGCGAGGGCGGTTGCGATGGCGCGTCCCATCGCGTTCATGCCGACTATAATGCAATGCCCGCTGCGGGAATCCTCTGCCTCGGTGAGGGTCTTTTGTTTACCGCCGAGGAAGCGAAGGACGCCGCTCTTTTCGCACACCCGGTAAAGTGCGTTCGCGTGGAGGATGAGGTAGGAAGAGACCGCGATTGTGACGAGCCCCACCATCCCGCCGAGGGTGACGAGGGGCCCGCCTATGAGTCCGGAACTGGCACCGAGTGCGAGGAGGATGAAGGAGAATTCACTGACCTGCCCGGTGGCGATGGCGGTATGGAAGGCGGTGTGAGCATCAAAGCGCATCCGGGTGAGGATTGTAAATACGAGGAGTGGTTTTATGAGGAGCACGAAAACGCTGAGGGCGAGCGCCGCGACCCAGACGGTTCCGAAGTCCTGCACTTCCATGCGGATGCCGAGGGTCACGAGAAAGACCGCGATGAAGAAAGTCATGAGGGGGTGGAGGCGGCGATGCAGGTCTTCGTGCATCGGCAATTGCGCCACTGCGACGCCGGCGAGGAAGGCTCCGATTTCGAGGGAGAGATGGAATTGGTGAGCGAGGAGGACGATAAGGAAGCACCAGCAAAGCGCCCAGATAAAGATGGTATCGGGGGAGTTGGCGGCCCATGCAAAGGGGCGGGGCAGGAGGTAACGCGCTGCCGCAAGCACCACCAAGAGGAGTAGTGCCATCCCACCGAAGGCGACCCCAAGGCTTTTGAGGACGGGGCTCAGTTCAAAACTGGCACCGCTCCCGAGGCCGCTCAGGACCGTGAGGGCGAGGATTACGACAATGTCCTGCCCGAGGAAGAGGCCGACTGCGAGGCGGGC
The DNA here is from genome assembly GCA_965656495.1 of Coraliomargaritaceae bacterium. GTDB lineage: Bacteria > Verrucomicrobiota > Verrucomicrobiia > Opitutales > Coraliomargaritaceae > UBA7445. Next base: position 112,252 of record CBFHKU010000003.1, read on the forward strand.
GTAGCGGCGGTGCATGTGCCCCTTTTGGTCGAGCAATTTAATGACGACAACGGTGCTGCTGAAGGTAACGGTCGCGGCGAGGAAGACCGCGGGGAGCCATTCAAAGCCCAGGAGGCGCGCCACTGCAAATCCGCCAAGGGCGGTGAAGCATACCTGAAAACCGCTCAGGAGGAGGGCGGCTTTTCCAAGGTCCTTGATTTTCCCGAAGCTCAGTTCGAGGCCGACGAGGAAGAGGAGGAGGGCGATGCCGAGTTCCGCAATGAGTTCGAGGGAATGATCGATCGCAACCAGCCCGAGGGCGGGGCCGAGCAAAAGCCCCGCGAGGAGGTAGCCCACCAGTGACGGCATCCCGATTTTTTTCCCGAGGAACGCAAAGGCGGTCGCCGCGAGGATGATGTAACCGAGGTCGAGGAGTAGGGTGACTTCTGAAAAACCGTCCACGCATTCATTGAGAGGCGTATTCCCGGCGGTGGCAATACCACGCAAGGTCTGGGGTAAAAATTTTCAAGCGCGCGATTTATCGGTGGTCTTGAAGGTTTGGGGTTGGGTCGGATGCCGAAAGCCCTTGTATCCGGCTCATGATTTCACCGATGAGATAAATCGAGCCGGTCACGAGAATGGTTGCTCCGGGTTGTCCGGCGGTGCAGCAGTCTTTTGAAGGAAAGAGTTGAGCGAGGGTGTCGTCGCGGACGGGGATGGGGTAAGGGTCGGGCAGGTGGCGGCGGAGGCTTTGGGTGGAAGTGGCGCGGGGCTGGCTGGGCTCTACGAGGATGAGCTCGCGGGCATGGGGTGCGACGGTCTCGATGAGGCTGCGTCCGCGCTCCTCGCCAAGGGTGCCTGCGATGATGATGGGTTTTTCTTTGAGCTGTTGCAGGTTTTCGGCGAGGTAGGCGGCGCCCTCGGAGTTGTGGGTGGCGTCGAGAATGAGGCTGCGATCGGGCAGTGCGATGGTTTGCCAGCGGCCCGGCCAGTTTACTTGTTGTAGGGCGTTGTGTTTAGAAATGGGAAATCGTTGTTGGAGGATTTCGGTGGCATAGAGTGCAAGGCCGGCATTGTGCTGTTGGAACCTGCCGTGGAGGTTGGTCTCAGGCAGTGTTTCGGGATCGGGGAAACGTTCCGCAAGGGTATAAACGGGGCTTTGGCGTTCCTTTGCGATGGCGCGTAATGCGGCTTCGGCCTCGGGGGGAAGGAAACCAAACAGGACCGGTTTGTGGGGTTTGATGATGCCCCCTTTTTCGCGGGCAATCGCGCTCAGGGTATCGCCCAAAAGGTCGCAATGGTCGAGGCCGATGGAGGTGATAATGCTGAGTTCGGGGTCGACCACGTTGGTGGCGTCGAGGCGTCCGCCGAGTCCGGTCTCAATGAGCGCGAGATCGACTTGTGCTTCGGAAAAACGAAGGAAGGCCATGGCGGCCATGTATTCAAAAAAGGTGGGGCCGAGTTCGGGGTTTTCTTTGGCAAGGGTTTCGGCGAGGGGACGCATCCGGGCGGTGTATTCCATTAGGGCTGCTTCCTGCAATGGTTGACGGTTTACCTGAAGGCGTTCCCCAAGGTGCAGGAGGTGGGGAGAGGTAAAGAGCCCGGTCTTGTATCCATTGTCCCGATACAAAGCCTCGAGGATGGCACAGACGGAACCTTTGCCATTGGTGCCTGCGACGTGGATGAGGGGGAAGCGTTCCTGGGGGTTTTTCAGGCAGGCGAGAAAGGCCTGCATGCGCTCGAGGCCGTATTTGGAGCCTTGGTTGCGAAGGGCGTAAAGGAAATCGCAGGTCGCGGCATAGGGGTTTGCCGTGCTGCTGGAATCATTGGCCTCGTGCATTGCTTTGCCGGAGCCGGCCGTTGGGGTCTAGGCGCTTTGGGAGGCAGTCTTTTTGCCAAAGCACTTTAGGAGATGAATGAGTCGATCGCGCATTTCAGCGCGGGGCGTGATCATATCAACGAGACCGTGTTCGAGGAGGAACTCGGAGGTTTGGAATCCTTCGGGCAAATCCTGTTGGGTGGTTTCTTTGATAACACGTGGTCCGGCGAAGCCGATGAGGGCTTCCGGTTCGGCGATAATGACATCTCCGAGAGAGGCGTAGCTCGCCATCACTCCAGCCATGGTGGGGTTGGTAAGAATTGAGATAAAAGGGATGCCGGCTTCGCTGAGGCGGGCCAGGGCTGCGCTGGTTTTGGCAAGCTGCATGAGGCTTAGGATGCCTTCCTGCATGCGTGCGCCGCCCGAGGCGGAGACGATGATGACCGGGCATTTTTCTTCGAGGCCACGTTCAATTGCGCGGGTGATTTTTTCGCCGGCCGCGGATCCGAGGGAGGCTCCCATGAAGCGGAAATCCATCACGGCGATACTGACGGGGAGGCCATCCATGGTACCGAGGCCGTCCACTACGGCATCATTTTCCTTGGTTTTCGCCTGATTGGCTTTGAGTTTTTCGGTATATTTTGCGGTGGCGTTGAATTTGAGGGGGTCGAGTGATTGAACGCCCTGATCCTTTTCTTCGAAGGAATTTTCATCGAGCAAGGAAGCGATACGGTCGCGGGCATTGAGCGGAAAATGGTAACCGCTGCTGGGAACCACCATGAGGTTTTCCTTGAGGACACGGTTATAAATAATCTCCCCGGTCTTTGGGCATTTGGTCCAAAGGTCCTTGGGTATATCTTTTTTCTTAACCGTGACGGTTGAGTAGTTCGGTTTGCCAAAAATTGCCATTATTTTAAGGAGGGAAGTTGTTGTTAACCGTGTCCGATGGCGACTGCCCGGAGGTGGGTCACGCCGGCGGCGCGAAGAGTGCGGGCGCAGGCATTGAGAGTCGAACCGGTGGTGAAGACATCGTCCACGAGTATGTAATATGTATTTGCCATTAAATCAGCTGCAGGGGAGATGGCAAAGGCATTTTTTACGTTTTGTATTCGATCTTTGCGGTCGAGTTGGGTCTGTGATTCGGTGAATTCTTTGCGTTCGAGGAGGGTTTGAACGGCTTGGGCATCGCTGTTGCGGAGGAGGGTGCGTGCGATTTGCTCGCTTTGATTAAAACCCCGTTCCCGTAGTTTTGTGGGATGAAGGGGGACCGGCACGAGAATGGCACCGCTCAGGAATGCTTGAAAATGGGGTTGCTCATGTAGCATTCGGGCAAGGTCTTTGAGAATGTAGAAACCCTGCCGGTATTTGAGGGCGTGCAGGAGGCTGCGCCCCGGGCCTTTGGTGAGAAAGAGGCTTTTTCCTTTTTCAAAGACTGGTTCCAGTTCGGTGCAGTGGGGGCATTCGCGGGCTGCGATGACCGCTCCAAAAAAGGGATATCCGCAGGTTTTGCAGGCCGGGGGGGTGCAGAACTGCAGCTCGCGAGCGCAGGAGGGGCAAAGGTATTGATATTTCCCCTGCTCAACCGGCCCGGCGCAATGGACGCAACTGCGCGGAAAGAGCAGGTCGGCGGCGGCATCAAGTGCAGCTTGTAGGTAGAACGCCATTGGTCTTTAGGCCACTCTGAGAGCTTTGGCGAGTTGTTGTAGGCGTTTATCGTGGGTCCACAGATTGCAGGCATGCAGGCGGCATGCCGCAAGCAGATGGGCATCAATCCAGCCTATGCCGCGACCCATAAGGCGGTGCTTTTCGATAAGGTAGAGGACTTCCTCGTTTTCGGCAGCAGGGATTTGCGGGAGCGCCTGAAAGAGGTGCATTAATGTTTTGCGTTGTTGTAGGTTGCCGAGGGCGAGTTCGCCCAGCACGTGGGGGTGCATATAAACCATCCCATTGCCGAGTGCTTCGACCAGTTCCGCGTTTTTTCGCCGGAGGTGGTCAATCCAGACGGAAGTATCAACGAGGGTCATGGCTTGGCGCGGCGACGGGGGACGGGGGTGAGGCGCGGTTCGCTGCCGCCGAGGTTTGCAAGGCGGTGGGCGCTTTGTAACTGGACCAAGGCTTCGAGACCCATGCGCACAAGCGCGGTTTTTTCACTCACACCGGTTAGGCGGGTGGCTTCCTCAATCAATTCCGGATCAATATTTAGGGTCGTTTTCATACATATAAGGATGTATGAAATGGATGTATCGATCAATAAAAAACACGGTCGAGGCAGAGGCCGGTTCCGGGGGCGGTGACAATGCGGTGGGTGCGGGTGCGGGAGTCGAGGATCTCGCGGATGTCGTCGGGGCTGAGGCGTCCGCGGCCCACGGCGTAGAGTGCCCCGGCAAAACTGCGAACCATCCGGTAGAGATAGCCGCTGCCCTCGGTCGTCATGGTGAGGTGGCGCCCTTTTTGAACGAGATCGAGGCGATGGACGGTTTTGACGGGATTGGGGTCACTGTCCTTGCCGTGGGTTGCGCCGAAGGCAGAGAAATCATGGGTGCCGACGAGAAGTTTGGCGGCTTTTTGCATGGCGGGCAGGTCGAGGGGGACATCGCGGCAGGCCCAGAGGTAGCGTTGCTCGAGCGGGTTGGCGCGGCCCAAATAGAAGCGGTAAATATAACGTTTTCCGATGGCGGAGTGGCGGGCGTGGAAGGATTCGGCTACGGCAGTTGCGGAACGTATTTGAATGGTATGGGGAAGGATTGAATGAAGGGCGCGAATGAGCTTGCCGGAATCATGGGGCCATTGGGCGTCGAAATGGAAACATTGCCCGCGGGCGTGGACTCCGGCATCGGTACGGCCACTGCCGTGTGTTTTGATAGCTTGGTCAAAGATCTGGCTCAAGGCGTCTTCGAGGACATTTTGAATACCGTTGCCCCCGGTCTGGCGTTGCCAGCCGTCAAATTCGGTGCCGTCGTAGGCGCAGATGCATTTCCAGCGCATGTAAGGATGCTTGCCAAAGGCGCGGGGGATGCAAGGCTGTGTTGCAGAGATGGGGCGCAAATCGACACGTAAATTATGGGCAGACTATGTCGCGCGGGGAGGCCCGGCAAAGGGAGCCTCGAAGGGGCAGGCCTCGGTGTCGCCTGCGGCGCAATTTTCAGGAGTGGTGCTGGGGGTCGATCCCAGTTTGCGGGGAAGCGGTTTCGCGGTCTTGAAATATCGCGCTGGGGAAGCGCCATTTTTGTTGGAAAGCACGACCCTGAAGTTAAAACCCAAGCTCTCGCAGGCGGAGTGTTTGGGGGCGATTGGCAATCAGGTGGAGGATTTCATCGATCAGCACAAGATTGACCATGTCGCGGTGGAGGAGACGATTTATGTGCAGAATTTCCAGACTGCTCAAATCCTGGGGGCGGCGCGCGGGGTCGTGATTGGAGTTGCGGCGATGCGCGGTTTGCCGGTTTTTGAGTATGCACCTTTGCGGATCAAGCAGGCGGTTGTAGGGGCGGGGCGTGCCAGTAAGGAACAGGTAGCCCGCACCCTGCAAAGCTTGACGGGGACCGATTTCAGTAAGCGTTACGATGAATCGGATGCGGCGGCGGTCGCGCTTTGTCACGCCTTTACCTGGCGGGACCCCGCCTAGGGTTTTGCAATTTTCCGGCGCGCTCGGGGTATTGCTTGATGAATTCGAGGAAGAGGTCTTTGGCAATGGGGCCGGCGGTGGACCCGCCGTGATAGGCCTGACTTTCTTCGGTGCCTTCGACCATGACCGCAACCGCGATTTGCGGATTCTCCACCGGAGCAAAACCAATAAACCATGCGAGGTTCACTTCTTTGCCGTGGGCGCGGAAATCGGCGGTGCCGGTTTTTCCGGCGGTGCGGAACTCGTCGATGCCGACGAGACGTCCGGTTCCATTGCGACCTGTAACACGCTCCATCCCTTGCCAAAGAAGGGCGCGCTGACGCGGGCTGAGATCGAGGGCTTCTCCACCGTGATCGACGGGCTCTCTTTCATGTGGCGCTTTGGCGAGGATGGTCGGGCGGGTGCGGGTTTCATTGCGGGCGAGCGAGGCGGTGAAGCAAGCCATCTGCAGTGGGGTTGCCAGTAGGAAGCCTTGTCCAATCGCAGTATTGGCGGTATCGCCTGGAACCCAGCCCGAACCGGTGGCCTCGCGTTTCCACTCCTTGGAGGGTACGATATTACGCTTCGTTTCATAGGGGAGTTCGATCCCGGTTTTTTGATCAAAGCCAAAACGCTGGGCTTCGGCACTGAGCACATCAATCCCCATCGAGAGGCCTTCGGCGTAGAAGAAAACATTGCAACTGCCCTCAATCGCATCTGCCAATTGCACGTTTCCGTGACCGTTTCGGGCATGACAACGAAAGACGCGGTTACCGACGCGGTAAACCCCGCTGCAATTATGGGTCGTCTCCGGGTCAATTGAACCGTGGCGCATTCCCGCGATGGCGGTGAGGAGTTTAAAGGTGGAGCCGGGGGGGTAGGAGAGTTGAAGGGCGCGGTTTAGCCAGGCGCCTGTTTCGTTGATTTGGTCAAAGGTCGCTTGAGGGATGAAAGGACTTAGGTGATTTTGATTGTAGGTGGGATGACTGGCGAGGGCGAGGACTTCCCCGGTGTGAATGTCGAGGGCGACCGCCGCTCCGGCGCGCTCTCCAAGAGCGGTTTCAGCAGCGCGCTGCAGGTCGATATCAATACTGATATTGAGCGATTGCCCTTGTTGCGGCGCATTGAGTTCGAGGCGGGTATCCTGAAAACCAAGGGGGTCCACGCGCCAGAGTTCGCGTCCGGTGGTCCCGGTCAGTTCGTCATTGAAATAGGCCTCAAGGCCGGAACGCCCGACTTTTTTCTGAAAGGCAAAGGTCTTGATGCCGTCATTTGGGAATTCTTCGGGCGCGAGATTTTTATTTTGGACGTAGCCCAAGAGATGGGCGGCGAGCTCGCGGTAGGGGTAGTAGCGGGCTGTATCGGTATGTATTTGGATGGGGGAACCGGGCGGGGGCGGTATTTGTTCAACCAGTTGGGCGTATTGGTTGGGGGTCAGGTCCCGGACAAGAGGCAGGGGCAGAAGGAGGTTTTCGTTAAAGTGGCGGATAAGGCGGCTTTCACTGAGGGTGTCCTCGCGCCCGGTGATCGCATTGATCTGATCGAGGTATTTCTGGATGACTTCCTGTCGTGCCTGCCATTGAAGTTTATTGTAGTCCGGGAGGGGCGGGGAATCGGGGCGTTCCTCCGGGGGCGTTTCGTTAAAGCGGTCATTGATTTCGGCGCGTGCCTCCTTGAAGAGTTTGGAATAGCGGGAGCGAAACTCCGGGCGCAAATCATCGAGATAGACAACTGCGGAGTAATGGGGGCGGTTTCCAACAAGGAGTCGGCCACGGCGGTCATAGACGTCGCCCCGGGGGCCCGGTTTTAAAATACGGCGTTCGGTTTGGCGTTTTTCGATGACTTCGTAGGCGTCGCGGTCAATGAGTTGTCGCCACGCCAGGCCCAAGATCAGGATGGCGGTGAGGGCGAAGGTCAGCCAAACGAAGAAGAGGATGCGCGGGTTTTCCCCCTTGTGATGATCCAGCGGTTCCATTTCCGGTTTAACGAATGGGGAGGCCCTCCGGTTCAGGGTCGAGGCGGAAGAATGCAATCAGCATGCGTTGGAAGCGAAAAAACCATGCTGTGATTAACAAGAGAGCGAGGCTTGAGCTCAAGATGACGAGGGCGGTTTGTATCCATAAATCCAATACAAAATAACTTCCGGCGCCTTTGGTGAGTGTCAGGGCCAGAATCACGCCAATGTTGAAAAATTGGGTAAGAATGAAGGGATGATAGCTCTGTTCTGCGCGGAGGCGGTGTCGCAGTAAGCCGGTGAGGGTTCCGGCTAGGAGAAAGAGGGCGGTGAAAAACCCGAAAGGCACGGGGCAGGCGGCGTCGATCCAGAGGCCGGAGAGGAGTATGCAGATAAATGCGGAAGGTGGTTTCAGGTAAAGGGCGGGCATGACCGGCATTGGACCCAAGAGGAGGAGGTAGATTCCGAGGCTCGCAAGGCTACTGTTTGCGAGTTGAGCCAGATAAAAGAAGAGGATGTTGGCCCCAAGAAAAATAAAGGCGCGGGAATCAATCAACATGGCTTGATACCTCCGTTGCGAGTAGTGGGATAAGGACCGTGACTTCCTTGAGCTCGTGCAGACGATCATCGAGTTCAACTGCCCCGGTTTGGAAGATGCCGGTGCTACCGGGCGCTAACCAAGGGACCGTACCAATTTTAAGTCCGGCGGGAAAGGTTCCGCCCAGATGGGTCGAGACAAGGCTGAGGGGGCTGCGGCTGGTAGTGAGGAGATCCTGCGGGACATCGCTGACTTCACCACGGGGCGAGGCAAAGCCCGACTGAATGCGCCCTTGATAGACCACCGGGCGGGAGTCGCCCTCAAAGCTGGCGGCCATGCGGAAGCGCGGGCTCGTGACGAGTTCGACCCGGCTGGTGTAAGCGTAGACTTCCACAACCCGGCCCACGACCCCGCCGGAAAAAATAACGGCAGCCCCTACCGGGATTTGGTAATCGCGGCCCTTGCGAATGAGGAGGTGCTGCCACCAGGCATTGAGGTCGCGCCGAATGACGCGTGCGACTTCATGGTGAAATGCCTGCTGCGGGGGGAGGTCGAGGAGGTTTTCGAGGCGCTCGATTTCTTCTTCGAGGGTTTGGTATCGCTGTGCGATGACGTGATAGCGGGCGTTGGTACGGGCGAGGTCACGACCTGCCTCGAGGAGGTCGATTTTTGAATGGTTACGCGCGGCCCAGAAATCGGAGAGTTGGTCGATTTTTGTGGTGACGAGCCAAGCGGGGGCATGGAACTCCGCGAAACTCAAACGGGTGAAACTTTTAACAGAGGCGGGAAGGATCCACCAAAAGAGTAGAAAGGCGGCAAGGGCGACCAGCGGCTTGATTTTCTCAAGGCGGAGTTTCGCCACGGCGGGAGATTAGTTCTTGGGGTTACCCGCGAGGTCTTTCAAAAGAAAGGCCAATTCCTGGAGGACGAGACCGGTGCCATTGGCAACCGCACTGAGGGGATCGTCTGCAATGATGACGGGCAGGCCGGTGGCATCACTGAGTTGCTGGTCGAGGCCGCGAATCATGGCGCCGCCGCCCGCAAGGACGAAACCGCGGTTAACGAGATCAGCGGAAAGTTCCGGCGGGCACCGCTCAAGGGCGTTGCGAACGAGTTCCACAATCGAAGCGATGGTATCGGCGAGCGCTTCGCGAATTTCAACGGAGGTGATGGAAATGGTCTTGGGCAGGCCCGCAACAGAATCGCGTCCGCGCACCTCCATAGAGATTTCCTCTTCGAGCTTAAAGGCGGACCCCGCCCGGATCTTGATCTCTTCGGCGGTTCGTTCGCCGATCATGAGATTGTAGGCGCGTTTCAGGTAATTGACGATGGCGTTGTCGATTTCATCGCCACCGACGCGGATGCTCTTGGTGTAGACGACCCCGGCAAGGGAAATGATAGCGACTTCGGTGGTGCCGCCGCCGATATCAACAATCATGTTGGCGGCGGGTTCGTCGATCGGGAGCCCCACGCCGATTGCGGCGGCCATCGGTTCTTCGATGAGGACAACATCGCGTGCGCCCGCCCGGATGGCGGAATCTTTAACAGCGCGTCGCTCGACTTCGGTAATCCCGGAGGGAACGGCAACCACGATGCGGGGTGCAATGAAAGTTTTTTTGCGGTTCACCTTGTTGATGAAATAACGGAGCATCGCTTCCGTGATCTCAAAGTCTGCAATCACGCCGTCCTTCATGGGGCGAATCGCGGTGATGTTGCCAGGGGTGCGGCCCAACATTTTTTTCGCTTCTGAACCAACCGCGCAGACTTTTTTGGTGGAGGTATAGACCGCTACCACGCTCGGTTCGCTCAACACAATACCTTTATCCTTGGCGAAAACGAGGGTATTCGCGGTTCCGAGGTCAATGCCGATGTCGTTGGAGAGAAGTCCTAGCACGTTGATAAAAAATAAAGTGTTTTCCGCAATGAGCGTTTAAACAGGGTAATTTTTTCCAGTAAAAAAATATAAAGTCAAATTATAACGAAGCGGGCGTTCAGTCGCGGTTGACCTGATTGCGCAGGAAGGAAATGACATCCTCGAATTGGGCGGCGTTCTCATTATTGGCGGCAACGAGGTTTTCATGCGCTTCAAGGACTTTGCGGGCGTCCGCAATTTCCTGGTTATTGAGCTGGGTATATTCGGTTTCTGCATCGCAGGTGCTACACAAGTCGCTGTCAATGCTGAGCAAGGTATGGAGGCCGAGGTTATTGAGGAGCTCATTGATGTTGGAACTGAGGTTGCAGAGCAGGAGGGTGCCATTGGGTTCCTTATCGCGCAGCTCAATGGCCAGACCCGCCAGGATTCCCAAAAAGGTGGAATCCATCCCGCGGCAGTCCTCCAAATCAAAGACAAAGCGGCGGTGCCCCTGCTCTAACATGCGATCAATAAAATCCCGGAAGTTCCCGCAATTGAGATAGTTGGCCTTTCCTAAAATACGCACCGTTACATGCTCATCTTGTGGACAAACAAGGAAGGTGGGCTGTTGTGGATCGCTCATCGCTGTTGCTTGGCGTGGCTCAGGATGCCGCAATGATGTCGCGCAGGACATACGGCAAAATTCCGCGGTGCCGGTAGTAATCAATCTCGATGTTGGTATCGATACGGAGGATTAAATCGACCGACTCCGTGCTTCCGTCGGGGCGTTGGATGGTGAGCGGTAGGGTCTGACCCGGCTTGACGGAATCACTGAGACCATTGATAGAGAAAGTTTCCTCGCCGGAGAGGCTCAGGGTGGAGTCATCAACGCCTTCTGGGAACTGGAGCGGCAGGACGCCCATCCCGATGAGATTGCTGCGGTGAATGCGTTCAAAGCTTTTGGCAACCACCGCTCGAACTCCGAGGAGGGCGGTACCCTTGGCGGCCCAGTCGCGCGAACTACCCATGCCGTAATCTTCACCTGCGATCACGATGAGTCCCTCGCCGCGCTCGCGGTAGGTTTGGCAGGCGTCGTGAATATCCATGGGGGTGGCTTCGGGCATGAGCTTCGTGAAGCCGCCCTCCTTGCCGTCTGCCATTTTATTTTTAAAGCGTACATTGGCAAAGGTGCCACGGGTCATGATGCGGTCGTTGCCGCGCCGGGAGCCGAAACTATTAAAGTCTTTTTTATCGACGCCGCGTTCCTTGAGGTAGCGGCCTGCGGGACCTTCTTCTTTAATTGCACCAGCGGGTGAGATATGGTCGGTGGTGATGGAGTCGCCGACGATTGCAAGGGGCCGGAGGTTGTTGAGATCGGCGATGGTGCCGGGCTCGAGGCCAAATTCTTCAAAGAAGGGGGGGCTTTGGATGTAGGTTGAATCGTGATCCCACTGGTAGTTGGCGCCGGTGCTGGATTGGACTTCGTTCCATTCAGGGTTGGCGTTGGCGAGGTCGCCGTATTTGCTCTGGAACATTTCGGGCTTGAGGCCGGAAAGGACGAGGGACTCGACTTCTTCGTTGCTGGGCCAGATGTCTTTTAAGAAAACGGGTTGCCCGTTGGAGTCGGTTCCGAGGGCTTCGTTGGAGAGGTCGATATCGACTGTTCCGGCAAGGGCGTATGCCACCACGAGGGGTGGGGACATCAGGAAATTGGATTTGATGGCACCGTGCACGCGGGCCTCGAAATTACGGTTCCCGGAAAGGACGGAGGCACCGACGAGTTCGCCTTCCTTGAGGGCGGCTTCGATGGCGGGGTCGAGGGGGCCGGAGTTGCCGATACAGGTGGTGCAGCCATAACCGACGAGATTGAAACCAAGGGCGTCGAGGTCTTCCTGTAGCTCGGTGGCCTCGAGGTAATCGGTAACGACGCGGGAGCCGGGGCCGAGCGAAGTTTTGACAAGGGGATTGATTTTGAGGCCTTTCGCGCGGGCTTTACGCGCCACGAGTCCGGCGGCAATCATAACCGAGGGGTTGGAGGTGTTGGTGCAACTCGTGATGGCGGCGATGAGAACCTGACCATGTGCAATCTCGGGGAGGGTCTCCTCTGCCACTGCTGCAGGGCTTGTTCCGGCGTCGCGCCCGCCCGCTGCAACCGGTGCGGCGACGCGGACTTTTTTGTCGCGGTCTGCGGCAGGCACGCCAAAGCCGCCTTCGGCGACGGGCATATCCATGAGTTGGCGGAAGCGCTCGCGCAGGGCGGGGACTTCGATGCGATCCTGCGGGCGTTTGGGTCCGGCGACGCAGGGGACAATGTCGCTGATGTCGAGGTCAAGGGATTTGGTGTATTCGATTTCCCCGGCACGCGGGATGCCGAATAAACCTTGAGCGCTGTAGTATTCCTTGACGCGCTGGATATCGGCTTCGCTGCGCCCGGTGAGGCGGAGGTAATCGAGGGATTTTTCGTCAACGGGGAAGAAACCCATGGTGGCGCCGTATTCCGGGGCCATATTGGCAACGGTGGCGCGGTCGGCGAGGCTGAGGCGGGCGGCGCCTTCGCCGTAGAATTCGACGAACTTCCCGACGACCTTCTCGCTGCGGAGCATTTCGGTGATGCGGAGGGTGAGGTCGGTGGCGGTGGCTCCTTCGGGGAGTTCGCCGGTGAGGTGAACGCCGATGACCTCCGGAGTTTTGAAATAGATGGGTTGTCCGAGCATTCCAGACTCGGCTTCGATGCCGCCGACGCCCCAACCGACGATACCGAGACCGTTAATCATGGTGGTATGGGAATCGGTACCCACGAGGGTGTCGGGGTAAAGGAGGCCGTCCTTTTCAAAGACGACGCGGGCGAGATACTCGAGGTTGACCTGGTGGACAATTCCAATGGCGGGCGGGACGACGCTGAATGTTTCAAAGGCCTGCTGACCCCACTTGAGGAATTGATAACGTTCCTTGTTGCGGGCAAATTCGATTTTCAGGTTTTCGAGGAAGGCGTTGGCGGAACCGGAGCGGTCGACTTGGACGGAGTGATCGACTACGAGGTCGACGGGCACGAGGGGTTCGATCTTGGCGGGGTCGGAACCAATCGCTTGAACGGCGTCGCGCATCGCGGCGAGGTCCACCAAGAGGGGGACTCCGGTGAAGTCCTGCAGCACCACCCGGGAAACGACGAAGGGGATTTCCTTGTTGCCGACCTCGCGCGGGTTCCATTGGGCAAGGGCTTCAACGTCTTCTTTTACAATGCGTTTGCCGTCGCAATTCCGAAGCACGGACTCTAGTACGATCCGAATGCTGACGGGCAATTTGGCAATGCCTTCAAACCCGGCCTGACTTTGCAGGGCGGGCAGGCTGTAGTAATGCTTGCCGTTGAGTTCTTGGAGGACGTTAAAGGGATCATTCATGCGAGGCACCTCATTATGTATCGGTTCTTTTTCCCGAGAAGTTATCAGTTGTGGTTGCTAGGATTTAAGAGCGGCTTTGATGGCGTCAAAGTCAGGAAGTTGTTTTGGGTCATCGGAAGATTCGGCATAGATAATTGTACCGTTTTCATCGACGACAAAAGCAGAGCGTTTCGCTACACCTTTGAAGCCGAGCAAGTCTGGATACAGCACATCGTATGCCGCCGCGACTTCTTTGTTGAAATCACTGAGCAGGGGGAATTTCAGGGCATCCACTTCTGCCATTTTTTCGAGGGTAAAGGGGCTATCGACCGAGATGCCGTAGACCGCGGCATTGAGGTCCGCGTAGTCTTGAATGCCGGAGCTGACGGAGCACATTTCCTCCATGCATACACTGGTAAAGGCAAGGGGGAAGAAGAGGAGGACCGTCTTTTGCTTGCCGTAATTATCGGAGAGGCGCACATCGTGGAGGCCTTCGGCGTTTTTGGTTTTAAGGGTGAAGTCCGGTGCGGAGGAGTTGGATGGGAGGGCCATGTTGTATATTGCTTAGGTTGATGAGTGGGCGGAATTTATCCGACTAATTTGAAGAAAATGCGTTTCCCAGCCTGAATGATAGTGGCTTCGTTGTTTCGGCTGAGGGTAAAGTTGGGGTCGTTTTGTTTTTCGCTGTCAATTTTCACGCCGCCTTGTTCGACCAAGCGACGAATCGCGCCCTTGCTCTCGAAGAGCTGAGACGCGGCCATCAGGTTGACGAGGGAGTTGCTTTCCGCGTCCGGGGAAAGCTCGCTCCAGGTGAAAGTGGGCATATCGTCCGGCAGTTTGTTTTTTGAAAAGACCTGCTCGAATTGCTGTAATTCATGGCGTGCGATTTTCATGGAGTGAAACTGACCCACGAGGGCAGAAGCCAGGCTCTTTTTGGCGTCCATGGGATGCCCGGCTTTGAGTTTTTCAACGCGTGCTTCGTCAAACTCCAACAGGAGTTGGTAGTAGTCCCACATGGTTGCATCGGGGATGGACATGATTTTCCCAAACATTTCCTTTGGGCTGTCGGTGAAGGCGATATAGTTGTCTGCGCTCTTCGACATTTTCATGGAACCGTCGAGACCGACCAGGAGGGGCATGGTGATGACGGATTGTTCCTGTTTGCCCGCATCTTTTTGGAGGGCGCGACCGACCAGCATGTTGAAGAGTTGGTCGGTTCCGCCGATTTCGACGTCGGCATGGATCTTGAGGGAGTCGTAGCCCTGAATGAGTGGGTAGAGAAATTCGATAATCGAGATGGGCGTGTTGCCGGCGTAGCGTTTTGCGAAATCATCGCGCTCGAGCATTCGGGCAACGGTCATTTTGCGGGCGAGTTTGAGGCAGTCCTCGAAATTCATCGCATCAAACCACTCGCTGTTATAATAGACGGTGGTTTTATCGCGATCCAGAACTTTGAAGGCCTGTTCCAGGTAGGTTTCGGCGTTGGACCGAATTTCTTCGCGGGTGAGTTGGGGCCGCGAGGAGGAACGCCCGGAGGGGTCGCCGATCAGGGTCGTAAAGTCACCGATGATCAGGATCGCTTCATGACCCATCGCCTGAAATTGCCGCAATTTATTGAAGACTACAAGGTGCCCAAAGGTCAGGTCCGGGCGGGTGGGGTCAACGCCGAGCTTGATCCGGAGCGGACGGTTGCCATGGAGGCGGTCTTCCAGTTCGGATTCGCCGATGATAGTATCGGTGTTAATGCTGATTGTTTGAATCAAACTCATGGCGCGTTAGGAAAGCTTTAACTAATTGCGACAAGCGCTCGCTGGGTAAAGGAAAAACGGAGCTAGAGCCGCTGACGGACCGCCTCGTAGAGGCAAACGCCGGCGGAGACGGAGACGTTGAGGCAATCGACTTTACCCGCCATAGGGATGCTGACGAGATGGTCACAGTGATCGGCGGTAACCTTGCGAATGCCCCATCCCTCGCTTCCAAGGACAAAGGCGGTCGGTTGCTGGAGGTCAACCGCGTAGAGGGCTCCAGTACCCCGGTCGGAGGTGCCGACGATTTGGAGGCCCTGATCCTTGAGTTTTCGAAGGAGGGCATTGATGTTCTTGACCTTGAGGAAAGGGACTTCATCGGCGCCGCCGCAGGAAATATCGCGAACCGTATGGGTGATCCCGCAGGAACCCTTCACGGGGGCGAGAATTGCGGTAACACCCGCGCCGGAGGCGGTGCGCATGCAGGCCCCGAGATTGTGGGGATCCTGCACGCCCTCCAAAATAAGGAGGAGCGGATTTTCGGTGCGATCCAGCAAATCAAAAAGATCATCCTCCGTTTCAAGATGCACCACGGAGGCGGATTGGGAATAACGCGGGGGGCGTTTGATTTTGTGAACGGAATTGCGACCCATAATGAGAAACTACAAGAGCTCGGTCTGTTTTTTACTGTCGGGTTCGAGTCCGGTGAGTTGCCAGCCTTTTTCGGTTAGGACGCGGCCTTGGGCGGTGCGCTGGAGGTAACCCTCTTGGATAAGGAAGGGTTCGTGGACTTCTTCGAGGGTGTGGGCCTCTTCGCCGACTGCCACTGCCACCGTTCCGAGCCCGACCGGACCGCCGCGATAATTGGCGGCGATGACGCGCATGACCTGTTTGTCCATTTCGTCGAGTCCGTGCTGGTCGATTTCAAGGAGTTCAAGGGCGGCGGCGGCTGTTTCTTTTGTGATGATACCCTCGGCGCGTTGCTGGGCGTAATCGCGACAAAAGTTGACGAGGTTGTTCGCGATTCGGGGGGTGCCCCGGGCGCGGCGGGCGATTTCAGCGGCTCCGTCCTTCTGGTATTTCACTTCCAGGAGATCGCAACTGCGCTCCACGATACCCTGAAGGGTGGCATGGTCGTAATAGTTGAGGCGTGACTGGAGGGTGAAGCGGCTGCGCAGGGGTGCGGTGAGCAGTCCCATGCGGGTGGTTGCGCCGAGGAGGGTAAAGCGTGGGAGGTTGAGTCGTACGCTGCGGGCGTTGGGGCCCTGATCAATCATGATATCGATGCGAAAATCCTCCATCGCGGAGTAGAGGTATTCCTCAACGGTCTTGGGTAGGCGGTGAATCTCGTCGATAAAGAGGAGGTCGCCTTCTTGAAGGTTGGTGAGCAGTCCGGCGAGGTCGGCGGGTTTATCAATGACGGGGCCGGATGTGATGCTGACCTGCTTGCCCATTTCATTACCGAGAATAAGGGAAAGGGTGGTCTTGCCCAAACCCGGGGGGCCGCTCAAGAGGATGTGGTTGAGCGGGTCGTTGCGATCCCGGGCGGCGCCGACCATGACCTTGAGGCGTTCAACCGTCTTGTCCTGTCCGGCAAAATCATCGAAGCTGAGGGGCCGAAGGGCGGCCTCGGCGGGATTTTCAGGCTCGGCGAGACTTTGTACGATGAACTCGCTTCCGGTGGGTGGATCTTCGGGTGAAAAGGGCATCTTGAGAAAGCAGTATGGCGCAGTGGAGCTGTTTTTCCATGCTGGAATAAAGTTAATTTATTCCTGGCGCAATTCGCGGGGCATTTCGGTGTCTTTAAGGCGTTCAATCTTGGCACCGAGGGCGCTGAGTTTCTGCTCGAAGCGTTCATAGCCTCGGTCGAGGTGGTAAATGCGTTGAATCCAAGTGTTACCGTTTGCGGCGAGGGCAGCGAGGATCAAGGCGGCGGAGGCGCGGAGGTCTGATGCCATGACGGGTGCCCCTGAAAAAGAGGAGGGGCCTTTGACGATGGCGCTGGGGCCCTCAATCGCGATATCGGCGCCCATGCGCTGTAATTCCGGCACGTGCATGAAACGGTTGGGGTAGATGCGCTCGGTCATGATCGAGATGCCGTCGGTGATCGCCATGAGGGCGCAGAACTGGGCTTGCAGGTCGGTGGGAAAACCGGGGTAGGGCAAGGTGATACAATCAACGGGGCGCAGCTTGCCGTTGTGGGGCAGCACCCGCAGTCCGTCGGCTTCGATTTCAATCGGGACGCCGGCTTCCTCGAGCTTGTCGAGAAAGGCGCCGAGAAGGTTGGGGGCGATTCCCTTGACGAGGACGTTTCCGTTGGTGATGGCCGCCGCGACGACAAATGTTCCCGCCTCAATGCGGTCAGCGATTACCTCGTGTTCACAGCCGTGCAGTTGCTCGACTCCGTGAATGGTGAGTTCGGGGCTGCCGATGCCCTCAATGCGGGCGCCCATTTTAACGAGGAGGTTGCAGAGATCGACAATTTCCGGTTCACAGGCCGCGCATTCGATGCGGGTTGTGCCGGGGGCGAGGGTCGCAGCCATCAGAATATTGGCGGTTCCGGTAACAGTGCTGCCGTTGCGACCGCCGAGAAAAATGGGGCCGCCGCGCATGTTACCCGCTTCGATGTGAACATAGCCGCGATCGACGCGCACCTCGCAGTTGAGCTTCGCCAGGCCTTTGAGGTGGAGGTCGATGGGGCGCGGGCCGATCACGCAACCCCCGGGAATCGAGACCTCCGCACGGCGCAAGCGGGCGACCAGCGGGCCAATCAGGCATACTGAAGCCCGCATTTTGCGAACGAGTTCGTAAGGGGCAACATGGGTCAACTGCGTTGCGGTGACTTCCCAGGTGCCGGGTTCGGGATTTTCGATCTTCGCGCCAACGTGCCTGAGAATTTCAACCATGAAGCGGATGTCGCTCAGGTCGGGCACGCGGGTCAGTCGAACGGTTTCCTTCGTGAGCAGGCAAGCCGCGAGGAGCGGGAGCGCGGCGTTTTTCGCGCCACCGACTTCAATCGTGCCGCTTAGGGGGCCGTTGCCGTTGACGCGAAAAACATCCATCGCTTGTTACCGGAGTTTAGCTCCGGCGTTGAGAGCCTCTGGAATTGCGACCACGTCCGCCGCGACTGCGGCGTCGGTTGCCGTTTTCGCCGCGTGGACCGCGTGGACCGCGCTGGCTTGAGCCGGAACCCTTGCGTCCACCGCGATGGCGGGCGGGCGGGGTCTTGGGTCCAAGGCCGAAGAGTTTGAGGATCGCAGCGATTAAACCACCGCTCTTGCGCGGGGTGTTTTTGTTGGATTGTTTGGGCGCATGGGCGGATTTTGCGCTGCGCTCCTGTTGGCGGGCCTGATGGCGGGCATCGCGCTCGGACTTGCGCTGCAAGAGGCGGGTTTCCACGCGTTTGACGGCGGCAAGGGTTGCCTCGGTCGGTTGGGGATCGGCGCGATTTTCGTCGGTGGCTGGAGTCGCTTCGCGCTGTTTGGCGCGTGGCGGGCGAGGCTTGCTTGGTTCGGCTTGGGGGGTTGGTTCGCCGCTCAAGCGTTCACCGCGCAGGGCTTCAGCGGGATCGATCTCGCCGATTGAACCGCTGGGCGCGGCGGCGTGTTCTTTTTTAAAGCCTCCACTGCGACGGCGGCTGCGGGGCTTGGCATCCGTGCTGGGCGCGTAGTCTTCCGCATTGTTGGTAGGGTTCGTTTCTTCGAATTCAGGCATCGTATGTATTGTTATGTATTTATTTCTGGTGTGGCAATCAACGGCGCTCGAACAGTCAAAGCGCGGCTGAGAGGGGGCGGTAGTACATTTAGCAGTGTGGAGCTTTATGTAGTTGTCCTAAAGTGGACGGTTTAGTGATGATTTGGAGGCCGCCCCGGGCCGAGATCATCGAATCAAGGGTTGAAAGTAGAGTGTTGAGGCTTCGAGTGGCAAGCGCATAGTGCGGGTGGGGTGTAAATCTTTCGCCTTCGGGCTTGCGCAGCGCTCAGGGGTCTTTTACACAGGCTAGTTATGGATAAACTGGAAGAAATTTTTGAGCTGCAGGATGCGTTGAATAAACGGATTGGCGTTAACTTGGACGCCTTGAGCGATGAGGAAAAAGCGAAGTGGGTATTGCAATATTCGCGTGCGATGCAGCAGGAGCTTGCGGAGCTGATTGATTCCGTGCCTTGGAAATGGTGGGCGAAATACCAGGAATTTGACGAGCAAAACGCGAAGGTGGAGGTGGTGGACCTCTTTCATTTTCTTGTTTCTGCGGCTCAGGTGCTCGGCATGACGGCGGAAGATGTCTATGAAGCTTACACCAAGAAGAACAAGGTGAATCACAATCGTCAGGACAGCGGTTACGAGAAAAAGGACGAGTCCGATTCACGACATATCTAAAAGAAAGGTACGCTAGGCATGGACGCGCTCAATGAGAACCCCCTCATGATTTTGGCCTATGTGGGCATTGCGGCCTACATCCTTCACCTATACCTTGGGGATTTTCGGTTGGAAAAGAGCGGCGAGCCGAACCCGAAGGCGATGCCCGGCGCGAAGGGGGCCGCCGTCTCGGTTTATTGGCTTGGGGCTTTTGGGGCTTTGGTTCTGCTCGGGCTTGAGACCGGCGGTGAAATCGCCCTGGGGATCGTGTCTGAACAGAGTGAGATGCTTTGGTATTTTGTTTTTGCCTCGCTGGGTGCGGGGGTGGTGGAAGAAGTGATTTTCCGCGGCTTTCTTGTGGTGGAGTACAAGGGTCGCGCGGCATTGGTGGCGAGTTGTGTGGGGTTTTCGCTGATTTTCGCAGTCATTCACGGTCATTTTTGGAGCACGGAGGAGGGTTTTGCATGGACCTTCACGACCAAGGCTTGGTTTACAACGGCCCTGCTCTTTGCGAATTCCCTGTGGTTTTACGCCCTGCGCTTCGGGCCGTGGAACCCCACGCGTTCGCTTTTCCCCTGTATGTTGGCACACGCCGCCAGCAACCTTGGAGTTTTCGCGGTTAAACTCGCCCAGGGTTACGTAATTTTCTAGGCGAGCAAACCATCGCGGCGCAGGAGCGCCTCCGGTTGGGGATCGCGGCCCATGAAGTCGCGGAAGAGTTGGGCGGGATCTTCGGCATCGCCGCGGGCGAGGATTTTTTCGCGGAAGTCGCGACCGGTTTGGGCGTTTAGGATGCCTTCGTTCTGGAAACGGGTAAAGGCGTCGGCGTCGAGGACCTCCGCCCATTTATAGCTGTAATAACCGGCGGCGTAGCCGGTGGGGTCGCTGAAGAGATGGCTGAAATTGAAGGTGTTGGGTTTGGGGGTGGTCTTGTAGGTGGGCTGGTAGTCGGCGGTCTGGGCTGCGACGAAGGCATCGGGATCCTCGGAGGACTCCGGCCATTCGGTGTGGAGGGCGAGGTCGAGCTTGCCGAGGGCGAGTTGGCGCATGGCAGCGCTCGCCTTGCGGAAATTTCGGGCGGCCTGCATTTTATTGAAGAGTTCCTCGGGGATGGTTGCGCCGCTCTCGCAGTGGCGGGCAAAGCGGTCGAGGCTGATCCGTTCCCAGCACCAGTTTTCCATTATTTGTGAGGGGAGCTCAACGAAATCCCATGCCACATTGACCCCGTTGAGGGATTTGACCGCCACTTCCCCGCAAAGGTGGTGCAAGAGGTGACCAAATTCGTGGAAGATGGTCTCGACTTCGTAATGGGTGAGGCATGCGGGCTTGCCGTCGATCGCAGGGCTGAGGTTGCCGCAGATGAGGCCCAGGTGGGGACTGCGGGGCTTGCCCGGTTCGCGCTCGCCGGTGATGAGATAATTCATCCAAGCCCCGCCGCGTTTGGATTCTCTCGGGTGCCAGTCCGCATAGAAGGCGCCGAGCATCTCGCCGGAGTCGGCGTCGAACAATTCATAATATTGAACATCGGGGTGCCATGTTTCCGCTTCGCCCGCCTGTACCCGCAGGCCGAAAATTTGCCCCGCTAGATCGAAGAGACCATGGATGACCCGATCGATTGGGAAGTAGGGGCGCAGGGCTTCTTCGTCGAAGTCATAGCCCGCACGACGTTGTTTTTCCGCCCAGTAGCCGGATTCCCAGGGTTCGAGGGGTTCTATAGCAGTTCCGGTAGACTCGGCTTTGAAGGCTTGCAGGGCGCGGGTTTCCTCCTGAAATTGCGAACGGATACGTGCGTGCATGTCCTCCGTGAAATGGAGCGCGGTGGCGGCGTTTTTAACAATTCTCCGTTCGGTGACAAAATCGGCAAAATGTTGCTTGCCAAGGATGCCGGCCAGTTCGTGACGCAGCTTTAAAATCTCCGGGACAAGGGCTTGGTTGTCGTTTGGCGCCTCGCGACCCACCGCCGAGTAGGCGGTCCAGACGCTTTTGCGGAGGGTTTCATCATCGGCGTAGGTCAATACCGCGATGAGGGACGGCGCCTGCAGGGTAAAGCGCCAAGCGGTGGGTTGCCCCTTCTGGGTGGCACTTTGCCGGGCGGCCTCGCGTGCGGAATTCGGTAGTCCGGTAAGTTGTCCCTCATCGGTGACAAATATTTCCCATGCATTGGTGGCATCGAGGCAATTTTCGGAGTATTTTTGGGTGAGTTGGGCAAGCTCTTGTTGGATTTTGCGGACCGCATCCTTTTGCTCGGCTGGCAAATCGGCGCCCTGTTCGCGGAAATCGGCGAGGGTTTCCTCGACATGCCGCCGTTGGTGGGGGTGGAGGTTCTGGAGATCGATGCGCTCAGCGGCGGTGCGGAGTCGTTCCCAGATTCCGGTGTTGAGGGGGATATCGGCGAAGAATTGGGAGACTGCGGGCAACATGGCGTTGTAGGCGGTCCGCAGTTCGGGGCTATTGGCGACGCTGTCGAGGTGACTCACAAGGCCCCAAGCGTGATTGAGCGGCTCGGTGGCGGACTCCAGGGCGGCGAAGCTCGTTTGGTAGTCCAGCGTTTCATTGGCCTCGAGCGGTTTTGCGAGGGCATCGATCGCGCTTTGCGCAGCCTTCAGGGCGTATTGGATATCGGGCTCAACCGCCGCAGGGCTGAGGGTGGACCAGGCGATTTTAAAATCCTGTGCGAGGAAGGGATGTTGCATGGAGCTTAGGTTCTGATTGCGGGCGGGGAAGTCAATGCGTTGTGAGCGGTAAAGTTGGAAAAACTTTGCAGCACGCGGCCTTGATCGGTAGATTTGTTTGAATGAAAGAACAATTTGCTTTGCGACATCATGAATTTGGAAAAGCGGATGCGGTTTTGCGCTTGGAGTCCATACCACAGCCCGAACCCGGGGCGGGAGAAGTGGGGGTTCGCCTGCTTGCGGCGACGATTAATCCCTCGGATTATGGTCGGTTGGATGGGCGTTACGGGGTGTTGCCGGACTTGCCGGCGGTGGCGGGCCGCGAAGGGGTTGGGGTGATTGAATCACTGGGAGCCGGGGTTGAGGGCGTGGAATGCGGTCAACGGGTTCGCTTCACGGATGCCGGGGCTTGGCGGGAGTACTGTTGCCTGCCGGTGGAGTCTTTGCTTCTGGTGCCGGAAGGCGTGCCCACGGAGCAGGCTGCGATGGCGTTTATCAATCCCCCGACCGCCTATTGTTTGTTGCGGCAGTTTGTGGATTTAAAAGCAGGTGATTGGATTGTTCAGAATGCGGGGAATTCGGCGGTGGGCCTGGCGGTGATTCAGATGGCGAAAGCCTTGGGAATACACACGGTGAGTGAGGTGCGTCGGGCGGAATTGATTGAACCGTTGGAGGCACTGGGTGCAGACCGGGTGGTGCTGGAGGGTTCCGGTTGGGAGCGCTGGGTTCCGGATTTGACAGAGGGCAAGGGGCTGCGGCTGGCTTTAAATTCAGTGGGTGGGGCGAGTGCGATCGCGCAACTGAAGGCGCTGGGGGATGGCGCCACACAGGTTACGTTTGGAGGGATGACCGGGGAAGCGGTGCGTTTCCCGACGCGGTATTTGATTTTCAATGACCTGCGCTTGGTCGGTTTCTGGTGGGATGCGTATTGCCGAAAGGCCGAGCGCGACGCGGTAGAGGCAATCATGGGGGCGGTTTTCGAGATGCAGGCAAAGGGTTCGTTGTGTTTGCCGATTGCGGGCAAGTATTCGTTTTCTGAATACAAGGAGGCGCTGGCACATAACCAATCGCCGCGCCTTGGGAAAATTCTACTGACTCCTTGAGGAAGATCGGCATTCGGGATTGTGTTTCTGTAGAAGTGAGCGAAAGTAATAGTATGATGCGGCTGGTTCAATTGCTTTTATTATCCTTTCTTTTGCTTGGAATGATCTCCTGCAAACCCTCTTCGTTGGAAGTGGTGGGTGAGACCGATGAGAAGCAATACCAGTTGGCAAAGAGTTATCAGGCACAGGGTCGAATCGACGAGGCTTTAAGCGCGTTTCTGCGGGTGATTGACGTGCGTCGCGATGCCCCGGAATCGCATTTTGAGGCGGGTTATATCTATCTTGAATCCCTGAAGGATCCCATCAGTGCGATCTATCATTTGAAGCGCTATCTGCAATTGAAGCCCGGTTCGCCACAGGCGGTGCAGGTGGGGCAGTTGATTGAGACTGCCGAAAAGGAATTCGCGCGGCAACTGCCTGCCGGGCCTTACGAGGCGGAGCTGGATCAGGTGGATATGTTGGAATTGTTGAAGGGATTGAGGGCAGAAAACGAGCGCCTGAAGCGGGCCCTGATGGCGGCAGAACAGCGCTTGGGTCAGTATGAGGGCATGGTGAGCGGGGCGCGACGTGCAACTTCTGCGACGGAGAGTTATGCGGCGCTGACGCCTGATCCGCAGGTTCGGCGGGCTGAAATCGAGCCGGAACCGGCGGATGTTCCCCGTACGTATAAGGTGCAGTCGGGAGACACCTTGAGTCGAATCAGTCAGCGATTTTACGGGACCCCGAATCGGTATCAGGATATTTATCAGGCCAATCGCGATCGAATGGCGAGTGAGAATGCCCTGCGGGTCGGGCAAGAGCTCCGCATTCCCTGAGTTTGAGATGAGTTTGGAATTTTTTGACCATAATTCGACAACTCCGTTGAATGCGGCGGCGGCGCTGGCATGGAAGGAAGCGCAGGGGGCGTCATGGCTGAATCCCTCGAGTCCCTATCGAGCGGCGGCGGCGGTGCGGGCACGCCTAGAGGCGGCGCGGGAGCGTTTGGCGGTTTTATTGGAGACGAAGTCGGAACGCGTGGTTTTTAATTCAGGGGCAACGGAGGGCAACAATCGGGTCTTTGAGCTATGGTCGCGTCAGTTGCCGGCGGGAGCGCGGGTGGGGGTGAGCCCGACGGAGCACCCGAGTGTTTTGGAGGCGGCACGGTATTATTTTGGGGAACGAATCGATTGGTTGCCCCTTGATGCGGGTGGGGCGGTTGCTGCGGATCAGATCGATTACGGCGGGCTGTCGGCGCTTTCTGCGATGGCCGCCAATAATGAAACCGGCGTATTGAATCCCTGGTCGCAGATTGCGGCGGACTGTCGCGCGGCGGGGATTCCGTTTCATTGCGATGCCTCTCAATGGTTGGGGAAATTGCCGGCAAGCGGTTTGGGGACTTGCGATTATTTGACGGTCTGCGCCCACAAGTTTGGAGGCCCGAAGGGTACGGGTTTTCTATTGTTACCGGAGGGCGGTGCGGCGGCGGGCTTTCAAAGAGGCGGCCCCCAGGAAGGCGGGCACCGGGCGGGCACGGAGGATGTGCCGGGAATACTTGCGATGCTGGCGGCGTTGGAAGCAGCGCCGGCGGGGGCGGCGGTAGCGCGGGATGCGTTTGAGGCGGGCTTGTTGGCGGCGCTCCCGCAGTGTGAAGTGGTGGGCAAGGCTGCAGCACGGCTTTGGAACACGAGTGCGCTGTGTTTGCCGGATTTTGAAAATGTTCGCTGGATTCGGGCGCTGGAAAAACGGGGATTTTTGGTTTCGACCGGATCGGCCTGCGCGAGTGGAAAAGTGGGTGCCTCGCTGGTGCTGGCGGCGATGGGGTATAGCGTCGATAGGATTCGCCGGGTGGTGCGTATCAGCGCGGGGGCGGAGACGAAACCGGCGGCCTGGGAGGGCTTGCGGGCGGCGTTTGTTGAAAGTTATGCGGACTTGCGGGAATCGGCGGGGGAGAGTCCGGTGGTCGCCGTTTAGAGATTTGGCATATGCGGTTTTCAACGGTCAGACTACAGGATTTTCGCAATATTGAATTTGCGGAATTGGATTTATCGGGGGACCGGGTATTTCTGTGCGGGCCGAACGGGCAGGGGAAGTCGAATCTCTTGGAGGGGCTGGGTCTGGTGACGGCATTGCGTTCATTTCGCACGCAGGATTTGGGGGCCTTGCGGCGCCAGGAAAGCGCGGGGTATCGGGCCTTTTACGAAATTGAACACGAGGCGCGCGGTCGGGTTGAGTTGGAGGTTCAGGCTTCCGGTGGACCCCGGTCGGTTCTGGTGGACGGCGAAAAGGTTGGGAAGATGTCGGATTACATCGGGCGTTTTCCGGTGGTGCCTCTGAGTTCGGGTGATTTGATGTTGCTGCGCGGGTCGCCGAGTGAGCGCCGCCGATTCATGGATTTGACGCTGTCTTCGCTGGACGGGGCTTATTACATGGCGTTGCGTAATTACCACAAAGGAGTGGCGGAGCGAAATCGGTTGTTGAAGCAGGGTGGTAGTGATGGGGAGTTGGATGCCTTTGAGGCGGAGATGGCGCTGCATGCGCATCGTCTGCAGGTGGAACGTGCGGCAGGGGTTAAAGCGCTGCAGGGGGTGCTGGAGCGAGTATACCGAGCTATGGCGGATCATGAGGAAGGGCCGGAGTTGAGCTACGCGGCGAATACGGAGCTCGTGGAGGCGGATCACTACCGTGAAATGTGGGGACGCCAGCGCGAGAGGGACCGCATCATCGGGGCAACCCAAAAGGGGCCTCACCGGGATGATTTCAAATTGGGCTTATGCCTGGGTTCGGCGAGGGAATACGGATCGGATGGTCAGCAGCGCGGCTTGATCGTGGCGTTGCGGGTGGCGCAGGCGGAGTTGTTCTTGGAGCGCCTTGCGGTGATGCCGGTGCTTTTGGTGGACGATGTACTGGGCGAGCTGGATCCGAAACGACGGGCGGGTTTCTGGAAAGCCTGCCCGGGATCCTTTCAGATAATCGCTAGCGGGACCGTTTTTCCGGAAGACTCGAAAGCCTGGAAACGCTACTCAGTCGCGGCGGGTCGTTTTGAATTAGGGTAAGTTTAATTCCTCCACGAGGGTGAGTTCGCCGCTGGGGTCGCAGTTGGCACGCAGACCGACAAAACTGTTTTTGAATCGATCGTAGTAAGGCCAAAGGAGGGTGCGGTCGGTTTTGGGGATGGGGAGTTCGTCAATCGCGTTGCGGGAGAAGAAAGCGAAGTGGCCTTCGTCGATGGTCGGGGGCAGTGCGTCGATGGCGCGACGGCAATCAAAGAGGAACATGAGCCAATGCCCGGTGCCTTCATAGCTTTTCTCGGCGATGTAGCCAAAACAGTGAAGGTCTTCGTCCATCAGTTCCAAGCCCACTTCTTCCTGGGTCTCGCGTCGGGCGCACTCGTAGGGCGACTCTCCCAGATGCATGTCCAGTTTTCCGCCGATGGGGCTCCAGCAGCCAAAATTGGGAGCTTTGCTGCGTTGAATCAGAAGGTGCTCTCCCTTTGGGTTACGAATAAAAACCAGAACGCTGATTTTGAAGGGCAATTGGGCTGTCATGGCTCAAAGCTTTCTCATAAAAACTGCTATGCAAGCGTTTAATGGCTTGCTTTACAAAAGGTAGTCCTTTTATTTTTCCATCTTCTATGGAATAAAGCGTAGATTGTTTACTTTTCTCACCTTTCTTTAATTAACCAATTTATATCAAATATGTTCAAAAAGCTGCTACCCCTTATAGCTTTTTTAGTCAGTTCAATTAGCCCATTGATCGCGGAGGAAGCGATTACGGTGGATCGGGTTAAGTTCAATACCGTGGGGGATCGCTGGGTGCAGGTGGAGATTGAGCTCACTTGCAATGGCAACCCCGCTCCGGATGCGGTCAACAAGGACTACGTGGAGAAAATCAAGGTCAAGCCCTTGTTGGCGTATCGCACCAGCTCCGGAGAATATAGTTTCTACACCTCGCAGGTAGAGATCCTCATTATGGAAGCGCGGGATAAAAACACCGTCTACTTTTACATGCCCGGTCTTATTATGGAGCGGGATGAAATTCGTGGAGATCCGGAATTTCATTATGTTGAAATCTCAATCGCGGGGCAGGTGCAGGATCCGCAGAAAGGACCTGCCATGGGGAATATCACAAGCGAGGCGATGTTAAAGAACATGCAGTCCAAGGCGGAGGCTCAATCGGAAGCAAATAAAGATATCCTCATTCCATCTTATTATGCGCCGCTGCAATACCGTGGCGATTCCCGCAAAGAACCGGTCTATCTGCGGCGCGACCCACAGTCTTAGTCGCAGCCTTCAATCCAAGCATTTCTTAAAAAACGTTTCCAACTTTTAGTCCATGAGCAATTCTTCCCGATTAATCATCAACTGCGGCGCCAGTCGTGTGACTGCTGCCAAGGTAAATGCACAGTCCGGAAACGTGAAGCTCGAGCAATTGGCGACCCACTATTTGGAAAGCGATGCCGTCACGGATGAAAATTGGATCGACGCGGTTGGAGCCGCCCTCAAAGAACTGGCGCGTTCCAGCAACTTACAGGGCAATGCCACTTTTATTCTTCCCGGCAATCAGGTACTCACTAAGACCATCAAGATCCCCCATGTTGAGGCCGAGAAGCGGGCCCAGATAATTGCCTTTGAAGCGCAGCAAAGTATTCCCTATCCATTACACGAAGTCGTTTGGGACAGTCAGGTTATTGGTGATGATGGGATCGAGATTGAGGTGCTTTTTATCGCCTGCAAAATAGATACGATTGAAACCTTTTGCGCTGGAGTCCGGGCGGCGGGTCTCACCGCGGAAGGCATCACCGCCGCCAGTATTCTGGAATACAACCTCCTCGCCTTGGCGGACCCCGGTGCCAGCAGTGACGACCTCGTTATCAACATCGGCGCCCGCACCACCAACCTGCTTTTCCGCAACGCCGACGGTTTCTTTGTGCGCAACCTCTCGCTCGGTGGGCAGGTCTTGAGCCAGAGCATTGCCGATAGCCTGGGTAAAACGCTGGAACAAGCCGAGGCCATCAAGCTACAATTCTATAACCGGGAAAACGAAACGCTGGAAGACAGCAACGGTGCGAAAGCTCTCACCGATAGCGCCGACGCCTTCATGCGCCGGATCTCACAGGAAGTCACTCGCTCCATCGTTAATTACCGTCGCCAAAAAAATGCACCCGCACCGGGAAGAATTCTTTTGAGCGGTCGTGGATCACAGGTGCGTGGCCTTGCGGAATTCCTGCACAACAGCCAAAAGGTTCCGGTTGAACGGCTTGACCCCCTTGAACACGTGACCGTCGAGGCCGGCGTCACCGAAGAACCGGAAACCCTACGCGTCCTCCTGCCGCAGATTGTCGGTGAGGCATGCCGCCCCTTGATCGAGAATGGCGCCGGGGTAAACCTCCTCCCCGAAGCGGTGCAGGACGCAATGCGTTTTGCCAAGCAGAAACCCCTCCTGATGGCGGCGGCGGTTTGTTTGGCACTGGCTCCCTGGCCCGCTTGGAAAGTCTTTAACGATAAAGTAGCGGCCTGCGATTCCCGGATCGCGGAATTGCGCAGCGTCGCGGCGCCCTACCTTGAACGCAAGACAGAGATCGAGCAAAACATCCAAAAAACGGAAGCGGTCAAGGATTCCATCGAGCGGGTTGAAGGCTTGGTGCAATCCAAGAGTAATTGGATTCAATTCTTTGCCGAGATGCAGGAAAGCATGACAAGCGCCGAGGACGTCTGGCTCGATGATTTAAAAGTCATACGCGAAGCAAAGGACGGCACCTCCAGTTACGAAGTCGCACTCGAAGGACAGATGCTTGTGCGTGAAACCGCCAACGGGTCTGCGGGTTTGGATCGCGACGTGCTGACGCGGCGCATTCGCAGCCTGATTTCCAGCCTTGAGACCTCCGCATTTATAGTGGATTCCAAGCCGCCCCGGATTCGCTGGTCCATGCTCAATGAAGGACTCAATGTTCTGCCTTTTGAAATCAAACTGGTTGTCGATCCGACCAAGCCCCTTTAGTTCCAATGGATAGCATTAAGAAAAATCCGGTTTTTGCGGCAGTGATGCTCGTTTGCCTACTCGTCTTTTTGGCGGGGGCGGCACTTGCCTTTATGGCAGCGGGTGCAGTTGCCAAATCTGACAAAAAATTGCAAAGCGCGGAGCGTGGCCTCGAGGCGGCGCATCGCGGAGACCCGGCACCCTCGCAGGATAGCGTGGAGGCCTCCGCTCAAAACCTCGAAGCTTTGGTAGAGCAATTGAAACGCATTCGCACGGACCTCGAGCGCGGTGCCAGTCTCGTACTCTCCAATGACGGCGTGGTCGTCATGGCATCCATCCAGCAATTCATCAGCGAGGCAAATTCCAAGCTGAAGGCGCACCAACACATGAACAGTGCCACCGAAACAATGGAGGCGGCTCCCATCAGCACCCGCGACGGTTTCGCATACGGCTTTGATGCGTATGCCGATGCCGCCACTATCCCCGCCGATCCCCGAGTGGTTCCTTTGCTCGACAAACAACGTCAGATTCTAGGTGTCCTCGTCGATAAACTCATCGCGGCGCATCCACAGTCCATTGAACTCATGGAGCGCGAGGCGCTCGAAGCGACCGGGCCGGCAGAAAGAATTCCGGGCACCTTTGAGATTGATCCCGCCGCTACCGCGCGCGTGCCCGATGCCATTGAGACCCTCGCCTTTCGCGTCAGCTTCAAGGGTTACACCGAATCGCTCCGTCTCTTCCTGAATGAACTGGCGAAATTCGACCTGCCGATCGTGGTCCGCAGTGTGGAAGTCGAACGCCCTGCCGGAAGCGATACAGTGGATGCCAAACAGGCGGAGAAAAAAGACAGCCTGGAGTCCATCTTCGGGGTTTTCGGGATGGAGGATGCCGCTGAGGAGGAAGCACAGCCTGAGGCTCAAAAGCCCGTCATTACCGACAACATTTCCACCTTCACCCTGCTGCTTGAATTTATTGAAGTCGTCTTGCCTGCCGAAACCCAAACTGAGGAAGGAGATGCCGCTTAAACGCCATGAATCGCTCCTACGATAAAATTCTTTTAGTCGTCGGTCTGTTGGCGCTTGTTGCCAGCACCCTCTTTTATTTTCTCAGCGGTTCTCCGCAGGCCGCGGAATCCGTCCCGCCGGTTGAGCCGGTTGGCGCTCTCTATGCGCCGATACCCACTCCGAAAATGACATTGGTCGATGCCGTCTGGCCGGAAGCCGGCGAGCAATCCACCGGATGGATCTACGATGTCTTCACCCCGCCGAAAATTTATATCAACCTCGAGACCGGTGAATGGGTCAGCGAGGGCTGGAAGCCGCCTCCGCCACCCGAGCCCTTTGGTCTCTATCTCGCAGAATTGGAACGGGCGCGTTACCGCATTCAATTGTTGGGTTATATTGAAGAGGATTTCAAGGACGCCAGTAAGAGCCTTCTTTTGATGGTGGATCTGGAATCAGACAAAAACCTGCGGGTGCGGGTCGGCGAATCCGTTGAAGCGAGTGACTTTGAAGTCATTGATTTTAGCATCGAACGCGTATTCGGCGACGACGGCAGTATCACCAAGCGTGCCACCGCTACTATTATGGATTCGCGCAGTGGTGAAACGCTTGAGCTGACTCACGGTCAGCCCCTCTATACCGATGGGGTAGTGATTCTACTGCGTTCTGAAGAAGATCCTGCGCTCGAATGGCGTCCCGAAGCGGTTGGGGCTACCCTTCAAAATGAACGCGGCAGCTACAACCTTGCGGGCATTGATTTCGAGGCCGCAACTTTAACGATAGAAAAGACTTACCCCGATAGTGAGCGTGAAGCCGAGACTCAAACCCTTGCGGTTCAAGTAGCGGACAGCACCGATGCCATCGAAACAGAAAATAACGAATCCGCCGACGCGGAACCTGAAACCACCGTCTTTGACGGAATGTTCTAAAATATACAAAAAACATAATTGCCTCTCATTCATCTTTAAACGCTAATTCAAATTATGAAAAAATACGTCCTCGCTAAAAAAAGCCTGCTCGCGGTCCTTATGGCCGGTCTGATGACGGCATCATTCATTTCCTTACCCAGCGCAGCCATTGCGCAAAGTGCGTCTGAAAAGGTCCGCATCATGGCAGAGGCCTTGCGTGCCCGCGATTCAGGTAATCTTGCTCTGGCTAAGGAGAAAGCGGAGGAGCTCATACGCCTCGTGCCGAATGACACCAACGCCCAGCGCGTCCTGGCATCCATCAACAGCGAGATGGAGCGCCGTGATTCCGGTGAAGCTCTCTATGGAGCGACCACCTTGCCTGCCAACGCCGCTGAGGCGGATGCCGGTTCGGTTGCGCTTGCCGCGCAAGCCGAAGCCGATCGCCTTGCCGAGGAAGCCGTTGCCGCACAGGAAGCGGAACGCCTTGCCGCCAAGGCCCGCACCGAAGCACTCCTCAAGGAAGCCAAATCGCTTGAGTCCGCAGGGGACTACGAAGGGGCCCGCGCTCAGCTCGATGAATATTTTGCTGCAGGCGCCAATTCCCGCACCGCCCGCAATCTTGATGCCAAACTCGAGCGGATTGCCAACTCGCCCGCTGGAGTTGAAATGGCTGAAGTCAGCCCCAAGTTTGTTGCTGACAGCGAAATTGTTGAGGATCTCCTTCTTAAAGGCCGCGCCCAATTCCTGAACGGTGACTACGATGGCGCTGCTGCTACTTTCAAGGAAGTCGAGGCCCGCGCTCCCAACAATTCCGAGGCGAAGCTCTACTCTCAGCGCATCGCCCAAGTGGTGAGCGCGATTCATAAAGCCAATCTCTACAAGACCCGTGAGCAAATGCTAGCGGAGGTCGATCAGCAGTGGGAGCGCCCCAAGGTCTTTGACATCTCCGCCTCCGACGCCGCTGCCGATGGCGGTGACAGCAGCACCCAACGCAAGCTCAACAGCATCGTTATTCCTCAGGTTAACTTCTCCGGAATGGAGCTCACCCGTGTGATTGAGACCCTCTCGGAACTTTCCCTGCAATACGATCCCGCCGGCGAGGGCGTCAATATCGTGGTGCTCTTTAACCCAAACAACACCAACCCCAGCGTCAATATCAGTCTCCGCAACCTCAGCCTCGACCGCATTCTTCAGTTCGTCACCCAGCAGGTCAATTTCACCTATGAGGTCGGTTCGGATGCGGTCACGGTGGCACCCAGCTTCGGCCCGGAAGGCGGTCAAAGCACTGTCACAGAGTTCTTCCCCATCTCGGCAGGTACCGTGATCCGCCTCACCGGTTTTGGTGACAGCGCCGCTTCCGCCGGGCCGGTTGATCCCTTTGCGCCGGTCGCAAGTTCGAGCAGCGGTCCTTCTGCCAACGAAAAGACCGAAGCCCTGCAGTCCTTCTTCCAGCGCGCCGGGGTGAATTTCGAGCTTCCCGGAGCGAGCCTTGCCTTTGACGGCGAACAGCTCATCGTGACCCAGACCCGCCAAAACCTCGACCGGATGCGCGCCATTCTTCGTAATTACAGCGAGGTCAAGCAGGTCGAAATCGAGGCGAAATTCCTTGAAGTCGCCCAAAGCGATCTCGAGGAGCTCGGCTTCAACTGGAAGGTTACTCAAGGAGGCTCTACCGTCGCGGATTTAGGGCTACGATCCATTAATTCAGCATTCTCAGTAGATACAAACACTAGTAGTATCAGCATCAATCGCCCCGCTAACATAGAAAGAGACGGCTTTGGAAGCGTAGTGTCAGAGACTGAAGAACTGAATTTAGTAGCTCCGGTTACTCCGCCTGTATTGCCGCAAGCTCTGGATTACGCTTCGAATGTGACTGCCAGCGCTTTTAGTAAGACCGGCCTAATACAATTCAATAATTATGACTTGGATCTGGCGATTCGCGCGCTCTCGCGGAAGACCGGTAGTGATTTAATGAGCGCCCCCAAAGTGACCGTCCTCTCTGGTAAGCGAGCCACTATTACGGTTGCGCAAGAACTTCGTTATCCTGAAAGTTATGGAGATATAGAAGCGCCTCCGCCTCAATCATCTCGAGATGGAACAGGCAGTGGCTCCATCGCCATCACAGCCGGTACTCCTGAGGATTTTACTGTTCGCAATGTGGGTGTGGAGTTGGCCGTGACTCCAAATGTGGAAAATGACGACACCATAAGCCTCGTGCTTGAACCCAAGGTCACCGAGTTTGAAGGATTCGTAGAATATGGTGGTCCCAGTGTGGCTGTTACCGGCGATACTACCGTTACGGTGCCATCTGGATTCTTCCAGCCGATCTTCTCGACTCGAGAAATTTCCACGGAGGTGACTATTTTTGATGGTGCGACTCTCGTGATGGGTGGCCTCACCCGCGATGAGGTCAAGAGCGTGAACGACAAGGTGCCGGTGCTCGGTGACATCCCGGGCGTGGGTCGTCTCTTCCGCTCGGAGGGCGAGACCCGCCAGAAGCGCAATCTCCTCATCTTTGTGACTGCAAATCTTGTGAGCCCCGGCGGTTCGCTATCTCGCCAGAGCTATGACAACGCCAAAGCTAACGAACTCTTTCAAAATCCAATTATCATGACCCCTTCAGGAGCGGTCAACCGCACCATAGAAGATAACTAATCATAGGAATCTTTTTGAAAATAAAGCCCTTCTGGCTTTGGTCAGGGGGCTCCTGTTTTTATCTTTGAAATAAAAAGTTATGTAGGTATAATGTATTTAATATGAAATTTAAAAAATATCATTTCGGGGTTTTCTCTATTTTATTGATCGCAATCTTTGTTGTCAGCTTATCCCTTTTTGAAAATTCCAATGATCTGCAAAAAGACTCAGGCGAGAGCACACAATCCTCGAGCACTTTGCCAAATGAAAATTCAGAAAATGAATGGAATGAGGCTGGGACATCGAATTTAAAGCCAGTGACAGCAGACAATGATGCGCTGACAGATGAAAGTCCCGAGTTTGAGAAGCTTGTCACAAATCCCCTTGAGGTTGCGCGTAAACGGTGGTTGGAGGAGAAAATTATCAATAAAAGTGAGGATAATGGCTACTATCGCACTACCTTTTACAAAGCTCATGATTTTAAATATTCGAAGATACGTGTTGATGAAACTTACGACTTAAACCCTGATACAAATTCGGAGGCGCGATTACTTTCACGCGCTGCGTATGTGGCCGACCATTTTCTTATTCGACTCCGCAAAGATCAGGAAGGCCTTGTCGATGCAATGCTGGCAAAATTTCCGGAACTTAAAATACGAAAAGAACTCGATACAAATGAGCACGTGTTGCTGGAGTTTGACTTAAATCACTATGACATTGATCTCTTTAACTTTTGGTCGGCGCGGCTTCGCGCCTACGGACTAAATGCGGAGAAGGATTTTATCACTAGTGCTTCGCAGGCCACACCTTTTGATCCTGGTTTTGCCCAGCAATGGGCACTGCATAATACCGGTCAGGATGGTGGTACTGACGATGCAGACATTGATGCGATCGAAGCATGGGAAATACAACAAGGCAGCTCTGACGTCATTGTCGCTGTGCTGGATAGCGGTGTTGATTTGGATCATGTGGATCTTGTCACCAATCTTTGGACTACAACGGTAAACGGAAACATCATACGTGGTTACGATTTTGTGAATGGTGGCACCAATCCAGAAGACGATCACAATGCAGGGCACGGCACCCATGTGGCGGGTATTATAGGTGCTAAGCCGAATAATTCACGCGGCATTGCCGGAGTAAACTGGAATGTTCGAATCATGCCGATTAAGGTGTTAAATGCGAACAATGTAGGGACTACTTCTGATGTAATCGCTGGTATCAACCGAGCGGTCCTATCCGGAGCTAATATTATCAATATGTCTTTGGGTAGTGTTGGCCCGGGGAGTAATGATGATTCGGATTCTTACTATTACGCTTTAAAACAAGCGCGTGACCATAATGAAAATGGGATTCTCGTAGTGGCTTCCGCAGGAAATGGTAATGGCTCCGACAATGACACTTTTCCCAGATATCCCGCTTCTTATGATTTAAACAACATCATTGCAGTGGGTTCATCGGATGATGATGATGCTATGGCTGGGCATTCAAATATTGGCGCGACATCCGTAGATCTCGTCGCACCGGGCGAAGAGATCTACAGTACGCTACCAAACAACGAGTATGGCGATTTGACTGGCACCTCGATGGCGGCTCCTCATGTCGCCGGTGCGGCGGCTTTACTCCTGGCGGAAGACCCAAATCAGAGCTACGAGGATTTGCGCACACGCATTTTGAATTCAGTTGATAAGAAAGATGCTTTTAAGGATGTCACGGTGACGGGGGGTCGCTTAAATTTAAATAATGCATTAGCCGCTTATGGCGGCGCGCAGGTACAAGCAACAAATATCATTTTAACGCCACTTGGTAATAATGATGACTTTTGGACCGAAGGGGAGCCGTTGCAGATAGATGTTGGTATTAAAAACTTTGGTGGTGGTAACGCGACCAACATTGTGATGAATCTGGAGATTACTCAGGGAGGTAATTATGCGACCATAACATCAGCTGCTACCTCGCCCATTAACAGTATAGCAAACATGGCACCTAACCAAGAGGCCTACCTCTCAGATGCATTCCAGTTGACTGCAGGCAATTTAGGGGACTTTGATTTCGAGCAGGAGGTTGAGATAAAGCTCACGATAAGTTGCACCGGTGGTCTAAGTACAATAGCGTATAAAGACGCTGTGATATACCAGACTGCTTCACTTTCTGGATATGTCTTCGATGGTGAAGATGGGACTACGCCCATCGCTGGCGCTACCGTTAAATTGAGTGCGAATTTATCAGCGCTGGGAAATATTGAACTTGAGGAAGAGACTGCAGCTGACGGATCCTACAATTTTTCACTATTCACAGGCTTGGTTTCTGTGAACGTTGAGGCCGTTGATTATGAGACTTCTGCCACCAAGGTGTTCGACTTAACGCCAGCGGATCCAGACCAAACGCATAACTTTGAACTAGGGGTGAGTCGCTTTGCGGTGCGTACCCCAACCATTGAACTCACGATTCCGCGCGAGACGACGCAGCGTGTCCCTGCATTGATCGAAAATACCGGGACATCGCCAGTGCCACTTTTCTTTAATTCGCAAGTTTCAGAGTCTAACAACTTTTATATTGGTCAGCAGCTTTTTGGATTGAAGGGAGTCGGCACAAACACACCCACTTTGGTTTTGATTAATCAATATTCATTGCAAGCAAGCGAGGAGATTTCTTTAAATCTGCCCGATGGCCATTTCGCTGTTGATGTAACATATTTTCAGGGTGGCGTCTGGATCTTGACTACGAGTGATACTGGAGCTGCTGCTCTGGTCGAGTATAGCGGAGAAGATTTTACATTTTTGCGGCAAGTTGATTTGGATATCGCCAATACGAGTGCGGTCTCAATCGAGGGATTACTGACGATTCCCTTCCCGGATACGGATGCCGAGAGCGGAAGGACGGAAGTTTTGGGGCTCCTTGTACGTCGAAGGCTCTTCTTTTTTGATCCTTTTCTCTACCGCGTGAACCCCGGTGCCATTGATAGGGCAGATCTCACTATTTCTGTTGCTGAAGTAAATGTTAATTTCCTAATTTTCGGCGATAGAAGCTTCTATTTCGGAGCCTATGGCGGCGAGCGTGATTCATTCTTTTACGGTCAAGGCAATACACTTTCTGAGTGGGAGGTGACTGGTGAAAACAACTTAACTAACGATGGTGGCTTTCAATGGCCTGCCTTTATGGCAAATGATACGGGTATAGAGGTCCCAAGTACAGACGTTCTTTCTATTTGTTACTTTAATGGTACTTCTAGTCTTTATGTATTGATGGGTGGGTCTGTGAATAATCTACTCAAAGTGAACTGGGATGACTCACGAGTGACTAATATTTATGATGCGCCGAGCGGCTTAGAGCGTCTAACCGCCTCTCAGTCACAAATAAATATTCCCTGGCTCAGCCTTTTGAGTGATGCAGGCAGTGTTAATCGAGGCGAAACCAGCGAGTTGCCGATGAGGATTGATACAAATACGCTTGAAGATGGAGATGAGCGAACTGGATATGTCAGAGTTCAATCTTTGGAAAATAATGCTTACGAATTGGTAACGGTCAAATTAACGGTTGGTGCCTTGGGCCTTGATCCCTCTTATGTGGCGTGGTATCAGAGCTTCTTTGCACGAGATCCTCTGGCAAGTGGCATGAGCTATGATTCGGACAATGATGGTATTGCGAATGCTTTGGAATATGTGATCGGAACTAACCCTGCCGTGATTGATCCAAATCCAGAAGAAGTCGGTGTACCCAAGGTCATGGAAGATCCCGATGATGGCAATATATACATGAAATTTAACCGTCGCGCTGGCTTGCCGGATGGCGCAGTGGAAATTCAGGGGAAAGCCAACCTCACCGATGATTGGCAAAACCTGGTTGAGGGAACGGATTATGAAATAATTAAGAAGGAGACTGTCGATGGCATCGATAGATTGACAATCTCAACCCCTTTTACCAACTCGGCATTTTTCAGATTATTGATTTCTCTTTAAGATTTTAAAGGCCCGCCATCCGGCGGGCCTTTTTTATGTCTGTCAAAAATAGACCTTCGCCCGCGACCTTCCCACTTTCGTACTTTCCTACCTACAACCCTCATCTCCGTTCTTGTTTTTGAGCTCCGGCGGCTTTATGCTGGTCGACATCATGATCGAACTGGTTAAAAAATCAATGTTGGCGGGCTTGGGACTCGCCGTCGTGACGAAAGACAAAGTGCTGGAGTCATTGCATGAATTAGTGGAGAAGGGGAACCTCTCCAAAGAGGAAGCCGCCGCGATGTCGGAAAAGATCGTGGCAGCGGGCGAGGCCGAAACCGAGAAGGCGAAGGTCGAGGCGAGTCAGCTCTTCAATCAGCTCCTACAGCGCGCCAATGTCGTGACCAAGGATCAATACGACGCCCTCGCGGCGCGGGTCACGGAACTGGAGGGGCGCCTGCATAAGGAGTTTCCAAACGCTGATTGAGCGGCGTTTGGAGTGGGAAGGTGTGAAAGTATAAAAGTGGGAAGGTGTGAAAGCTATGAGGGTAAAATATCATGAGTGATTTTGCAGAGCGGTTTGAGGATCTGCGCATTTGGCAGGAGGCGCGTGGTTTGGTGAATGCGATTTATGAGGCGATGGGCGAGTGTCGGGACTATGCCTTTAAGGATCAAATTACACGGGCGACAGTCTCAACAATGAATAATATTGCTGAAGGTTTTGAGCGCCGCTCTTCGAGGGACTTTGGTCATTTTTTGGACATTGCGAAAGGTTCTGCCGGTGAAGTTCGAAGTATGCTTTATCTCGCGGAAGACCTGAAGCTAATCGGTTCAGCCCTTTCCAAGAATTTAAGAGAAAAAGCACGCGTACTTTCTGCGGGGATTGCTGCCTTTCGCCGCAAATTATAAAACCTTCACACTTTCAAACCTTTCCACCTTCCCACCTCAGCTCAGCTGAAACAATGAAACCCTTCAACTACCTCGCCAATGCGGTGCGTGCTCCGGAAATTGTCGCGATTCTGGTGCGCTGGGGGTTTGAGGACCTGCTCCTGCAACTGGAAACGCCGCCGCTTTTGTTGCGCAATCTCGTCCGTTCAAAAGTGGCGCATTTGACGCCCTACGAGCGCCTGCGCAATGCCCTCGAGGAATTGGGTCCGATCTTTGTGAAGTTTGGTCAGGTGCTCTGCACGCGCCCGGACCGTCTGCCGGAACCGCTGGTGCGGGAATTGAAACGGCTGCGTGATCAGGTGGAGCCGCAGGCCTTTGAAAAGATCGAGCCGGTATTGTTGCGGGAATTAACGGGGGAACTGGATGCGGTCTTTACCGAATTCGACCCGGTGCCGGTGGCGGCGGGTTCGCTGGGGCAGGTTTACAAGGCGCGGCGCCGCACGGATGGCGCATGGGTTGCAGTGAAGGTTCAGCGGGCGGAAATCCAGAGTAATATTCGCGCGGATATGGACATCATTGCTTGGTTTGCGCGGCAGTTGCACGCGCGGGTCACGGATTTGCAGCCCTACAATCTGCCTGCCTTGGTCGCCGATGCGGAGCGCCGCATTCAGGCGGAATTGGATTACCGGAATGAAGCGGACAATGCCGAAGTGTTCCGCGCCTTGAATGCCGGGGAGGCGGGGGTCTTTGCTCCGGCGGTGGATCGTGCCTTGAGTACGCGCCGCCTCTTGGTGACGGAATGGGTGGAGGGCAGTGCTCCGCATTCGGCGGATCTGGACGCGGCGGCGGCGCGTGAGGTCGCGCTCCTCGGCGGGCGCAGTATGTTTCGTCAAATTGTGGCAACCGGATTTTTCCACGCCGATCCGCATGCCGGGAATCTTTTGATCACGCCCGAGGGGCGCGTTTGTTTCTTGGACTGGGGACAGGCGGGTCAAATTACGGTTGAGATGCGCTATGTATTGGCGGATTTATTTGCTGCGATTGCGGCGGGGGATGCTTGGGCGGTCACGCAGGTGGCGGAGCGGATGTCGGAGGGACGCCGGCCCATTGAGCAAGGGCGTCTGGAAGCGGAGGTGACTTATTTGCTGAATCGGCAGGGCAATGCGGGCGCTTTGAAAGCGGAGATCGGGGCTTTGGCGCTCAAGCTCTTGTATATTTTTGGGCGCAATGGGGTGGTGGTGCCACCGGATTACGCCTTGCTGGCGAAGGCGATACTTTGCGTGGAGGAAACCGCACGCAGTCTCGATCCGGATTTTGAGATCGAACCGGTGGCGCGACCCTTCCTTGAGGAATTGGCGCAATCGCGCTGGAGTATTGACGGTTTAAAGCGTCAGGCGCTCTATCCGGCGCTCTCGGCAATGCGTCATTTGCGGCAGGTCCCCGAGCAGTTGCAGCGTATTCTGCAGCGCGTGGAGGCGGAGGATATTCAGATAAACATGCACCACGCCGGGACCGAAAACCTGGAGGAGACTTTTAACGCCTCAATGAATCGCCTGACGGCGGGTATTATTGTCGGATCGCTGGTGATTGGTTCCTCGCTTGTGATTACGACTGGAGTTAAGCCCCTATTGATGGGCTATCCCGTTCTAGGCTTGCTTGGTTTTCTTGCTTCATTCTTACTGGGGTTATACATCCTTATATCAACGTTTAAGAATCACCGCTGAAATCTACTCGGCTAACGACCTATACATGACAGTTAAGCAATCCGGCAACCCTGCTCCGCCGGCGGACAATTTGGCCTTGCGGAGCCTTGTGCACGACCTGAACAATTTAATTACGGTTATACAAGGTAATCTTACCTTGGCACGTGAGGCATTACCTGAAGGGGAATCATCACAAAGAAATCTGGTTGCAGCGGAGCAGGCGATGGGGCAGCTGCGCCCGCTCATCGGTCAATTGGCGTCCCTGCATCAGCCGCTTGGCGCAGAGCAGGTAACGGCGGCGAAGCCCTTGGCGCGGGAATGTCTGGCGATCTGTCTTGGGAGTAGTCCGGTGACCGGGCAGTTGAAGGTGGAGGCAGACCTCCCGGCGGTGGCGATGGAGCGGAGTTCATTGGCGCGCATTATCAATAATCTCTTAATTAACGCCCGGGAGGCCATGCCGCAGGGGGGTCGCGTGGTCTTGCGTCTCTCCCGTCTGGGAGATTCAGAGCTTTTTCCGGAGGAATTACCGCGCGGTGATTATGTCGTATTTGAACTGACGGACAATGGGCCCGGCATTGCGCCCGAGTTGCTGAACCGTATTTTTGAGCCGAATTACAGTGAAAAAGTATGGGGTCAGGGCTTGGGTTTGGCTTCCAGTCGTGCCTTGGCAGCGGCGAGCGGGGGCACCCTGACGGCACGTTCCACGCTGGGTCAGGGGGCTACTTTCCGTTTGATTTTGCCCAGCGCAGGCAATCCCTGAATAAAGCCGAACTGGGCTCTACCCGCCCTCCAGCGGTTTATTTTTCTTTAAATGGAACCTTTTCATCGACATCTTTACGTATGTTAAAAGTATTATACCTATCTACTTATCATGATGAAAACTACATATAACTCCCGCAAAGGATTCACGCTGATCGAAATGATTGGTGTTTTGGCTATTATTGGTATTCTCGCTGCCGTGGTGGCACCCCGTGTAATCGAATCGATTCGCGATGCCAAGGTAACATCTGCAATCTCATCGGTCAACGCCGCTAAGACTGCTGTGTTGAACTACTACCAGCGCTACGACCGTATTCCATTGGACGGCGCTTTGGCAAATTATGCAAACAATCGCCCAGGTGCATCTGGTAATGCTCCCGCTAATCTTGCCACCAATGCGGATACCTTGGGGCATATCCTTTTCTACCAAGAGTTGCTGATGGAAGAAATCAAGACTCCCATCGGAGAAGCGGAGTCTGGCACCAAAGACTTTGCAGTCGGATGTGTTTCAACTGCCGGTGGGGGTGCTTGTGATGCAGGAGGAGGCAGTGAATCTTATGCGAATGACTCAACTTTTTCCTTTAAATCTGCCGGTAATGCTACTCGTGTAGCGTATTATTACATTCCAAATCTGACTAGACAAGAAGCCGCTGCGCTAGGCACCAAGGTGAATGGCCCATTCCCGGTAACCGTTCAGGGTGAATCTGCAATCATTGCGGAATCTACTATCGGTTCGGGTGCCCTATCAAATATCGAAGGCGCCAATTGCTGGTTTGTAGAAAATAGCAGTGGAGGCACCTTCGACGCCTATCTCTACGTGGCGCACCAGTAGTCCTCGTACCTGACCTGATACTCTGAATCTTAACAACATTCGCCTTGAGCGAAACTGACATTCAGTCAAAAAGTAACGGTCAGGCCTCCATAAAAATGGAGGCCTGGCTTGTTTCTGAGGGGGCGCTTACGCAATCTCAGGCCGATTTGGCGGCGCGCGAAGCGACGCGCCTGAGCCTGAGTTTTAGTGAGGTCGTGCAACGTCTGGGCTTGGTTACCAGTGACCAGTTGGCGCTTTACCGTTCGGTGCGGGGTCAGCTCAGCACCGCCCGCGATTTCATTGCGACGGGTTCCGGCGACCAATCGCACCTCAGTCTGCGGCGGCTCGTCTTGAGTGATGCCCTGCGTGAACGACTGCCACTGGACTTGTGTCAAAGCACCGTCTCCATTCCCATCGCGGAGCGCAACAATGCCCTTTGGGTGGCATGCGCCAACCCCTTTGATTTGCCGACCCTCAAGCGTTTGGAAGGCGCGGCGGGGCAAGCGGTGGAAGCCCTGCCGGCTTCCGAGACCGACATCCGTCTCGCGATCAACCGCAACTATCGCGCGCACCAGGATCTTTACGATGCGGTCGCCGCTATCATCAAGATGGATGAGGCGGAATTGGAAGAGCAGGGCTCGGACGATGCTCCCATGATTCGTCTCGCCGAGCAAATTCTACTCCATGCCGCAACCCGCGAGGCGAGCGATGTGCACCTGCACGCCGAGGAACGATTTTTCCGCATCCGTTTACGGGTGGACGGGGTTTTGGAAGAGGGCTTGCTTTTGCCAAGCGCGATTCGCAGCGCCCTGACGGCGCGCTTTAAAATTTTGGCAGGGATGGACACCGCGGAGGATCGCCTTCCGCAGGATGGGCGTATTCATTTCCCGATTGGTTCAGAGGAGGTGGACATCCGGGTGTCGAGCCTGCCCTGCAGCAATGGAGAAAGCATTGTGATGCGTCTTTTGGATCAGTCGCGCCTCAAGCTGGACCTACCGACTCTGGGATTTTCAGAGGCGCAGCAGACCCAACTCACCGAGGTTTTGAATCAGCCCTACGGGGTGTTTTTGATTACCGGTCCCACCGGTAGCGGTAAAACTACGACGCTCTATACACTGCTGGGCATGATCGACGCCGAGGAGCGCAGTGTTTTCACGCTTGAAGATCCGATTGAATACCGGATGCCGCTGATTCGGCAGACGCAGGTGAAAGATGATATCGGCTTGAGTTTCTCGGCGGGCTTGCGGACCCTTTTGCGTCAGGACCCGGATGTGATTTTGGTGGGTGAGACCCGCGACCAGGTGACCGCAGAACTGATGGTTCGCGCGGCATTGACGGGTCACTTGGTTTTCTCGACCTTGCACACGAACGACGCCTTAAGTGCGGTGCCGCGTCTGAATGATCTCGGAGTGCCGCCTTATCTTTTGGCGGGCAGTTTATTAGGATTGAGTGCCCAGCGACTCGCGCGGCGCCTCTGCCCGATTTGCCGTGAAAGTTTTGAGATGAGCGCGAAGGAATGGAACGCCTTGGCAGGCCAGGGGAGCCCTTTGCTCACAGAGACCGCGGTCACGCTCCATCGCCCTGCGGGATGTGAGGCGTGCGCGCAGAAAGGTTATAGTGGACGCGTCAGCATTGCAGAAATTGTGGAGGTGGATAAGGCAGTGCGCGGCTGGATTGAGCATGGAAAATCGGTGGGTACGATGCAGGAGCAATTGCGTGCGTCGGGCGTTTCTTTCATGCGGGATGATGGATTGGCAAAAGCTTTAGCCGGACTGACGAGTGTGGAAGAAATCGCACGGGTGGTACAGTTGGAGAGCGAGGAGGTGCTGGACGATGCCTGAGTTTCGTTATAAGGCCGTTAGCCCGGAAGGCCGGGTCACTCAAGGGGTGCGCGAAGCGGAAACGCAGGGTCGCTTGCGCGAGGTTCTTGAAATGGAGAACCTTGAGTTGGTGGAGTGCGCCTTAAAGGATCGCTCCAGTGGCGGTCGCTATAAACGCCTAAAGATGCAGACCGCCGATTTGGCAAATTTGCTCTTCCAATTGGGGATGCAATTGCGGGCGGGC
Source organism: Coraliomargaritaceae bacterium (assembly GCA_965656495.1). Classification (GTDB taxonomy): domain Bacteria; phylum Verrucomicrobiota; class Verrucomicrobiia; order Opitutales; family Coraliomargaritaceae; genus UBA7445. The sequence goes on from CBFHKU010000003.1 coordinate 155,912, forward strand.
GTATCGATTGTGGATGCTTTGCGGGCACGCGAGGGAGAGGATGCCGGCGGGGTGCAGGGAACGGTGCGGCAACGCCTCGCGGAGGTAGTGGAACAGGGCACACCCATGAGCGAAGGCCTCACGCAGTTCCCGCGCATTTTTCCGAGTTACGTGCAGAATGTGGTGCGGGTTGCGGAACGAAGCGGCACCCTGGCAGAAAATCTAATTTCCCTGCGGGCGTATATGGAATGGCTCGACCAGAACTGGAAAACTTTTAAACAGGCGATGCTTTATCCCATGTTTGTGGTGGCGGCGCTGGTGGTTTTTATCTTTATCGCGCTGCGTTTTATTTTTCCGACGGTTGTAGAACTCCTGTATGAATTGGAGATCCCGCTCCCACTGGTCACGCGCATCATGATTGCGGCGAGTGATTTTGTAGTGGGCTACTGGATCTGGATCTTGGCAGCGGGTTTTTTGTTGCCGATCGGCCTGCGAATTTTGTTTCGGGTTTCCAGCACGGCGGCGTATTGGCGGGACCGCTTTCTTATTAGTATTCCCTATCTGGGTAGCGTGATCCGCACTCTCTCAATCGCACGTTTCCTGCGGAGCCTCATCCTCATGCAGAAAGCGGGAATCGTAATTACCGATTCCCTGCGCATGGCGCGGGATGTGGTGGGCAATCGGGTGATTGAGGCAAGCGTCATAAAGATTGAGACTGCGGTAGCGAACGGTTCCACCATGAGCAGTAGCATGTCGAAGGATGCCACTTTTCCGGCGTTGGTGCGCACCATGGTGGGAGTCGGTGAACGCAGCGGTTCCCTCGATGAATCCCTCGAGGCGGTGGTGTCTTATTATGACGACCTCGTGCCGCGTAAGATTAAGGCTTTCTTCGCGGTGTTGGAGCCGACCCTTATTGTGACGACGGTTTTGCTTGCGGGCTTTGTCGCGGCAGCGGTTTTTCTTCCACTCGTACAAATGCTCAGCCCGGGAGCCCTGAATTAATGATGAGCGCACATTTTCACAATGACTTAAACGATCGGCGTGCCGGTTTCAGTTTACTTGAACTGATCGGTGTGATGACGGTCATTTCCATTCTCTTGGCGGCGGCGATTCCCCTGACGGTCAATGTGATTCAAAGTCAACGCCTCGCGGATGAAAAAGCCGCTTTACCGGCGCTGGCGGAAGCCTTGAAGCGGGGGATGCTCCGCGAGCAGGCTTTTCCGCTTTACGCGAATGGGGTAGCACGCAGTCAGGAGGCTGCGAACAATTATTACTGGTGGAATCTTGCCGCGCGTCACGGTGCGGGCAGCGCCAACGAGGCGCGTTATCCAGTGGGTTCGCGCAATACGGCGGGCAATGTGCGGAAGTTGTATTTCGCGGATGGGAGCTTTGCGGATTTTTCTTTCTCGGACCTGACGGGCAATGGCTCCGGATGGCTGAATGATTTTCAGGATCCGCGCGAGTTACGGCTTTTGCTGCTTTCGACGACCAATCCCGACTTGCCGCTGCCGGACACAATTAGCGGAGCGGAATTTGACAATCTCTGGGACAACTGGGCGGTTGGCAGTGATGGAGAACCCATGAGCGGTAATTGGGCGGCTTACGGGTTATCTGCTTCGCAATGGGAAAATCGCGCCGCAGAACTGGTGGTTCAGCGGGTGGATTTGCGGGAATGGTTGTGCGAGGTTACGGTGGAGATTCGGCGTGGTGTGGATGTTTCCGGGTTAGGTGTCATGCCCTTTAGCCTTTTAGATGTGGAAGACACTGCGGATATGCGTCGTGTAGTATTGGAAAATGTCTCCGGAGTGCAGGTACATGTGGCGCGTTCGACGGATCAGAATGGTTTCGGTGATGTTACTTATACGATCGAATCTATTGCGATTGATGGCATTCCCATTGTGGAGCTGGAATACGACACGGATGATGGGATTTTCGAGGAATTAACTCCCCAGTTAATATTACTCAATGACTCGGGAGGCCAGGTGGATAATCAGGTTTTGAATTTAGAGGATCGCAATTCCACTTTGGGTTTTGGCAATTCTGACAGTGCGATCCAAACGCGATATTTTTTGCTGAATGAAATTATCAACCTTTTAGACACCAGCGAACCAACACCCAATCAAGTGGGGGCGGTGGTGTTGGATAAAAACTTTAAAACCCTTCGCTTTGACGGGCAACGTTGGCGGTATTAATTTGAGCAAAACGATTTAGCTACATGGCACAGGTATACATCATATGGGATCACGGGAAGCTGACGGCCTGGCGGCGGAAGGGGAAGTCGGCGGCTCTTCTGGCGGAGGCTCCGGTTGAAAAGGTGGAGGGTCTTTTAAGTTACCTGAAGGAAAATGGCCGCAAGCTCCGGATTTCGCACCTGACGATTTATCTGGATCATGGTGCCTTGGATCATCATGTGGAACGCTTGCCCCCGCTGGCAGGCAAGCTGCAGCGTCAATTAATGGCGCAGCGCAAGGAAAAGCTCTATGGTGCGGTGCCGCGGTCGTGGGTTTCGCAGGCGATGGAATTGACGGAGAAGGGTGCCCACAGTTTTCATTTTGTGGCCAGTTTGCCGGAAGCGCTGAGTGAACCGATCGCACGCTGGGCCTTGAATTCCGGTATCGTTCTCCAGGGAATTTTCAGTTTACCACACGCACTGGCGATGCTGGAGGCGGGGCCGGATGAGAGCGGGAAGTCGCGGATCATTTATCGCGCCGTGAATGAATCGGGCTATTTGTTGGCGTATGATGCGCTGGGTCGTTTTCTTTTCGTGAACCGGGTCGCGCGGAAAAATGCGAATGCGGATTCGCTGGAGTCGGGTTCAAAGCGCTTGGCGCTTTTTACGGAACAGGAATTTGGGGAGACTCTGGAGATACAACTCGAGTCGGGGGAAGATGATGCAGCGCCGGATGGGGAGGCTGCTCTGATTGGACGTTTGTTGCAGGGCAAGCCGTCCCTGAAAATGAATCTAATCGCGCCGAAGCAGCGGAATCGTCAACGCTGGCGTAAGCGTCGTCATCGGGCCTTTGCGCTCAGTGTTACGGCTTTTGGTCTGAGCTTTCTGTTCATGTTGCCGCAAGTGGAGCGCAAGCGGGAGGTGCAGTTGCTTGCGGAGGCGATGCAGACGGAAATACAGACGGAGTCATTGGCTACGCGCAAGATTGAGAATGATATTGTGAACAATCGGGCGCTCATGCATGTGATCGACTTCAGCCGTGAACGAATTGGGCTTACGGGTGAGGACGCAGTGCCGATGCCAATGTCGATGGCAGTGGGGGCAATTTCACACAGCCTCCCGAACGAGGTTGAGCTGGACATGCTGGATTGCCGTTTGGTGGTGGAGGAGCCGAGTATCTCAGTTGAGATGCGGGGTCGCCCTTTGACAGCGGATATTGATCTGGTGGACACCTTGGAGCGTTTTGAAGAGGCTATAAAAAACCGGGGTTGGAACTATGGCGACTGGCAGTTGGCATTTGCGCGGGAACGGAGCCGGGAGTCGCGTTTTGATCGCAGGGGTTCTTTGCGTAGTTTTACGCTCTCGTTTAAACTTTATCCATTTGAGGAGAAATAAATTACGATGCGCAAACTGCTCTATATTCTTTACACTATTCTAGCCTCGTATCCGGTAATCTTTCTATTGGTGCTGGCAACAGTGGGAGTCGTCTATCTGGGCACGGGATATCGTCCTGTGGAGGCGCGTTATGAGGCTTTATTGGCGGAGCGGGTGCAGTTGAAGCAGGACCGCCAGCGTCTTGCGCAAGAATTGGAGGGTATGCGGCAAGGCGACTTGCAGAAACGTCTACAAATTTTCAGCAATGAATTTTTGGCAGCGGATGAGGTGGAGGAGGCGCGTCTTACGGGCGTATTAAACACGGCACTTGCGGCGAGTGGTTGGTCGATTGAATCGGCCGCCATCAAGATGGAAGAAACGCCGGAGGAGGCCTTGGGCTTGGGGGCTTTGGTTGTGGCGTATGAGGGGCGCGCACAGGGACTGACCTTGAGTGATGACAGTTCGTTTTTACCGACCTATTCCTTGATGCAGGCCTGCACTTATTTGTGGCGCAAGTCGCCGATAAAGGATTTCTCACGCATTTGTATTGAGCGTGATTCTAAGGGTTATCGTGTGGACTTGGATGTCGTCTATCTGATGCGCGCGTTGACCGAAAGTGAGGAGGTGGAAGAATAATGCGAAGACATCTCAATAACCCAAAGGTGGTCATCCCGGCGGCGGTATTGACCTTGGTCTTTTTCCTCTTCCGGATTGGAGTGTTTGATGGGATCGACATCAAGGCCTATTTCGAGAAGCAGGTGGTGCTGATGGCGGAGGAGAGCAAGCCGACGGCGGTTCTTGAAATCGAGGCGAGCCGCATTGCCAAGGCGTTTACCAAGGAACGCTGGTTGCCGAATAATTGGCAGCAGTATGCTACGATGAAGCGGGAACTCTTTGTTGCGGATTATCAACTTGAGGAGGATGCGCTTCCCACGGTTGAGCTGGCGATAAAAGTGGATCCCGAGACGGGCGAGGTTGAAATTAAGGAAGAGGAATTGACGAGCTATATTGCGGAGAACATGGGTCTGGATGAAAGCGGATTCTTTGTGCGTTTTGGCGTGATACGGAAGCGGGAGGGGGATGATTTAAAGACGAAGGATGGGCAAGCTTTGACGCTGGGTAAGATTGCGATACCGGATCAGGGGCAGTTGAATGGCAACACGGCGTATCGCTCGATTGAAGCCGTGATAGCGGGACTGACCCTGGAGGCGACCTCGCCGGTGGAAGTGGAGGAATTGGAGGCATTGACCGAGGGAGAAAATCCGGTTCCGGAAGTTTATCGTGAGGGTGACACCGTTACTGCAGAGCTGGTTGAGCAGAAACCGAAGCGCCGCGAGTATGCATCTGCCGTAATTTTAGGCGGGGTCAGCCCGAAGGATATTTATCGCGAGGGCGATTTGGTTTCGCGAATACCGGCGATAGGCTTGGCGAGTGTTTCTGAGCGGTCGGTTGAGTTGATTGATCGGGAGGGCAAGGTTTACCCGCTGCAGTTGCGCCGATAGGGGCTGTAAATTTTAATACTGCAAAGGTGGGCTTTGGGTTTATCCTGATCGTATGAATGTTTATCTATTGCGCCATGCGCAGGCAGAAGCGGGCTACCCGGACGGACAACGGCAATTAACGGCACGCGGGCGAAGTCATGCTCAACTTTTGGGTGAGTTCTTGCGCCGTTCGCCGGATGACCTGCCGGAGCGGATTCTGTGCAGCCCGCTGGTGCGAGCGCGGGAGACCCTTGAATTGGTGGGCGCGGCGTGGAGCGGTGAGCCGTTGGATGAACCGGAGGTGCTGGAGTCTTTGGTGCCAGAGGGGAACCCTTCGGAGGTCGTGACGGTTTTGGACTCTATGAAAGAGGATGTTTTGCTGGTGGGGCACAATCCAAACATCGAAGCGTTGAGTTCACTTTTAATGAGTGGGGAAAGTTACCGGGCACGACTTGTCGTTAAAACTTGTGTCTTGTTGTGTTTCAATTGGTCGCCTTTCCCGAATCATGGAGAAACCGGGCCGGCGGCATTGCGTTGGATGCTGGATCCGCGTGGCCTTTAAGCTTTGCTGCGTTTAAAAGGGAGCTTTGATGAAAAATAAATGGAAATATTTCTGGGTGGTGGTCGCGATACTGGCGGGGTGGTATTTGGCGCGCCGCGATGCCGGAGTACTTGCCCCGGAGACAGGGGAGCGCAACCCGGCGCAAGCTGCGGCAGAAAGCCCGTCGCTTGCAGTAAATCCAGATTCCACGGTCGCGCCGCCGGTGCGTTTCCCCCTGCATGCGGTTGGGGATGAAGTCCTGGTATATTTCCCGGATGCGGCGAGCTATCGGGCTTATCTGGATGCGTTGGGAGGCGCGGGTGATGTAAAGCTGGGAAGTTTGGATGCGCTGCGCTTCGTGCGCCTCCGCGCGGATTCGCTGCGTTTTGCGGATCCGGCAGATTTCGGCGGGCAAGTGGAGTTTAATTATCGGGTGCGGCAGCCTGCACCTCCGCTGGAATCCAATCCGCTCGTCTTGGGGCCGCTAAAGGGATTTGGGGCAAGCGCGCAGGAGATCGCGGGCGGCGGCCTTGAGGGCCGGGGTTCGGGGGTGGTGATCGCAGTGTTGGATTCAGGTATTGCGGATCATCGGCTTTTTGAAGGGGTAGAGATAGATTCGTATAATTGGGTGAGCGATGATCGGGTGAAGGCGAGCGCTCGGGCGCATGGGACTGCGGTGGCTTCAATTCTGAGCGGGAAAAGCGGCATTGCACCGGAGGCACGCCTTTTGGATTTCCGCGTCTTGGACGCTGCGGGACAGGGCTCGAGTTTTGACGTGGCGGAGGCGATTGTAAGGGCGGCGGATATGGGGGCAGATGTGATCAATTTAAGCCTGGGGCTTTATCAAGAGACGGTGCTTTTGCGTGAGGCGGTTCGCTATGCGCACGAGAAAGGAGCCTTGTTGGTCGCGGCGGCGGGTAACGATGCGCTGACGCAATTGCCGTTTCCGGCGGCGTATGCCGAAGTGCTGGCGGTTACCGCAGTGGACGGAAACGGGCTCCATGCCGGTTTTTCGAATCGCTCGAAAGGGATCGATTTTGCGGCACCGGGAGTCGGAGTGGTAGTGGCTGACCCGGAAGGTAAGGAGCGCCAGATAAACGGGACTTCGGCGGCGGCTCCTTTTGTGAGCGGAACGCTGGCGGCCTTGCTTTCCGAGGATCCCGAGGGTGCGCCGGAAAATGCGGTACGTCTTTTGAAGGCTCAATTGAATGAGGCGGGGGCGCCGGGGATTGATACAAGTTACGGAGGCGGTTTGGTGGATTGGGATCGTTTACGGGAACGTGAGAGTTCTGATTTGCGGGACCTTGCGGTGGCGGCGATTCACATGGAGTTGGGATCGCAACCCGGGACTCGGGTTCCCGTAAAAGTAGTGGTGCAAAACCGTGGTACTACTTGGATTCCTGAGGCGGAGTTGACGGTGGTGCAGGCCGGGGAGGCAACCGAGGAATTTCTCATTACATCGCTTGCCCCCGGTGCCATTGCGGAGCGAACGGTGTATCGGTATCTTCCGTCGGCGGGGGTGGATGCGATCGTTGAAATGGGTGCCTGGGTCGCTTTGGAGGATGGTGCGGTGGACCGTCGCCCCGAGAACAACACCCGCTTTGCTCGTTTTACACCGGCGAAGATCGATTAAAATGATGTCTCGCAAATCGCGGGAAGCTTGCCTAAATCTGGCATTATGAATGATTCGGAAGAGGCAGGACCCGCACTGGATGAGGGCGAGGTCGGTATTGTGGCCCACTCCGATTTTGTGTGGAAGGAGCCTTTTGATTTTGAATCCGGCGGTCAGATCCCGGAGATGACGCTGCGTTATGAGACCTACGGGCGCTTGAATAAGGAGAAGTCGAATGCGATTCTTATTTGCCATGCCCTGACGGGAGACCATCACTGCGCGGGGGTTTATGACATGACCGAGCGCAAGCAGGGTTGGTGGAATTTTATGGTGGGACCGGGCAAACCGATCGACACGCGCAAATATTTTGTGATCTGCTCGAATGTGCTCGGTGGTTGTCAGGGTTCGACCGGGCCGCGCTCCATTAATCCCGAGACGGGGGCGCGGTATAATTTGGATTTCCCGAAGCTGACGGTGTGGGACATGGTGCGGGCGCAGGCTTTGTTGTTGGATTCATTGGGTTTGGAACGTTTGCACGCGGTCATTGGTGGCAGTATGGGTGGCATGCAGACCTTGCAATGGGCGATTGATTATCCGGAGCGGGTGGGTCGTTATATCGCACTGGCTTGTTGCGCCCGCCACAATGCTCAGGCTATTGCTTTTAACGATACCGGACGACAGGCGATTGTGCGCGATCCGGCGTGGCTGCAGGGTAAATATGAATCGGATGCACCGCCGGCGCATGGTTTGGCGGTGGCGCGCATGATGGCGCATATCACCTATCTTTCCGATGCCGGAATGGAGGCGCGTTTTGGGCGCAAGCGGCGCGGGGAGGATTCCTCGCGGGAACATTTCGAGGTGGAGTTTGAAGTGGAGAGCTATTTGCGCTACCAGGGGCAGCAATTCGTTTCACGCTTTGATGCGAACAGTTATCTTTATCTGACAAAGGCGCTGGATCGTTTTGATTTGCACGGCCCGGACGGAAGCCTTGATGGAACCCTTGCGGCGGTGCAGGCTCCGGGTCTGGTGGTGGGATTTGGGAGCGACTGGCTCTATCCGCCGCAGGCAAACCGTGAAGTGGTGGAAGCCCTGCTGCGCTTGGGTAAGCCCGCAAGCTATGCCGAACTTGCTTTGGATGCCGGGCATGATTCCTTCCTCTTGCGCGCCCCCAAGTTGGATCAATTAATACGCACTTTCCTCGATCGCTAAGCATGAACCCCAACGCAAAAAAACGACAAGTTGATTTTCAGGTGATTGCCCGCTGGGTGAAGGCCGGGGATCGTGTACTGGACCTGGGATGCGGGCGGGGAGTTCTGCTTGAATCGCTCATGCAAAAGCAGTCGGTCTACGGAGTGGGTGTGGATATTGAGTTGGATAAAATCATAAGCTGCGTGAAGCGCGGAGTTTCGGCGTATCACGGGGATGTCCATGGAATTCTGGAAAATTTTGGTGATGGTAGTTTTGACCGGGTGATATTCAGTCGTTCCGTAGATCTGCTGGAACAGCCGAATGCCACGCTCGCGGAAGCCCTCAGGGTGGGAAAGCATGTAACGGTAGGATTCGTGAATCACGGTTACTGGCGCAATCGTCTCAGCTTTATTTCGCGTGGGCGACGCATCGAAAATGAAGTCTATCCAAAGAAATGGCATGAAAGCCAGCCGACCAATCCATTTTCAATCGATGAATTTGACGGTTTTTGTAAGTCAGCCGGAATCCGAATCGTGAATCGGGAATACCTCTTGGGTAATTGGCGTGATACCTGCCGTATCCTTCCAGGTCTCTTTGCGGGTTACGCGATCTACGACTTGACTAAGGCTTAAAGGCTTTGTTCCAGGAGCGGATGATAGCTTCAATGGCGTCTTGCAGGATGTTATAAAAGGCGGGTACGAGGAGGAGGGTCATGGCAGTCGCGAAGAGCACGCCAAAGCTGAGGGAGGTGGCCATTGGAATGAGAAACTGTGCCTGTAGGCTGGTTTCAAAAAGGAGCGGCAGGAGCCCCGCAAAAGTGGTCAGTGAAGTGAGAATGATGGGGCGGAATCGTGCCGAGCAGGCATTGACGATGGCGTCACGCAGCGGGACATCCCGTTTGCGTTCCTGATTGATAAAGTCAACGAGCACCAAGCTATCGTTGACGACCACCCCGGCGAGGGCCACGAAGCCAAGGATGGACAGGATGCTCATTGCTTGCCCGAGCAGGAGGTGGCCGAGGATTGCGCCAATGAGCCCGAAGGGGATCACGAACATCACGATAAGGGGTTGCAGGTAAGACTTTAGGGGTACTGCCAGAAGGGCATAGATGATAAAGAGAATGAGAATTGTTGTCTGAAAGAGACTCTTGAAAATGTCGGCTTGTTCACGGGCTTCCCCCTCAAAGGACCACGAGACGCCGGAGTAATCCTTTAGCAAGTTATCGAGGTAGGGTTCGTCGGCATTGTTGCGACCACTGAGATCCGCTTTGATTTGCTCAAGGTCCGCGATGTCTTTGTCGGCATTCGCGGTGATGTTGAGAACGCGGCGTCGATCCACCCGGGTGATGCTTGAAAAGCCTTGAGTGATTTTAAAGTCGGCGACTTCTTCGAAGGGGACTTCTCCACCCGTTGCGGTGCGGATGCGGAGTTCCTCAAGGTTTTCAAGGGATTCGCGTTCTTCGCGGGGGTAGCGGACCATTACTTTAATATCGTCGCGACCGCGCTGAATGCGTTGCGCTTCGATGCCGTAGAAAGCGGCGCGTACCTGACGCCCGAGGTCATCGGTTCGCAGACCGAGCGCTTGGGCCGCGGGCTTGAGCTCAAGTTGGATTTCGCGTTTACCGCTGCTGTAGTTGTCGCGGATATCGTAGAGGCCCTGATAGGTGGCGAGTTTGACCTTAATGGCTTCGGCAACTTCGCTGAGTTGTTTGAAATCGCGTCCTGATATTTGGATATCAATGGGACTGCCACCTTGTCCGGCGGCGTTGGCATCGTAAAGCAATTCCTTTACGCCTGCGATGGGGCCGGTTAATTCGCGCCAGCGTTTCGCGAGGTTGGGAGCGGAGAGCAGCTCGATATCTCCGCCATCAGCAAGGTCTTCCCGTTTTAAGAGTTCAACCCCTACTTCTCCAAGGCTGGGGTTGATTGTCCCTGAAACCGATCCTTGGGGCCCACCCATATTGGAGAAAGGTTGGCCGCCGGCGGTGACGGTCACGTTTTCAAATGGGTCACCATAACCCTGTGCTTTAACCTCATCCCGCAATTTTTGTAGGCTTACCTCGAGTTTCTCAATTGCAGCGGAGGTCGTGGCGGCGGGGGTTCCTTCCGGCATGACTAGTTTAGCGACCATGTAGTCAGACGGCACTTCGGGAAAAAAGACGAATGGGAGGTGCTTCCCGATGAGGAGGGAAAGCATCACTGCAAGGAGGCCTATGAAAAAGGAGACCGTGGCGTAGCGAAAACGAATGGCGCGTTCGAGGAGGGGTCGATAGCGTTCCCTAACGAAACGTTCCATGCCGTCCGCAATTTTTCGCTGCTGGCGCAGCAACCAGCCGAGATTTTCACGATCCGATCCACTTCCGACTTTACAGAGGGTAAGGTGGTAGGGCAGCACCAGTTTGGATTCGATCAGCGACCAGATCAGGCAGGCGATCACCACGACCGGAATCGGGAAAAAGAATTTCCCAATGAAGCCCGGCATCGTTAGAATCGGCACAAAAGCGACGATCGTAGTGAGCACCGCAAAGGTCACAGGCGTGGAGACCCGATGGGTTCCCTGTACGGAGGCCTCCACTCCCGGTCCGCCGTGTTTTTGGTATTGGGTAAAAATACTCTCCCCCACGATAATGGCATCGTCCACCACAATACCGAGGACTAAAATAAAGCCGAAGAGGGAGGCGAGATTGATGCTGATATCAAACCAGGGCAGAAGGGTGAGGGCGCCGAGGAAGGAAATCGGGATACCCAGCATCACAAAGAAAGCTAGAGAAGGGCGCAGGAAAAGGGTGAGTATCAGGAAGACTAGGATGAGTCCGAAGATACCGTTTTCGATGAGCATCTGAAGGCGGCCGGTCAGGTAATAGGTGAAGTCATTGGTGGGTTTGATTTCGATTCCCGGGGGCAGTTCGCTTTCCACCTCTTTTGCAAAGGCGCGGACGCGCTTGGCGATGTCCAGCACGCCTTGATTTCCCAATGCGTAGATGGAAAGCAGCACGGCGCGCTCGTCGTTGAATTCCGTGGTTAATTCATCATCCACAAAGCCATCATCGATGGTGGCGACGTCGCCAAGTGTGACGATTGCTCCGTCGGAGCGAGTCAGGACTGGAAGGGCTTCAAATTCGGGAGCACGGTAAGCCTTGGCGTTGGTGCGGAGTAAGATTTCCCCCGCGCGTGATTTGATCGCTCCGCCGGGGATATCGATGGAGTTGCGCTGCACTGCCTGCGCCACATCACTGAAGGTCAAGCCGTATCTCCGTAGTGATTTTTCCGATACATTAATAGAAATTTCGTAGGGAGCGACGCCGTTGATGTCCACTTGGCTGATGCCGTGGCGGGTGTTGAGTTCATCGCGGATGTATTCGCCGATCTCCTTGAGATTCCGAATGTCGGTATCGCCGTAAAGCGCGAGAAAAATGACGGGATTACGGACGAGAAGTTCTTCAACGTTGGGACGTTCGGCCTCTTGCGGGAAATTAGTGATGCCGTCGATGCGGGACTTCACTTTGTCCCGTAGTTCGGTAGCGTCATATCCGCGCTCAACTTCAATAACCACCATGCCATAACCCTCGGAGGCGTTACCGCGTAGACGTTTGATGCCCTCCAGATCCTGGATGCGGTCCTCAATGAGTTCAACAATCCCGCTTTCGACTTCTTCCGGGGCGGCGCCCGGATAGACGACACTTGCGGTGACGGTATCGAGGTCGAGTCGGGGGAAGAGCTCGAGCTTGATCGTGCTGGCAACATAGAAGCCGCAGACGATTGCAATCGCAGCAAGTAGGTTGGCGGCGACGCCGTTTTTTGTGAACCAACGGATCATTTGCTCGGAAGGATGTTGACCGGCATATTTTCTACAAAATATGCGATGGGACTGACCGCGACCTGTTCGCCGGGTTGCAAGCCGGATTCAATGATGACGCTGTCGGGGTCGCGTTTGACGATGCGCACTTCGCGGGTTTGGAGGGTATTGTTCTCGCTCAGGACATATACCGTGTTGGAACCACGCAGGGCGAGGCGGGGGATTTGGTAGGCGCCTTGTAGGTTTCGACCTTCAATCACGGCATCGACAAAAAGACCGCGACGGAGCGGGTGGGGTCCGTCGTAGGGGTCTTTGACTTCCGCGACGGCATAGAGAAGACGGCTCTGCGTATCGATAGTGGCTTCGATGCGGGTAAGGGTGCCGCTCCAATGACGGTCATTGTGGTTCAGTTGAACCGGTGCGGGAGACTCGGATGGGTCGCGAAGAAAAGCGGCTTCTCTCTCGGTAATTGGGAGTCGAACTTCGGCGACCTCAGTTGCGTAAAGGCGGGCGGCGGGAGCGGCGGGAGCGGCGGAGTTGGGGGTTGCGAGTTGTCCGAGGTCAATATTTTTCTGGAGTACACGTCCGTCGTAAGGGGCACGTACTTTGGTTTTGGCGAGGTCGGAAGTAGCGCGTTCATGGGCGGCGCGGGCGCTACCCACGGCTGCTTCAGCATATTCCAATTGCGGCAGGCGCAGGGTGAGGGGGCTGGGTTCACCTTTTCCAATGGATTTCCAGTCGGCCTTTGCTTGGTCGGAAAGGGCTTTCTCCTGAGCGAGGGCGAGTTTAGCCTGAGCGAGTTCAGCGGCTCGGGCTGCCAGGGCGGCGCGGTAGTCGAGGGGATCGATTTCAAGTAGAACGTCTCCTTTTTTGAAATAACCACCGGGTCGGAAATTCTCAGCTACCGCAATAACGCGTCCGCTGACCTCAATCGCAAGGTCGGACTCGGTAAGGGGTAGCGCAGTCCCTTGGCTGGTCACACTCAGTTGAATGGTTTCAGGATGGACCTTGAGCACTTCGATGTTGGCAAGCGGCCTGGGGGCATCGCTTTTTTCAGGCTTGGGTTGGAACACAAGCAATACCCCTGAAAGTGCGGCAAATGCGGCCAAAACGAGAATGGGAATGGGAATGGGAATCTTTTTCATAATGAGGATTCAAAGTTGCCGCCGAGTGAAAGGAGGCAATCAATTCGGTTTTGCAGGCGTTGGTTTTGAATATTAATTTGGCGGCTCTGCGTTTGGGCGGCGGATCTTTGGGTAATGAGAACGTTAATGAATTCAAGGGTTCCCTTTTCGTAGCGTTCCCGTGCGAGGCGCTCCGCGGCTTGGGCCTCACTGCTTGCGAGCGTCAGCTTCTCGGATTCTTTCTTGAGAAAATGTTCAGCGGAGAGGGCGTTTTCGACTTCGAGGAAAGCCCGGAGGGCGGTGTTGTGGTAATTAGCTTCTGCTTGCTGCAGTTGTGATTGTGCGCGTTGGACATCTGCCTTTATGCGTCCTCCCTGAAAGAGCGGCTGTGTTAGATTGCCCAGAATACTTCCAACACGGAAGCTACTGTCCATGAGATCCTCAAATTCTCTGGAGGCGGTTCCGGCGGAAGCGGTCAGGCTCAATGCGGGAAGCCAAGCCCTGCGTTTGGCGCGAACCGTTTTTTCGGCGGCTTGAACCCGTGCTTTTGCAGCCCGCAGATCCGGGCGACGTTCCAGAAGTTCGGACGGAATGCCGGCGGGGACAGGCTTGGCTAGTTCGGGGAGCTGGTGGTTGCTTTTGAGTTCAGCGGCGGGGTAGCGGCCGAGCAATAGTTCGAGGGTGCGGCTTGCTTCACGGGTCGCTCGTCGCCGTACTTCAAGGTCCGCTCCGGCGGTGGCGGCTTCGGTGCGAAGTTGACGCAGCTCCAGGCTGTTGCCAATGCCGCGATTGTAGCGGTCTTCCAGGGTTTGGAGTTGCTGTTGGTAGGAGCGATTCGTTTTGCGGCTTAGCTGAAGCTGGGCCTGCGCTTCCTTGAGGTTGAACCATGCTTTGCACACTTGAGCCGCCAGCGAAAGGCGGGCGGCCTCGTAGTCTTTGGCGCTTGCCTCAGCGAGGGCGCGGGCGGCCTTTGTCTGGTTGGCAAGTCGCCCCCAAAGGTCAAGTTCCCAGCTTAGATTGAGCCCCAGTTGATAGTTATTTAAATAATTATAACCGTAGAGGGGGCCGGTGCGTTGACGTTGCGCTTGTAATCCAACATTAGCGAGCGGCATGCGGGCGGCACGGCTGAGGCCCGCCTCGGCGAGCGCTTGGTCGACTCGGGCGGCGGTCGTCCGCAGGTCGGCATTGTTGACCAATGCTTCCGCGACCAGTCCCTCGAGCTGCGGGTCGCCCAAATCTTCCAGCCAATTGAGTGCCGGTGCGGTGCTCAGGGAATCCGGGGCCTGCCAGTTGGCGGGCGGCGCCAGCTCAGGCAGGGGCTCAGCTGGGGGTACTTGCTTACAGGCACCTAGCAATGAAGCTGCGCCCAACAAAAGAAAGCTGTAGTTCTTACCCATGTATCGTTTGCTATACCTGCAAAGGAACGCTTTGGAATGCCCAAAACTTACATCGTAGGCTCGCGCCGTTTGTTTCACCAAGCGGATTAGGCTTCCTCAAAGCGACGCTTAAAAAGGTCGGTCAACTGCTCCAGCATATTGTTGGCGCTGTCAGCTGGACCCTCGGTGTGAATGGTGAGCTTCGAGCCTTTGCCCGCAGCAAGCATCATGAGCCCCATGATACTTTTTCCATTAACGCGCTCCTCGTCCTTTTCCACCCAGACTTCGCCGCTGTAAGTATTTGCAATGCGAACAATCATAGCCGCCGGACGCGCGTGAATGCCCATTTTGTTTTGAACAATGAGCTCCAGGCTGTTGCTGGCGTTGGCTTGGTCTGCTTCGGGTGTCGACATAAGCAAGGATAGTTTCGTGCGTGAACACGATACAGAGGAAGCTTTTGTAGCGTCAAGGGGTAAAAAAACAGGTTAAAACATGCCTTCCTATCGGCTGAATTCAACGATTTGATCGCTCTGGTGGCTCCACAGGCGGGCGTAATGTCCTTCTGCTTCAATGAGGTTATTGTGTGACCCGCTCTCTATTACGCGGCCTTGCTCCAATACAACAATGGTATCGGCGCGGCGGACGGTTGAGAGGCGATGCGCGATCACGAGAACGGTACGGTCCTGCATGAGATGTTCGAGGGCTTCTTGTATTTTGCGCTCTGTGATGGTGTCGACGCTCGCAGTGGCCTCGTCCAAAATTACAAATGGCGGATTCTTCAGGAAGACGCGGGCGATGGTCAGGCGCTGCTTTTCGCCCTGACTCAGGCGGATGCCTTTCTCTCCGATATTGGTGTCGAGTCCAAGCGGAAGGCTTTTGACGAAATCCCAGGCGCAGGCCTGCTCAAGGGCATGGATCAGTTCGGATTCACTCGCCTCCTGACAGGCCAGGCGTAGGTTGTCGCGGACGCTGCCCTCAAAAAGAAAGGGATCCTGCGCGACATGTCCCACTTTGTCGTGTAAGTCATCAAGGGCGAGGTCGCGGATGTCGATTCCGGACAACCGGATGGTTCCGCTGCTGGCATCACAGGTGCGCATCGCGAGGTTCGCCACCGTGGACTTGCCTGCTCCGGTGTGGCCCACGAGCGCGGTTACTTGATTGGCGGCAATGGTGAGGTTAAAATCACGCAGTACGGTGTCGCGGGTGGGGTAGGCAAAGTTCACGCCTTCAAAGCGTGCCTCAATCGGTCCATCCGGCAGGCGATGGGGGTCATCGGTCTCTGCTATTTCAAGGGGGGTATCGAGAATTTCAAAAACACGTTCGCCGGAAGCCCGCCCCGCCGCGATCAAATGGTTGAGCCCATGCAGCAGGGAGAGGGGCATGTAGAGCATGTTGGCGTAAAGAAAGAAAGCGATGAGTTTGCCGATGGTAAAATCCTCGGCGCCCTGCAACACGAAGTAACCGCCCACGCCGACAATACTGAGAAAACCAAGCTTGGTGATCAGGCTGGTGCCGGGGCTGTAAAGCGACCAACGATACATCGCGGAGAGGGTCTTGCCGCGCAGATCGCTCGCTTTCGCGTCAAAGCGGGCCGATTCGCGGGCCTGTAGCCCGAAGCTTTGAATCAAACGGTTCCCCTGAATATCCTCTACCAGCAAACTGTTGAGGTCAGCGGCACTTTCCCGCACTCCTTTCCAGACGGTACGTGATTTTTTGGAATAAAAGATTCCGAGGATGAGAAGGATGGGCACCGGAAGGAAGACGCCCCAGGCGAGGGCGGGCTCCATTGTAAAGAGAATAGCGGTAATACCCACGATGCGCAGTATTGCACCGGTTCCTTGTTCGGTGCCGTCGAGGAGGGCGCGTTCCACCGCCGCCACGTCTTCAATCACCCGCGAGGAAATTTCCCCGCTCTTGCGTTGGTCGTAAAAGGACGCGGGCAAGCGCAAGAGCTTCTCGTGCAGGTCGCGCCGCATCTCAAGCAGCACCTGTTGTTCAAGACGGTTGTTGACCCGTATTCGCAGGCTGTTGAGCACCTCGCTCCCGATGTAAAGCAGACCAATGATTCCCACCCCCCAGAGGAGCGCACTCAGTTGCCCGTTTTCTTGGATTGAATCGAGAATGACTTGGATCATCTTCGGGGCCGCGACCTCCAGCACTGTCATCCCCGCCGCCAAACCGATCGTCAGCCAAAATAAACCCTTGTAGCGAAACAAGTAGGATGAGACCCGCAGGATCGTATTGGGCTTCGCTTTGGATTTTTCCGCTTCCCTTGGCATAGCCGACGAGCTAATTCCTGTTTTCCGCTCAAGGCAAATGCGAAAGCGTAAAATTAAGGTTGTCAGGGAACCACTCCCCATGCTCTATGAATGAACCCTGCAGCACATTGCAGAGGTTTTATCCAATCTGATACACATTATGTCTGTTCGACTATACGTAGGAAATTTGTCATTTGACGCCACTGGCGACGACTTAAACGAGATCTTCTCTGAATGCGGAGCGGTCGAGGAAGCTATCATCATCACGCGCCCGGGTGGCGGACGTCCCCGCGGCTTTGGCTTTGTCACAATGAGTGATCCCGAAGAAGCGGCGGATGCCATCGCGCAACTCGATGGCCTCGAACTCGCAGGCCGTCCCCTCAAGGTCAATGTCGCCAAGGATCGCGAGGAAAGCGACGAGCGTCGCGACCGCGACGAGGACGAGGACGATTTTGACGACGAGTAGTCTGCCCTTCAGTCGGCGTTAAATCCCATCCGGCGCCGCGTGCCGGGTTCCGTTTCGCGGGTCTCCATCAAAGGCAGCAACTGGGTGTAGATATCGTAAAGGGCCTGATCGTGCGACAAGAGGCTCTTGTCAACTTCTGCCAGGCGCCTGAGGATTTCATGATTCATACTCATCGCCTCCCGCAGCTTCACAAAAGCCTCGATAATAAAAACACTCATCGTAGTGGCCTTCTTCGTTCGCAGC
The DNA here is from genome assembly GCA_965656495.1 of Coraliomargaritaceae bacterium. Lineage (GTDB taxonomy): Bacteria > Verrucomicrobiota > Verrucomicrobiia > Opitutales > Coraliomargaritaceae > UBA7445. The sequence goes on from CBFHKU010000003.1 coordinate 173,519, forward strand.
ACACTGGAGGCCATTAAAGCCCCGTGTTCCGTAAAAACCCGGGGCGGTTTGCGTCGCCCTCCGTGCCTCAAACTTGATATCACATTTTGTGACATCAAGTTCATAAGTTCTTCTCTACTAAGGACAAAGGTAAATCTCGCGGGAAAGCGCCCCTTGTTTCTCGCGACTGCCTGATTTAACGCCGTGGTCGTGGTTCCATATACCTCCGCCAAATCGCTATCCAGAATGACCGCCTGACCCCGAATCTGACAGATCTTATCACTGATAATGGAAGTGTCCAATTCCATGATTATTATTTTTACAAATGTAAAAATATTCCGCAAGAGAAAATATAAAAGCCGCTGAAGGAATCGTTAACGGAATGTGGCATGAAAAGAATGGACGCCCCGCCACAAAGGGTTTTTCATCCTCAAACTTACACGGGCCTGTAGCTCAGCGGTTAGAGCAGGGGACTCATAATCCCTTGGTCGTGGGTTCGAACCCCACCGGGCCCACCATTCATGGTGGGGCAGGGTGAGAAGCCACGAAGTGGGTTTGACGGAGCGAAGCGGAGATGGGCCAACGCGGTGCGTTGTTCTCGCAGAGATGCCGCAGGCACCAACCCCACCGGGCCCACCATTCATGGTGGGGCGGGGTGAGAAGCCACGAAGTCGGTTTGACGGAGCGCACCTCGCTGGGGTGGGGGTTGCGTCTGGGTCGTTTATTTGGTTCGATTCCTGCATAATGGAGGATCGTATGACTACCCTGATTTCTGAGTTTATGGCGGCGCATGCCTTGCCGGATTCCTTTGCGGCGCTTGCCTCTGAGACCTATATTCCGTTGGCGGAGCGGGTGGCGGGTTGGCAAGGTGCTGAGGGGGGTCCTTTGGGTTTGGCATTAAACGGCGGGCAGGGGACGGGTAAATCGACTTTGGCGGCCTTTTTGAGGGTTTATTTGGAGCGTTTTCACGGTTTGCGGGTTTTTGTGCTGTCGTTGGACGATCTGTATTTAACGCGGGCGGAGCGTGCTGAATTGGGTGAGCGGGTGCACCCGCTGCTCGCGACGCGTGGGGTGCCGGGCACGCACGATCTTGGGATTGGCATGGATGTTGCAAATGGGTGCTTAAGCCATGAACACACAACGATCCATTCCCCTGTCTTTGAGAAAGCAAATGACGACCGAGCGCCCCGCGAGGTTTGGCCGGTTATTTCGGCTCCGGTCGATCTTCTGATTTTGGAGGGTTGGTGTGTGGGCGCGCTCCCTGAACCGGAGGCGGCGCTCGCTGAACCGATCAATGAACTGGAACGCGAGGATGACCCAAAGGCGTCATGGCGGACTTACGTTAACGAGCAACTCAAAATGAATTACCAAACTTTCTTTTCCTTATTCTCCCGGCGGGTGATGTTGAAAGCCCCGGATTTTGATTGTATTTTGCGTTGGCGGACCAAGCAGGAACATAAATTACGGGAAAAATTGTCGGCTTCGGGAACCGCGCATGCCGGTTTGATGGATGATGCCGCGGTGGCTCGCTTCATTATGCACTACGAGCGTTTGACGCGTTGGATGCTCGCGGAAATGCCCGCCCGGGTCGATGCCTGCATTGAATTAAACGAAGCGCATGGGGCCGAGCGCCTTGTGTTCCGGGACGATGGTTAAGACCGCATGGTTGATTTGCACGGATCTGGATGCCTCGCTTCTGGATGCGGCATACGAGTGGGCCGGCGCGGAGGTTGCCCTGAGTGCGGTGCGCGCCCTGGGCGTTCCTCTGGTTCTGAATTCAAGCAAGACCTTTGCGGAGATGGCGCCCTTTGCCGCAGCGCTCGATCCACTCGCGCCGGTGATTGCGGAAAACGGCACTGCGATCGGTTATCCGCAATGTTGGGGCTTGGGGTCAGCAGATGCGAAGGTGGATTCCTACAGTGTTGAATACTGCGGTATGAAGCGGACAGAATTATTGCGAATCGCGCACGATCTGCGGGAGCGGAAGGGGTATCGCTTTCGGGGTTTTTCGGAGATGGAAGCGGAAGCATTGACCGAGACGCTGGGCCTCGACGCCAAGCAGGCGCACGCCGCGTTGGAGCGACACGGCAGCGAGCCGATCGATTGGCTGGACTCGGTGGAAGCGCTTGAGGATTTCAGCGATTCGTTGGCAGGGGAGGGCATCACGCTGGTGCGGGGCGGGCGTTTTGAGCACCTGATGCCATCGCATCAAAGCAAGGGCACCGCGCTGATGGATGTCCTGCAACGCTACCGCTCGCGTCAACCTGAGTTGCAATGGAAGGTCCTTGCGATTGGCGACAGCCCCAACGATTGCTCCATGCTCGAAATCGCCGATCAAGCCCTTGTCATCCCCAACCCCAAGCGCGGAACCCTCAAACTAAAACGCCCGGATTACGAAGTGGCACCTGCTCCGGGGCCGGAGGGCTGGGGTATCGCCGTTCTCAATTTCCTATCAACCCAAGTTTCATCTACCACTAACTACTACAAGCGCCATGAGTGACTTCCACCAAAGCGGCATCATTACCAACTTCCACAATCTTGCCACCCGTTCGCCCGAAAGCCTGGAGCAGGATGTCTTTAAACTCTCACGCAAGAATCCCGTTGGGCTGATCCTGCCCTCGCTGTATTCCGAGCTCGAGGGGGTTGCCCTGCCAAAAATCATCGATGTCCTCAGCGAGATTGATTATCTGGAGGAAATTGTGATTGGCCTCGATCAAGCCGACGAAGACCAATACCGCTACGCCCTGAAATTTTTCGACCGCCTGCCGCAGGGGCACAAGGTGCTTTGGAATGGCGGACCCCGCTTGCGTGCAATCGACGCGACCCTTAAGTCATTTAACCTCGCCCCGCTCAACGAGGGCAAGGGTCGCAATGTCTGGTACCTTCTCGGCTATCTTCTGGCGCGCAAGCGTTCCCAGGTCATTGCGATCCACGATTGCGACATCCTAACGTATAACCGCGAGATGTTGACGCGTCTGATTTACCCCGTTCTCAACCCCAGTCTCAATTTCAGTTACAGCAAGGGCTACTACGCCCGCATTGCGGAAAACCGCATGAACGGCCGGGTCTGCCGCCTGCTCATTACCCCGCTGCTCCGCGCCCTTAAGAAAATCTGTGGCGAGAATGATTACCTCGAATACATGGACAGCTTTAAATACGCGCTCTCCGGAGAATTTGCTTTTAACCGCGATATCGTTGCGGACATCCGTATTCCCTCCGACTGGGGTCTCGAAATGGGAATGCTTTCCGAAATGTACCGCAATCATCAGAAGAATAAAATCTGCCAAGTCGACATCGCTGATTTCTACGACCACAAGCATCAGGATCTCTCGCAGGCGGATGCCAAGCGCGGCCTCGCGAAAATGAGTGCCGACATCTCAAAGTCCCTCTTCCGCAAGCTCGCGACCTACGGCGAGGTATTCTCCAGTGCAAAAATCCGGACCGTCAAAGCCGCCTATTACCGCACCGCCCTCGACCTAATCGACAGTTACGAAAACGATGCCACCATGAACGGACTCGCCTACGACCGCCATAAAGAGGTCCAGTCGGTCGAGGTCTTCTCTGAAAGCATCATGCGCGCGGGGGATGAATTTCTCAACCAACCCACCGACACGCCGTTTATTCCGAGCTGGAAACGCGTCCGTTCCGCAGTGCCCGATATCGAGAACCAACTCCTGCAGGCGGTCGAGGAGGACATGGAGGAATTCAAGCCCAAGACCCGCCGGGTTGCGAAAGGCAGTAAATTGCGACAGGCAATCCAACAACACCTCGTCGAGATTTACCCGGAGGAAGATGCCCCCGCCCTCGCCGAAAAAATCCTCGGCATCGCCGGTTTTGGGCGCAAGGACCCCATCCTCTCACGCGGCCAAAATAAATGGACCGAGGCCGACACCGTTCTCATCACTTACGGTGACTCCATCCTGCAGGAAGGCGAAGCGCCCCTCAAGACCCTCGCGCGTTTTGCCGGCAAGCATTTGGGCCAGACCATCAGCACCCTGCACGTCCTGCCCTTTTTCCCTTACAGTTCCGACGACGGTTTTTCCGTTATTGATTACAAAGAGGTTAACCCTGCCCTTGGAAATTGGGCTGATTTTGAGCAACTCAATGCCCAGTTCGAAACCATGGCGGATCTCGTCATCAATCATTGCTCCGCGGAATCCGAATGGTTCCAAAACTTCTGCCAGGATAAGACGCCCGGTGCGGGATATTTCATCGAGGTGGATGATGCCTTTGACGCGAGTGGGGTGGTGCGCCCCCGCTCCAGCGCACTCTTCCGCGAGGTGGAAACCAATTCCGGAAACAAGAAAGTCTGGTGCACCTTCAGTCACGACCAGGTCGATTTAAACTTCGCCAACCCCGAAGTCCTCTTTGAAGTCATCTCGATTCTCAAATTTTTCACCGAGAAGAAGATCAAATATTTCCGTCTCGATGCCATTGCCTTTCTCTGGAAACGCTCCGGAACCAGTTGCGTCCATTTAAAAGAGACCCACGAAATCATCAAGCTCCTGCGCCTCGTCCTTGAAAACCTCGAACCGCAGGCCGTCCTGATCACCGAGACCAACGTCCCCAACCGCGAAAACCTCAGCTACTTCGGCAATGATAACGAAGCCCATTTGATCTATAACTTTTCCCTGCCACCCCTGCTCATTCACGCCCTCCTCAAAGGCGATGCCACCCCTCTGAAGAATTGGATGATGTCGATGCCCCCCGCCCGACGCGGGCGCAGTTACCTCAATTTCATTGCCTCACACGATGGTATTGGGGTGCGTCCCCTTGAGGGCCTCGTGAGCGGAGCCGAGCAAACCGCGCTCCTCGAAACCCTCGAGTCCTTTGGCGGCACTATTTCAAAACGCACCAACACCGACGGTTCTGAATCGCCCTACGAGGTAAACATCAGCCTCTTCGACGCCCTGCGCGGTACCATTGCGAAGGGGGCGGACCAGCACCAGCAAGCGCGTTATCTTTGTGCCCATACCATTCTCCTCGCGCTCGAAGGCATCCCGGCGTTCTACATCCACAGCCTCCTCGCCACCGAAAATGATGACCAACGGCGCGAAGCAACCGGTCATGCCCGCGCGGTCAACCGACACCAGTGGAAGTTCGACGCACTCATGGAGCAACTCGACGACCCCGAGAGCCATCACCACTACCTTTTCTACGAACTCAAGCGCCGCATCGCGATCCGCAAGCAACAGATCGCCTTCCACCCCAACGCCACCCAGCTCACCCTTCACCTCGGCGATCAACTCTTTGCCTTCTGGCGCGAAAGCCCCAACCGTTATCAGAGCGTCTTCGCCATCAACAACATTTCCGACCAAACCCAAACCGTCGCCCTGCATGAGCTCAACCTCATCGGCACGGAAAATTGGCGCGACCTTCTCAGCGATCAACACTACGACCCCGGTCAAAAAACCATTGAATTGCCGCCTTATGGCTCCCTTTGGATCACCAATTCCTAGGTTTTGAGGCCTTCGGCACGCCCGCTTTGTAATCTTGACAGCCCTTGCCCGTCACCCTTTTATTTACAGCTTTTCCAATCACTCAAACGTCACGCTCGTCATGAAACCCACTTTCCGTCCTTCCAAGATCCGTCGCGCTCGTAAATTCGGCTACCGCGCCCGCAAGGCTACCCATGCCGGCCGCAAGGTGCTCGCCGCCCGTCGCGCCAAGGGTCGTCATCGCCTCGCCGCTTAGGCACAGGCAAGCACGGTTGTTGCCATGGCTGTCCCGGCGCAACAACGACTGCGCACACAAAGCGATTTTCAACAAGTCCGCAGTCGAGGCACTCGTATGCACTGCGGGCTTTTTATTGCCCAATATTTAAAGCACGAGCATGAAAACGCCAGCCATCCAGCCCCGCGCCTCGGTGTCATTGCCAGTCGCCGTGTCGGTAACGCGGTCAAACGCAACTACGGCAAACGACTCATCCGCAACCTCTTTCGCAAACACCAGACCCTTATCCCAGCCGGATACGACCTCGTTATAGTCCTCCGCTCAAATTTCGCTTCGGTTCCCTTTGCCGATTTGGAATCCCGTTTTCAAGAGCTTTGCCAAAGCATTTCCACCACTGCATGAAACCCGCCCCTCCAAGCCTTCCCGCTCAGGCTGCTGCCCTCATGGTGCGTTGCTATCAATTGCTGCTCTCGCCCGTCAAGTACGCCCTCTTTGGCCCCGCCTGCGGTTGCCGCTTCCATCCCACCTGTTCCGCTTATACCCGCGAAGCCTTCCTCCGCCACGGATTCTTCCGTGGTTTCCTGCTCGCCCTCCGTCGCATCCTGCGTTGCCATCCATGGCATCCCGGTGGACCCGATCCCGTCCCAAATTTGAAAACTTGCTCGCCAGACGAGCCTGCACCACATTTCAACAAAGTATCTAATGGATAAGAAAAATACCTTCTTCGGTCTCCTCTTCCTCGCGGCAGGCTTCCTCGTCATGTTTTGGCAGGGTGCGCAACTCAGCGACGCGCCAACGCCAACGCCTACCGAGCCCACCGCTTCGGAAGCCGCCCCTGCCTCGGTCGACGCACCTTCAGAACCCGCATCGCCGGAAGCAGATCCCGAGGCCGCGCAAATGCTGGAGCTCATGGCGCGTGACCTGGAGCCGGAAGCCGCCCCCGCCGTTCTTAAGGAAGCCGCCTCGCCGGAAGCCGCACCCGAGTCCATCACCGCGATTGCCAACGATTTCATCGAAGTCGAGTTTACCAATCGCGGCGGCGCGATTCGCCGCGTCAATTTCCTGCAAACGAAACGCGGTGGTCGCGACGACTATGTTTTTAATGATAAGGGTCACTTGCCCGCCCTGAGCCTTGGCTTGCCAAAAAGCGACGGCTCCATTCGCGAATTCGACATGGCCTACAAGGTCGAATCCCGCTCCGCCAACAGCATCACCTTCGTCCTGCAAGCCGGCCCGGAGCTGCGGATTCACCGCACCTACTCCCTCGCGGCCGGTTCGGGCAACGGGCAGGATCCCTACATTATAGAGCACCGTACCCGCTTTGAAAACCTCGGCGCCAACCCCAAAGCCTTCTCCACCCTCTATCTCAACCTCGGCACCATGCGCCCCATTTCAGATGGTGCCATGCAGCAGAGCTACGTTAACGTCGGCTACTTCGACGGCAACGATGCCAAATTCAAAGCGGTCACCAAACTGACCGGCAGCAGCGGTTTTCTCGGGATCGGAGCCTCCGCGCCCAAGGATCAAATTATCATCAACAAAGGGGCGCCCCTCCAATGGACCTCCGTTAAAAACCAGTTCTTCGCGGGCATTCTCTCTGCCCGTGAGACCAGCGCGGAAAGCCTTGTCATTTATCCGGTTTACAGCAAACCCGCCGCCCCCGGTGAGCTCGCTCCCCGCACCGGCATTACCGGCAGCGCCGCATACGCCTTCGGGATCGTCCCGGCGGGGGATTCGAAATCCTTCGACTTCGATTTCTTTGTTGGCCCCAAGGAATTCAAACGGCTCCAGTCTCTCGGTAACGACAAGGACCTCGTCATGCAGTTCGGCTTCCTCAGCTTCATCAGCAAGCTCCTCCTCGCCTTCATGTATGCCATCCACGCCCTCGTTCCCAACTGGGGCGTCTCCATTGTCATCATGACCATCTGTATCAAGCTCATCTTCTGGCCCCTTACCGCCAAAGCCAGCCGCTCGCAGAAACGCATGGCCAGCATTCAAGGCCCCATGGCGGAGCTGAAGGAAAAATACAAAGACAACCCGCAAAAAATGCAGCAGGAGACCCTCAAGCTCTTCCGCGAGCATCAGGTCAATCCCGTCGCCGGTTGTCTCCCGCTCTTTATCCAGATGCCCATTTTCCTCGGGCTCTTCTACATGCTCCGCACCGCCTCCGAGCTCCGTTACGAGCCCTTCCTCTGGATCAGCGACCTTTCCCAGCCCGACACTGTGATGGAAATTGCGGGCTTCCCCCTCAATATTCTGCCCCTCCTCATGGGCTTTACCATGTATTTGCAGATGAGCATGATGCCCATGAATCCCGGCGCCGATCCCGCCCAGCAGAAGATCTTTAAATTCCTCCCCTTTATTTTCCTGATTTTCCTCTACGGCTTCTCCTCCGGCCTCGTCCTCTACTGGACCGTGCAGAATATTCTCACCATCGTGCAGCAGAAGATCACCAATAGCCGTCCCGATGAACCGCTCAAGCCGTTGCCCGCCGCAGCCGCTGCCAAATCCGGTTCCGGCGGCAGTCCCCGTACCAAGCCCCGCCGAAAGAAATAATTGCCCTATTTTTAGAGCGGCCTATAACTCCATATAACCTTTCACCATCCACTTTCCCACCCAACAATATGTCCGGACACAGTAAATGGGCCACCATCAAACGCGCCAAGGGTGCCGCCGATGCCAAACGCGGCAAACTCTTCAGCGTTCTCAGTAAAGACATCACCCTTGCGGCCCGCAGCGGCGGTGGCGACCCGGGATTCAACCCCCGCCTGCGCACCTGCATCGCTAAAGCCAAAGCCGCCAATATGCCCGCCGACAACGTGGAGCGCGCCATTAAAAAAGGCACCGGCGAACTCCCCGGCGTCACTTACGAAGAAAACCTTTACGAAGGCTACGGCGCCGCCGGGGTTGGCATCATCGTCGAAGTCACCACCGATAACAAAAACCGTTCCGCCTCCGAAGTGCGCAGCACTATGGGTAAAAACGGCGGCAATCTCGCCGGAGTGGGTGCGGTTGCCTTCCAGTTCGACCGCAAGGGGCAATTCATCATTGAAGCGGGCGCGACGGATGAGGACAGCCTCATGGAAATCACCCTCGAAGCCGGTGCCGAAGATATTAAAAACGAGGAAGATCATTTCGAGGTCCTCTGCGCGCTTGCCGATTACGACGCGGTCGCACAGGCGCTCAGCGATAAAGGAATCGAGCCCGTTTCCTCCGAGCTTGCCTACCTCCCCAACGTCATGGTTCCGGTGGCGGATAAAGACACCGCCCGTAAAGTCCTGCACCTGGTTGAAAAGCTCGACGAACTCGAAGACGTCAAGGCGGTCCACCACAACATGGAACTCGAAGACGCCCTCATCGAGGAACTCGGCTAAACGCACAAAAATACTTGCCACTATAGCACCGAGGCTACAGCTTATAACAATATTATGAAAATTCGTCATCTTACCCCGTTCCTGATCCTCATGGCACTCCTCTTCAGCGGATGCAGCTTAAGCCCCGACGCCAACGGGAAAAAACAAGCCAATCTCCTCGGCATCATCAATTATGAGGAGGCCAGCTATCAGCATACCTCTCCCACCACCGTCGCGCTTGCGACCGACGAAGTCCTCGCCCAAAAGGATTATTCCGGTGATAAGCTAACCCTCCTCTGGGGTCTCATTACCATCAAGGATTACTAGGCGGTTCGAATATCAAGCTTTCACAAAGCCCGGCTCACACGCCGGGCTTTTTTGTGCCTGACCGTTTAGATTAAACTGACCTCTACCCCGAAGGTGGCGCTTTCTCCGGCGCCGACATGGTGCAGTCCGCGTTCGTGCCCGGCCGCATTGGGCGGCCCCATCCACGGTTCCACGCAAAAGAAGGGGCTGTCCTCGGTCTCCGTCCATAGGACAAAGGCGTTGTTGGCAGAGGCCGCCGCGCAGTCAGGGAGAATCCGAATCGTAACATCTTCCTCGCCGCCCCGTGGACCAAAGCGAAAGGCATCACCCTTGAGTTTCGTAAAGATGCGGTCGCTCAAGCCCGCTTGGGCAAAATCATTGCTTTCCGCCCAGCCCTTCGGGAGCGCCTGCAGGGCTCCGTCCAGTCCAAGGGTGCAGCATTGTTTCGCCGGAGCCTCAAAACGATAGTCCGCCCGCGTGAGACCCGGATGCCAGGGCAGGGTGAAATAAAAATGATGCCCCGCCGCCCAGGGCAGGGGCGTTGACCCGCGATTTTCCAGCTCGAGAAACACCTGCAGCGATAAATCGCGGAAGCTATAGCTCACCCGAAAGGCATACGCGTAGGGATAGCTCGCCTCCATCGTGGCATCGGGCCGCAGTTCCGCCGTAAATCCCTGTTTGTCGGACTGAATAAGCTCAAAGGCCGCGCCCCGCGCAAATCCATTTTGCGGCATCGGTCGCACTTCCCCGTCCGGAGCCTTCCATTGCCCCGGTCGACCCCCCTGCAAAGTCCGCCCCGCAAAAGGAAAGAGTATCGGGTTCCCGCCCCGAACTTTTGCAAAATTCCCAAAATCGGCATCCTCCGGCCAATGGATCACGTCGCGGAAGGATCCGTCCGACATCCGCACATTCCAATTCATGAGGCGCGCCCCCTGTTCGGGATCGACGAGAAAAGTCGAAGGCCCGCAATTCCAGCGGAGTAATTCCCGGCCCTGATAATCGATGCGTTGCATACCTTTAATCCATACCACCCGTGCTAATGATGAGAAGCATGAAGTTCGGGAAAGAGGGTTTCATCTTGAAGTAAGAACGGTGGTGAATCAATTCTGTAGCAGCCAGCACCCCTGCTACTAAATATATTTGGAATTCACTAGCGAGGCAGCGAGGTTAGGGAGTGATTCCTTTTCATTCGTGGTTTTTCAGTGACCACCCTTTCCATTCGTGCCATCTGTGTGATTCGTAGTTTCCTTATCAGCGTTCATCAGCGGATATCAGCGGTTTCCGGCTACGCCGGACTCGGGTTGCAGGGCCAGCCTAGCTGGCGACCACTCATCTGCGCTAATTAACGCTTATCTTTCCCTTCGCGCCCTTAGCGGGCCATTCCCTCATTCGTGAGTATTCGTGGTTCTAATGTTCAACCACCAAAAGCATGAAAGTTAAAGGTGAAAGAGTAAGGGTAAAGGGCAAGCACCCCGTCTTACTACGCGAGCCAACCCTTCTGATTGAATCCCTCCGCGACGGCAACCCCGCGATGGCGCGGCCTGGGTTCAATCAAGCGGTTGACGTCCGATGCTGCCGATGAGTTCGTCCGGGTAGCCTGTTTGGCTGACCTGTTCGAGGCGGTCTTTGGCGGCGCGCAGGCGTTCTTCGATGCGAAGCTCGGCGGCGATGCTGTGGTGGCTGTCCTTTTTCAGGAAGTGCTCCAGGTAGTTGACATGTCCTTCCCAGGCTTTGACGTCATGGTCCTGCTGGCTTTTGAGGCGCGCCTGATACCAATCGCTGGCGAGCATCGCTTCGCGGGTGAACATACCCCGGAGTTCGGGGCTTTCAAGGGTCTGGCCTTTGTATTCGCCGTGCGCCATGATGTGGAGGAGGGCGCGCAGGGGCGGGCAAGCTTGCTCAACCGAGCCGTCCTCAAAGTAGTTTTGGGCGACTTCGCGGTGGGCGGCGAGAATTGTTTCCATCCCTTCCACGAAGGTGGCCATGTCCTGTAGTTCCGGTTTGAGCATTTCCTCGGTGAGTACCGAGTCGGGATTGTTGAAGACCCGAGCAAAGAAGATGCGGACGAATTTCGCGTTGATGCGGTAGCCCAAGAGGCTCGCTTTGACGGTTTTGCCCTCGTATTCGAAGTCCTCGATTTTATCGAGGTATTCGTGTTCCATGAGCCATTGGGGGTCGGCTTCTTCGGGGCGGAGGCGGCACCAGATCTCGGGCACGAGGAGGCTGATGTCGTGATCGACCCGGCAATGGGGCCCCACATAACCGGCGGCGGTGATGAAGGCGGGTTGCTCGGTGGCGAGGAATGCCACGAGGGCGTTGTTGAGGTCGTAGATCGGGGGGAGGGCGTTGAAGGGTGCCTTGGTGAGGGCGCCTTCAGAACCCGCTCCGGTGGTGGAGGGGGATTTCCCGGTGATACTCGCGATGAACTCCATGAAGAGTTCGGGGAGTTCCATGTAATGGATGGGATTAAAGGTACAGAGCGGTTTGACGCCCGCCTCCGGTTCGGCGGGGTTGTTACGGCGCCCGGGAAGAATGGAGGTGACCGGGCGGAGGAGTTGCGATTTGAGATCCTGTCTGCGGAAGAGGCGGGTGCTCATGTCTGCGAGGTAGGTGGCGCGGATATTGCGGAGGTCGGGGCGCACTTGCAGGTAGCGGGGGTTCTTGGTGGGCTTCCCGTCCACCATCCGCGGGAAGGCGTTCGTCGCGTAGTAATCCCCGCTGCTGGCAGCGTGAAATTCGCGGATGAGGTCCTGCATCGGTTCGGTGTATTGCTCGTAACGGATGGCGTCCTCGATTTCATGGCGGGCGTGGTCGCGCTCGAGCGGTTCATAGTTACTCAGGAAACTGCCATGCGAGCTGAGGTCGATTTCAGCCTGGGTGTCGTAGCCGCGAATGATGGCATCGTCCGGGCGTTGGAAGAATCGGAATTCGCAATTATGGACGAATTTCGCGGAGGGCGCCGTCCAACCGACGGGGAGGTGTTGGATCGCTTCGCTGGGAACCACCACTGAGGCGGTGATGTCGTCTTCGAGCGAAATCTTGGTGGCGGGCATGAAGTCTTTGCGAAGACCGAAGGTGCGCCAGGAACCGTTGTCGGTATAGCCGACCCGGAGGTATTGGGTGATCATGGGCGTTCCCCGATAGCGGAGAATATTGCCCGGTTCGCCGTTGATGAGGTCTACGCTGAAGCGCTGGCGCCAATCCTTGCCCCAATCATCCTTGTAGAAACGTTTGATGATAAGGACGAGTTCCTTGACGTGCTGGGGAATGGATTCAACCCATTCGTTATAGGCGTCACTGTAGACGGTCTCGGAGGGAGTCAGGAGTTTAATGACCGAACCGAGGGAGCGCTCGGGGGAAAGGAGCGGGCGGCTGGGCGGTTTCTCGTCGTAGAGGTCGCGGAAGCGGTCGCCGTAGTCGCGGTCGATGATGGCTTCTGCGAGTGCGAAGTCTTTCTCGAAATCGCTCACGAAGACCGGGCCGGTGATGATGGCGTCGGAGATTGATTTTGAGATCTCGGATTTGCCGCCCCCGGAAACGGTGCTGGGTTTGTGGCAAACGCGGCTTTCGGCAGTGTAGCCGACCAATCGCCAGCGACGCCCTTCCGCCGGTTTGATCATTTCAACTTTATAGCCGGAGGGAAGGACATAGGTATGGCGGGGGAGCAGCTTGATCTGTTGGGCTTCACCGTCTTTGGTCCACCGGATGCTTTGTTTGTTCAGCTCGATGTGTGCGTCTTCCGGAAGGTAAATGATATCCCGGTAGGTTTTATCAATGGCGTAGCCCTCTGGTTGGAGGTCGATCGCATCAATGGAACGGGCGACCAGGCCGTCGAAGGTCTGGTTCACTTCTTCAAAGAAACGACTGAGACGAAAATCCTCGCCGAGGTCGTAACCGGTGAAGGCGAGGGTACCGCCGGCGTGTTCCTCCTCTGCCAGACCGTGAAGGTTGGCGGAGAATCCAATCTGGGTCTTCACCTCTTTTTTGCAGTACCCGAAGTAATTATCGGCGATGGCGGTGACCACCCGACCGGAGGCATCGCGGCAGGTGATTTTAAATGCGCCGCCTTCGTTATAGAGTTCGTCTTCTTTTTCCCAGCACATTCCGTCGCGTTTTTGGCGCTCGGTTGCCTCGGAGACCTTCGGGAGCCCGAGTTCTTTCTTGGTGGTTCCAATGAGGTGCGGCGCGAGAATGACGCAACCGGAATGCCCGGTCCAATGCTCGGGGTCGAGTCCGGCATCGTTGCTCGCAAGGAAGGGGTCGCCTCCATTGCCGAAGATCGACTCAACAAAATCGAGATTGCTGACGAGATTGCCCGGCGCAAAGAAGCGCACCTCCAGGCGTTTTTCGCTGATAAAGCCCTCTACTTCAGGGATAACAACCGGTCGCAAGAGGAGGGAAACCCAGGATTTCGCTGGGGTGTCCTCGTGGGCGAGGAAGGGGAGTTCGCGGAGGGTGGCAGGGGGGTTGAGCGCTTTGGTGAGCAGACGTGCCGCTGCCAGTTTGGGCACCGCTTTTTTGTCGTTCGGGATGGGGAGGCCGCCTTCGGCGACGTGAAAGACGCCCTTGGTGGTGCGGCGGTCGCTTTTGGGATTATGGAGGACGCCCTGCTGAATACGGTAGGAATCAATGATGTCAGAGCTGAAGTGATCCTTGCTAGCGGGGAGCGAGAGGGTACGCGCCACGCCGTGGCGGTCGAGGATGAGCGTGAGGGTCGGCAGGTGTGGGATTTCCGCGAGGTCGAGATCCGAGAAATACTCCATCAGGAAACTTTGAATGCGTTGGTCACAGGGAGGGAGATAGTCGGCGAGGAGTCGTGACTTTTCCTGGTAACTGGCAAGCAGGGAGCGATTCAAGTCGTAGAAATCAGAGTTATCGAGTTCGCCATAGGTGGGCTGCCCAATCGAGCTGAGTTTCAGGTTCACGTATTCGAGAAGGGCGGCCCGGTCGAACGTGGAAGCGGCGGTTTTGGGATCGAGCCCAAGCTGTGTTTTGAAGTCAGTTTTCATATTTTCGGTATTTTCTTAGACTTGGTAAAGCGTATGCAAGAAAGGTTCAAAAGTGCAAAGCATGATTCATGCACAAAAGCCGCACGGGAGAGCGGCTTTTAAGAAATTAAATCTCCATTGCCGGGAGCGGCATGGTTTGCGCTCCGAAAGCATTCTGAATCGCATCCAGATCGACGTTTTCAGTGATCAGGCTTTTGATGATGGAAATCTTGTCTTCGTCGGATGGAAGGGTCTTGACTGTCATGTTATTTATTTTTGAAGCGACGTGGTAGCTTTCTTGTTCGCAGATAATAACGGGGATTTGGGTCTGTTGAATCATTTCCATCAATTTCGGGTGCGGCATGACGTTGCGGGTCAGGATCAGGCCTGCGACGGCGCGTTTCTTGGCGAGCCCTTCGGCGGCGATAATGGATAAAATGATGTCTTCGCGGTCACCGGGGGTAACGATCAAGACCCCGGGTTCGAGGTATTCGACAAGGCCCTTGGCTGCCATCGCGCCGATGATGACACGTTCGAAGCGGTTGTTTTTATTTTCCTCGAAGGCGTTGATCCAATTGGCGTCCAGTTCCTGGGCGACCTGCTGCAGACTGGGAACCCCGAGTTGTTCCTCAATGGGGATGCAACCGAGCAGAGGAATGCCCATGCGATCAAGGGCGCGGCCGCAGTAATGCTGGATGTCATCCATTTTGTCCGGAATAACCTTGTTGATGATGGCTCCGATGACTTCAACTCCGGCTTGTTGAAAAAGGCTCTGATTCAGTGCGATTTCGTCAACCGGGCGCCCGATGCCTCCGCTCGCGACGATGATGACCTTGGCGTTGAGACGCCGCGCGACCTGTGCGTTGGAGAGATCGAAGACCGCACCCACCCCGGCATGCCCGGTGCCTTCAATAATGACATAGTCTTTTTCGTAGGCGGCACGGTCGAAGGCGCGACACATGCGGTCGATCTGAACTTTTTTCTTCTGCTCGGGATCGTTCAGAAATTCACGGGTGTAGGTCGGATGAATGGAAATGGGGCTCATCGCCTCGATGGGAATATCCACATCAAAGATGGAATCGAGCAGGACGGAGTCCTCGTCTATTTGTTGCCCGTCCACTTCAATGAAACGCTGGCCAACGGGCTTGATGAAGCCGACTTTGCTGGTGCGGGTTCGCAGGGCCGCAAAGAGCGCCAGACTGGTGGTGGTTTTCCCGTCGTTCATGCGGGTCGCCGCGATAAAAATACGTTTGGTGGACGTATTCCTCGGCGCACTGAGCAATTCGGTGTCGTTTTTCTCGCGCGGGAACTGCTTTGCTTTACCCATTTCGCCTAAAGGACGGTCACATCTTCGTTGAGGGTGTCACCGTCGGTCGGATAGAGGAGTTGGTGATCAATTGCCTGCGAGGCGATCATAACAGCGGTGCCAAAGATATCATTGGCGGTGGCGCCCCGGCTGATTTCAGCCGCCGGGCGGGTCAGCCCGGTGAGGATCGGGCCGTAGGTGCGGGCGCGGGTTAGGACATCGACCATCTTGGAAGCGATGTTGGCGGAATGGAGGTCCGGGAAGATAAGGACGTTGGCTTTGCCTGGAACGGAGCCTTGCAACTGCTTGGCCTTCGCCACGAAGGGGTCGAGGGCGGCGTCCACTTGAAGCTCGCCGTCGATTTCCATGGGGATCTCGAGTTCCTTGGCTTTTTGGCGGGCGAGTTCGGTGGCGGCTTTCATTTTAACGACGCCTTCATTTTTACTGGAAATGCTTTTGCTGGTATAGCTGAGGAGGGCGACGCGGGGTTTCTGGTTGGTAAGGTGGTAAGCGAGGGCGGCGGTATTGACTGCGATATCGCAGATTTGAGCGCTGTCGGGATTGGGTATAACGGCGCAGTCCGCGAGGAAGAGGACGCGGTCCTTGCCGGTCTCGGGTTCCTGCAGGTCAAAAATATTGAGGGAGGAAACGCTATTGGCCTTTTCCTGCCGTTGTATGATTTGCAGGAGGGGACGCAGGGCGCTGGAAGCGGTGACCGTCGCGCCGGACAGCATCGCATCGGCCTGAGCGGTGGCGAGCATCAGGGTGGCGAAGTAATTATTATTGTCGAGGTAGGCTTCGGTTTCCTTCTCGGTGAGGCCCTTGAAGCGGCGCAGACCTTGGAACTTGCTTACAAAGCCCTCGTATTCGCTGCTGCGGCGCGGTTCAATGATACGGATGTGCTCGAGGTTGATATCGAGGGCCGCGGCATTTTTCTTAATTTCAGCGCGGTCGCCCAGCAGGATCGGAATGCCCAGTTGTTGCGTGGCAAACATCCGGGCAGCCTGAAGGATGCGCTCATCGGCACCTTCGGGAAAAACAACGCGCTTGGGATGGCGTTTCAGTCGCTCGGTTAAATTCGTGATTAATGGCATATGATACGTAGAGATGGCAGTTTTTGTGCCAATAGGCAAGCAGTATGGTTTTTGTAAAAGTCGATTATTCAGGCCAAGGGGAAGTTTCCGGACCGAAAGGATAGCATTGTGCTCCTGCGCGGAATGACCTTTGCTGGCGTCAAGGAGTGTTAGGATGAGTGAACTAAGAAAGATTGCATCGGTCAGCCTGCCCACGATTGGATCGCGGGTGCTGGGCTTGGTGCGCGATATTTTTCTTTTTGCATCACTGGGGGCGGGGGTATGGAGCTCCGCGTTTATTTTGGCGTTTACGCTCCCGAACCTCTTTCGTCGCCTCCTGGGAGAGGGTGCCTTGACCTCCGCTTTTGTCCCGGTCTTCTCCGGATCGCTGGAACGCGATGGCAAGGCCGGAGCCTTTGCATTTTTCAACCGTATTTTCCTGCGCCTTTCCCTGATCCTGCTGGCCCTCGTTTTGGCGGGCATCATTGTGCTGAAGCTATTGATCTGGAGCGGGGTGCTCACCGGTCGCTGGGTGACCAGCGCGGATTTGGCGGTCTGGCTCTTGCCCTATACTTTTTTCATCTGCCTCGCCGCGCTCGCAACCGCCGCCCTCAATGTATTGGGGCGATTTTTTGTCGCCGCCAGTACCCCGATTTTCCTGAACCTTTGCATGATTGGGGCCTTGCTCCTCGGGAGCCTCTGGTTTGAGGGGCAAAGAGCGGTGGTCTATTGTCTTTGCGGCGGGGTACTCCTCGGTGGAATGCTGCAATTGGCGCTTCCCTTGCTGGATTTGAAACACGCGGGTTGGCGTCCGCAGGTCACCCAAACCCACCGGTCAGAAATGCGCGAACTCTGGCAGCTCCTGTTGCCGGGCTTATTGGGGGCGGCGGTCTTACAGATCAACATACTGGTATCACGGCTTCTGGCATTTGGCTTAAACGAGGGTGCCGCCGCAGTGCTCTATATGTCCGGTCGTTTAATGGAGCTACCCCTGGGCGTATTTATCTTTGCGGTGGTTACGGTTTTCTTTCCGCAGATGGCGCGCGCCCGCGCCGCCGACAAGCCCTCGGTTTTCAATGAGCGTTTTCTTTCGGGAATGATCCTCGTTTTGGCGGTCTCGGTTCCGGCGGGGATGGGCCTCCTGGTTTTGGCGAAGCCGATCCTCGCAACTTTGTTTGAATGGCAGGCTTTTGGAGCGGGTGATGTTTTGCGAACCGCGCCGCTGGTTGCGATTTACGGCCTGGGGCTCCCGTTTTACTCGGTCGCAACCTTTGCGACGCGCGGCTTGCACGCCGACAAGGAAATGCGCGCCCCGGTCCGGGTGGCGGTGATCTGTCTTTTTGCAAATCTCCTCCTCGCGCTGGCCTTGATGTTTTGGATGGGGGAGCAGGGCCTCGCGCTGGCAAATGTCCTCGCGGCGCTCATTCAGTCGGTCCTCTTATTGCGCGCCCTCAAGGAGCGGCACCCCCAATTGCATTTGCGCACCCTGGTTCTGCCGCTCTTTAAAATCGTGCTCGCAGCGGGCATCATGGGATTGGTTTGCTATCTTTTCAAAGGACTGCCGGCGCACCTGGGTCTGGAACCAAAACTGGCGGCTATTACGGTG
>CBFHKU010000004.1:0-139391 GCA_965656495.1 Coraliomargaritaceae bacterium
CATAATTACCATATGCCGCGAACCCGTACAGCGCCTCATTGCGGGCATCGCCGATCCAGAGCGTCTGTTCATAAAGCGGGCAATCGGTGTAGGTATCTTCCGCGCAAAGTTTGAGCGTGCGCTCCGATATCTGCCAAATCCGGTCAAGCGCGGGATCGCTCGACTGGAAGATCTGCATCGGCTTGACCGGTGCGGTTGATTCGATGATGCGCACCGATTTGATTTCGATCGGGGTGGTTTGATTACGCAGGGTCACAAACAGAAATTGTCCGGCGCGGCGCTTCAAGGAAAGGAAGCTATTCTCCCCCTGCTTCGTGATGTAGCGCAACCCGTTGCGGTTAAACGGCAAGGTGTGCTGGATCGTGCCCTCCGGTGTAATGTATTCCACCGCATTCAGATCAAGAACCACTCCCGCATCCGCCTCGATTGAAAATTCAAAATAGCCGCAGGTCTGCTCGCCGAAGTCATAACAGAGTTCGATATCGCCACTTTCCGACGGCTCAATCCTGTTACCGGAAAGTGCGAACGAATCAAGTGCTTCACGCTTGAAAAATTCGGCGGCCGGATCCTCCATGAAAATCTGCTCCAACGGAATATCGAGCGCGGTAAAACCATTCGGATAACGTTCAGTCATCTGCATCCAACGATCTTGCACCGCTTTCGCTTCTTGCTTTTCAAAACTGGCAAACCAACGGATATCGTTATCGCGGAATCGGCAGTCCTCCGCAATTGAAGCGGTCCATTCGCCCCAACCTCTCAGGCTGAGCCACGGAAAGGGCAAATCCTTGTTATGCCCGTAGAAACTGCGACAGAAAAACTGTATTGAATGCTCCCCTGCCGACAGCGTCACTGCGGCGTCTTCGAGCAATTTCCCGTCGATCGCTACGGTCCACTCCTCGCTGGAGAAATCGACCTCCTGTGCCTCGTCGAGCGACAAGGTGGAGCTCAGCGCGATCGGGCGACTCGTATAGAAGTTCGCCTCGACCCATTCACCGTGAACCAACTGTGTGACCGGCACACACCATTGACCGGGGCTCTTCTTGACGATTGCGGCAGCGCGAACTTCCTTCGGCAGACGTATTTCCCGAGTCAACAGTTCGGTATTGCGCAGAGCCAGCTCGCAGGAGCGCTCCACCTCGAGAGCGGCTTGCCAATCGAGTTCGGTTGCAAGTCGTGCGTCGTATGCTTCGAACGGCTCCATCTGAATCGAAATTTTGGGAGTCCATTGTTTCCAAGCCTTTGACGGCGCGGCCAGCCAAGTGGAGTCGGTACCGATCACGCTGCCATCGACCGATATCGCGGCGCGCAAGCCAGCGGCCTGCGGAATCTGGTGCATGGTGCCAATCCCGAAATAGCGAACGATTATTTCAATCGAGTTGATACCCGGTTTGAGGGCCGTGGAAATATCGTGCTCGTCATATTGGAAATAATCAGGATATGCGCGTGCCGGTCCGTCGTGAATCCACTGGCCGTTGATGGAGACGCGATACCAACTGTCGGCAGTAATCTGCAGCGTCGTCCCATCAGCTTCCTGAACGTCGAACTCCTTTTGAAAGAGCACCGTTTGATTATACTCAGTCGTGCGATTCTGCGCGCACCAAATCCATTTCGAGGTCTTCATACTTCAATAGCCAAGTCCTATCTCTACAAAAAGAAAGGGCTGGAGCAAAGGGAAATACCGCTTCACTCCAGCCCTGAAATATTGTGATTAAGCTTCCAGTGTCACTTCAACGACGTGTGATCCACCGTCAACCGGCAGCGGCTTGGTGACATCGTGCGCTGCCCCGTCGATTTTGATCGACGCCACCGCTGCACCTGCCTTTTTACCGGCATTACTGATGCGGATATCAAAGCTGGTACCACGGAAGGTGCGCTGCACCGATGCATTTTCCCACGCCGATGGCAGACAAGGCTTGATGACCAAGCCATCAAGTGTCCGGCGCACACCGAGCATGTATTCAGTCACGCACTGGTACATCCAGGGCACAGATCCAGTGGTCCAGGCGTGCTCGCCCATCCCAACACGGTTTTCGCTCGACGGGCCGTAATACCCGTTAAAGAAGACGTTCGGCTGATTCAGAACCGGACGATCCGGATTCCCGGGCTGAACCGAATTCCACAGCTCATAGGCTTCGTCAGCCATGCCGCGTTCAAGCAAGGCCAGCAACATGAAGGCATTGCCGTGCGTATAAACGCTTGCGTTTTCTGCCGCTCCCGGGCGGATCGAGCTCAAACGGCCAACATTGTGTACATACTTTGTGTAGGCCGGCGAATTGAGCATCAGTCCCCAACCGGAGTCGAGGTGATCGCACACGCTCTTCCATGACTGTTCCCAACGATTCTCCGGCACGATTTTACCCAGCTGCGCCCAGCTCTGCATATTTAAGAAGATCTTACCTTCTTCATTTTGTTCCGAGCCGATCGGGTTTCCGTCATCGTCCAAGGCACAGATATACCACTCGCCGTCCCAGGCATGAGTGTTGATCGCTTCGGCCATCTCTTGCTGCCAGAGGCGGTATTCCTCAGCATCCTGAGTTTTGCCAACTTTCTCTGCGATATTCGCCAAAATCAAGCAACTGCGACAGAAGGCCATCGAGAGCCAGACGCTCTCACCGCGCCCTTCACGACAAACGCCCGTGAGCGAGTCGTTCCAGTCGCCGTAAAACACAAGATTTAAACCGTGCGCACCACGGTCTTCGCGCAGACGCAGCAAGGAACGACGCAGGTGTTCGTAAACCGTCGCTTCACCGTTATCGAAGAACGGAACAACTGTTTCCAAAGTATCAAAATCGCCTGTCTCAGCGAGGTATTCATGGAAGGCGCCGATCATCCACTGCGAGCTGTCCGCATAGCGAAGGTCGTCAATGGGGTGCCAACCGCGCAAGCCAAACCCGGATTCATACTGATGCGCACAAGCCTTGAGCAACTGTTCCAGCGCTGCTTTCGGTTGCTGGATCACCGCACCCTGACACTGCTGAATGATGTCCCGGTAACCTTTAAAGCCCCAACGAGTCCAAAGCACGCCATAGTCGATCTGCTTCGGGCTCCAAACGTTTACCATATTGTTTAGCACTTCGTCTGGTGTAGTTACCTGCAGATTCTGCGCGAGAGCGGTTTCCGCCTCGACCAATGCGTCAAAATGAACGTCCGCTTCCAGCGACCCAGTGAGGTATTTTGCAGTCAGCGACTCAATCATTGGTGCCGCATCGCAGGCACCAATCATGAAGCGAACCTCATCCTGCGCACCCGGCGCAAGAGCCATGTCGACCTGCATGGTGCCAACCGGACTGAACATCGCGCACTTGGAGTTGGAGCACTTGCCCTGCTCGACTGCGAGCGGGTTCTGTGTGGTGCGGCGTGGGCCGATTACCGAACCGAGACTCGCGTCCCAACCCTTCGGTTCGCGGTCGATTGCCAAAAAGCCGTTGTGCCACGGGAGATCCACACCTTCCAAATAGCGCGGTGCATCCATACAAACAAAGAGGGCCCGCTGTTCCGGCAGGTATTCTGCGATGCGGTGCAACTCCCCGCAGTAGAGGTCTTCCCCATCGCAATTCATTGGCACATAAGTGAACAACTGCATGTTCCGCGCTTTGTCGCCCGTATTGCGCAGGCGCACGTCCCAAACTTCCACGGGATCCTCACTCGCGGGTACATAGATACGCCATACCGCTTCAATACCGTCGGTCACATTTTCAATCACCTGGTAGTTCAGACCCACGCGGCATTCGTAGCGCTCGTATTCCTTATAAACCGGCGCGAAACCGATCGAGAAATACTCACCGCTGTCCGCATCACGCACATAAATATAGCGTTCATTTTGAACAATTCTACAGTTGCGTCCAGCCGGCGACATGTGCTTCGCCATCCCGCAATTGCTCTGGTCGAGCATTGTAAGATAGTTCGGGTTATAGATCATATTGTGCATGGTCCGATCCGGCTCCGGAGTCGCGATGCTCAATTCTTTACCGTTCGCTTTGTATTCGAAAGGGATCTTTTCTGCAGACCCGCCAAACTCGGCAGGTATGATTTCGGTTAAGGTGCCACTATCAGCCATATTTTATTTCTTTAGTTGAATTAGTTTGTTTACCAGCAAACGGGCGACACCCATGTCCGTATTACGGACGGTCTCTGGACCAGTAATATCGGGATAGGGTTGCCAGCGCTGTAAAATCCATGTGTCGGGATTGCCACCAGCGGTGACATACCCGTCAAAATATTCAAGTGTGTTATTTACCGCGGACGCACTACGCTCCGCAGGGTTTTGAGCCTTTTCCTTCTCCAGCGTGGCATTCCCGCCACGATAGGATTGATCATCAAAGGCATTAATGATCATGCCGCTGTCAATATCGAGCGACTTAACGATCTCCTCGGCAGCCATAATCCGCCCGAAATCAAGCCGGTTTTCAGCACGGCCATCATAGCGACAGTCCTGATAACTGAAATCAAGATGTATGTGATCCAGAGCAATCCCGTGCGCGGCGAGCTTTTCCTGTGCCGTTACGATAAATTCCTCCATGTCGATCGGATAAATGCTACGCGGGTCGGTGGTCGTGTATTTGTCCCCCACTGAAAAATAACCCAGCGATTCAATCATACCGATTTTCGCATCGGGGAAGGCCTCATGAATCAAGGCCAGCGATTCCACCACTTCATCCATCACCGTGCGCCAATCAGGATCCGAAACATATTTCGCCAGTGGCTTGGTGCCCTGCAAGCAAAGCCCAACATTCCACATCACCGCGTGGTCAGTGCTCAGAAAATCAACCGTGCCACCCGCATCGACCCAGCGCTGCAAAACTTCGATCTCCTCAGCCGCGTATTCCTGACCACTACCTGGACCATACGATTCGGACGTCCAACGCAATGCGCCAATCTCAAAGGCACATTTCAGGCCAGCTTCACGCGCAAAACTCGCCAGTTGCTTCAGCGCTTCATCGCTGTATTTATTTTCGCTCAACGACTCGATAAACTGCTTAAACACAGCCGTCTCACCATAGACCGTCGGCCAGTTATTCGTATCAGTAATCTGCTCTAGAAAGTCATCACGAATACCGCGCGTGACCGTATTTAACGAGCCGGGCCCATACCAAATCCCCAAGGATTCACTAGATGCCGACACAGTTGCATCCACCGGCTTCGCGTCGCCCGATGATTCGGGCGCACAACCGATGATTACAGCAGCCAGCAAGAGGCTCCCCATAAATCTGAGGGAAGCGGTGAAGGGTAAATTGAATCGTGAAATCATGTAGAAATTTGATTGGGAGTCGTACGATGAACCGGTTCTACGCAGGTAAAACGTTAACATATCCTCAAGAGGTGGCGCTGCATTGGCCTTTGTCTATATTCGTGTGGTTGGGACCTTGTTTTTTGCAAAAGGATAAGTATGCGTAGAAGAGAAGTATGCCGATGAATTCAAGAAGGAAGCCTGTCCAAAACCATATCCATTTGTTTAATCCAAGGCTCTCAGATTCGCATTTTAGCCATGCACCGCAGACGAGTTTAAGAGGAATTGTAAACAGTCCGCACAACAAGGTTATTTTCACAATAGCTGGAAAGGTCTCTTCCATTCCACTTTTGATTAAGAGGTGGTTTGCCAAGGCTGGAAACACGGTTGGTAAAAACCATGCAAGCACTTGAAATATGCATGCCCAGAGCAAGTACTTCTCGATGTTGTTTTTCATTTATATTGGTCCATCAGTTATAATCACCCAGAATCTACAACCAAATCTTACTAGTTCAAGAAAAACATTTTAGATTGTAATAAATCTATAAACACGACATAGCAGTGTCGTAGCATCAAAAATTTCGCAGCGAGCTAGTATCTGCGAATTGAACAGCGCCCCAAAGTCGTGAAATTTCTTAGCTCACATCATGACGCCTCAAACTGCTGTTCAATTTCTTCAAGCGTACGGCCTTTGGTCTCAGGCACCCTGAGATACATGACGACAAACCCAACAAGGCAGATCGCGCCGTAGAGCCAAAACGTGCCGGATGCACCGAGCGCTAAATTAATGGGCTTGAACGAAAGCGTCAGCGCAAAACATGCGATCCACAAGGATGAAACAGCCATGCTCATCGCCGCTCCACGAATCCGGTTCGGGAAAATCTCGGAGAGCAACACCCATGCAATCGGCGCCAGCGTCATCGCATAGCAAGCGATCGCGACCAACACCACAATGAGCACCGGCAGTCCTTGAACACCAAAGTGGTAACACGCGCCCAGGATTGCATAGGTGACCATCAGGCCACCGGCGCCGAGCAGCATCAATGGACGACGGCCCCATTTGTCGACAGTTTTGATCGCCACAAAAGTGAAGACCAGATTCACCAAGCCGGTAATGACGACATTAAACATCATACCACTGACATCATAGCCTGCAGCTTTAAAAATTTCCTCGGCGTAATTAAAAATCGAATTGATGCCGCACCACTGCTGGAACACGGCAATAAAAATACCCAGCCCAAGAATCTTAAGCAGTCGTGGATGAAACAGCTCGGAATAGTGCACCACATTGTGCTCACCCGCCAAGGTTGCTTCAACCTCTGTGATCTCCTTGTCGGCATATGACTCGCCGCCAATTTTGACCAAAATTGCACGCGCTGCCTCTCCGCGCGAACGCTTCAACAACCAACGAGGCGATTCGGGAATTACCAAAGCCAATAAAAAAAACAATCCGGCTGGGACTGCCTCAGCCGCAAACATCCAACGCCAACCCGTCTGCCCACTCCATGAATTTAGAATCACCTCTGTTGAGGCATCCGTCTCCACCGGAGCATTTTGGTAAATCAGATAATTAACAATTTGAGCGGCCAATACACCAATGACGATGGTCAGCTGATTAATCGAAACAAACTTCCCGCGCATCGACGCAGGCGAGAGCTCCGCGATATAGATCGGCGAAACAATGGATGCCAATCCGATACCGATACCGCCGAGGATGCGGGCTAAAATAAAGCTATCATAGCTGTTCGAAAGCGCTGTCCATATCGCCGAGACAACAAACATCGAGGCGGCTAGAATCAGTACCTTTTTACGGCCGATGCGATCAGTAATAGCGCCGGAAAGCAGCGCACCCAGCAAGCACCCCACCAGTGCTGAACTCATCGCCCAGCCTGCCCTCCATGCCTGGTCTTCACCGGTCAATTCGTAGAACGCTTCATAAAATGGCTTCGCGCCACCAATCACCACCCAATCATAACCGAATAGCAAACCGCCCATCGCTGCTACGAGGCAGATCATCCAAAGAAACTTTAAATTATAATCCATTTTCATCATCTTGTCGTTATTGGTTTAATAATTGAAGCCCCTGATTCGCGAGACGGAGCAGTTTGTTCGCTTGTGCCTGTTTCGCCTGATCGAGATCCTCTTCAAAAACGAGCAACAAAGGCAAGGATGTCGCGAAGTAATCAATCACAGCCTCCCTCTTTAGTTCACCTTCAGCAAAGGCCTTAAAGTTCTCAAACAAGGCTTTGGCTTCGGCATCGCGGCCCAGTTCAATCAACGACAAGCCGCGATAATAAGAGAGCTCCGAATGCTCGGTGACGGCCATCGCTTGAAAGTCCCCCGCCTCCTTGGCACTCGCCTCGAATTGCTCCACGGCTTCAGCCCCGCGACCAAGGGCACGCAGCGCCTTACCTGTCCAATAGCTCACATCTGCCTTGGCCTGCAACAAATGATACGCCTCTGCCAGATTCTCCGGTGGCTGCATCGCTTGCTCGAAATGCTCCAGTGCCACGTCGGGATCTCCTGTCTCCAAAGCCTGCTGCCCCAGTAGTAAATGCGCGCGGGTGTATTGGCGGAGCACCTTCCCTTCCCCGCCCTCCCACGGATGAAAGCGACGCGCCAGCAAGGTATCCAGCGCTGCCTGTGGTGATCCGGTTTGGTTGTAAAGCTCCGCCAGGGAAACGGTGCAATCGTCGCGCTCGCCCACCAGTTCGAGTCTGGTGCGAAGGGTTTGCAAACGTGCTTCTGCCGTATCGCCCAACTTCTCCCGGAGCTGATCCAATTCAGCAAAGAGACGCGCGTCCGAAGGATCAAGCTTCACCGCCGCTTCATAAGCCGCACGCGCAGCCTCACCGTCGCGACGCACATTCCAATACGCGATCCCAAGATTTCGGTGCACAGTGGCAAACGTCGGATCCGCCGCCCGCGCGGTTTCCCAGCAAGCAATTGCATCCTCATGACGCTTCTTATCGAAGTAGTAATTACCCAGCCCATAGGCTGCATTGCGATCCGCACCGCTTTGCTCCAAAGCCCACTCCAACATAAATTGATCCTGTAAACGAGAGGGGAAACAATAATCGGCAGCGATCCCGCGTGCGTTATTTAGGAGCGATGTTCTGCCCGTCAGCCATGCCAGAGCATAGTGCGTCAACTGCGACCTTTCGAGCGGGTTTGGCACCGCAACTTCATGCACTGCATTGCTATGGTGTAATTCCAATAGCTCAATTGCCTCTTCGCGGAATCCACCATCCGCATAATCGTGAACGATATCCAACACGGTCTGTGCATCGCTGCGACTCTTGGCGAGAAAACCTTCCACATCGCCCGCTGCATAACGCGCCCAATGATCCAGCGGATCCACTGCTAGTAGATCAGCCAGCACCTGCGAACCATCGCGCCCCAGCTTGGCTAATACCAACGCCTTGAGCACCTGCGCCTTGTTGTGTTGGCGGTTACTATCCAACACGTCTTCACAATGCCGCAGGGCGGTTTCAAAATCACACTGACGGCAATCAAGCAATGCCAGCTCATAGTAGGCGGGTGAGCGCCATGCAGCATTCCAAGTGGACTTATAAAGCAAGCTGTAAGCCTCGGTAAAGCGATTCTGAAAACGACGAGTCAGCCCGAGGTAGTAATGCGCCTCTCCGGTATACGGGTTCGGGTGACGGCTGGTCAGGCGCTCAATTGCTTTTTCAAAATGTACCGCAGCTTCATCGAGTAGGCCTTGATTGAGCTTACGGCGACCATAAGCAATATTGGTGCGCACATCCAACGGGTCTCGGCGCAGGATTTCATCCCAATAGATTTCAGGATAACGCGTTGGATGGCGGTATTGCTCCAAGTGTTCAGCAGTCAAATACAATTCTTCGTTGGTCCCAATGGCATCCGGCATGGGCGGCTCAGTTGCGACTTCGCGATGGCGCTCCAATCCCGAAACATCGACCGGTCGATACGACACCAATCCTTCGACTGAAAGTTCCAGCCTGTGCAGCGCATCGCCCGCAAACTGGATCGACTGATTCTGCCACGGCGCGTCAGGTGATAAATCCACCCGCTCATCGATCAGCACCTGTTCCCCCTGGGTCAATAGGATGCGAGCGCCCTTAAACTCACTTGATACCACCGCCCCCAGGTCAAGAGTTCCATCCTCTTTCAAAACGAGGCGCACCGCAGCGTCCTTTGTCGCATTCTGCACCGGGCCGATCTTCTTATACGGCCACCAGAACTGCGAAAAGGTCTTGGTCTCCCCCGGTTGCAAATAAGTGAAGTCCGGTTGGTTGTCGGTGTAAACACCCGCCATCAATTCCACGTAGGGGCCGTTTGCGTCCGTCAGTTCGCGATCCCATGCCCAGCCAAATTCGTGATTGCCCCAGGTCCATTGCTTCTTGCCAGGTGCGATATGCTTATTCGCGACATGGACAAAGCCGCCTTGTGCGTCATAATCATACCCGCCGAAGAAGTTAAAGCTCGTATCACAAACCATATAGCTGGTCGGCACCTGAATATTTTTATACCAACTCAGGTCGTTGGCACCCGGGCGGGCGGCATAATCGATGCCGTAATAGTCATTGTTCGCAATCGGAAACGAACTCTGGGCACGCACCGCATGATCCGCCACATAATGTACATCCGCAGGAAAGAAACTCTGATAATTATCGTGCACCTTGGCGGCAACATTGGCCCACCACAGAAAGGTCTGCGTATAAGCTGTGCGGTTATATAAGCGCGCCTTTAGCTCGACCAATGCACTGCCCGCTTGCATACGCATGCCATGCATCCCCTTTAAGCGATTCAGCGGATCATGCTCAGACATCCATACGGTTCGTGAACCATCTTCGCCCTCCTCAAGATGCAGGTCGGTCGGCATATACGTGCCGGGGCGGTGGTGCTGCGGCCAGTTAAATTCAACCCCACCGGATATCCACGGTCCCGCCAAACCTACCAAGGCGGGCTTGATCACATCCTGACGGTAGAAAAAGTCGTAGTCGTCATTGACCTTGTCCTGACCGAGAAAAATGCGCCCACCGATTTCGGGAAGCATCACCAAGCGTACATACTCGTTCTCCAGTCGCACCGAGTCATAGCTCTGGGCTTTCGGCGTATCGAACACCTTATCAATAAACGGTACGGGATAGACCTTGCCACAGGAACCCTGATAGACGCGCTTCTCAAAAAAGAGCGGATTCTTCTCCGGTTCGCCCAGTCCATAGGTCGGAATTGCCAGCGGTTCACGTGATGCTTCTACATGCTGCCTCATATTAAATGCATTCGATTGAAAAACGCGCCCTGCCTCTTGAGCGTCGCGTAGTTAAACACAATTCAGCCATTGCGTGAATGCCATATCCGATACTTAATAATGGACTATCCGATCTTAATACCTAAAAGATACCTTCATGCTATCGAGTAACGAAACACGCATTAAAGAGGGCTTCCCGAAGCAGCGCTTGGTAGTGATTCCGCCCACCGTGGTTGAGCGCTGCCGTTCGTTGCCAATTGTGAATTGTCTTTACGTGACTGACATCGGCGCGTACCCCTCCGCCCCCCATCACTACGTTGAGCGCAAAGAGGGCATTTCCACTGCCGTACTAATCTATTGTCTCAGCGGTCGAGGCTCAATCGAGATAGACAATTCAATTCAAAAAATTCGACCGGGTCAGCTTGCGATCATTCCACCGCACACCCCGCATATCTATCAGGCAGAAAAGCAGGATCCATGGTCAATTTGCTGGATACATTTCTCTGGATCGCAAACGCAGGCAGTGTCGGACAGCCTCAAACTCACCACACATAAGCCAAGCCTCTTTGTGCCGGATACCCGCATCATACGCGACGCCTTCGAAAACATTTACGCTTGCCTGAATTACCACTATTCCGACGCCGGACTTCTTGCGATGAGCAGTGAACTACTACGCCTTTTTAGCTTGGCAAAACTCCATCAGGGCTTCCCTCGTATCCAGCGTCAATCCGCCGAAAAGCGGGTCGTCTCGACACTGGCATTTATGGAGCAGCACCTCGACATGCCGCTTACACTGGATGCGATGGCCGCACACTCAGGCCAATCCCTCCCCTACTTCACAAAGCTTTTCCGGCAGCGCACGAACCAATCCCCCATGGCTTACTTCATTCAGCTAAAAATTCGCAAAGCCTGCGAACTGCTCGATCAAACCGATTCCACCATCCGAGAAATCGCAACTCAGCTCGGCTATGACGACCCCTACTATTTCAGCCGTATCTTCAAAAAGACACAGGGCTGTTCTCCCGCCGCATACCGGCGATCCGTCAAAGGTTAGCCCATAGCTTTCATTATACACCTTAACAAAGGTAGAAGGCCGACTTTATTCACCACACAAATCCGTAAAAGTAATCTACAGAGCAAGCTATAATACGATTACCTGGAGTTGCACTCACGAAGTTCTGGGGTCGGAGCTCATAAGTTGAAATTTCTTACCCTTTGCTGTATAGTGCAACAGCGTTTATAGTTTAAAGAGGAGGGATGGAGGTGCTCTGAAACTCTGTGTTTTATAGTTTAACGCGGAGAAGCGGAGGATCAGAGATACTCCGAAACTCTGCGTTTATATTTTTAACGCGGAGGAGCGGAGGATCAGAGGTGCTCTGGATCTCTGCGTTTTATATTTAAACGCGGAGGAGGCACCCATTCGCGCAATCGGTGTGATTCGTAGTTCTCCTACACGGCCTTCATCCGCTGCTTCGCGGGCCTTCGCGGGCAATCCCCGGTCTCCCAGCTTTAGGCCACTTTTGCTTTTTTGGAGCGGGTGGTCTTTTTATAATGCAATTTGGGTGTTTGTATTCCCTCGATCACCTTGGCGTTGATGACGACTTTGCTGAGGTTTTCCTCGTGTGGGATTTGATACATGACATCGAGCATGAGCCCTTCCATGATGGCGCGGAGGGCGCGGGCGCCGGTCTTTAAGTGAATCGCTTTTTGAGCGATGGCGGCAATGGCATCCTTGGTAAATTCAAGTTTGGCGCCGTCCATCGCAAAAAGCTTCCGGTATTGCTTCACGAGCGCGTTCTGTGTGTCGAGGAGGATGTGCTGGAGGTCTTCGACCGAAAGTTCATCGAGCACTGCCACCATGGGGAGACGTCCGATAAACTCGGGGATCATCCCGAATTGGACGAGATCCTCGGGTTGGATCTCGCGGAGGACTTCGCTGACGGGAACCTCGCTGGTGCGGCGGTTATGGAGGGTGTCAAAACCCATCGCCTTTGAACCGATGCGATTCTGAACGATTTTATCGAGGTCAACGAAGGCACCACCGCAAATGAAAAGGATGTTGGCGGTATTGACTTGGATATATTCCTGATTGGGGTGCTTGCGGCCTCCCTGCGGCGGCACATTACAAACGGTGCCTTCAATGATTTTGAGAAGGGCTTGCTGGACGCCCTCCCCCGAGACATCGCGGGTAATCGAGACGTTGTCGGTCTTGCGGCCGATCTTATCGATCTCATCGACGTAAATGATGCCGCATTCGGCGCGGGCGACGTCGTAATTCGCAGCCTGCAGGAGGCGGAGGACAATGTTCTCGACGTCATCACCGACATACCCGGCCTCGGTCAGGGTGGTGGCATCAACAATCGTAAAGGGTACCCCCAGCGTTTGTGCGAGGGTGCGGGCGAGCAAGGTTTTGCCGGAACCGGTCGGACCGAGCAGGAGGATGTTGCTCTTTTCCACTTCGACATCCGCCAGTTCTTTGTCCGGTAGAACAAAATCATTTGTGGCATCGATGCGAGCCTCGGACTGGAGCCGCTTGTAATGATTATAAACCGCGACGGCGAGGGCGCGTTTGGCGTACTGCTGACTGATGACGTGCTCGTCGAGGAACGCCTTTAGGTCGGCAGGTTTTCGTAATTCGAAAGGGCCTTTATTGGGCTCACTGGCTTCACTTGCCTGCTGAGTTGAAAGTTCATCGCCGATCTCGCGCTCGATGATGGTCTTACAGACCGCGACACAGGCATCGCAGATGTGGACCCCGGACGGCCCCGCGATCATTTTTCGGGATTCGTTTTGAGCCTTACCACAGAAGGAACAAAAGGTCATGCGGGTTGCCTTAGCCATGTCTTATGATGGGGCGGTTCAAGCGGGAGGCTTGTTTTGGATGACTTGGTCGACGATGCCGTATGCGAGCGCGTCCTCGGCAGAAAGGTAAAAGTCGCGGTCGGAATCCGCCTCGATTTCAGCGACGGTTTTCTTGGTGTGTTGGGCGATAAGGGTGTTCATGCGTTCGCGCCAGCGGAGGATTTCGCGGGCGGCGATCGAAATATCGGAGGTCTGCCCGGTGGCGCCACCGGAGGGTTGGTGCATGAGGATGCGACTATTGGGCAAAGCGTAGCGCTTGCCGGGGGTGCCTGCCGCCAAAAGAAGCGTCGCCATACTGGCAGCTTGTCCGACGCAGTAGGTCACGATCTCGCACTCCAGGAAATTCATGGTGTCGTAAATCGCCATGCCATCGGTGACGCTGCCGCCGGGGGAATTGATGTAAAGACTGATATCCTTTTTGGGATCCTCCATTTGCAGGAAGAGCATTTGCGCAATGACGGCATTTGCGACGAAATCGTTTATGGGAGTGCCGATAAAGATGATACGGTCGCGGAGCAATCGACTGTAGATGTCCCAGGCGCGCTCGGTGCGACCCTCGCGTTCATAGACAGTGGGAAGTGGTACGTAACTCATGATGATAAAATGTCGAAAATGTATGCTTTAGCAAACGCAAAGCGGGATTATGCAAGGGCGACGACTAAGCATCCGCTGCCGGTGCTTCCACGGTCTCGCGTTCAGCCTTTTCAAGCAGCTTGTCCATGGTTTTACCCATCAGTATGTCCAGACGCATACGATTAATGCGGCTTTGATCCTTTTGGATTTCCTTGACGAGCTTTTCCGGTTTTTGACCGCTTTGCATGGCTTCCTGCATGATGAGCTGACTAAAATCCTGACTCTCCGCCTTGATCTTTTCCTTCTCGGCAATCTTGCCAAGGATGATACGTGATTTCATACGATCGACTGCAGCCTTGCTGGCGCCCGCATGCAGCTCCGCCTTGTTTTTCTCAAAGTCGGCCTCGCTGGCACCCTGCTGCATATTGCGCTGCATGAAATCCCGAAGCAGCGCTTCCGTTTCGTTTTCAACTCCACTCTGAGGAAGCTCCAAATCCACCGCCTGCAGGAGTTGGTCGGTGATTTGTTGGCGCTCCGCTTGGAAATTTTGTTGTTGTTTCTGGTTCTTGATATTTTCGGAGATTTGGTCACGCAGTTCGGATTCGTCCTTTACCTTGAGGGCTTCAAAGAAAGCGGCGTCCATTTCCGGCATGACCTTTTCGCGTACTTCCTCAACCTTGATGGTGTAGTCAACCGATTTCCCCGAGAGCTCGGCGGGTTCAAAATCCTCCGCATATTCCATCGTGACGGTTTTCTCGTCGCCAGCCTTCATGCCAACCACGCCGTCAATAATGGCGCGCACTCCCGGTGATTCCTGCGCTCCAGCCTCTTCCCAAGTGGTCTTCTGGGTACCATACATCGCGGGCAATTCGGGGTGGGATTCGGTCAGCAATTTTCCATCCAGACTGCCTTCGTAACCACAACGGACGTAGTCACCCGCCGTCGCAGCCTTTTCAACCACCTTGAATTCCGCGCGCTGGCTCAGGATTTGTTCGAGCATGCGATCAACTTCTGAATCGCTCGCCTCGACCGGTGCGCTGGTCACCTTCAAGCCCTCATAGCTGGGCAATTCAAAAGACGGAATAATATCCACTGTAAACTCAATGACAGCGTCCTGACCGGCGGCAATTTCGCCCTCCTTCAAATCCACAATGCCATAGACCTCAAAGTCGGCAGTCTGCACGCCGCTTTCATGGGCTTTGGAAACCACGCGGTTGGCGAGTTCTTTGTTCAAATCCTTGGCATAACGGGTACGCACCATTTTTTCCGGAGCTTTACCGGGGCGGAAGCCGGGGATCTTGGCCTGACGCTGGAAGTCACGGACCAATTGCGCCTCGAGTTCATTGATTTCCTCGGCAGAAATATGAACAGAGATCGCTTTGCGCGTTGAGTTTATGTCGTTTGATTCGGTTTTCACGGTTGGATATGGGTGATAGGGCGCTTCATGAGCGCTGGACTTAAAGAAAACCGCGTAGCAAAGGGAAAAGGGAAATTGTGGTCAATCCCATATTACGCAGCCCGGACTGGGTGGACGGCTCAATCGTGGAGCTTGCGGAATTGGAGGTAGTCCGGTTCCGCCAGCTCAATCAGCTCTGCCCATGGCTCCAGGGCGGCAAGCGTTTGCGGCACCGCTTCCAGACCGGTATTGAGAACCCCGACCACCACGACGCCGTGCTTGCGGTTAAAATTGCGTAAACGCAGCCCCAGATCCTCCAGCGCGGGCGAGAGCGCCGCAACATCAACCCCTTCCGCCAGTTCAATCTTCACCTGATCCGCCGCCATGTAATACAGGGACCCACTTTTGAGATCTTCCACGATGCGGACATAGGGATAGCTGTCGTCAAAATTGATGATCCAAACCCGTTCGCTGGCGGCCTCCTCCTCCGGCAAATATCCAAAACGAAGCACCCTTCCCTTCAGCATGGAAGGCTCGACCGTTTGCGGGAGCGGCTCCGCGTCAACTGCCGCCGCGGCCTCCATATGAAACGCCCAGGGATCCGCCACCACGGCATCCTCGCGAGCGGCGCGCCGCATGAGGATCAAGGAGACGATCGCGAGCCCGATCATGAAGCCGACGAAAAAAACAAAGAGGCGCTCGGTGTTTTTCATTGGGAGATTTGGGTTTGAGCCGTTTGAAACTCGCGGTGCGCGCGCATGGCACACAGCACTATGGCAAGCCCGCCCGCCCACAAACTACTATATTTCAAACCATGCAGGAAACCCAGCGCCGCGAGGTGCGCGTAGTCCGGTGAGTCCACAAAAAACAGACCAAACAGCACATGCGACAGGACTCCCAAAGTCGCGCCGGAAAAGCAAACGAGGCACACGAAGTAGAGCCAGTCCATGAACCAGCGTAATATAACTTTTAAAATCCTGAACATAGGTCTATAAACCCTGACATCAAAGTGGAATCGACCCGGATAGCAAGTTCACCCGTAATCGAGATTTAACTCAGGTAATTCCGACTTCACATTCAAACACAGTCAATCAAGTTAAGCAACATGTTGAATTTCAGCACTCAGATTCGCACGCGATACGTGGAAACCGACCGCATGAATGTCGTCTACCACAGTCATTACTTCGTTTGGTTCGAAACTGCGCGCATTCAATTACTGGATCACCTCGGCCTGCCCTACCGCGATCTCGAAGCACAAGGCCTCTTCATTCCGGTCCTTGAGGCACAAGCCAGCTACAAAAGCCCCGCGCATTTTGATGACCGGCTCACCATCGACCTTCAACTCGCCGAACCTCCACGCGCACGCTTCCGCTTCGATTATACCGTGCGCCGCGAATCCACCGTGCTCACCACCGGCTACACCGTGCACGCCTTCATGGATCCTTCCGGCAAAGCCCTCCGCCCGCCCGACACTTTCCTGCAACGCCTGAAAGGTTTTTCAGCCGCACAAACGACCCAGACACCGGACCCTCAATCGCAGTGCGAACGGTAAATCCGGATAATATGCTCCACGATGTCCGCCAGACTGCGACCCTCGGTGCTGATCGCGGGTCCCGCCTCTAGGTAAACCGATTCGCGTGCGTTCAAGAGTTCGCGAATACGTGCCTCCGGATCCTCCACATTCAAGAGGGGCCGCTTGTTATTGCGTGCGGTGCGTTCGATAATGGTCTCCACCGAAGCAAATAAACTGACCACCACCCCGCGCGCGCGCAGCAAATCCACCATCCCGGGTTGCACCACCAAACCACCACCACAAGCCACCACATGACCGGTCGCCGCATGTCCCGACTCGATAAAAGACCGTTCGTATTCGCGAAAACGCGCCTCCCCTTCCTTTTTGAAAATCTCAGCAATACTGCACCCCTGCGCTTTTTCGATCGCATGATCGGTGTCAACAAACCGCAAACCCAGCTCACCCGCAAGCCGCCGGCCAATAACAGACTTGCCAACGCCCATGAATCCCACGAGGTAAAGATTTTTGGATTTGTCGTTCATCCCATTCATTGCTCATAGTCTGAGACAGCCCAGCGATTTCAGGCGATCAAAAAATAACCCTCCATGCATACGCGTACGGATTTAATCACTCTTTCCACCACCGACACCTTAAAACATGGGAAACCAAGTCTCACGAATCACAGTCAAAGCCGTCATGCCGACCTCCAGCGGTTGCGCCATCTTTTTAGGCACCGATGCCAAGACCTTTGTGATTTACGTCGATCAGGGCATTGGCACCGCCATTCAGCACGCCATTAATGATGTGCAATTTGAACGCCCGCAAAGTCATGAGCTCATGATCAGCCTCCTCGATGGGATGGGTGCGGAGGTCGAGCGCACCATCATCAACGACGTCGCCGAGAGTACCTTTTACGCCCGCCTCGTGGTTTCAATGGACAACGAATTGAGTCAAAAAATCGTGGAGGTCGATGCCCGCCCGAGCGACTCGATCATTCTCGCCCTCCTTGCAGAGAAACCCATCTACGCCACTCAGAAGGTGCTCGATACGGTCGATGACATGAGCCTGATTCTCGAGAAAATCCTCGATCAGAACAAGGAGGACGAGAGCTAGTCTATGAGCGAAGGCCCTGCGACCCTTCCGCTTCCGGAAGCGATGATTCCCGGCCAGCCTTGGAGCGCCCTCGCCCCCATGCAGGATGTCACCACCCTGCCTTTCATGCGTCTCCTCGGTAAATATGGCCCACCCGATCTTCTCTTTACCGAATATTTCCGCGTACACGGTCACTCCACCCTTGAGACCTATATCGTCGATTCAATCGAGCGGCACAACACCGGGCGCCCGGTCTTCGCCCAACTTATCGGCGAAAGCCTCCCCGACCTCCAACGCACCGTCCGCGCGATCCATGCCGCCAAGCTGCCGGTTGCCGGCATCGACCTCAATATGGGTTGCCCCGCCCCCAAGGTTTACAAAAAAAACGTCGGCGGCGGACTCCTGCGTGACCCCGCAGTGGTGGACCGTATCTTGGGTTGCCTGCGCGAAGCGGTCGAGGGGCGCTTCACGGTCAAGATGCGCATCGGGTTTGAGGACGACCGCAACTTCGAGGCGATTCTGAAACTCATCGAGAAACATCAGGTCGACCTCCTGAGCCTGCACGCCCGAACGGTCAAGGAGGCCTACCGCAGCGCCGTTCATTACGAGTATATTCAACGGGCGGCGGAAGCCCTTCCCATTCCGGTTCTTGCCAACGGCAACGTCACCTCCGTCAAGAAAGGCCTCTGGGTGCTTGAAAATACCGGAGCGGCGGGCCTCATGATCGGGCGTTCCTGCATCCGCAACCCCTGGATCTTTCGCCAACTCCGCGAGCATTTCGCCGGAACCACCGTTTACCGGCCCACCCTCGCCGATGTCGCTCATTATATCGACGATCTCCATCAAGCCACCACCCAAGCGGATCGCGCCGAACGCCATCACATCAATCACCTCAAAAAATTCCTCAACTTCATCGGCCTCGGCGTCGATCCCGAGGGGCGTTTCCTGCACGAAGCGCGCCGCGCCACCACCAAGGCGGAACTCGATACGGTCTGCCAACGCCATCTCCTCCCCGATGACCTCGCTGAGCAAACTTTCGCCGATGAGCCCCTCAAGGGGCTCGTTGCCCGCCCAAACTGCGAGACTGCGCAGGGTTGCTCGCTCTAAACCCGTGCCCTCACTTTTTTGAGCGATAGCAGGTAAAATGAATTGCACCCTTATGTGAATACCTCTACCACCTCTACTTTACCTGAGATTTAATGAATATACACGAGTATCAAGCTAAACGACTCCTCGACGATTACGGCGTCCCGGTCCCCAAAGGCTACGCCGCCCAAACGAGCCGTGAAATTGAAACCGCGATTGCCCACTTGGGCGAGAGCCAGAAGATCGTAGTGAAAGCGCAGATCCATGCCGGAGGACGCGGCAAGGGCAGCTTTACCGATGGCTATCAGGGCGGCGTCAAACTCGTTGAAGGCCGCGAGGCCGCGCTGGAATCCGCCAATCGAATGCTCGACAACACCCTCGTCACCAAACAGACCGGCCCCGCCGGACGCAAGGTGCAGACTGTATACTTTACCGAAGCCTGCGAGATCCAGCATGAATATTACCTCGCCCTCGTACTGGACCGCGAGACCGCCCAAACCGTTATCATCGCTTCGACCGAGGGCGGCATGGACATCGAGGAAGTCGCTGAAAGCAGCCCCGAGAAAATCATCCGCGTCCCGATTTCGACCACCATGGGCCTGCGTCACCACCATTGCCGACGGGTCGCCTTCGAACTCGGCTTTAGCGGGGACCAAGTGAAGCAATTCGCCCGCCTTCTGACCGGCCTTTACAAACTCTATTGGGAAAACAATGCCATGTTGGTGGAGATCAACCCGCTCATCACGACCGACCGCGGCGACCTCATGGCACTCGACGCCAAAATGACCTTTGATGGCAACGCCATCTTTCAGCACCCGAAAATCCAACAACTCCGCGATCTTAACGAAGAAGATCCCAAGGAAATCGAAGCCTCCAAGCACAACCTCAGTTACATCGCGCTGGACGGCAACATCGCCTGCCTCGTCAACGGCGCGGGTCTCGCCATGGCGACAATGGACATCATCAAGAGCTTTGGCGGCGAACCCGCCAACTTCCTCGACGTGGGTGGCGGCGCCAATGAAGACCAGGTCACCGCGGCCTTTAAGATCATACTCTCCGACCCGAAGGTCGAAGGCATCCTCGTCAATATCTTCGGCGGCATCATGAAATGTGATGTCATTGCCCGTGGCATCGTGGCCGCCGCCCGTAACGTCGACATCCAAGTCCCCCTCGTGATTCGCCTCGAAGGCACCAACGTCGAAGCGGGCAAGGAGATCCTCAAGGAAAGCGGGATCGCCTGCACCCCTGCCGACAGCCTCGCCCATGCGGCAGAAATCATCACCACGCAAGTCAGCGCTAACGCCTAAACGCAGGACCCTTTCATTATGAGCATTCTCGTCAACAAAGACACCCGCGTCGTCGTTCAAGGTATCACCGGTAAAACCGGCACCTTCCATACTAAACAATGCCTCGAATACGGCACCCAAATCGTGGCAGGCGTTACCCCCGGCAAAGGCGGACAAATATGGGAAGATTCAGTCCCGGTCTGCAATACCATGGCAGAAGCGGTTCGCGAACACGGCGCCAATGTTTCCGTCATTTATGTGCCACCCGCCTTTGCAGGCGACTCCATCCTCGAAGCGATCGAGGCCGAAATCCCGCTCGTGATCTGCATCACCGAGGGCGTCCCCGTGCGCGACATGGCAGAAATCCGCCGCCGCCTCTATTTCAAAAACACCCGCACCCGCCTCATCGGTCCAAATTGCCCGGGCATCATCACCCCCGGGGAATGCAAGATCGGCATCATGCCGGGCTACATCCACAAACCCGGGCGGGTCGGAGTGGTTTCACGTTCCGGAACCCTCACCTACGAGGCAGTCTGGCAACTCACTCAGCGCGGCCACGGTCAAAGCACCTGTATCGGCATTGGCGGTGACCCCATTAATGGCACCTCCCAAACCGACGCGATTCGGATGTTCAACGAAGACCCTGATACCGACGCCATTATCATGATTGGTGAAATCGGCGGCAGCGCCGAAGAGGAAGCCTGCGAATACATTAAGGAACACGTCAAAAAACCCGTTGCCGGATTTATCGCGGGGGCCTCCGCTCCCAAGGGTCGCACCATGGGACACGCCGGCGCGATCGTCTCAGCCAGTGGTGCCGGCACCGCAGAAGCGAAGTTTGCCGCGATGGAGGACGCCGGAGTCGCGATCGCTCGCAACCCGTCTGAAATCGCCGACGCCCTCCTCACCGTCTACAAGGGTTGAATCGCGCCTACTGCATAAGTTGTTCGCATATATTTGTGTTAATATAAACTCACCCCAACCCCGAAAACATGGACATCATTGAAGTTAGCCTCTTTATCATCGCCGTTGTCGGCGTCATTGCCCTTGGAATCTGGAAAAGCCGCGACGAAGAATTGAGCGGCGAAAAAGGCGCGAGCGATTACTTCCTCGCCGGCCGCGGATTGACCTGGTGGCTCGTGGGCTTCTCGCTCATCGCCGCCAACATTTCCACCGAGCAATTCGTGGGCATGTCGGGCGCCTCCGCCAACTGGTTGGGCATGGCGATTGCCTCCTATGAGTGGATCGCGGCAATCACGCTGATCGTGGTGGCGTTCTGGTTCCTGCCCAAATTCCTCAAGGCCGGGCTCTACACCATTCCGGAATTCCTCCAGTATCGTTTCGACGGCGTCGCGCGTCTCGCCATGGCAATCCCCGCGATCGTGACCCTCGTCTTTGTCACAACCTCCTCCGTGATTTTCTCCGGTGCGAAATTCGTCTCCGAATACTACAACACCGTCCCGGTTCTCAACAACCTCACCGCGGTGTGCTGGCTCATTGCCGCCTTCGCTGCGATCTATGTCTTCATCGGGGGCCTCAAAGCCTGCGCCTGGACCGACCTCATCTGGGGCTCGGCGCTCATTCTCGGTGGTGCGATTGTTATGTTCCTTGCCTTCAGTGTCCTTGCAGAAAAACCTGCCGAGGAATTGATCCTTACCAAAGTCTCCAATTCCGAAGCCACCGTTGAACAAATCGCGGAGGCCGGGGCATGGGAGCGCTTCATATTGCTCAATGATGGGGTCGATGGCGAAGCGGAGGCGCGTAACGGACCCAATGGATCCGGCGGCAAACTTCATATGGTTCGCCCCAAGGAGGATTCCGACATTCCCTGGACCGCGCTTTTGATCGGCTTGTGGATTCCCAACTTCTTTTACTGGGGGCTCAACCAATACATCGTGCAGCGGACCCTTGGATCGAAATCCCTCGCAGAGGGTCAAAAAGGTATCGTCTTTGCGGCGGGGCTTAAATTGCTCATTCCCTTCCTCGTGGTAATTCCCGGAATCCTCGCCTACAACCTCTTTTCCGGCGACCTCCTGAACGCCGCCACCGGCGAATACGACTACGACCGCGCCTTCCCGGTGCTGGTGCGCAACCTCATCAAGCCCTTCCCCCTCATCTCCTGGTTTGTGCTCGCAGCGCTCAGTGGTGCCGTCATCAGCTCCCTCGCCTCCATGCTGAACTCCGCCTCGACCATTGCCACGATGGACCTCTATTCCAAGTTCAGCGGCGAAAAGAACCCCGCCAAACTCGTCAAAGTCGGTCGCGCATTTGTGGTTCTCTTTGTGATCCTCGCAGGATTTGTCGCGCCAAAGCTCGATAATTTCACCAGCATCTTTGCCTATATTCAGGAATTCCAGGGCTTCATCTCGCCAGGTATTCTCGCGGTCTTCATCTTCGGATTCTTCTCGCCGCGCACCCCGCGTTATTTTGGAGCGGTTGGCATTGGTCTCAATGTCGTGTCCTATGCTGGTTTCAAATGGCTCATTGGCCCTTGGCTCGTTTCCAAGGGTTGGTGGTATGCGGAACAAATCGCCTTCCTCGATCGCATGGCAATCTGCTTCTTCATTGTCCTGCTCGCAGGGGTTATCCTTACGGTTCTCAAGCCCATGAAGGAACCGGTCGCGATGCCGGTCAACGATGCCATTGAATTGGAGTCTTCCAGAGGCGCTAAGGCGGTCGGCATTGGCATCGTCATTGCCACCCTCGCCCTTTACGTCTGCTTCTGGTAAAAAGGATTTCAGGGGTTCGTCCGCGCAGCGCTGGCCTTGCGCCACTGCGTGGGCGATCGTCCCGTGATCCGGCGAAAGACCACCGCCAAACGCTCCGCATCGTTAAAGCCGCACAACTCTGCGATCCGCGCAACGGGTTGGTTACTCCTGGAAAGGAGATCCTTGGCACGGTTTACCCGCATCCGGCAGAGCATTTCCCAGGGCGTGCAACGGTAGTATTCCCGAAACTTGCGCTCCACGGTGCGCCGCGCCAGCCGTAAATCCGCACAGAGCGAGCCCACATTGACCGGTTCGCTCAAATGCTCGGAAAGATAGGACATGGCACGGCGGAGGGCGGGGTCGTCAACCACCAAATGACTGGCGGAATGCCGTAGCACCACTGACCCCGGCGCGATTAACAGGGGATTCGACGGCGGTGCCTCCCCATTCCGCAAACGCTGCATCCACTCCCCCACCAACACACCCAACTGCTCCCAGGGGATCGATACGCTCGACAACATCGGGTAACTCAAACCGCAAACCAGTTCGTCATTATTGGCACCAATAACCGCGACCTGTTCCGGAACCGCGAGCTCCAAATTCTGGCAGGCACCACACAAGAATCGACCCAGCGGATCGTGTACCGCAAAAACCCCCACCGGTTTCGGCAAGGCCGACAACCATTCCAAAAGGGCTTTTCCGGGTTCGATGAATTGCTCACTGTAACGCGCATCGGAAAAACCGGCTTCATTAAAGATCGGAACCTTCCTGCCCAAGGCGGTTTGGAAGCCCTCAATGCGTTGTTCCGAATAAGGCGTACCGTTTCCCAAGCAGGCAAAGCTCTCATAACCCGCCTGCCCAAAAGCATCCGCCGCCTCGCGCCCCACCGCCCAATCATCCACGTCCAAACTGACCGCACCTGAATATTTCAAATCCGTGTCCGCCACCACCGTTGGTATGCCCAAATCCAAAAGTTGATCGGTCACCTCCGGCAACCATTCCGTAATCAGACCGCTCGGCTTCATCTCGCGCAAACGTTCACAGAGCATTTCGATCGGGCGGTGAATACTCAGGATCTGGAAATCCTGCCGCCGACGTACATAGGGCATCAGGGACGGAGTCAGGCGCCGCAAAAACACCTCCGACATTACAATAGCCACCCGCTCGCTCATCTTTTCAGACTGTAGCAGCTTTTGACGCAAATCAACAGAATTGATACGCATTATGCGGTTTTCAGTCCACGCTACCTGCGATACTATCCACCTTTAAACC
This sequence comes from Coraliomargaritaceae bacterium, assembly GCA_965656495.1. Lineage (GTDB taxonomy): Bacteria > Verrucomicrobiota > Verrucomicrobiia > Opitutales > Coraliomargaritaceae > UBA7445. Next base: position 24,252 of record CBFHKU010000004.1, read on the forward strand.
ATTAACTGATCAACTCAATCACCATGCAATACTTCGACTGCGACAAAATCCAATACGAGGGCCCCAATTCCAAAAACCCGCTCGCCTTCAAACATTATGACGCGGAGGCGCTCATCGATGGAAAATCCATGAAGGATCACCTACGATTTGCAGCGCCCTACTGGCACGTCATGCGCAACGTCCTCTCCGACCCCTTTGGCGGCGGCACTGCCCAGATGCCCTGGGATGACGGTTCCGACTCCGTTGAAAATGCCCTCAATCGCGTCGACGTCTTCTTTGAATTCCTGAACAAAATCGGGATTGAATACTACTGCTGGCACGACCGCGACATAGCCCCCGAACTCAACGATCTCAGTGCCTCCAACGCCGCGCTGGATGCGGTCGTTGCAAAGCTCAAAGCGAAACAAGCCGAAACCGGGGTACAACTGCTTTGGGGTACCGCCTGCCTGTTCAGTCATCCGCGTTATTCGCAAGGTGGTGCGACCTCGCCAGATGCCGCCGTTTATACCTACGCCGCCGCGCAGGTTAAAAAAGCACTCGAATGCACCAAAGAACTCGACGGTCTCGGTTACACCTTCTGGGGTGGTCGCGAAGGCTATGCCACCCTCCTCAACACCGACATGAAGCGCGAACTGGATCACCTCGGCGCCTTCCTTCACATGGCGGTCGATCACGCCAAGAAGATCGGCTTCGACGGCCCCTTCTACATCGAGCCAAAACCCCGCGAGCCCTCCACTCACCAATACGACTCCGACGCGGCGGCTTGCCTGAACTTCCTGCGCGAATACGGACTCATGGATCATTTTAAACTCAACATTGAGACCAATCACGCCACCCTCGCCGGTCATACCATGGAGCACGAACTCACCGTCAGCGCCAACGCCGGAATGCTCGGCAGTATCGATGCGAACCGTGGTGACGAACTGATCGGTTGGGACACAGACCAATTCCCCACCGATATCTACCTCACCACCCAAGTGATGCTCTGCGTGCTCAAGATGGGCGGCTTGACCACCGGAGGCCTTAACTTTGACGCCAAACGTCGCCGCGAATCCCACGAGCCCATCGACCTCATGCACGCCCATATCGGCGGAATGGACGCCTTTGCGCGGGGGCTCAAGATCGCGCACGCCATCCGTGAAGACGGGCGTCTCGAGCAGTTCGTGAAGGATCGCTATGCGAGCTTCGACAGTGCACTCGGCGCGGAAATCGAATCCGGCAAGTGCAGTTTCGAGACCCTCGAAAAAGCAGCCCTTGCAAATGGCGAACCCGTCCTCGCCAGCGGTCGTCAGGAAATGCTTGAAAATCTCGTCAACGAATTCCTGTAAACCAAGCTTTCGACGAGCGCGCTATGTATACCCTTGGACTCGACGCCTCTACTCAGAGTTTTTCCGCGGTGGTCATTGATGCCGCAGAAGGCTCGATCGTGGCAGAGCACGCCATCAACTTCGGGCAACACCTCCCGCAGTATAACGCGCCGCAGGGTTTTATCCCAAACGGCAAAAACGGCGAGGTGCATGCCGACCCCCGGATGTGGCTCGACGCCTTGGAACTCCTGCTAGAGGACCTCGGTAAACTATGCGACCTTTCCAAAATCAGCGCAATTTCCGGTGCCGGACAACAACACGGCTCGGTCTATCTCAAGGAGGATTGGTTTAGAATACTCTCGGAACTCGATCCCGAAAAGACGCTGGCCGCACAAATCGGGCCATGCCTCTCCCGTGAGACCGCTCCGATCTGGATGGATAGCTCCACCGGCGAGGAATGTCGCGAAATTGCTGCGGAAGCAGGGGGCGATACTACAGTGTGCGCGCGCTCGGGGTCGATTGCGATCGAGCGTTTCACCGGCCCGCAAATCCGGCGTTTCTACAAAACCGAACCCGCCGCCTACGACGCCACCGCCCGCATTCATTTGGTCAGTTCCTTTATCGGTTCGGTGCTGTGCGGCAGCGACACCCCCATTGATACCGGTGATGCCTCAGGCATGAATCTCATGAATTTGGAGCATTGGGACTGGGACCCAAAACTCCTCCACGCCACCGCACCGAATCTAGTTGATAAACTGCCACAGGTGAAACCCGCAAAAACGCAGGCGGGCACCCTCTCCCCTTTCTTTACCAAGAAATTCGGTTTAGCCGAAAACATCCCGGTGACGCTTTTCACCGGAGACAATCCCAGTAGTCTAGTCGGAATGGGCGCCAGCCAGCCGGGCAAAATCGTAGTCTCTCTGGGCACCTCCGACACTTTCTTCGCGGCGATGCCGGAAGTGGTTGCGGACCCCGATGGCTGCGGTCACGTCTTTGGGAATCCCATGGGCGGCTCGATGTCGCTGCAGTGTTTCGTCAACGGTTCCCTTGCCCGCGAGGCCGTGAAAGACAAATTTCACTTCGACTGGGATCAATTCACCGCAGCGCTGAAACATACCGAGGCCGGAAACGGTGGGCAGGTCATGCTCCCCTTCTTTCGCCCCGAGATCAGTCCGCGGCTGGATCGCGATGAACCGCTCCTCGACGGGGGCGACGCCTTTTGCAATTGGCAGGAAGCGGAAGCGGCAATACGCGCCTGCGTGGAAGGTCAATTCCTCAACATGAAACGTTGCAGTACGTGGATGCAGCTCCAGCCCGATACCATTTACCTCACCGGTGGCGCTTCAAAAAATGATGCCATCGCGCAAATCCTTGCCGATGTTTTTCAGGTGCAGGTACAACGCTTGGCGGTCAGCGGTTCAGTCGCCCTTGGTGCGGCAATGCGCGCCGCCTGCCAGAGTGGTCTGGCGACGCTCGATGAATTGGAGGAACGTTTCTGCGCTCCCCAACCCGATAGCCTCCTGACTCCGAGAGTCGCACCCGGGCATTACGATATCGCTGCGGAAAAACTCGAAAAGCTCCTGCAGACCGCCGAAGGGTAAAAATTTGAGTCGCATTTGAATATTGCGCTCGTTGTGATTATTTAAACGCTTTGACTTTTGCATGCCCGGCTTGCCGGTGAATTGAACCCACAACAGACCCATACCAAGGATATACCATGACTCAAAATACGACTCCCGGATTTGGAACACGTGCCCTCCACGCAGGACAAGAACCCGACCCCGCAACCGGATCGCGCGCCGTTCCGATCTATCAAACCACCAGCTATACTTTCCGTGATACCGATCACGCCGCGAAACTCTTTAGCCTCGAGGAACTGGGCAACATCTACACCCGCATCATGAACCCTACCACCGACGTGCTTGAAAAACGCGTCGCCGCCCTCGAAGGCGGGGTAGCGGGACTCGCGCATGCCAGCGGTCAGGCAGCCATCACAAGCGCCATTCTAAACATCGCGCAAGCCGGTGACAATATCGTCTCCGCTTCCCAACTCTACGGCGGTACTTACAGCTTATTCAAATACACCCTCCCAAAACTCGGCATCGAGGTCCGTTTCGCGGATGCGGAGGATCCCGAAAGCTTTAAACCGCTCATCGACGATAAGACCAAAGCCATTTACGGTGATTCCGTAGGTAATCCCAAACTCAACATCTTCCCCTTCGAAGCAGTCTCCGCAATCGCCCGCGAAGCTAAGCTTCCTCTCATCATTGACAACACCGCCGCCTCCCCGGCGGTTTGCCGTCCCCTTGAGCACGGTGCCAACATCGTCATTCACAGTCTCACAAAATTCATTGGTGGACACGGAACCAGCATCGGCGGAATGGTCGTTGACGGTGGCAACTTCGACTGGGGCAGCGGACGCTTCAATGAATTCACCGAGCCCGACAACAGCTATCATGGTCTTGTTCACTGGGATGTCTTCAAATCCTTCCCTCCCGCCGGTGGCGCCAATATCGCCTACATCATGAAAATGCGCCTCCAGTGGCTTCGCGACACCGGTAACTGTGCCGCGCCCTTCAATTCCTTTCTTCACTTGCAGGGACTCGAGACCCTCCATCTCCGCATGGAGCGCCATTGTGCGAATGCCCTAAAAGTCGCGGAATTCCTCAAAGCCCATCCGCAGGTCGCCTGGGTCAACTATCCCGGACTCCCCGAGAGCCCGCACCATGAACCCGCGAAACAATATTTCACCGAGGGCAATTTCGGAGCACTCGTTGGCTTTGGCTTGAAAGGTGGACTCGAAGCAGGCCGTACCTTTATCGACAGCCTCGAACTCTTCAGTCACCTCGCCAATATCGGCGATGCCAAATCCCTCGCGATCCACCCCGCAACCACCACCCACCAACAACTCGATGAGGAACAACAAGCCTCTACCGGTGTGACCGCGGATTTTGTCCGTCTCTCGGTTGGAATCGAGGATGCGGTGGATCTCCTCGCGGACCTCGAGCAGGCCCTAGGCAAGGTCTAAACAAGCGACGCTTTATCAGCTTGCCGCGCCGGACATCAATCCGGCGTCGGCTTGCGGTTCGTCATAGAGGCGGCGAAAGGCCGCTTATTTCGATGTATGCAACGCAGCGGTCCCGGCTCCGGGTTCAATGACTGAAGTGACTCGTTATTGGGGCACGATTCGCAGGAAGCCACGGCTCCCGCTTGTGCTAATCGATGACTCTTTGATGGTCTTGTGCCCTTGCGTGGTACTGTTGCTGGTGCTCACCCCAGTTGTAGTCCAACTATTTGGAGTAAGATCGGTACTGGTTTCAGCCGCAACAGCGAGATCATTGCGATCCGTTACGACGGGATAGGTAATCTTGAGTTGCCCGGAAATAACACGGCTTGTAATCGGACTTACATCGCTCACATAGGGATGGGTGCCGAAGGCGTATTCCAACTCGTTCTTGATGCCATCTTTGTCCGGATCCTGACCATCGAGCAACTCGGTGGCCGTACGACCGGGAGCGGCGTACTGGGAGCGCCATGCCGCTTGGGTCGTAGGATAGCTTGCAGGCGCATCGGAGGCGCTCTCACTCCAGCCGTCTCCACTGTAGGTGCTGTCGTTATCGTTCAGGAGTGCCGAAAGTTCCGCAATCAATGCGCTGTAGTCAACCCCACCTGAAACAACTGCCAAATTCACAGTTTCCCCGGGATCATTCACGTAATCATAGAGCTCGACAAAGCTGGGTTCCGTCACGCCCGTATCGATCGTGTGGATGTTTAACTGAGCGGATGTTTCCCCACCGTTGAAGATTGGATAGTTGTTTGCAGTAGTCCGCCACCACTCGGTGTAGCGATAGCGCTCGGTGCGAATACTGTAACCCATCCCCCAGCCCGAACCGGCGGCGCTCAGAGCGGTGTCACCGGATTTATTCGCCGAAATCGAGCGTTGATACTGACTGTACGCCGCCTCTTTCCAGGGCTGATTGGGATCTTCCAAGAGCGGCAGGAAACTCGTGCCTTCCAGACTGTGGGAACTGGTCGTTGAGACCGGCAAGGAACAGAGATCCAGAAGGGTTGGATAAATATCAACCAATTCCACCGGGGCAGTGGTCGTTGTTCCGGCGGTTCCGAGATTGCTCAAATCCGGAGTGCTCACTATGAGCGGTACACGGGTCGAAATCTCAAAGTTGTTATGCTTTGCCATGAAGCCGCCGTGATCACCGAGGTGGAATCCGTGGTCGCCCCAGACAACAATGATGGTGCTGTTGACGATTGAGTCGCTGGTATTTGAGTCTCCGTTTGGATCTTCCAGCGCGTCCAAGAGTTTGCCCAATTGTGCATCGATAAAGGAAACACAGGCGAGATAACCGTGAATCAAATGGCGAAGTTCCGCTTGGGTGGGCGCCGGTTCGTTGTGGTCGGCATTAGTCAAACCGGTGGACCCCCAGGTTCCGGTCAATTCCGGAACGAAATCAGCCGCATCATTAACTGGATCACCCACGCCGTAATCAAACGGTTCGCCACCAAAGGGTGCGGTAAAACGATTCGTGCCCTGCGGCATGGTGCGCGTGCCATCGTAACCGGTCAAATCTATGATACTGGGATCGTATAAATCCCAATAAGTCTTGGGACAATTGAACGGCAGGTGCGGCTTTTGAAAACCGACCGCAAGGAAGAACGGCGTACCTGAACTTTGGTATGCTGCGGCGTAGGTCGCGATCCGATTGACACCTTCTTCGGCATTGGCGCCGTCCTTGTAGTCCGAGTCCGTGATGGGAGAACCGTTCCGTTTGTATTCACCAACATCCGTTGCGGAAATGTTACCATTGCCGGCATCCTCCTGAGCGGCCTTGTCGTATGTTCCATAAACGGAGCTATTGCTGCCATCTTCGTAATACTTGTGAACTGAACTGCCGGGGTTTTGCCAACCGGCATTCCAGGAAGTGACGCCCCAGGTTCCGACGCTATTGTCCTGCTTCACATTAGTCATGCCGTGGAAGACTTTGCCAATGCCATGAACGGTGTAGCTGTTAGCGCCGAACTGTTGCGGGAGCGTGACTGCATTGGGAACCGTATTGCGGAAAGTCGTTCTCAAATTCCAGCATTTGGTGGTGTCGGGACGTAAGCCGGTCAGCATGGAGGCGCGGGAAGCGTTACAGATTGCCTGCTGGCAATGGGCATTGAGGAAGGTCACGCTGGAGGCTGCGAGTCGGTCAAAGTTGGGGGTGATGGGCCGGAGGGGATCATCCTCGCCATAGTGATTCAGCAGGGGTCGCAAGTCGTCGATCGGAATGAAGAGGACGTTGTAACTACCGGTAGCATGGACGCGGGTACGCCCCGTAAGGGCAGCGCCCTCCAAAATGGAAATGGTGACGGTTTCATTTTCCTGGTTCGCGCCGTCCACCATTTCAACGACCACCGTATAGGATGACTTCGTGGCGTAGACCGGAGGACTGTTAAAGCTCAGCACCCCGCTGCTGGAAATACTGAAATCCGACGCATCGGCACCGGAAAGGCTGTAAGTGGTATTGCCCGCCTCAAAGCTCGGTGTGTAGGTAGCCACGGTGGTGCGCATTTCCAAAACTTCATTCGTTGAAGTGCTGGTCGTTGCTCCAACAACTGCTTGAGCGGTAAACTCCTTCACCCCAATATTGACGCCTTGTGACGGGTTTGAGCCACGCACTGCATCCAAACGAAAGCCAACCCAGGTAATCCCGTCAAAAGTAGGTGTTGACCCAGAACCAATCGTACCGGCACCCACCTGTGCATCGTTGGAGCTGGGAGTGAAGCTTGAATACGTCAAACCAGTGGTGGCTTCATACGAAAAGGATGCACCTGACGTGATGGTTTGCGGATTGGAAATATGGTAACCGGAACTGTCTTTAATCACAATTCGGATCGTGGCAGAAGAAGTGGCATTACTGGCATTCAAGCTACCAAATGAGCCGCTGATCGTATCATTCGCCGCATCCATTTTAACGGCACCGGAACTCAGCGCGAGGAAGTCGGATTGCTTGAATAGGAAAAGACCCGAGCAAATTTCACCCGTGGTACCGGCACCGCTATTCCAACGCAAACGAAGCCCACTGCCGCTAACACCATTGGCACCCCATAAACTGTTGCCACCTTCTTCAAATCCGCCATGCACCGGTTGACCGGTATAACCGGAGCTCGTGCTCGAATTTAAAGTTTCGGTCGATTCATTGAAATTCGTATCTGAATCGAGTGAGACATTCGAAGAAATTGAGGTCGCATTGAAATTGATAATTTGAGCACCTTTGAGGGATACAGAAACAAAGGTGAGTGCAGTGAGCACCAGTAGGTAAACTGAGGTTTTATGCATAGTAATTATTAGTAAACAGCAGTGAAGTATCGCATGCGGCGGTAGTTTCAGCAATGCCACTTCCTGAACCAAAAAAGTAAAATTATGATACTACCCGGCGCTCAGCCGACTCCCGCTTAAGCCCTAAGACTTGGCAGCCTCAATGAAGCGCTGAAAGGCCGCTCGCATCACCTCTATATCCCGTTGATAAGCGGGGTTCATAATCTCGTTATGCCACTCATGTGGATCACTGCGATGATCATAAAATTCCTCCTCGCCGTTGCGGCAACGGATATAACGGAAATGCTCGGAGCGCAGACTGAAATGCTGGTCCTCCACGCGGGCGGGCTGATCCACTTCAAAAGGAATTTTTGAACCGGACGCCGCCACCGAGATGTAAGGGCCATCCCATTCATTCGCGGCCGGATCCTCCAGGAGGGAGCGCAGACTGAAGCCATCCAAGTCATAAGCGGAATCCATTCCGGCATAATCGATGCAGGTTGGGTAAAGATCCAGCAAGGCGACGGGACGGGCACATTCTACGCCTTGCGCCACTCCCGGCCCCGCAATGACGAGCGGAATACGCACACTTTCTTCCCAGGGGGTAAATTTGAAGAGGTACTCCTTTTCGCCCATGTGGTAGCCGTGGTCGCTGGTAAAAATGATCAAAGTATTGGCGGCATCTTCGCGTGACTCGATTGCCTCGAGGACTTTGCCGACCTGATCATCGACAAAGGCGACACAGGCAAGATAGGCCTGCGTCCATTTCCGCAACTGCTCCGCGCCGCCATTCTTCATGATCTTCTGGTATTTGTGCCAGCCCCAGGGCTCGGAGAGATCTTGCTGGCGCGTTAAAATCTTCGCGCAATCGGCGGCATCATTTTCCAGAATGGGGGTCAGTTCAACGGTCTCCAGAGGAAAGCGATCAAAATATTCCTGCGGCGCATACCAGGGGGAATGCGGGCGGGAGAAACCGACTGTCAGGAGAAAAGGAGTAGGATGTTCCCGCCGGAGGAACTCAACCGCCTCGCGGGCGTGCACCTCATCGGGCATGGGATCGCGGTTGTGCCCTTCGCGATATTGCCAGGGGTGGCCGGTATAAAACATCGACCAACCGTAGCCGGAACCATACTCGCTCAAATCCTGAATCGGGCCGAAGCCGTCGCCCCACCCTCCGCTCTCGCGGTGCGCTTCCGGCCACCAGGGCGGCAGGACCCCCTGTCGTTTGTTCTCGGGTTTACCATCGTTGGGCAGCGGACCGAAATTCGGATGCGAACCGAAGCCGCGAAACCCGTCGGGGTTTTCAAAGATTTCCTTACGCTCATGCCCGTTGTGATGAATTTTACCGGTGGCAAAATTGCGGTAGCCGTTGCGCGTAAAGGTTTCAAAGAGCGTCGGCTTACCCTCTAGGATGGGATTATTATACCAACGGTTTTGATGCTGCTTGCCGCCATAGAGACCGGTCGTCACCGGATGCAGCCCGCTCCATAGGCTAGCCCGGGAAGGCCCGCAGATCGGACTATTGGAGGCAGCGTTCAGAAAACGCACCCCGCGCGCGGTGAGGCGATCGATATTCGGAGTGTAGGCCTGCGGATGGCCTCCCATCCCGGCGATGGAATCATTGAGGTCGTCACAAATAATGATGACGATATTCGGTCTTGCAGCAGTTTCCGCGATGAGGGGTATCGCAGAGCAAAGGGCGCTGATACAAAAAATAAAGGTCCGGTATGATGCGCTCATTATTGCTTCATTTCACGCAAGGCGTGGTAGGCAGGTTTTGCCTCGTAGTCTCTTCCAAAGAGCAAGGGTGCCGCGGTGCGTCCCTTCACGGGCCAATCATTGATCCATGAATACTGATCGAGCGTCCCCCAAAAGCTCACCCGTTCAATAACATCGCGGTTGCGTAGGAAAAGCTCAAAGATCTCGCGGTAGCGACGGGCCTGCTGTTTCAAGACGCGCTCCGGCACCCCATCGACATAGGGATTCAAGGCGGGATCCAACTCGCTCTTTTTATCGACGTCCGCGCCCTGGTAATCATCCAGCAGCGGCAGGATGCCCACATCCAATTCACTGATGCTAACCTTTACGCCGATCCCCGCCATTAGGTCGATTGAGCGCTGCACCTCCCTTAAATTTGGATATTTCAAATGCCAGTGTCCCTGGAAGCCCACTCCATGCATGGGGATTCCCTTCGATTTCAAATGCAGTACCAGTCCTGCCGCAAAGCGTGCCTTGGGTTCATCAAACATACTGTAGTCATTATAGAGCAACAAGGCATCGGGATCCGCCTCGTGCGTAAAACGATAAGCCAGTTCAATATAGTCTTTCCCAATTATCCTCAACCAGGGCGAGTCCCGCAAAAATGCCACCTGTTTTTTTTCACCGGTTTCGGGATCGGTCATCCACTTGGTGTCAATCGCTTCATTCACCACGTCCCAGTATTGGATCCGTCCCTTATAGCGTCCCACTACCGTGTTGATATGCGTGCGCATCCGCTCGATGAGCACTTCACGGCTCACCTCCGAGCCGTCCTTGTTTTTAAAGATCCAGTCCGGAACCATCGCGTGCCAGACCAGCGCGTGACCGACGTAATCCATCCCGTGCGCCTCTGCGAAATCGACCGCCGCGTCCGGACCCTTGAAATCGAAGACCCCTTCCTGCGGCTGCACGAACATCATTTTCATGTTGTTCTCGGAAGTCAGGCAGTTGAATTCACGTGCCAGGATTTCCAATTCGCGATCGTCCTGACGATAAGGCGGGTCCTGGGGGTGGAGCCCACCCGCCATGATGTTTCCAATCAGGAAATCATCCTTATAAAGCTCGTGCAGTGGTGGATTGATGGCGCCTGCCTCAGTCATGGCATTTGCATTGGAGGCAACCAGCAAAGTTGCGAGTGCGGCAGTGATAAGCGTTTTCATAGGGATTAAAGGGATGCACGGTGTTGCTTCAGGATTTGCTGCAGCTTCGCAACGACTTCCCGGTATTTTGGCTGATTGACCACGTTGACATTTTCATCGGGATCGGAGCGCTGATCGTAAAGCATCTGTGCTCCACTCGTCCATTCGGTATATTGATAACGGTCTGAGCGAACACTCTCGCCGCCGTGGTAACGCCCGAAGATTGCCTCCTTAAAGGGAGCCTCCGGGTCGCGCATCAAAGGCACGAGGCTTTTGCCCTGCAAGTGATCCGGCGCCTCGACACCCGCCAGTTCACAAAGGGTTGGATAGATATCGACAAATTCGACCAGCGCTGCGGTGCGCTGCCCCGCCTGCATGCCGGGGGCGCTGATAATGAGTGGAGCATGGAGCGAAGTTTCAAATAGAGCGTGCTTACACCAGAGGGAATGTTCGCCGAGTTGCCAACCGTGGTCACCCCACAAAATCACAATGGTATTATCGCGCATCTCCAAACGCTCCAATTCATCGAGCAAGCGCCCGATCATCGCATCGGTATAGGAGACACAGGCGTAATAACCGTGCATAAGGGTGCGGGCAAGTTCATCGGAGAGCGGACCCTCCTTGGGGATGCCCCCATACATTCCGCGCAATTCGTGCCATTGATGTATCGCCTCGGCGGGCGCACCCGCCGGAACGTAGGGATTATCGACCAGTTCGATGGCCTCGCGATCATAAAGATCCCAATATTTCTTGGGCGCATTAAAGGGCAGGTGCGGCTTGGCGTAACCCGCTGTTATAAAAAACGGAGTGCCCTCGGCTTTGGCGCGGCGTAAGTCCTCGATGACTTTATTAGTCATCTCACCACCGGAATAGAGATCGTCTGAAACATCCGCAGCTTCGTAGGCGGGCTCCTCGTTTTTCGGCAGATTTTTATTCTCCGGCAGGAGGTAAATCTTGAAATCACTCGGACGAAAAAATTCACTCCACGAAGCAGTGCTATCATTCCAATCATGATAGATTTTTCCATTACCGAGAGCGGTATATCCGGAACGCCGCAACCAGGTCGGGATGTCCGGAATCCCGGCGGCATCCTTGTCGGCACGGGTGTAGTAGGTCACGAAACGATCGGCAGTGGGATACATTCCGGTCATCAAGCTCGCACGGGAAGCCCCACAGACCGGCACTTGGCAATAGGCACGCTCAAAAACCGTGCCCGATTCCGCGAGGCGATCGATGTTCGGCGAGAGCGCTACTTCGCTGCCGTAACACCCAAGCTCGGGCCGCAGATCATCCACCGCAATGAACAAAATATTGGGCTGCTCCCCTCCAAACAAACCCAGGGGTGCGCATATCGCGAGTGAAGTGAGAATCAGAAAGAAGCGTTTGCGTAGGGTATTTATAATCATTGGTGACAGCAGTATTAATCCTTCAATTTAGAGAAAATCAAAAGGTTCGTAAATGGTAAGCTTTGATGCTGTAATACAAATCACCGAAACTCAATGCCCGCCTCCATTAAGGGGCGCCCTCCACTACCACTTTCATTGTCGCTTCAACCGGTTCGTTGACCCCATCGGAGACTGTTACCTTTAAAATATTCTCTCCGACATCCCCGGCGCCCGGCGTGCCCTGAAATCGCCCATAACCGGTGTTGGTCAACTCAATCCATTCGGGCCCCGAAACCTTCGCATAGACGAGTCCATCCTCCTCGGGATCACTGGCGCGGAAATTGACATAGGTACTGTAGGCTTCGCCGACCTTGGCAGGTTTCTGTGAGAAGGTACCCGGTCGCCAGGTGGGCGGCTTGTTGTTATTGATCATTTCACTGCCAAAGACCGAGGCGGCGTAGGCGTCATCCGCCTCGCGAACCTTTTGACGGTGGGTTTTCAAGAGCGCGGAAATCTTGCTCAGGACCGCTGCATATTTGGGGTCGTCGACCCGGTTGATATTCTCATCGATGTCAATGCGGTGATTGTAAAGCATGCGTCCCCCACTCCGCCATTCGGCGTAGCTCAAGTTACGGGTTTTGACGGCCTCCCCGCTGTGGTAACGACTGTACACTGCCATCTTGAAGGGCGCCTCCGGATTTTCGAGAAGGGGCCTCAGGCTTCTGCCCTGCAGGTGTGCGGGCGCTTCGATGCCCGCGAGATCGCAGAGGGTTGGGTAAATATCGACAAACTCGACCAGGGAATTTGATTTTTGCCCGCCCTTATAACCCGGAGCGCTGACGATCAGGGGCGCGTTCAGGGAAGTCCTGAAGAGCGCATGCTTGCACCAGAGGGTATGCTCGCCCAATTGCCAGCCATGATCGCCCCACAAGATGACGATGGTGTTGTCTGCCATCTCAAGACGTTCCAACGCATCGAGCACTTTTCCAATCATGGCATCGGCATAGGAAACGGTGGCATAGTAACCGTGAATGAGATGGAGGGCGAGCGCATCGGAAACAGGCCCCTCCTGCGGCACGCCACCGTATTGACCCCGCAATTCATTCCACTGGTGCATCGCCTCGCGCGGCGCACCCTCCGGAACGAAGTAATTATCCGGCAGGGAAAAATCCTCCCGTTGATAAAGATCCCAATATTTAGAGGGGGCATTAAAGGGCAGGTGCGGCTTGGTGAAACCTGCCGTGATAAAGAAAGGGGTACCCGCAGCCTTGGCGCGCTCGAGGTCGCGAATCACCTTGTCCGCGATTTCACCGTCGGGATAGGCATTGTCGGGAACATCCGCTTTTTCGAAGGGCGGTTGTTGGTTATTGGGCAGCTTGATATTTTCCGCCAATACATAGCGTCGAAAGGTTCCGGGGTGTTCGATCTCGCTCCAGGAGCGCTTGAAGTCGTCTTTTTGATGATAGATTTTCCCGTTTGAAATCGTGGTATATCCTTGTTCCTTGAGCCAACCGGGGAGGTCATAAATGCCACGCACTTCCGCATCGGCCTTCGTGTGGTAACTCAGGAAACGTTGCGGGGTTGGATAGAGCCCGGTCATCAGACTGGCACGCGAGGCACCGCAAACCGGCACCTGACAATAAGCTTCCTTAAAAACCGTGCCACTCGCTGCGAGGCGGTCGATGTGGGGCGAAACGATCTTGGTGTTGCCATAGCAACCCAACTCGGGCCGCAGGTCATCCACCGCGATAAAAAGAATATGCGGTTTTTCGGCAAGGCTTAGACTAGTGATCAGTAAACTGACCCATGCGATGAGAAGCGTGGATTTCATTATTTGTTTCAGGGATTCGTATTTTAATCAATCGGCGTAAATCTTTTGGACGAGTTTTCCGGTATCGAGGAAATGCTTGTAGGGCATGCGGTCATAACTGCGGATTTCCGCCGCCACTTTGGGGTCGGCGCGATCGGGCCAGGGATTCTTTTTGAGGATTGCCATGATTTCGGCATGCGCAGCGCGTTCCTCTTCGGTTTTCGCATCGCCCACCAAAGTGTAGCGCGAGCGGCGGTAATCCCCGTTGGTGCGATAGAGACGTCCCTCGCCTGAACCGTAAACCGGATCGACTGCCTCCAACATCCAGTCCTTGGTACGCGCCATGCGGGCAGTTGCGATGTAACTCATAATCCATTCACGGTGTGTCGCTTTCGCCCCGCTCAAAAAAGGACGGAGGCTTTTACCGTCAAGGGCGTGACCACTTGGTAATCGCACACCGGCGTAATCAATTAGAGTTGGGAAAATATCGGAGAACTCAACCAGCTCGCCACTGGAACCACGGGGCTTCACCAGCCCCGGCCCATCGATAATGAGCGGAACCCGCGGTCCGTCCTCGGTGGCGTGCATCTTCATCCCGTCTTTTGAATCACCGTTGTCCGCCGTAAAAATAACGATGGTGTTGTCCCGCACCCCCGCGTCTTCGAGGGCGTCTACAAGGCGCCCCATTGTCGCATCAATATATCGAAACATATCCCCTAAACTGCCGCCTTTATTTGTGCCGGGGCGACCGCGAAACGGCATGGTCGGCAATCCGCCACCCGCAATGTCGTGCACGAGGTTCAGCGGATAATACGCCAGGAAAGGCTGATCCCGTTCGCGCTTGATAAAATCGACGAGGTAATCGGTGAAAATGTCCGGCCCGAAATCTTCGGGACCGGTTTCCTTTAAGCGCCCGTTTTCAATGACACAGGGATGCCAGTAGCGCGAGGGAATGCGCGGGGCGTTGGGAAAATTATACCGGCCCTCGTAAAGACCGCTAAAGACTTCGCCGGCGGGGATCGCGCTCGGATGATCGGCGCGATGACAAAATTCATCGAAACCGACTGTGCCATCGACCTGCCCGCCCAGCGCCATATTGTTCCCAACCAAAACGGTACGGTAGCCGTTGTCGCGCAAGGCCTGGGCAAAGGTCAGGTGACGGGTGGTCCAGTTGTAGCGGTCGCTGCTTTTTTCATTGATGCGCAAGTCATTGTGCCAAACCCCGGTTCGGGAGGCATAGCGCCCGGTCGTCAGGAGGGCGCGCGAGGAGGAACACATCGGGGTTGCCCAGGCAGTCCGAAACATGACCCCGCTTTCCGCGAGCGCATCGATGTGTGGGGTCTCCGCCGCGCTGGCATCATAACAACTGAAATTGCGGGGACTGAGATCATCGACCACCACGATTAAAAAATTGGGGCGGCTTTCCGTGGCACCGACCGGCGCGAGACACCACAAAACCGCAACGATAAGGGCATGGAATACGAGATTTGATTTCATGATTGGGAACAAGGGTTAGTGCTGTGTTTGGCTTGAGAAATAATCCAAGGCGGCGCGGTTCGCCTCCATGACGGCTTCCTGCAGAACGGGATATGCCGAGCCGTCCTCGCGCAGCATCCCCTGCTTCAAAACACCCTGGTGTTCATTGAAGCGGTCGATATACTGACAGCGATGATAGCCGATGATGTAGGGCCTGGCACTCGCCTCCGCCAAATAATTGCGATACATCGTCGCGACTGCTTGCTCGCTCTCTAGTTGCTTCCACATCGTCTTGTCATACTGCGGCGTCGCGAAACTGCATTGATGATCACAAATGAGGATCGGTTTTCCGTATTTCGCATAGAGCGCATCAAAATATTCTGCCTCAAAACGATCACTGCCGGGCTGAATCGAAAGCACGTCAATATACGGCAAGGCCGCCTCGACCACCACCTCGGGGTGATCACCCAAAAGATAACGCTCACCAAAAATCAAAACGCCGGGATGCAGACTGCGGGTCGCCTCCCCGATCAATTTATAATGTGCCTGCGCAATGAGCGCGAGGAATCCCTCGTCCGTGGCAGCTTTGCCCTCGCTCGCACAGTCATCGAGATATTGCTCGTAGCGGATGCGACCCGGTGCATTGGCGGGCAGTTCGCGAATCGCAATTACCCAATTCGTGCCCCGGGTTCGCAGGGAACGCTCCAAGTCCCACTGCGGGGTGTCCGTCCAATAATACCCGATCAGATTGGGATTGCCGGGATTGCGGCACATCCAGCGCAGTTGCTTCAACTTCTCCGCCTGCACCTTTGGATCAAAGACATCGGGGTAAAAGAATTCCGCATCGGGAAGGAAATTGGAATTCCGCTCAAGAAAGGAATCCTCCATGTAGGGCATGCGGGGGTAAATTTCCTGCGGCGAACCATAACCGGCGGTGTTGTAATGCCAGCCTTCCAAGTCTTCAGCCGCGGCTTCTGAATAACGCGACCAGTCACCCCCGTATGCTTCCGCGAAAATATCGGGCTCGGCAGCTTCCTGCACCGCATTGATGTGATTGATCCCCAGCGTGAAAAAGGGCTCGCCCTCCGGATCCAGCAAAACGTGGCGCGCGCCTATTTTGTCCAATCGAAAACGGCCCTCCGCGGCAGAATCGGCCGGGGCGGATGCATTCGCGGATATGATAGCAGCAGTCATGATGGTATTGAATGATTTGGTTTTCATTTAAGACGCGCGGTATCGTGTTGCCGAAGTAGCGTTTCCATTTTCAGGCGCACTGCCGCAAGCTCGGCTCCGCATTCGGTCGCAGCGAGCGGCTTTTCTTCCAGCTCATCCTGAGCGAGGTCGTAAAAATCGCCATTCCGGTAAAGTTTGTAGCGCTCATTACGCGCAAAGGATACATCCACAACCCCGGGATATCGCCGCTTCATAAAGTTGGGAATTTCATACCAACAATAGATAAACTCGCGGGGCGCGCCCGCCTTGCCCTCCAACTGCGGCAAGAAGCTCTGTCCGTTGAATCGTTCCATCCCAACAGGTTTAACCCCCGCAAGCTCGCAGAAGGTCGGAAGGAAATCGCTGAAATCCACAAGGTCGGCGCTCACCGCGCCCTGCACCACCCCAGGACCGGCAACCACTAGTGGTACGTGCGTGCCGGCATTGGTGGTCTCGCCCTTCCCGCCGCGCACCTTGCGTCCCTTGATTTCCGAGACGGTATTGCCCAGGCTACCGTTGTCGGATGTGAAGAAAATATAAGTCTGCTCACTCAAACCCGCCGCCGCGACCTGCGCCATCACGCGACCCACCATTTTGTCCGTATATCGCACCATATCGTCAAAATACTCGGGATCCATGCTCCCGCGTTTCGCGCCGGGGCTCTCGGGGTTCCAGTCCTCCGAGTCCGGATTCGGGACAAAAGGCGAGTGCGGCAAGAGCATGGGATAGTAAACCAGGAAGGGTTCGTCCTTGTGCGCCTCGATGAATTCCCCGATGAAATCGACGATCAAGTCCGGCCCAAATTCACCGTTGCGATAATCCAGCTCCACTCCGTTCCGTTCCAGTTGAGGATTCTCATACCGCGTATCGGTCCCGGTCGCATTGCTGAAGTTACTGCGCGTGTGCTGCCAAAGCAGGGACGACTCAAAACCAAAATGTTGCGGCGCATCACGCGTTTGCCCCAATTGCCATTTGCCCGCGATACAGGTGGCGTAGCCAGCATCCCGCAAAAGATGCGCAAAGGTGGTCTCCCCGCGTTTCAGCTGCGCAAATCGCGTGTAATTATAAACATTATAACGACCCGTCATGATCTGCACCCGCGAGGGCGTGCACGCCGGATTCGAATAACAATGCTCAAAACACAGCCCCCGCTCCGCCAAGCGGTCAATATTCGGAGTGGAATAGGATGTCCCCCCGTTGGCGCCAATACATTCATACCCCATATCATCCGCCATTATGAGGATGATATTCGGAGGACGCTCAGCGCCAGCCGCGCCAGCCGCGATCAAAACGGCTCCTATGAAAAGAACCATCCGCATCAAAAATATCCAAATCTGTTTCATTCGTAGTGTAGCGCGACCGCGCAGTGACAGGAAAATTGAGGAATCACAACCGAACCGCAGTCCCCCTCCCACGTAATCGGGAGATCAATTCCGTCCGGAACGAGCCTCGCGTGCGTGATCTTTTCGGGCAAATCAAACCGCAGCGGCACCTCGTGGAGCGGCGGCATGTCTTCAATGATTTCACAATTCCCACGCCGCATCGGCGGAGCGTAAAGCAAATGCGCGACATAACGCCCCTCCCCCGCTTGATGCAGAAAGGTTAGACGCCCCGCGCTCGGGAGCTTTGCTGCTACCATTGGACGCCTTCGCAAGCGCTGCAAAACATTGTAGAACAAGTCGCGGTGCAGTCGCGCTCCGTGCTTGAGATACATCCAGTCCAATTCCGGAACAATCGTGATTATATTTCCCTTGCGAATGATCGCGGGATGCTCGGCCGGTTCCAACCGATGCGGAGTGTTCTGATGCGAGCAATAATGCTCTGCAGTACGGCTGAAAAAAGGCTCGTGAAGCTGCGCCAAAACTTCTGCATCTGCATGCGCTTTAAAACGCCGCGCCGGTTTATAATTCAAGAACGGGCTAGCCACCAGACCCTCCGCCAAAGTACCCTCCACTGAGAGGTAATCCCGGTCGTAGTTCGCCTCACCTAAATAATCCGCACCGATATCGAGCAAGACCTTGCCTTCCGCATCCAGCGCCCCGCTCCCCAATACCAGCAAATTGCCCCCCGCCTTCGCAAAGGCGTTCAGGCGGTCGGCCGTCGCCGCATCGAGGCAAGCCGCGCCGGGAATCAGAATGCATTCGTATGCACGCAGGTCTTTCGAAAAATTCGCGACCTCGAAGTTGATCTGTTTATCGAGCAGCATTTTGGCAAGGCCCTCGTCATGCGCGGCGCTGAAGCTGCGCCAAAAACCCAATCGCGCGACCGGTTGCCCACCGATCCCGTAAGCCTCGATTTCCTTAACATAGGCATAGGCTTCCCCGATGTTACGATACGTCGCTGAATCCATTTTCCCACTTGGATGCAACTGGTCGCCAAAATTACAAGCGGCACCCCAGGCGATCATCGAGGCGGCCTCATAACGCAAGGCCTCGGGGTGCTTGAAGCCGCCAAACTCCCCCCACGCGGTGTGGAATTTGCCACTCATCGCGGTTATGCCATAGCCAGCCTGCAGGAAGTATTTCGATTGCAGCGGCAATTTATCATACCCGCCCCAAACCGTGGGCAAGTCTTCCAAATCCTGCACGGTGTTGCTTCCAAACATCCGGTGCCGAAAATTCGCGCCGCTCTCAATCGCTGTGGTTCCGTTAAAGAAAACCTGCGCGGTGGGATGATACCGCGAAATCAATTCCCGCAGTGCCTTGCAATGCCCTTGCATCGTATCGGCAGTGAACCCTTCAACCGCAGACGCATCCTCGAAATCAATGCCTGCCGCTATCATATCGCGGCGACAGGATTCGCAAAAACAATGCCGCTCCACCTGATAAATATCGAACCAGAAGCCATCGCTGACATAGCGTTCACAGAGTTCCTCAACCTGCGCCATAATGTGCTCGTGATAAGCGGTGTTGGCGCAGAGAAACTTCCAGTAAAAATCCGGCAGCGGATCCTCCGCCTTGGCGTCCCCGGAACGGCTTCCGCTCGTGACATACTGGCCCTCCCGGTCGCGCACGCACCATTCGGGGTGCGCCTCCGCGTCATTCGCAGACCATCCAAAGGTGTAATAGATCTGGGTCCTGACCCCGATCTCACGACAGGCTTCCAGTTGCGCACCCAGCAAATCAAAATCGAGGTTCGGGTGCATCCGCCCCACTTTGGTTGGATAGTAGCTCCAACTGTGATGACATTTCGCAAATAGATTGATCGAATCAATATGCCCCACGCGCAGGGCCGCTTGAAAATCCTCTTTCTTAAATCCCCTCCCAATCTCCATCAAATGCTCGGAGGTGTGAAAATCCAAATGCACTTGGCGGCGACCGGGAGGATATTTTGAAGGGGTTTGCATCAATAATGAATATCGCTGAAGCAGATGTAACTCTAAAATATAAGCCAATCAATCTGCCAAAACAAGCGACACAAATGAAGCCATCATCCTAAAGGATGAAACCGACTCTACCAAGGGTATAAGTTCCTACCTCGAGGGCTAACAGCAAGCCCGTAGAATCAGAAAGGATGCACCTAAAGCGTTATCTCTGCGGAGGGTGTTACAGGCGGTAATTGCATGAACCCCATCTCCTTGATCGTCACCGTGCTTTGTGTTGACCATTTGCTGTCGGTAAAGAACTTGATTTGCGCGATGCTGCTGGCGTTGAAATCGGAGATGGTCTTAATCGCGGTGCCGTTGACAAAATAAGTGACGGTGTCGTTATCGAGGTCGAAGTCGATGGTGAAACGCATGGGACGGCTCTCCTTTAGATCCGCCAAATGCCCGGCATAGTCGAAGCCCTTGCCCTGCCAACCGGTCGCGGAGGTCGCGGAAAAGCGGATCTTCGCATCGGTGCCTTTCTCGGCGTAGAGGTTCAAACCCGTGATACGGCGATTATTGGCACCGGAGACCTCAAAAGCAATCGAGCCGTCATTACTTGGATCGAGACTCCAGGAAGCAAATTCTATCACGAGGCGATAACGTCCGCTATTGTAACGAGTCGGGGCATAGTCCTGCGCGGGCACCCGCCGATAAGAACTCCCGGTATTTGACACCACAAAATGCCCGAGACCATCGGCTTCCATTCCCTTCACTTTGCCAAAATTCCAATTATTGGCATTGGTACCGCTATTTAGAATACCACCCTTTCCATCGTCAAATGAGACACCGGCAGTGTCGGTCTCAAAATTCCAGTATTCGAGTTTGGTTTCCCCAAATGAAAGACCAAACGAAGTGCTCAAAGTTAAAAGAAGTAGTTTCGCTTTCATGAAATCAAAAGAATGAAATTTGTGGTATAATGAGATCTGAAAAAAAAAGCGCAGCCTAAGCCGCGCCGTGATTTAGTGATTTCCAATAGATTACTTGCGGCGACGTATCATCACATAACCTAATGCGAGCAAACCAGCAATTATTGAGATAGTTTGCGGCTCGGGAACAATTGCATTTGCCGTAAGCGTAAGGGAATCAATATTAAAATAATCACCACTTGTTGTTGGATCAGTAGTCCAAGGACCACCCGCTACACCACCCCAAGAACCAAGTGATGGCGATTTTGCTGCAATGCGAATACTAGCGATGTCGGACAAACCGGTACCGCTTTGAATTTCGCTGTAACCATGATTCGTATCACCCGCGTATGCAGTCCAGCTACCGTCGGTGAGATCACCCGTTATCTTCAGGCTGATTCCAGGATTATTACTTCCACCAAAACGACTGGGTGTTTTGGTATTATCGTCATTATCGGTGTCAAAAGCGCCACCATTAAGACCTCCAAAAGAACCGCCTTCTGAATTATTGAACGCCTGAACACCACCGTTGTTGGTCGTTTGGTAACCCACAACCACTTCCTCGCTTTGAGCGGTGTTTCGCAATGAAAACTGAATTCCCTTGCTGGCATCTGATGTGTTGCTGGAATCCCAATTTTGTCGAATATCAAAGGTTGGGATGACGATTTCAAAGGTGTAAGTACTATAGCCCGTATTTGTGAGGCCACTTGTCAAAGTATATTCACGATGGCCACGTGTGCCCGCTCCTTGGTCAACATACAAAGTAGTGCCTGTTGATCCGCGCCAGTTTGCAGTATAACCATAATTTAATTTGCCGTTTTGTACTCGCGCTTGAACACCACTGTTCCAGCTGCCTTTAATTGTACCAGCGTCTTGTATTTGCGAGCCGTTTGACCCGCCAAGGTAAGCACCATTCGTATCATTAAATTGGTAGTCTACAATCGCAGTTTGCGCCAGCGCCGTTGTTGCAGATGCCAACAATGCAAGAGATAAAGTTCTTAATTTCATAATAGGGTATGGGGTTGATGAATTGCTTCTATTTCTAATAAGTTACATCATAACCGTTTATTTAACAATTGTGTTTTTTGAGTAAAAAATCATAAAATATGAAAATAAGAGTATTGCATAACCCCCTTAAGACCCTTTTATTGGCACCTAATTAGCCCAAACCTCTATATAAATGCTCAAAAGAAAACACATCATGCTCCTCTTGGAGTGGTATGACTACCGCATTCACCGCGGGGTTGCGAAAGTGGCACGCCAAAACGGCTGGCAATTGAATTGCCCCAAGGATCTCGCCGCCAATGAAGGCATCCTTAAGGACTGGAAGGGAGACGGTTGCATTGCCCTTCTCGAAAATGATGGAACCCTCGAGCATTTTCGGAAACTTAAAATCCCGCTCGTGGACCTCGGCCTGCGCAATCACAAGCTCAAGGTACCTCGCGTTATTACTGACAATGCCGCAATCGGTCGACTGGCCGCTGAGCATTTCAGGGATTTTGGGCACCGGGAAGTCTTCGCCATCGATCCGGGCGACAAGGCGATGTATCGGGAACGCTTGGAGGGTTTGCGCACGCACCTTGAATCCGATGGCGGTCGAGTGCATGTTTTAAAAAGCTCGGTGGCGATCCAACACGACATCATTCATGAAATGAAGGCACTTGCGGCAGAGCGCGGCCATGCCCTTCATGAACTTTCACTCGGATTCTTTGCCTATCAGGACACGATGGCCTCCGAGATGATCTCGCTCTGCCTGCGGCATGATTTGAAGGTTCCCGAAAATGTTGCGGTTTTGGGCGTTGATAACGATGACTTGATCAACAGCGGTCTCATGATGGGGCTGAGCAGTGTGGACAGCGATCAGGAAGGCCTGGGGGCGGAAGCTGCCCACCTCCTGCAAACCATGCTCGACGACCCCAACAAATCCATTTCAACCAAAATCCACCGCCACAAACCCATTGGGGTAGTGGCGCGGCGCAGTACCGATTGCTTCGCGGTTCGCAATCCCCTCGTCGCCAGTGCCCTCCACTGGATCCAGAAAAATTATTACAAAGGCATTCAGGCGACCGACGTCGCGGAAGCGATGGGTGTCACGCAACAGGGTCTCCAAAAAGCCTTTGCCAGTTCCTACAGCCGTTCTCCGGGTCAGGAGATTCGCCATCAACGGGTGCAGGCGGTGGCACACCTCCTGAGCACTACCAACGCGAAACTGGAGGATATCGCCGCCAATTGCGGCTATTATTCCGTCAACTCCCTCATCAATAGCTTTCGTAGCACTCACAAGACCACTCCGGGCAAATTCCGCCAACAGAAACGCTCGGAACACGGCATTGGCAACCGCAACCAAACCAAGACCGCGCGATAAGCAAAGGTTCGTCCCTGTAATCCTACCGGTTGCCCTAGGCTCCCGTGGAGGGCCGGGCATCTGACTCACGCGCCTCAAGGTCGGCGAGCACCTGCGAGAATTTCTCCCCGTCCAAACGGTAGAACAACAGTGCCACCATACAGGCGAGCGAGAAACCCGCTGGTACGATGTTGAAAAGCCACACGATTGCGGTCTGCGCTGATTCGGTCAATTCGGTGTTGGCGACATAACCGGAAAAGGAAAGCACGATCGCCGCAAAACTACCGCCGAGCGCCATGCCCGCCTTAAAGGTAAACGAGAAAAAGGCGAAGGGGATGCCCTCCGAGCGAATCCCGCTTTTCCATTGTCCGTATTCCACCGTGTCGGGGACCATCCCCCATTGGCAAATTGAGCAGAACATCATGGTGGTGGAAGCCACCATCGAAATACCCGTGAAGAGCATGAAGGAATCGCCCGCCACAAAATGCCGGGTCAGATTTGCAATTACCACCACCGCGCTTCCAAAAATAAAGATATTCCGTTTCCCGTATTTGCCGGTCAAAAGCGGAGTCAGGACGACTCCTAAAACATTCGCAGGTAACATCCATTGAAAGAAGACCGATTGCAGGTCGGCATTCCCAAGGATGTATTTAAAGTAATACAAACTCACCGAATTCGCGATGACCCAGATGCAGGTGTTCAGGAACATTGCCAGCGAGAGAATTAACAGCGACTCGTTCTTCAGGATGATGGGTATGATATCCTTGAGGTGATACTTTTCGGTGGGCGGAGCGAGGCGTTCCTTCGATTTTAAACCCGCGTAGATCAGTAGCGCGCTGGAGGCAATGGCATAACAGACTGCCAGGGCAAAGAAACCCTCGGCCTCGGTCTCGAAATTCTTTAGGAAGGGACGCGTCCCGATACTGACGACGCTCATCGCGATAATGACCGCGAAGAACATGCGCAGGGTGGAAATCCAGGCGCGCTCCTGCTGGTCCTGCGTCATCACCGCAGAGATGGAGGAATAAGGCAGACCCACCGCGGTAAAGACCATCCCGTGCAGGATATAAGTGACATAGGCATACACCACCTTCATGGAGGGTGAGATGTCCGGAACAAAGAAGCAGGCCAATAAAAGCAGATTCAGAGGAATCGCACCAAAGAAGACATAGGGACGAAAGCGACCCCAGCGGGTGCGGGTGTGGTCCGCGATATAACCCATAATGGGATCATTGACCGCATCCCAAATACGGGCCGCCAAGAAAAGCCCCGCCACGTGCGCCGGAGAAATCCCGAAAACATCCGTATAAAAATAAGCGAGAAAGAACCCAATGAGTTGGAAGTTCAGATTGATTCCGAGATCTCCAATACTATAATTGAAGAGCTCTGTCTTTTTCAGAGGGCGTAGCATAAATGATGGGGTTGGGATTGGGGTTGGGTGCTAAGCGCTGCAACTCGCGACCGTCTCCTCGGCAGCTGCCGGAGCGCCGGATTTCATCGCTGCCGAATCCATCCATAGAATATTGGTCACGATGCGCGGATAGTAAAGACTGCCGATCGGTTTGCCCGATGCAAATTGATCGGAACAGGCCTGAAACTTGGATCCATTGATCTCCCAATAGACGTGCGCCGCATCTGCCCGCGCTTCCTCTCCGTATTGAATGCCGAGGATTTCGCGAACTACATATTGATTCAGGCATATCTTACTCATCCAGGAATTGTCGGCGCTACTGGAAAGTTTCCAGCCGCCATCCTCATACAAACAAACTCCCGGCTTCAATACGTAGCCGATGTGCTCCTTCAGCATTTGGATGTACGAGCCGAATTCGCCCTCCTCCGTAAGCAGATCCCCCAAACCCATCTTCCAGGGATAGATCAAGGCCTCCACCGCCGGAATGATGGCACTCTTGTTCTTTCCGTCCAAAACCGCCGGTATGAAACCATGCTGCGTGTCAAATGATGCTGTGAGGGTCGAAGCACAACGAACCGCCGCCGCGTGCGCTTCCTTCGCGAGGCCCCTGTCTCCCAATTCCGCAAACATCATTTCCAATGCCAGATAGGAAGCCCAGCATTTGCCACCGAGGTACACATTCCGGCGTGCCTGCCCCAGCGAATGATCCAAAGAATCGTAGGTCGTGATCTCACCCCCACCCTTAGTCCGCGAGCTTTCGAAACTCATCAAGCCGTCCCGTTGCGCCGGATCAGGGTGATCGCGGTTCAACAGACTTTGCAAACAACGTCCGAGCAAATCCTTGTGCTGCCGGAGGAAATCCGCATCCCCGGTCTGGTTGACATACAGGCCCGCGCATAAAACCCAGTTGGTTAACTGCTCGCAGGTCATATAAGAGAAACACTTGCGGTCGATCCCCACACACTCATAACAGGAATACTGCGCCGGACTAAAGTGATTCCCCACGCCCATGTCGTGCGTGAATGAAACCCCGCCCTCGAGCAAGCTCGCGGGATCTTCCGGCGCGAAGACCTGATCTTCGTATTGATAGCGATTGACGAATTGCTCCAGGACATTCCGCACCGTCCATGGATTCAGCTTCAACTCGAAAAAGATCATATCCACCGTCAAATCGAGGGTGTTCATCATTAAGTATTCGCCCTCGTTGATCACCCACAAAGGCTTCCCCGATTCGTCGATCAACCACTCGCTGGAGCCGTAGTAACTGCGGGTGGCATGCGCAATCAGGAATTGCTGCGATTCGCTCAAACCACTTGCCAGTAATTCCGCGTCGCGGTCTGCCGCCAGTTTCAAATACTTCGCCTCGTGCTCAAAGGCATAATCAAACACCTCGTGAATATTGGAAAAGTGGCGTGTGTACCAATAACGGGCTTTCAAATTAAAAGTAGCCTGCCCCTCGATGAAGTAGCCCAGGACGATGCGTACTGTTTTCGAAGCACCGGGCTCGACCACAAAGGAAATACCCGCCACTGGCCCCAGTGCGAAATTCGGGGTGCGCTGCTCACGCTCAAGGGCCTGCTCTACCCCAAACTCCACAAATTCCGAAACGCCCGCTGTATCACTCGCAAAGCCCATGCGTTCACGCGTCACTGCTCCTTTGTACGACCCGTGCTGCGAAAGCGGCGACCAGGGAGTCGATCCCTCCAACGCGAAAAACCCTTCCCAGGATTCCTCGCTCTCATTGCGAAGCTCCAGTTCCAAAAAAGTGGCGGGCAAACTCGCAAATTTGAGTTCCTCCGCCTCGGAATGAGCCGGGTCCGGAATTTCGAAAAACGGCGTGCTCACTTTAAAACGTATCCCTTTCGCTTTAAACTGATCCGTCGCCCAATCGTAGCGGCGCTCAATCAAGGATTCATCCAGAATCGTCAGCCCTTTGTCGGCGGCTTCATCCGGTTTGCTATAGCGCTCCGCCTCGTTCGA
This sequence comes from Coraliomargaritaceae bacterium, assembly GCA_965656495.1. Taxonomy (GTDB): domain Bacteria; phylum Verrucomicrobiota; class Verrucomicrobiia; order Opitutales; family Coraliomargaritaceae; genus UBA7445. Next base: position 50,662 of record CBFHKU010000004.1, read on the forward strand.
AATCCCCTTGTAAAATGGCAGCGTCACCATTTGCCCCGAAGCGGTCCGATACCCGACAAAAACCGCACTGTCGGCGGGGCTGCCCCGCTCGAGTGCCATGCCACCCTCGGCGCCATGCATTCCAACGGTAAAGGAAGCGTGCGCTCCCATTGGTGAGTGCTGTGCGTGAAAGGAACTTGAGGGTAACATAAGCTATTAAAATAAGCTCAACAAATTATCAAAATACAGCCCTTGAGCCAAGCACGACAAATGAAGCCTATATTAAAACTAATGAAACCACCACATCCGCAGAAACCTTAAAAATGCACGCTTCCTGAGCACTCCCTACTCGCATAAGTTCAGGATTTTGAACTTACACAACCATATTCAGTTCATCTCCAATAACAAAAAATCATTGCTCAAAAACATTCTCTCACCTACATAAATCATATGCCATATTTCTTGACCATCATCGCTCTCATTTTCACGACCAGCCTCGCTCAGGCGCATTCCACTGGCGGGCATCACGAAGGCACTGCAGCCAACACCGTTCATTTCCTGACCGAGTTCAGCCATTTCGGCCCGGTATTATTAATTGCTGCCCTGCTTGTTATTGCCGGATTCGCCAGTCTGCGCTTCCGGAAATCGGAACGGTCCAATTAAACGCAATCCACGGATGGCGCGTATACTCATGGCCACCGTGATATTAGCGACACCCTCATGAATCCTCTACTGATTCTGGGAGCGGCGGGGGCGGCATGCCTCTATGCCACCGGTTCACTGCAAATCAAACGCGGCCTCAACAATGGTGCCAGCCTGCGGCGCACCGTTGCCACCACCAATGTTTTCATGGCGCTTTGGTCCCTGCCGCTTTTCTTTGTCGCGCGTGGCGATTTTGAGCTCGTCTCCTGGCTCACTGCCATGCTCGCCGGGGTCGCCCTTTTTCTGGGACGCATCCTCTCCGTCAAAGCCCTTGAAGTAGGTGACCTCTCGATCGTGGGCCCCCTCCTCGGTCTCAAAACCCTCCTCGTCGCGATTTTCTCCTTCGCCACCGGTCAGGCCGAACTCAACACCTGGCTCTGGACCGCCGCCATAACCGCCACCCTCGGCGTCATTCTCATTCAACGCGGTCCCCGCAAGCTCTCCACGAATCGACGCCAGGCCGCCGCCTACGCCGCCGGGGCAAGCATCCTTTTCGCAGGCTGTGATATCCTCGTCGTTGAAGCGCGTTCCCAACTCGGTATCGGCTGGCTCTCTCCGACCCTTTTTATTACCCTTGCGCTCCTTGTTCCCTGCCTCGGTAAACTCACCCCGCCTGCCCCGGAGGCGCGCAAACCGATGTATCTCGGTTCCGTCATCATGGGATTCCAAACGACCTTCGTTATCTTCCTCATCGGCCTCACCGGACAGGCCGTCATGATTAATATTATCTACGCTTCCCGCGCTATCTGGACCGTTGTTATTGACCGTTTCTATGGACGCGGCGAAGACGTTGCGGCCTTCTTCGTCTGGCGACTCCTCGGTGCCGCCCTGCTGGTCTTCTCGATTATACTGGTTATTTTTCTCCGCTAGATAAAATTGCGCGGTTCAGCTTCCCTGAAACAAATCCCTCCGCATCGAATTCAACCTCGCGGAAACCCAAGCCCTGAATCGCCGCCGTCAATTTTTCCCGCTGCGTCTCTAATTGATCCAAGGCATCTGCCTCCACTTCCACCCGCGCGGTCTCGCCATAATGGCGCACGCGGTTGATGCGAAAACCCGCTTCAGTCAACAGCGCCTCCGCCGCCTCAATCTGACGCAATTTCTCAATCGTTATACGTTCACCATAGGGCACCCGTGAGGATAAACATGGACTCGCGGGCTTATCCCAGCAAACCAAATTAAAGTGTTCCGCCAGTGCCCGCACCCCCGCTTTGTCCACCCCGCAATCCACCAAAGGCGAGCGCACCTTAAATTCCTCCGCCGCCGCCAAGCCGGGCCGGTAATCCCCCGTATCATCCGTGTTGGTTCCGTTCAAAACCCACCAGTCCGGATAATCCCCCGCCAACCCAAGCATTTCATCGTAAAGGGTGTGCTTGCAAAAATAACAACGGTTGGTCGGATTCTCGAAATAATTGGGGTTCTCCATTTCGGCAGTCGCAATCACCCGGAGCGGCAAATCCATCCCGCCCGCAAAATTTTTTGCGGCTTCCAGATCCGACAATTTTAAACTCGGAGACGCCGAGATCACCGCAAGGACGCGCTCCTTTCCCAAAAAATGCCGCGCCAAATACGCTACCAGCGAACTGTCCACCCCACCGGAAAAAGCCACCAAGGCACCGGGACATTGCCCATACCAAGCCTTGAGTGCTTCCAGCGCTTTCATGTTGTTTTGCTAAGACCCATTAACCAATCTGTCAACTTGCCCTCACCACCCTTTTAATTAAAAAGAACCCCTATGCGTATTTTGCACTACCATTGCCCCGCCGGAATCAGCGGCGATATGAATCTCGCTGCAATGGTGGCGCTCGGCGTAGACCCCGCCGCCCTCGAAGCCGAACTGCGCAAACTCCCCTATACCGGTTGGTCGCTCCAATTCGAAACCACTCAACGCGGCGGCATCAGCGGCCTCAGCTGCAAGGTCATCCTCGATCACGATCACGACCACCAGCACAGTCACGACTACGAATCCGGGCACTCCCATCACCGTACCTATCGCGAAATTCGCGAGGCCATCGAATCCAGCGCCCTCGCGGCGCCCATCCAAAAGGATGCCCTCGCCTGCTTTGGCGCCCTCGCGGAAGCGGAGGCGGCCGTGCATGGCATTGAACCGGAAGCGGTGCACTTCCATGAAGTCGGGGCCCTCGATTCCATTATCGATATCGTAGGTGCCGCCATCGCCTGGCATTTGCTCGGCATCGACCGCATTGCCTGCTCCACCCTCGAGGTCGGGGGAGGCACCGTAAAATGCGCCCACGGCGTCATGCCGGTCCCCGCGCCCGCCACCGCTCGACTCCTCGAAGGCGTCCCCTTCACATCCGGAGCCACCGACCAGGAATGCACCACCCCGACCGGTGCCACCCTCCTCATCGGCAAAGCCTGCGCCTTCGGAACCCGCCTGCAAGGCACCCAAGTCAAAACCGCCATCGCGACCGGACACCGCGACGACCCCAATCTCCCCAACGCCCTCTACCTCTCCCTCTTTGAAACAGCCGGGGAAAGCCCCGCCCTCGAATCCACTGAAACGATCTGGGAACTCGCCGCCAACATCGATGACATGACCGCAGAGGCCATCGCATTTCTCTGCGAGACGATCCTGGAGGCGGGCGCAGTGGATTGTTGGCAAAGCCCCGCCACCTTCAAAAAGGGCCGCCTCGGTTCCATTGTCCACGCCCTTGTCGCCGCCGAACAAATCCAATCGGTCGAAGCCTGCTTCTTTAAACATAGCCGGACCCTTGGCGTGCGCCGCAAACCCTGGGAACGTTCCATCCTTCAACGCGAAATCCAATCCCTCGAAACCCCCTTCGGTTCGGTCCGCGTTAAAACCGCACAAGGTCCCGATGGTTCGACCCACCGGAAAATCGAATACGAGGACTGCGCCCGTATCGCCCGCGAGCAAAAAGAATCCCTCGAATGGGTCCACGCCCAAATCGATCCCCTCCTTGACGAACCTCAATCCTAAGCCATGAAAGCACGCGAAATCCTCGAACAAGTCCAACGCGGCGAACTCGACCTCGACGCCGCCCTCGCCGAATTGCAGGGCTTTGAAGATCTCGGCCACAGCCGCGTCGACCTCGCCCGCGAGCAACGCAACGGGGCCCCCGAGGTGATCTACGGTGAAGGAAAAACCGCCGACCAAATCCGTGAAATCATGCAAAGCATGGCAAAGCGGGAACAGAATACCCTCGTGACCCGCCTCGATCCCGCCAGCGCTGAGGCGCTGCGCCAAACCTTTCCGGATGCCAACTATTGCCCGCAGGCACGAATCCTCACGCGCCTCCATTCCGCCCCGGCGCCCGCCGCTACAAAAATCGCCCTCGTCTGCGCCGGTACCTCCGACCTGCCCGTTGCCGAGGAAGCACGCCTCACCGCCGAATTTTACGGCAACCCCGTTGAAACAATCTACGACGCCGGAGTCGCTGGTCTCCATCGCCTCCTTGCCAGCGTTGATACGATCCGGGCCTGCCGCGTCGTCATCGTGGTGGCGGGCATGGAAGGCGCCCTCCCCAGCGTGGTGGGCGGACTCGTGGATGCCCCCGTTATCGCAGTCCCCACCAGCGTCGGTTACGGCTCCAGTTTTGAAGGCCTCTCCGCCCTCCTCGGGATGCTCAATTCCTGCGCGAGCGGACTGAGCGTTGTCAATATCGACAACGGATTCGGCGCGGGCTTCCTCGCCAACCGTATCAATCGGCTTTAGGCATTGTGCTGCCTGCGGTGACAGCAGTCCGCCTCGTAGTGTTTCGCGCCGTGCTGCAGCGCAGCGTAGTCCGGTGAATCCGGCGCATCATTCACCGCAAAGCGCGCGCGTTCCTCGGCCTTGAAGGGTTGCGCCGCACAACCGGCTACCGCCTGATCGACGTATTCTACCTTGTCTGCTCCGACCACGTGACAGCAGACCTGCGGATAACTCAAAGAATACTGCAAGACTTCCTGGGCATTGGTCGTTTCGTGCAGATGGGTGCGACGGCTCCCGCCAAATCCCTTCATGCCCAAGACCGCGATTTCATGCTTTTCACACAAGGGCATGATTTCGTTTTCAAAAGCGCGGGATTGCAAAGCACCCACCACCGAGACCGGCATCAGCGTCGCGTCCCATTGATAACCCCCCTCAATAATATCGCGATGAACCTTGGGATCGGTGTGACCCGTAAACCCGGTGTAGCGAATCTTGCCCTGCTGCTTCGCCAACTCCAGCGCTTCGATCGCGCCCTCTTTGCGATAAGCATCATGGGCATCGTCCTTGCTCACATGATGCAGCATCCATAGATCCAAGTGATCCGTCTTCAGGCGGCGCAGGGAATCCTCCAGCATCCGCATTGCACCCGCCACATCCGGGGTGTAATGATCACTGTGGTAATTGCAAAATTTCGTCATCAGGAAGATCTCGTCCCGCCTCCCCTTCAACGCTTCACCCATGTATTCCTCAGCTTTCCCGCCATGGTAATCCCAGGCATTCTCAAAGAAATTCACCCCCAGATCCAGCGCGCGGTGCGCGATCGCATTGGCCTCTTTTTGCGAGCCCGCCATATACAGCGTGTGCCCTCCGAAACCCACCACCGTCAACATGTCGGCGTGGCGGCCAAATTTCCGCTTCGGAATCACCACCTTAGCGGCGGCTTCCGCCCAGGCCGTGCTGCTCTTTAAAGCCGCAGCCGATCCAAGTGAAAATTTGAGGAAGTTGCGACGTGAAAGACTCATGACTTTTGGGGTGTTGACTGAAATGCTGCGTGTTGCCGATATTAACAACTTGAGAATGTCCAAAACATAGCTTGGAACCATCCGATTTCAAGCATGGATGCTCCAAATACCCCATGTCTGGAATCCAAACCGACCGCGACCCCGGAAGCGCATCCGAGCCAAGCCTTTAAGGTTGCACGAAGACAAACAAAGTCTTTTCCCCGACTACCATACCCGAGGAATTCAACGCCCTGACCACCACTTTTTCCCGCATTCCCGCACCGTAAGCGACCGGTTCCACCATCAACACATACTGCCCCGACTTTTGTGAATCGGGCGCGGCCTTTACCTGCAAAACCTCCCCATTGAAGCCCAGCGCACCCAGCTTCACCGCATGATCGGGATGCAACTGTACCCGCACCTCCCGTGGCCCCACCGCCCCGCGCTTCCAATAAAGGATTTCCGGCTGCAACTGCATCGCCTCCACAATATTCACCGCTAATTTCAAATACGCCACCGGTTCCGGCATCCCCTCGAGAAAAACCCGCAGCACACTCTCATTCCGCCCCTGCCGTTTACCCTTCTCGAAAACCGCCGCCACAACCGTCGATTCCCCCGCAGCCAGCACCCGCTTCGCCGGCAAAGCAGCCGTGCAACCACAACTGCTCTCCACCCGATTAAACCGCAACTCCGCAGCGCCCGTGTTCCTGACGCGGTATTCCACCCGCACCTCCGCATCCCCCGGCCCCATTTCCACTTCCGTCTCAGTCCGTTCCCATTCCAATTCCACTTCTGGCGCAGCCGATGCCAGACCCGCAAGAACTAGGACCATCAAAAGCATCCATCCATACCGCTTCAACGCTCCACCTCGCCTTCAATCCCCCGCTCACCATCCCAACAAATCAAAATCACCGCCCCCAGGAGCAACAGACCGTTCCGTACCAACAAAACCGCATAAGGCGCCATCAAACCCATCGATCCAAAACATCCACAGTCAACCTCCAGACCCCGTAGCCACGCGCTCAGGTGCAGACCCATAAAGCACAACAAAAGCAGACCGATCACCCAGGCACTCCCCCGCCGCACACCCGGAAACAAGAGACCCAGCCCCGCCCACAATTCCAGCCAGGGCAAACCCAACGCCACCCAGCGCGCCCAGTCCGCTCCCACCACCTGATAGGATTCCACCGCCGTTGCAAACGCCAGCGGATCGCGCAACTTCGATGCCGCCGCCCACACAAACGCCACCCCCAGCACCACCCGCAAAAGCAAGCCTATCCAAAACCTCGGCTTCATTCCTGCAAGGCCTCCCAGCCACCCTTCAACCAATAAACCTCCGCTCCCGTCACCGCTTCCCGCAAACGCATTGCCAATCGCTTACTCGACCCACAGCCCGCCTCCGCGCAATACACCACCATCACCCTCGGTTCCTCCAGCCAAACCATCATCAATTCCATCACCCCCGTTCCCCAATTCGTTTCATTCAAATGAATCGCACCCGGTTCATGCCCCTCCGCATACTCAGCCGCAGTCCGCGCATCCACCCACAGCACCGCCTGCCCCCGCGCCGCCGACACTGAAATCTCCTCCTTGTCCACCCATTCACCCGCCGCCCACGGCACCGGTGACCAGCCCACTAAAACCGACAACACACTGCCCCCCAAAGTCAGTAGCAACAAGATCCAGCATTGGCGCACAATCAACATCCACCCAGCCTGAACCATTTAGCGCAAAAAACAAACCACGAATGAAACAAAAGAGGCGCACGTTGCAAGTTGTGGGTTGTTGGATCGGCACCGTGAAGGCTCAATGGACATCTTCTACTTTTCCGGCAGAGCCGGGAACCGCTTATCTTCGCTTATAAACACTAATATTTTTATCGTATTGTTTTTAGCATTAGTGGATATAAGCGCCCATTAGCGGTCGCCAGCTAAGCTGGCCTCAGGGCAGATTGTAGGAAACTACGAATCACGCCGATCACGCGAATAAAGCATTGCCCGCGAAGGTACGCGAAGGGGAGCTGAAAGGTTAGGAAATGAAACCACGAACGACACGAAAAACACGAACCCGACTGAGCCGGGAACCACTGATCTTCGCTTATAAACACCAATATTTTTATCGTATTGTTTTTAGCATTAGTGGATATAAGCACCCATTAGTGGTCGCCAGCTAAGCTGGCCTAAGGGCAGATTATAGGAAACTACGAATCACGCCGATCACGCGAATAAAGCATTGCCCGCGAAGAGGAGCAGGAAGGTTGGGAAATGGAACCACGAACGACACAAAAACCACGAACCCGGCAGAGCCGGGAACCGCTTATCTTTGCTTATAAACACTAATATTTTTGCTTTAAGGATAAGCGAAAATTAGCGCCCATTAGCGGTCGCCAGCTAAGCTGGCCTCAGTGCAGCGCACCGGAAAACGTCCGACATCGAACCCCGAACGCTGAAGCGATTTAGTGGTGGGAAGGTATGAAGGTGGAAAAGTGGGAATGTTTGAAATATGCTGCATCACCACTCCGTGTACTCGCTGCCTCTGTGGTGAGTTCGATGTTCAGCGTTCGATGCTCAATGTTCAAAGTTCCCTAACCTTCCAACCACTAAATCCCTTCAACGTTCAATGTTCGATGTTCAATGTTCAAAGTTCCCTAACCTTCCCACTTTCCCACCTTCCCACTTTCCCACCCCTAAAACGGCATCACTGGTACACATGCTATTGCTTGGCGCGTGGGTTACTTTGATGCTGTGCCCACGGGGTGAGTTGATTTTTTGAAAAAAGGACTGAGCGTTTTCTTGAGGAGTGTGAAAGCCTTGGATTGACGCGGGGGTGTTTTGGGCGTTTAACACCCTTTTAATGAGTGCCAGTGATTCCGAAAAACCCAAACCGAAATATAAACGTATCGTTCTGAAGCTGAGCGGTGAAGTCCTGCGAAATACGGAGGACGGCGAACCGATCAGTCCGGCGATTTTGACGGAAATATGCACGGAGGTTAAAAAGGTTTACGATATCGGGGTGCAGGTCGGTCTGGTGATCGGCGGTGGAAATATTTTCCGGGGCCTGAGTGGTTCGGAGTTGAAGGGGGTGGATCGCACCACCGGTGATTATATGGGGATGCTGGCGACCGTGATCAACGGCCTGGCGATCATGGATTGCCTCGAGAAAATGGGGGTGACGGTGCGTCTGCAGAGTGCGATCCCGATGGATAAACTGGCGGAACCTTTCATTGTGCGTCGTGCCACGCGGCATTTGGAACGCGGACGGGTCGTGATTTTCGCGGGGGGCACCGGGAATCCGTATTTTTCAACCGACACCTGCGCGGCCTTGCGGGCGAGTGAAATCGGGGCGAATATGCTGATGAAAGCCACGAAGGTGGACGGCATATACGACAAGGATCCGGCGAAGCACAAGGACGCGGTGAAATACGAAAGCCTGCGCTACATCGACGCGCTGCGCGAGCAGTTGAACGTAATGGATTCGACGGCCTTCTCGCTCTGCATGGAAAACAAGATGCCGGTCTTGGTCTTCAGTATGCGCGAACCCGGCTCGATTTACCGCGCCGTGATGGGCGAGTCGATCGGCACGCGGGTCGACGATTAGGAATTTCCCAAACCCTACCCTTTTTAAATATTAACCGATAAGTAATCATGGAACCCAAAGAAATCCTCGCCGCACTCAAAGCCGATCTGGAAAAGGCCATCGAGTATACCTTAAGTCAATTTGGCAGCCTCCACACCGGCAAGGCCAGTCCGGCGATGCTGGACAGTGTGAAGGTGGACGCCTACGGGAGCACGGTCTCGCTGAAGGAAGTGGCGGCCGTCACGACCCCCGACGCCCGCACTATCATGGTGCAACCCTGGGACAAGAGCGTGGTGCGCGAGGTCGAAAAAGGGATCATCGATGCGAACCTCGGATTCAATCCGCTGGTGGACGGCGGCATCCTGCGGGTACCGGTACCGGAATTGACCGGTGAGCGCCGCGCAAACCTCGCCAAGCAGGCGGGCGGGATGGCGGAAGACGGCCGCGTGCGGGTCCGGCAGGCGCGTCGCGACGCCCTCGACCTCCTGAAAGCCGCCAAAGAGGACGGTCTCTCGGAGGATGATGTGAAACGCCACGAGAAGGACATCCAAAACGAGCACGACGCGTTCATTGCCAAAATCAATGAACAATTGGCGAAGAAGGAGGCGGATTTAAAATCGGTCTAAGGCGGGTCACGCCATTGGCATTGGCATAGTTATTTTGAACGCTTTCTCACAGTCAAAACGGGTCGTCATCAAACTGGGCACCGGCGTGCTCACCTCCGGGATTGGGCAACTCGACACGACGCGCATTGCGACCCTGTGCCGGCAAGTGGGGCAACTGCGGGAGCAGGGCATGGAAGTGGTGCTGGTGAGTTCCGGCTCGATTGGATTGGGCATGGGGAAACTCGGTCTGGAGACCCGTCCCAAGGATTTGGCGACCTTGCAGGCCTGCGCTTCGATCGGGCAAACCATTCTGATCAATACCTGGCAGCAGGGCTTTGACCCGCAGGGCCTGACGGTGGCGCAAATACTTTTGACGCGGGAGGACTTGCGGACCCGTCACCGCCACAATGCCATTTGCAACACCCTCGAGCAATTGCTGCAGCGCGGGATCGTTCCGGTGGTGAACGAAAACGACACCGTCAGCGCGAGCGAAATCCAATTTGGCGACAACGACACCCTCTCGGCGCTGGTGGCAAGCGTGATGCATGCCGACCGGCTCTGCATCCTTTCCAACATTCCCGGACTGATGGATCTGGAGCATGGCGGTGCGGTGATTCCGGAAGTGCCCACGATCACGCCTGAAATCGAGGCGATGGCGAAGGGCACCCAACAAACGACCTCGGTGGGTGGAATGGTCAGCAAACTCTCCGCCGCCAAGATCGCACAACGCGCGGGCTGTGGTGTTATTATCACGAGTGGCGAGAACGACCGCCTGGTCGATCAACTCCTGGCGGGCGAAGCGGTGGGGACATTCTTTCCGCCCAGCGAAAAACCGGTTCAGGCTCACAAACGCTGGATTGCGATTCTGGATCAGGTAAATGGCACCCTCTGCATTGATGCCGGTGCCGCTGAGGCAGTCCAAAACGGGGGCAAAAGCCTGCTCGCAGTTGGCATTGTTGAATGCGAGGGCGAGTTTGAAGCCGGGGATCTGGTACATGTCGAGGATGCGGACGGCAAGGGAATCGCTCAGGGCCTCAGCCGAATCGGTCGCCCGAGTCTGCAAACGATGCTGGACGAGGGAAAGACCAGCGCCGAAGTGGTGATTCACCGCGACGAGTTGGTCCTGCTGGGCCAATAAGAACGCTTCCAGCCGATATGAACGGCTGAGAATCAGCGGCTGCCTACTGCGTGGTTTCAATTGCAACAAACTGGCACATTCGTGCTTATTCGTTTCTATTCGTGGTTACCTTCAGTGTTCGGTGTTTAATGTTCGAGGTTCAATGTTCGAGATTCAGCGTTCGGCTATCGCGCTACTGCTTTTCAAGCCACGAAAAGCGACAGGATTGTCGCTTCCACGTTTAATCTTATTCGTTTCTATTCGTAGTTAACCTTCGGCGTTCGACCTCCCCGACTGCTTTCCGACCGCACGAAAAGCGACAGGATTGTCGCTTCCACGTTTAATCTTATTCGTTTCTATTCGTGGTAAACCTTCAACGTTCGGTGTTCAATGTTCGAGGTTCAGCGTTCGGCTATCGCGCTACTGCTTTCCGATACCACGAAAAGCGACAGGATTGTCGCTTCCACGTTTAATCCCATTCGTGCTTATTCGTTTCTATTCGTGGTTAAGCTTCAGCGTTCGGCTATCGCGCTAGCGTTTCCGTTTTTTTGGAAGACCGGCGGCGTTGTATATCCCGGAGCGTTTGCGGCCTTTTTTGGATTTCCCGGCAGGAGACGGCGCTTGATCGGCGCCACCTTGTAGTTGTTCGATCTGGTCGCGGATGATGGCGGCTTTTTCGAAGGCGAGGTTGCGGGCGGCCTCCAGCATTTCCTCCTCCAGTTCCGCAATCACGGCGGCGCGATCGCGTCCATCGCCCTCCTCCACCAAATCGTTGGCATCGGTTTCCTCGTCGTATTTTTTACCGGGGGCTTGCAGACTTTCGTCGAGCCCGCGCTCCACACTGCGGGGGATGATCTTGTGTTCGGTATTATAGGCCAACTGTTTCTCGCGGCGGTAGGCGGTGGTGTCGAGGGTTTGACGAATCGAATCGGTAATAACATCGGCGTAGAGCAGGACGCGGCCCTTGACATGCCGCGCGGCACGGCCCGCGGTCTGAATCAAACTGGTGGCACTGCGGAGGAAGCCCTCCTTGTCGGCATCGAGGATCGCCACAAGGGCCACTTCCGGGAGGTCGAGCCCCTCGCGGAGCAAATTCACCCCCACCAATACATCGAAATCGCCCTTGCGGAGCCGACGCAGAATTTCAACCCGTTCAATCGCATCGATATCACTGTGGAGGTATTCAACCTTGAGGCCCGCTTCGCGCAGGTATTCCGAGAGGTCCTCGGACATGCGCTTGGTGAGGGTCGTGATGAGGGTTCGCTCGCCGGCGGCAGTGGCATCGCGCACCGCCCCCATCACATCCTCGACCTGACCCTTGATGGGGCGGATCTCGAGTTCCGGATCCAGGAGTCCGGTGGGACGAATGACCTGCTCCGCGACGGTTTTGGAGACTTCCATTTCATGCTTCGCGGGGGTCGCGGAAACATAGATCGTCTGCCCCGTGATGGATTCAAATTCCTCAAAGGTTTGGGGGCGGTTATCGAGGGCGGAGGGCAAGCGGAAGCCGTAATCGACGAGGCGTTCCTTGCGGGCGCGGTCGCCATTATACATGGCGCGCACCTGCGGGAGCGTGGCGTGGCTTTCATCGACAAAAAGGAGGAAATCATCCGGGAAGAAATCCACGAGGCAAAAGGGTCGCTCGCCGGGTTTGCGGTCGGCGAGGTAACGGGAATAATTCTCGATGCCGGTGCAGAAGCCCATCTCCTGAAGCAATTCGATATCATACTCGGTTCGCATTTTGATGCGCTGCGCTTCGAGGAGGCGGTTTTCCGACTCGAACCACGCGACCCGTTGGTCGAGTTCGGCACGGATCCCCTGAATCGCTTTTTTGATTTTATCCTTGGGGGTGACATACTGCGTGGCGGGGTATAGATGGAATTGCTCAAGGGCGGCACCGGTCTCCCCGGTGAGGGGATCCAGTTCGCGAATGGATTCGATCTCATCGCCCCAGAAGTCGATTCGGATGGCGGTCTCGAGATAGGCGGGGAAGACATCCACGACATCGCCCCGCGCCCGGAAGGTGCAGCGTTTGAAATCGATGTCGTTGCGGTTGTAGAGGATTTCAACGAGGCGTTCGAGGAGGTCGTCGCGGGAGATTTCCATTCCGGGGGTGAGCGGGAGCATCATGTCCTTAAAATCCTCGGGCGAACCGAGGCCATAGATGCAGGAGACCGATGCCACCACGATAACGTCGCGACGGCTTATGAGGGAGGAGGAGGCCGCGATGCGCAGGCGTTCAATCTCCTCATTGATGGAGGAGTCCTTCTCGATATAGGTATCGGTTTGCGGGATGTATGCCTCGGGTTGGTAGTAGTCGTAATAACTGACGAAATACTCGACGGCGTTGTCGGGAAAGAAGGCTTTGAATTCAGAGTAGAGTTGGGCGGCGAGGGTTTTGTTATGGGAGATAATGAGGGCGGGTCGCTGGAGTTCCTGAATGACGTTTGCCATCGTAAAGGTTTTGCCGGATCCGGTCACCCCCAGGAGGGTTTGGCGCGCCTGCCCTGCCCTTGCGCCCTGCACAAGGGTTTGGATCGCCTCGGGTTGATCCCCCTGCGGTGAGTATGCACTTTGTAATTTAAACTCCACCCAACTGAGGGTGTCGAGCAAACGGGGTTCTGCAAGCGGAAGCCGTGAAAATAACGGCGGGGTTGGACAATTCAAGGCGATGCCCTATCTTTGCGGGATGGGAGGGACCTTTTTTTATGATGGCGAATGCGGCTTGTGCGCCGGTGCAGTCGATTTTTTGCGGCGCCGCGACAAGCAGGGACGCCTGAAATTTTGCGCCCTGCAAAGCCCCGAGGCCGCCGCGCGCTTACCGGTCGATTTGACAACGGATTTGAAGACCGCGGTTTATCTGAGCGAAGCCGACCCCCCGGAATTGCTGGTGCGTTCGGATGCGGTGCTGCGCGCCTTGAGCGAGGTCGGCGTATTCTGGCGCTGCTTGGCGCGTGTCATTCGGCTTATACCGCAGGCGTTGCGCGACGCGGTTTATGAGCGCGTCGCCGCCAACCGCCACCATTGCCAGTGGAACAAATCGGACGCGGCCTGAGCAATGGCGCGTTCTGCGCTTAATGAGGCAGCACCATGAACATCACCGCCATCACGAGGGTCGGAAAGAGCGCTCCCAGCAAAAGCTTCAAGGGTGAGACCCCTCCGGAGAAATATTTGCTGAGGATGCTTTGACCGGCGGGATTCGGCGCATTCGCGATCACCGTTAAACCGCCCCCGCTTACTGCTCCCGCGACGACCGCATATTGCAGCGCGGTTGCGCCATCCACTCCATTTGCGAAAGCGGGTACCTGCGCCGCGAGGAAGGTAATGGCGGCATTGTCATTAAAGGCCGTCAATACGGTGGCACCGATAAAGAGTGGAATTTCCCCAAGGGAGGATAGGACCGGCGCGATCCACCAACCCTGCATCCCGCCATGCGTAACGAGTCCCGCGAGGAAGAAGCCCACTAAGATGGGGCCTTTGAGACTAATGGCGTATTGGTGATGTACCGTCGCGATATTGAAGGCGACAAAGATGAGGAAGCCGCCGATGAAAAGCGCGGGGTGATGGAGCGTGAAAACCGTCCAAGCCAAAAATGCGAGGTGGATGCCCACGATCCACGCAGGCACCGGCTCCACCGGTTCCTGAGTTCGGTTGGCTTTCTCGGCCTCCGCTTTCTCCTTCAAATGCACGAAGTTTTTGCGGAAGATCAGGAAATAGATCGCGGTTACCACCAGAATACCCAGAACCGCGCGCCAGCCGAAGTGCGTAAACATGAAGGGCATATTCCAGTCCCATTTCCCCGCGACCATGAGCACCGGCGGAGCGGCGAAGTGCGTGAGGGTTCCACCGACCGAGATATTAACAAAGAGCAAGCCGAGGGTGGCGTATTTAAAGGTATTGGAGGGGTTGTAATGATAAAATTGTTGGCCCAGCAAGAGCGCGGCAATCGTCATTGCGGCGGGTTCCGTGATAAAGGAACCCAAGAGCGGCGCGATGATGAGAATGGAGAGCCACCATGCGGCGGGGGATTGTTTCCCGATTGATGCCACCGAGCGGAGGGCGCCCTCCGCAAACACCACCACCGGGCGTGATGCGGCGATCGCCATAATCACCACCACGAAGAGCGGTTCTGTGAAATTGCGGGTGTCGATATAGGCAGCGGCATCATGCCAACCATAAGTCAGCGTCATCGCCAATAGCAATGGGATCACCCAGATTCCAAAAATAGCCTCCACTTCACCCAGGAAATGCAGGGCGGTGGCTTTGAAACTAACCGGGGCTTTACCGCCGTGATAGCGACGAGGGTCTGCCTCGATCATTTGTTGGTGGCGATGTTCTACCTTGTGGGCGAGATTCATGAGCGGGCCCGCCGCGAAGGTGTGGATGATCGCGAGGAAGAAAATAAGGGTCGCGATCCAATTCATGGGGTCATCAACGGCGCGCGCACTCAAGCGCTGCATGAGGCTCAGTTCGTCCGTGGCGATCCCGATTTCAGCGGCATAGCCAGCTTCGACCTCTGAATATTGGTCGAGCGGTTTGGGCAGTGCCGACTCGACGGCACCGGCGGGTTTACCACCCGCGCAGAGAACCGACGAGGCGAGCAAAGATAATATGAGAAACAATACTAGAGGGCGTAAGTGCTGCATAGGGCGCATTTATTACGAGCTTTCTCGCCGCTTCAAAGAAAAAAACGACGCCCAAGGGCAGTTTAACGCTCCCCGCTGCCCGCCTGCTTGACCGGCACCGCCGCATCACTGCGATTGCGGCGAAATTGAAAACGGTTTAAATCACGCAAACTCAATTGTTTACCCATCTCCTCCTCGAAGGCTTTTCCCTGAAGCATCATGGCATAAACCTGGTGGTCCCGCAAAAGCAGCGGTGTATCTTTTTTTCCGATGCGCGCCTCGCCTTCAATGTCGGCCATCTGCTGATCCATGCGGGACATTTCACGGCTGCGGATCGGGAATGTTTTGCGTTCGGTCTGAACGGTGCGGCGCTCCCCCGACTTCATCTCAATCGGGGCACGCTTGCTGCCCACCGAACTGAAATGCTTGGACCATTGATCCATTGAGATGCGTTTATCCGTCAGGGGAAGTGCTGCTCCGGAACTCCACTGCTTCACCGGGGCGCGTTTTTCCTGAATCGCTCCCGCCTGGCGGCCCACCGTCTCAAGCGGGCTCTTGACGGTTTCCTCCGCCTGCAGGACTACCATCCCCCAAACGCACAGACCGGCGACCCAAGTTGTTTTCATAAAGCGCATCGTTTTATGAATAAACCCATGATCGGAGCGGGTTTCAAACGAAAAGCGCTCCGGGCAAGCGGTAATTTTGAGGCGTTGACGCCTTGGCAGGGATCGCTCTTTATTGCGGATTCTCTGATTATGGCTTCCAACCGCAACGATTACTCTTTCTCGGAAATTGAACCCAAGTGGCAAGACTATTGGGCTCAACAGCATACTTATCGCGCTCAGGATTTCGCAGACCAGCCGACCTTTTATGTGTTGGACATGTTTCCCTACCCCTCCGGCGCGGGGCTGCACATCGGTCACCCCGAGGGCTACACCGCCAGCGATGCCCTCAAGCGCTTCAAGAAAGCCTGCGGCTATAATGTCCTCCACCCGATGGGCTGGGACGCATTTGGTCTGCCCACCGAGCAATACGCCATCAAGACCGGCCAACATCCCCGCGAAACCACAAAGACCAACGTCGCCCGCTTTACCGAACAGCTCACCCAACTCGGCTTTGCCTACGACTGGGAACGCGAAATCAATACCACCGATCCCGAATACTTCCGCTGGACTCAATGGATCTTCAGTCAGCTTTTCAAAAAGGGGCTCGCCTACGTGGACGAGAAACCGGTCTGGTTCTGTCCCGAACTGGGCACGGTGCTCGCCAATGAGGAAGTGCTCAATACCCCCGAGGGTCCACGCTCCGAGCGCGGCAATTTCCCGGTGGAGCGCCGCCCCATCCGCCAATGGGTACTCCGCATCACAGCCTACGCCGAGCGCCTCATCGCCGGACTCAAGGATCTCGACTGGCCCGACTCCACCAAACGCCTCCAGGAAAACTGGATCGGGCGCTCCGAGGGCGCGGAAATCACCTTTGAAATCGACGGCGACCAAGGACAACTGGAAGTCTTCACGACCCGCCCGGACACGCTCTACGGCGCGACCTATATGGTCATCGCGCCCGAGCACCCCCTCCTCGATGCCATCACGACCCCCGATCAAAGCGAAGCGGTTCAGGCCTATGTTGAAAAAGCCAAACGCAAGTCCGATCTGGAACGCGCTGAATTGAGCAAGGAAAAATCGGGGGTCTGGACCGGCGCGACCGCCACCAATCCCCTCAACGGAAAATCGATCCCCATTTGGGTCGCGGACTACGTATTGATGACTTACGGCACGGGTGCGATCATGGCGGTTCCCGCGCACGATACCCGCGACTTTGAATTCGCCAAAGCCTTTGACCTCGAAATCATTCAAGTGATCGAGGATGACGGCGCGGCCAAAAAAGACGCCGGGGGGGCGCTGATCGAAGCTTACACCGGCCCGGGCAAACTCATGCAATCCGGTTCTTTGGATGGTCAGGATTCCGAGACTGCAAAAGAGGCCGTCATCGAACAACTGTCGAACGAAGGACGCGGGCGGGCTGAGATAAACTACAAATTGCGCGACTGGCTTTTCTCGCGTCAGCGCTATTGGGGCGAGCCCTTCCCGGTGCTCTGGGTAGCTCCGGAAGACTACGAAAAGATCGATGCCGCCCTGAAGCCGTCCGGCGAACCCGTCACCGCCAGGATTGACGGCGAGGAACGCTGTGCCCTTGTTTTGCCCGAGAATCAACTCCCTCTGGAATTACCGGAGGTTGAAAGCTATACCCCGTCCCCGGACGGACAAAGCCCCCTCGCTAAGGCGGACGACTGGCTCGCCGTTTATCTCGACCCCGCGAGCGGCGAGACCGGCACCGAACCGAAGGAGGGCTGGGTAAAAGCCACCCGCGAAACCAATACCATGCCGCAATGGGCGGGTTCCTGCTGGTATTACCTGCGCTACATCGATCCCAAGAACAATAAGGCACCGGTCGATCCGGAAAAGGAAAAATACTGGGGCGGCCCCGATCTCTACATCGGCGGCGCGGAGCACGCCGTGCTCCACCTCCTCTACGCGCGCTTCTGGCATCAGGTGCTCTACGACCTCGGCGTGGTGAGCGACCCCGAACCCTTTAAAAAACTCTTCCACCAAGGCATCATTCTCGGAGAAGACGGCGAAAAAATGTCCAAAAGCCGGGGCAATGTCGTCAACCCTGAGACCATCATCGAAAGCTACGGCGCCGATGCCCTGCGCCTCTACCTCATGTTCCTCGGGCCCCTCGAAGCCAGCAAGCCCTGGAACACCAAAGGCATCGAGGGCATCGCCCGCTTCCTGCGGAAGGTCTGGCGCCTGGTGCTCCGCGAGGACGGAGCCTTGCGGGGTGTCGATTCCGCCGAACTCGATGCGGACTCTGCCCGCACCCTTCACGCCACCATCAAAAAAGTGACCGAGGATTACGAGGCGCTCTCCTTTAATACCGCGATATCGCAAATGATGATTTGCGTGAACCAATTATCCAAAGCAGAACCCCTTCCCCGTCAGGCGGTCGAATCGCTGCTCCAATTGCTCGCGCCCCTTGCCCCTCACATCGCGGAGGAACTCTGGGAACGACTCGGTCACCGCGAGAGCATCGCCCACACCCGCTGGCCCGTACACGACCCCGCGCAACTGGTTCAGGATCGCGTCAAAATCGTTTTTCAGGTCAACGGAAAATACCGCGGCGACGCCGAGCTCCCCGCTGACATTGATGAAGCCGGTGCGCTCGCCGCCGCCAAGTCCCACCCCAAAGTGCTCACCATACTCGAGGGAAAAACCCTGCGACGCGAGATTTACGTCCCCGGAAAAATTGTTAATCTGGTAGCAAATTAATATTCCATCCCTCAATCATCATGCCGCGCTTCACGCTATACCTCCTTCTCGCATTGACCGCCACAAGCGTACTTAGCGCGCTGGAGATGCAACCCGGATTCGGCTTCGTCACCAGCATGCGTGGTTCCGTGGAAGTCCGCAACGAGGAGGGCAAAAAACTGACCTTGGGATTACACGAAAGTCACTCGGTCGATGGATTGACTCTTAAGACCAAAAAAGACAGCACCCTCTTTCTCGTCCTCAGCAATGGCGTCGCAATCGCCCTTAGCGAAAACACCCATATCGATATCCAAAACTTCCGACAAATCCCCTTTGGTCCGGAAAGTCATAGCTTCGAACATGAACCCACGATTTCAAATCTGCAAATCCACTTGATTGAAGGCACGATGGGCCTGAGTTGCGACCACATCTCGCCCTTGTCCAACTTGAAAATAGCAATGAATAGTGGTCACCTGCGCGTCCATTCCACGACCTCGGTGCTATCCATCAACCCCCTCGGCATGAACATTTCCGCCTATGAGGGAACCCTGACCTTTTATTATCCGGACGGGGAAGAGCGCGAATTTATCGCCCATCCGCAAAGCGTCCGCATCAGTGAACAAAGCGCGGCGCGCGGCATCGTCACCGAAAGCGGCACCGTCGATAAAAAGGAAGTGCTCGCCCGCCGCCTCGCCGATGCCGTCAGTTTTGCGCGCAAACGCGTCATCTACCGCAGCGTCAATGGGCAGGCCGAGCCCCAAGCGCTCTTGCTGGTCTCGGATGACTACCACGAACAAGAGCCCGCGCGGCCTTTCTCATTCAAATCTTCCCAACTACCCTGAGCCGTATGTCTTCCCAATTCCTGCCACCTGACTTCGATGGTCAACCCCTTGGATTGATTGCGGGCAAGGGCGACTACCCCATCATCGTAGCGGAGCGTTTTCGGTCGATGGGCCTCCCGATTCGTCTCATCGCATTTGAGGGCGAAACCGAATCCAGCCTCATCGATTCCTTTGATGCCCATGAACGCGCCACCGTTAAAGTCGGTCAGCTCGGCAAACTGCTCAAAGCCCTCGGCAAACTCGAATGCCGCTACGCCATGATGGCGGGACAAGTGACCCCCAGACGGCTCTTTCACGGTCTGCATCCCGACCTCAAGGCCCTTGCGATTTTAAACAGCCTCAAGGTGCGCAATGCCGAAACCATCTTCGGCGCGATCGCTGCAGAAATTCAAAAAATCGGCATTGAGATGCTCGACGCCCGCGCGGGTCTCGATGACCAACTCGCCAGCCCCGGACTCATGACGCCCGGTAAATTGAAGGCACCCCTTGAATACCTCGAACACGGCATTCGCATTGCCGAGGGCGCAGCCGACCTCGACATCGGTCAAGGCTGCGTGGTGCGCAAAGGCACCGTGCTCGCGGTCGAGGCCTATGAGGGCACCGACCCCATGCTGCAACGCGCCGGTGCTTTTAAAACTGAAGGCCTGATCTTCGTAAAAACCGTCAAACGCGAACAGGACTATCGTTTCGACGTGCCGGTCTTTGGATCCCGTACCCTCGAAGTCATGCACGCCAGCGGCATCCTTACCGCCGCCCTTAAAGCCGGGAGCGTTATCCTCCTCAACAAGGAACAACTCTGCGCCGATGCTGCCCGACTCGGAATTGAACTCTACGGTTTTTAAAAACCCGCACAAAGTGGACTTTTAGCTTTACGCATCAAGATATCATTATATGTTGATACGTAATATGGCCCATACGCATCCAATCGACTCCCGCGCCTCCACGCCGCGCATTTCGGTGGAGTTTTTTCCGCCCAAATCGGAAAAAGCGGCGGAACAACTCCTGCAAGCCGCCTCGGAACTGCGCTCCATCCAGCCTGATTTTGCTTCGATCACTTACGGGGCGGGCGGCAGCACCCGCAGTCGTACCCTTGAATACGCCCGCCGCCTCAAGGACGATCTGGGGTATACCATCATGCCCCACCTCACCTGCGTCGGTCACTCCCGCGGTGAATTGAAGCAGATCATCGCCGAATTCAAAGACGCCGGACTCAGTCAAATCATGGCGCTCCGTGGCGACCCGCCTCAGGATGCCGAAGACTTCACCCCCCACCCCGACGGACTCGCCTACGCCAACGAACTCGTCAGCCTCATCAGCGAACACTACCCGGACTGTGAGGTCGCGGTTGCCGGTTACCCGGAAAAACATCCCCAGGCACCCGATTTGGAGACCGATCTGCAAAACCTCAAACGCAAGGTCGACGCCGGCGCGGACTTCATCACAACCCAGCTTTTCTTCGATAATCAGGTCTATTACAACTTCGTGGATCGCTGCCGCGCCATCGGCATCGAAGTTCCGATTCTCCCCGGTCTCCTGACCATCACCTCCCGCCAACAAGCCCAGCGCTTTTGCGCGATGTGCGAGGCGGTCCTCCCCGAGGCACTGGATCAAGCCCTCGCCGCCGCCGGAGACGACCCCGACGCGGTGGAAGCGGCCGGACTCGATTGGATCCACCAGCAAGCCCGGGAATTGCTGCAGCACGGCGCCCCCGGTCTCCACCTTTACCTGCTCAACCGCGCCGGCATCGCCCTGCAATTGATCGAACGCCTCAAAGCCGACGGATTGCTAACATAGCAAGATTCAACCCAGACTTGCCGCCGACTTAATCTTGCCAAATTGCGGCTATAGCTCACTCTCGCAGCTGCATGTGGGCGTAGCTCAGTTGGATAGGTTCGAGGCGCGGAGCGCCGACAGCGCCGGTCAATGCGAAGCATTGAGCCGGAAACATCGGATGTATAAATCCGATGCTCGTAAGGAGGGAAAATCTTGCCAAATTGCGGCTATAGCTCACTCTCGCAACTGCATGTGGGCGTAGCTCAGTTGGATAGAGCATCGGATTTCTAATCCGAGGGTCGGGGGTTCGAATCCCTCCGCCCATGCCATTTTTAAGTACGTTTTTAATAGCCTTTATGGGGCTTCGGCCTAAACTAATACTATGATTATCAAGGTAGATGCCGTCATACCGGAAGTAGCTGAAAACGTGCGCGAGGGGGTCGGCACGGTAACGGCCCACAAACTCCTCGATTTATTCCCCGGGAGCGCCATCAAGAGCGTCGGTCTGGTGCGCCTCGAACCGGGCGCGAGTGTGGGGTCGCATTCCCACCACGGCGAGGAGGATTTCTATTACTGCCTCTCCGGCGAGGGCGTGGTGGTCGATAATGGCGCGGAACATGCCTTCACTCCCGGCACCCTCCAGATTACCCGCGACGGGGAAACCCAGGCGATCCGCAACACCGGCGAGACCGAACTCGTCTTTCTCGGTGCGCTGGTGGCAACGATTCAGGGCTAGCCCGAATATCGTACACGCTTCAGAACTGTCTCCAGCGAGGCGCGAGCGGTGTTCGCCAAAAGAGTGCGCCCTCAGGTGGGTGACTGAAAAGCTTACGCACCCGGAACAGGGCCAGAGCCACTGGTGCACTCGATCTAGTTCGGTGTCTCAAAAGGGACACTACCGCTTTTTCTCTCCTGCCACGCAAAGCGACAAGAATGTCGCTTCCACTAAAGCATCATATGTGGAAGCAGCATACGTGGAAGCGGCAATCCTGCCGCTTTTTCTCTCCTGCCACGCAAAGCGACAAGAGTGTCGCTTCCACTAAAGCGCCATACGTGGAAGCGGCAATCCTGCCGCTTTTCCACGAAAACCCGGAAACAATTCGCATGTGATGACTTACCAATCGACCCCAACAAACAAGTGCAACATTAGGGTTTGCGAGGCTTGCTAGAGGCGATAGGGTTCGCGAATGTCGGGCCACTCCGCCTTGAAATCTTTGACATTGCGCGTGAGCAGGGCGCAACCCAATTGCCGCGCAGAGGCATAGACGATGGCATCGGGTAGCTTGAGTTTTTTCTCGCGGCGCAGGTGAACGGCGCGCTCGGAAACCGCCGTATTCAACTCCATCGTTTTAAAAGCCGCGAGGAATCTACGCACAATGACCGCTTCTTCGGGCGACTCAACTCCTGCCAGCACCTCCATGAAAGTTATCACGCTGATCCATTTTTCCTCGTAACGCTCCACCTCCGCAGCGGCCTGCGGAATGCCCTTCAGATAGTCGATGAGGATGTTCGTGTCGAAGACCGCCCTCATTCCTGTTTCCATTCATTCCTCAAGCGTGCCTGATAATTTAAAGCATCAGTTTTTTTGTCTTTCCAAATTCCGTATGCGGCCTGCGAGTCCTGCACCGCCAGTGCCCCGGTGTAAGCTTCCAATGCTTCACGAATGAGCGCCGCACGCGAACAACCGCGCTCCTCACGTTCTGAATCCAAAACTGCGAGCACCGACTCCGGTATATCGACTATCGTTCGCATCGTGTTATCATGCCACGTTATCACTTTTCGTCAAGCTTGCATCCGGCAAATCCCGACAAAGCGACTCCCGAAAAGGCTTGAAGCAAACGGTGGGAAATCCAGTCTCCTTAATTTCCCATCTTATATGAAAACTTTGAAATTTGCAGTTCTACCAGGCGATGGCATCGGCCCGGAAGTCATGGATGTCGCGCTTGATGTCCTCAAAGCGACAGGCGATACCTTCGGCTTTGCGCTCGAATACGAGCACGCTGACATCGGTGGCATCGCCATCGACAACCACGGAGAAGCTTTCCCAGAGGTCACCAAGAACATCTGTGATGCCAGTGAAGCCATTCTTTTTGGTTCAGTTGGAGGCCCAAAATGGGAAACCCTACCTCCGAAGGATCAACCCGAGCGCGCCGCCCTCCTCCCAATCCGGCAAGCCTACAAACTCTACGCCAATGTGCGCCCCGGCCTCCTCTATTCCGAATTGACCGACGCCTCCCCACTCAAGGCGGAGCGCATCCCCAACGGCATCGACATCGTCTGCATCCGTGAACTCACCGGCGGAATCTATTTCGGGCAACCCAAAGCCACCACCACCCTTGAGAACGGCGAACAACAAGCAATCGACACGATGGTCTATCAAACCAGCGAAATCGAGCGCATCGCCCAAGTCGCAATCGATACCGCCAAGGCCCGCGGCGGCAAAGTCTGCTCCGTTGATAAAGCCAATGTTCTCGAAACTTCCGTCCTCTGGCGGCAGGTCGTCACGGAATACTTCGCGAAGCACGCCCCTGAGATTGAACTCAGCCACATGTATGTCGACAACGCCGCCATGCAACTCGCGCGTGACCCCAACCAATTCGACGTCCTCTTCACCGAGAATATGTTCGGCGATATTCTCTCTGATGAAATGGGTGTGATCTGCGGCTCCCTCGGGATGCTCGCCTCCGCCAGTCTCGGCGCGCAAAACAATTCCCTCGGCTTGCCCTTCGGGCTCTACGAACCCTCCGGCGGTACCGCCCCCGACATCGCCGGACAAGGCATCGCCAACCCCTGCGCCCAAATCCTCTCCGCCGCCATGATGCTCCGTTACAGCTTCGGCGAAAACGAAGCCGCCGACGCTATTGAAGCCGCCGTTAAAAACGCCGTCACCTCCGGCGTCCGCACCGGAGACATCGCCTTCGGCCTCAAGGCAGTCGGCACCCAAGAAATGGGCGCCGCGGTACTCAAAAATCTGTAATCATTTTAACCACGAATGGACACGAATAATCACGAATTTGAAGGCCCTATTGTACAAGAGGCGTTTTCGAGATGAATTATCTAAAAATCACTGGCCTCAAAGTTGGCCTTATTTTAAACTTCAAGCACCCAAAACTTGAGTGGGAACGTCTTATCATTTGAACATTCGAGTCTATTCGTGTCCATTCGTGGTTAACTCAATAATCCTTGCCCATGACCTCCGCTGAGATCCGCCAGTCCTTCCTTGATTCCATTTTCACCAAAAAAATGGGCGTTGCGGTACTCAAAAATCTGTAATCATTTTAACCACGAATGGACACGAATAATCACGAATTTGAAGGCCCTCTCGCAAAAGAAGTGTTTTCGATCGTGGGCGCTGCCTTCGAAGTTTCCAACCAATTGGGCTGTGGTCTTTTGGAAAAACCCTACGAGAACGCTTTAACAGTTGAATTCAAATTGCGTGAGATTCCCTTTTCCCAACAACCGCGTTTTAAAGTTCATTATAAATCTGTCCCAGTGGGTGAATATATCCCTGACCTCGTTGCCTTTAAAGAAGTTGTGGTCGACATAAAAACAATAAACCAGATAGGCAATAATGAGCGGGCTCAGATGCTAAATTATCTAAAAATCACCGGCCTCAAAGTTGGCCTTATTTTAAACTTCAAGCACTCAAAACTTGAGTGGGAACGTCTTATCATTTGAACATTCGAGTCTATTCGTGTCCATTCGTGGTTAACTCAATAATCCTTGCCCATGACCTCCGCTGAGATCCGCCAGTCCTTCCTTGATTCCATTTTCACCAAAAAAATGGGCGCCGCGGTACTCAAAAATCTGTAATCATTTTAACCACGAATGGACACGAATAATCACGAATTTGAAGGCCCTATTGTACAAGAGGCGTTTTCGAGATGAATTATCTAAAAATCACCGGCCTCAAAGTTGGCCTTATTTTAAACTTCAAGCACCCAAAACTTGAGTGGGAACGTCTTATCATTTGAACATTCGAGTCTATTCGTGTCCATTCGTGGTTAACTCAATAATCCTTGCCCATGACCTCCGCTGAGATCCGCCAGTCCTTTCTCGATTTTTTTGAATCCAAAGCGCACACCTCCGTGCCTTCGGCGTCCCTTATGCCGACTTCCCCGAATCTGCTTTTCACGAACGCGGGGATGAATCAGTTTGTGCCTTTCTTCCTCGGTACCGAGAAGGCACCCTACTCGCCGCCGCGCGCCGCTGATACCCAGAAATGCATTCGCGCGGGCGGTAAACATAACGACCTTGAAGACGTGGGTTATGATACCTACCACCATACCTTCTTCGAAATGCTCGGGAATTGGTCCTTCGGCGATTACTTCAAGGCGGAGGCGATTGAATGGGGTTGGGAATTGTTAACTCAAGTTTGGGGATTTCCACCCGCCCGTCTTTACGCCACGGTTTACGCGCCCGGCGATGGCGATCCCGCCGAGTTCGATCAGGAAGCCTACGACCTTTGGAAGGTCTTGTTTGAGAAAGCAGGGCTCGACCCCGAGGTCCATATCATCAACGGCAACAAAAAGGACAACTTCTGGATGATGGGTGAAACCGGCCCCTGCGGTCCCTGCTCCGAACTGCATGTTGACCTCACTCCCGAGGGCGACAGCAAGGGCGCCCTTGTGAACATGGATTCCGACCTCTGTATCGAGATTTGGAACCTCGTCTTCATTCAATTCAACGCGAATGCCGACGGCACCTTCTCCGATCTTCCCGCCAAGCATGTCGATACCGGCATGGGCTTTGAACGCGCCTGCTCCATCATCCAAAACACCAAAGGCCTCACCGATTTCTCGCAGAAACCCACCAACTACGCCACCGATGTTTTTCAGCCCCTCTTCCGCACCCTCGAATCCCTGAGCGGCAAAACCTATCAGGACATCTACCCCGCCGCCGATACCGAGCCGAGCCAAGCCCTCACCGAAGCGATCGCCTTCCGAGTGGTCGCCGACCATATCCGCACCCTCGCCTTCTCGATTGCCGACGGCATTCTCCCCGGCAACAACGGCCGCAACTACGTCCTCCGCCGCATCCTTCGCCGCGCCGTCAAATACGGTCGCAACCTCGGCTTCGACGGTTCCGAACCCTTCCTCCCGAAATTGGTCGATACCCTCGTCGCGGAATTCAGCGCGGTCTTCCCGGAAATCAAGACCCGCGCCGCCGCGGTCAAAGAAACCCTCGCCGCCGAAGAAAGCAGCTTCAACAAGACCCTCGATCGCGGCCTCCAACTCTTTGAAAAGCAATGCCAGGACGGCGCGATCTCCGGCGAAGAAGCCTTCACCCTTTACGATACCTACGGTTTCCCGCTCGACCTCACCGAACTCCTCGCCCGCGAGCGGGGCCTTGAAGTCGATACCGCCGGTTTTGAAGCCTGCATGGAAACCCAACGCACCCGCGCCCGCGCCGCCCAAAAGAAGACCGTTGTCAAAGCGATCGAGCTCGAGACCGACGCCCTCACGGAATTCCTCGGCTTCGATCACGACCACTGCGAGGCTCAAATCCTCGAAGTGCACACTCAGGACGGACAAGCATGGATCATCCCCGACAAAACCGTTCTGTTTACCGAGATGGGCGGACAGGACGGCGACTGCGGCAGCCTCGAGATTGAGGGGGCACACTACCCGATTAGCGCGACCCAAAAAGCCGGTCACGCCGTGGCGCATATTTTGCAAGGCAAACTCCCCGAAGGAATCGCGGCGGGCGCAAAGGTTAAGCTCCACCTCGACCGCGACCGCCGGGCGCCCATCGAAGCACACCACACCGCCACCCACCTCTTGCACTGGGCGCTCCATCAGCACGTCTCGCCCGACGCCACCCAGCAGGGCTCCAGCGTTTCTCCCGAACGCCTGCGCTTCGATTTCAATTCCAAAGCCCTCAATGCGGATCAGCTCGCAGCCCTCGAGACCGCCGTGAACACCTGCATCGAAAAAGCAGAAACCGTCTCCTGGAGCGAAGTCCCCCACGCTGAAGTCAAGGATCGCGCCGACGTGATGCAATTCTTTGGCGACAAATACGGCGAGCAGGTGCGGGTCGTTCAAATCGGCGGCACCGCCCATGCCCTCGACGGTTATTCCATGGAATTATGCGGCGGCACCCACGTGCGCAATACCAGCGAAATCGGCCCTTTTAAAATAAAATCCGAAGGCGCAATTGCGGCGGGCATCCGTCGCATTGAAGCGCTCTGCGGTAAAGCCGCCGAAGACTACCTCAAGGAACAAGCGGCGCTGGAAGCAGACGCCAAAGCCCAACAACTTGAAAAAATCGAGCATCTGAACGCCGCGCTAGCGAAGCTCGGCCTCGACCCCCTTAAAATCCCGGCGGAAGCCAGCCCGGAAGCGCTTAAAGCACTGGCGGTCGAAGCCGACAAAGCGCTCAAGAAGGCACAGGCCTCCGCGGCTGCCGGTCAAGCGAACGCCCTCCTCGACGCTGCCCGCACCGGCGATAACGGCGTGAAGGTGCTGGTGGCGGTCGTCGAAGCACCCGACCCCAACGCCCTTAAGACCATGACCAGCCACCTCGCCGGACAACTGGGCGAATCCCTCGTGGTGCTCGGAGCGGCCTTCGATGGCAAAGTAAGCCTTTGCGCCCAGGCGAGTCCCGCCGCGATTGCCGCCGGACACGAAGCCGGCACCATCATTCGCGAGCTCACCGGAAAACTCGGCGGCAAGGGCGGCGGCAAACCGAACTTCGCAATGGGCGGCGCCCCCGACAACCGCGCACTCGCGGAAGTCCTCGCGGCCTTTGAACCGTCCTAGCGCCCCCGCATATCGCGCTCCGCTTCGCGCATCGCGACCTTGCGTTTGAGGGTCTCGCGCTTGTCGTGGAGTTTCTTACCGGTACAGAGCGCGATCTCGACCTTGATGAGGCCATGCTTCATAAATACCCGCAGGGGGACAAGGGTTTTGCCGCCCTGTTCAATCGCCCCGAGGAGTTTATCGATCTCGCGGCGGTGCAGGAGGAGTTTGCGTTTGCGGCGGGGTTCGTGGTTTTGAAGGTTCCCGAATTTGTATTCCCCGATGTGGCTGTTGTAGAGCCAGACCTGCCCTTTTTCGATTCGGCAAAAGGATTCCCCGATTTGGGCATTGCCCTCACGGATCGCCTTCACCTCCGTGCCGAGCAGGACAACCCCCGCCTCAAAGCGATCGCCCACGAAGTAATTGTGCGTGGCTTTGGCGTTGCGGACTTCCCGATAACGGGAATCGCTGGATTTTTTTTTGGCAGACACGGTGAAAGGAGTTGGGCGAAGCTAAGCAGGACAAACTCAGAATCGCAAGCACGCGCACTGCCGCACTTGAAATGCCCGCCAGTGAAAGGGTCGAGTGACCGCCGCGCGGCTAAACTGCCGCTTCGTCTTCGGTCTCGTCGAGCTGATAGGTGATCTTGCCCTCGATGATTTCACGCAGGGCCATATCCTCGGCGGACAGGCGCTCCAATGACTCAATCAGGGGCTTGTAACCGCTTTTAAGCTGTTTGGCGCGGCGTGAAACAACATTGATCAGGATCATAGGATCGGTGATCACCTGCTGTGCTTGGTGTAGGTAGTCGTCTCTCAAAGGTATAGTCTCCGCTGTAGGTTGAAATTAAAGAATGTTTGAAAATGAAGCTGTAAACTCGTTTGGCAATAACAATTTGTGCACTTAATTAACGGTTGAAGATGAATCCGGCTCGACCCAGAGACCATAAAAAGCACACTTGGAAACCATGAGTGAGGCTCCACTATATAATTGGCTCAATGAACGCGCGGCGGGGGTCTTGCTGCACCCGACCTCCCTGCCCTCGCCCACCGGGATTGGTAATTTTGGGCAGAGCGCGTATCAGTTCGTCGATTTACTTGCGGATAGCGGCTTGAGCATTTGGCAGCTATGCCCGCTTGGGCCGACCGGATATGGCGATTCGCCCTATCAATGTTTTTCGGCCTTTGCGGGGAATCCCTATTTGATTGATTGCGTCCCATTGCTGGAGGCGGGCTTGGTGCAGTCTGAGGATTTGGAGGGCTTGCGCGGGCTTTCGGCACAACGTTGTGACTTTGGCGCGCTCTACGAGCGCTTCTGGCCGGTGCTGGAAACAGCGCATCGCCGTTTCGTGGCGAGTGCGGCGGGCAGCGTTCTGGATTACGGTTCCTTTGAGGCATTTTGCTCCGATGAGGCTGCCTGGCTTGAAAGCTACAGCGTGTTCATGGGCCTGAAGGCGCATTTCGGGGGCAAGTGCTGGCTCGAGTGGCCGGAGGAATTTCGCGATGCGAAGCAGAGCGCAAAAGGCACCCTACCCGCCGAAGCCGAAGCCGCGAAGGAACTGCATGCCTTCGCGCAATACCTCTTCAGCGCCCAGTATAAAAAGTTTCGTTCTTATGCCGCCAAAAAGGGCGTCCGGATCATGGGCGACCTTCCGATCTTCGTGGCGCTCGACAGCGCCGACGTCTGGGCAAACCGAGCGCTCTTTCAACTCAATAAGGACGGCCATCCCCGCTCGGTGGCAGGGGTACCGCCCGATTATTTCGCAGCGGACGGTCAGCTTTGGGGCAATCCGCTCTTCGAATGGTCGGTGCACAAAGCGGAGGGCTTCGCCTGGTGGCTGGAGCGCATCGAAGCAAACCTCGCACTCTACGACTTCCTCCGGATCGATCACTTCCGGGGCTTTGAATCCTACTGGGCGGTACCGGGGGATGCGGAAACAGCACGTAAGGGAAACTGGGAGCCCGCCCCCGGCTTGGCACTCTTTCAAGCAATCGCGAAAGCCTTCCCCGAAGCGCGCATCATCGCAGAAGACTTGGGCGTCATCACGCCCGAGGTCGAGGCCCTGCTGGCGGCGACCGGTCTGCCGGGCATGGCAGTGCTGCAATTTGCCTTTGGAGGGGAAGCGGACAATGCCTACCTGCCGCACAACCTCCGCCAGAACACGGTGCTCTATACCGGTACCCACGACAACGACACCAGCCTCGGCTGGTATGCGCAGACCGATTCAACAACGCGCGACCACGTGCGGCGTTATTATGGTATTTCCGGTGAAAACATTGGCTGGGATCTCATTCGCTCGGCACTGCGCTCCAGCGCGAAGCTCGCGATCCTCCCGCTGCAGGACCTCCTCAGTCTTGGCTCTGAGGCGCGTCTCAACACCCCCGGTCAAGCGCAGGGCAATTGGCAATGGCGGGTGCATCCTGAACAACTCCTGCAATTCCGTAATGAGAGTGGCGCCTACCTCAAGGAACTGAACGCGCTTTACGGGCGCTTGCCCCCATCAGGCCCATAGGCCGAGGAAAAAGACCCCGGTCCATGCCGCGGTGCGAATCCAATTGGTGAGGACCAGTCGTCGAATCATCGCTGCATCAAAACCGGACTTCTGAAGGGCACGGTGCGCCGGCACGGAAAACACTGCGGTGGCGAGCCACGCCAGCGCCACGAGCGCCGCCGCCGTTACGTGGAATAGGTTCACCTCGAGCCACAACTGCAGCCCGATCAAGAACGGCTGGGTCAGCATCAGCGGCCCCACGATGAAGCCCATGCGGTTCATGTAGGATTCATGCCATTGCGGGAAGGCCTCGGGGCGCAGGTGTGCAAAGCCGGGATAAATCGTGAGCTGCACCAACCAGATCAGCACCAGCATGCCCAAATCCACGCAACGCCGGATCGCGTCGAGATCATTGAGCCAGTCGATTTCCATTGGATTAGTGCTTTACGAGGCCACGGTCGTGCAACAACTCCGCGATTTGAACAGCGTTGAGGGCGGCGCCCTTCCAGATTTGGTCACCGGTCACCCACAGCGCCAAACCGTTCTCAAAGACGCGGTCCCGCCGGATGCGCCCCACCCCGCAAGGTATCACCTCGGAATACTCAAGCGGCATGGGATAACGGCCCTGCTCGGGATCGTCCACCAATTCCGCGCCTTCAAAACCTACAATCGCTTCACGGGCTGCCTCGACCGAAACCGGGCGCTCGAATTCCGCGCTGATCGAGATGCTGTGTGCCCGGAAGACCGGCACCCGCACGCAGGTACAAGTGACTTCCAAGTCGCCCAAGCCGAGTATCTTGCGGCCCTCGTTGAGCATTTTCATCTCTTCACGCGTGTAGCCATCTTCCAGAAAAGCATCGACATGCGGAATGAGGTTAAAGGCGATTTGATGGGGATAGACTTCCTTCTGTAGGGTCTCGCCCTTCGCCCAGGCACGGGTCTGTTGCTCCAGCTCGATGAGCCCGCCCGCCCCGCTACCAGAGACGGCCTGATAGGTGGACGCAATGAAACGCTTCAGGCCAAAAGCCTGATGTAAGGGATAGAGTCCCATCAAGGCAATCGCAGTGGAGCAATTGGGGTTTGCAATGATGCCCTTGTGCGCCTCGACCGCCTCGGGATTAATTTCCGGGACGACCAGCGGCACTTCCGGGTCATTGCGAAACGCGGAACTGTTATCGACCACAATGCACCCGCTCGCGACCGCTGCTTGCGCGAAGGCGTTCGACTGCGAACCGCCCGCGCTGAAAATACAAATATCGAGATCTTTGAAGCTCGCCTCGGTCGCTTCTTCGATGACCCAGCTGCGGCCCTCGTAACTAATGCTTTTGCCCGCCGAACGGGCGGACGCGAGCAGGCGCAAATCCGACATTGGAAAGTTGCGTTCATGCAACAACCTAATGAGTTCTTGACCGACCGCACCGGTCGCTCCGAGGATGCCTATAGAATATGCCATTCGATTTAAATCAGGAGAAAGCTAACCTAGAGCAAAGCTGCACAGCCTTGTCAATCATACCCACCCCGCGGGTTTTGATTGTCAGCATCGGTCAACAAAAGCTCTATTACCTTTCCGGCGAACAAGAGGCAGCGGTCCTGCCGATCTCGACCTCCAAAAACCCGCCGTCCTGCATAGCGGAATCGTATGGCACGCCCCTGGGTCTGCACGCGATTGCGGATCGCATCGGTGAGGGGGAAGCGGAAGGGACGGTTTTTAAAGGCCGCGTTCCGCAGGGGCATTACCGCGATTTACCCGAAGCGGAGCAGTCCCGAAATCTGATCACCTCCCGCATTCTGCGCCTGCGGGGTCTGCAAGCGGGAAAAAACTGCGGGCGGGGTTGCGATTCGTATGACCGCTACATCTATATACACGGCACGAATCACGAAGACCGGATCGGTGAACCCTTCAGCGGGGGTTGCATCGAACTGCGAAACAAGGCTATGATTCAGCTATTCAATGAAGTGGCGACTGGCGACCTCGTATGGATTACCTTAAACTAAAATTTTAAATATGTCCGACGAATCCAATCATCCATCCTGGTTTTGCCTGAAAACCCAAACAAAGCGCGAACACATTGCCGCCGGGATGCTTGCGGGGCAATATGAAGTGGAGGTCTTCTGCCCGCGCATCAGTCAGATCAAAAAGACCCGCGCCGGGAAAAAACGGTTCACGGAAGCGCTCTTCCCGAGCTACATCTTCGCCCGCTTTCATTACGAGACCCAGTTCCGAAAAATCATGCACGCGCAAGGCGTGCTCCAGATTGTCGCGACCGGGGATCGCCGCGTCATTCCCGAGCATATTATCGATTCCCTCAAAGCGAGCCTACCGGAGGACGTCATCGAAGCGCCCGACCTGAGCATTGAACCCGGCGCGGAAATCGAAATTCTAACGGGCTCCCTCAAGGGCTTGAACGGCAAGGTCCTCGCAGCTATGCCCGCAAAAAAACGAGTGGAGGTACTCCTCGATTTTCTGGGCCGCGAGATCACGGTGGCGATTCATCCGGACGATGTAATCCTGAAGGAAAAGGATTAGAGCGCTGCCCTAGCCTTCGCTTTCAATCAATTTTCGCAGAATTTCGTCGAGGGTGGCGGGATTTGCCTGACCCTTGGTTGCTTTCATGACCGGTCCCTTCAAGGCGTTGAGGGCTTTGGCGTTGCCCTCCTTAAACTGCGCCACCGCCTTGGCATTACCCGCGATGGCCTCGCGGCAGAGCGCTTCGATTTCATCGGAGTTATCGCTTTGTTCCAGACCTTCCTTTTCGACGATTGCGGCGGGCATCTCACCACTGGCATACATCGCCGCAAAAACCTCCTTACCGATTTGCTTCGTGATCACACCCTCCTCAATGAGTTTCGCCAATTCCGCGATGTGCGCCGGAGTGAGCGGGCAATCCGTGATTGAAAGGGCACTTTCCCCGTGGGCGGCACTCGCGGAGAGTTCGCGCAGCAAATCGTTGGCGATGTAATTGGCGATCGCTTTGGGGGCGTCGTGAACCGCGAGCGCTGCCTCGAAGAAGGCAGACAATTCCGGATCCGGACAGAGCACCGAGGTGATCGTAAAGGGCAAACCCAGTGCTTCCTGAAAACGGCGTTGTTTATCGTAGGGCCGCTCGGGGAGTTCCGCCTCGATTGCTGCAACGCGGGCACGGTCGAGGCGCACCGGCATGAGGTCGGGGTCCGGGAAATAACGGTAGTCGTGCGCTTCCTCTTTACTGCGAAGCGAGCTGCTGCTGCCTTTTTCGGCATTCCAGCGGCGGGTCTCCTGCGTGATGCTTTCCCCCGCATCGAGCAATTCCGCCTGCCGCGCGATTTCGTATTCAATCGCGGCCCGCACGTTTGAAATGGAATTGAGATTTTTCATCTCGGTGCGGGTTCCAAGTTGTTCGCTACCGGCGGGCTTGAGGGAAACATTGGCATCACAGCGCAATTGCCCCTTTTCCATGTCGCAATCCGAGACCCCGGTGTAATGGATCAATTGGATAAGGGCGTTGAGGAAGGCAACCGCTTCCTCCGAGGAATGGAGGTCGGGTTCGGTCACGATTTCCGCGAGGGGTACCCCGGCGCGATTGAAATCAATGACGGTATCGAAGGCCTCGTGGCTGAGTTTGCCGGGGTCTTCCTCCAAGTGAATCCGGTTGAGTTTTACGCTGCGGTGTTCGCCCTGCACATTCCGCGAGGGGCCGGGCAACTCGATCTCAACGAGCCCCCCCAGGCAAAGCGGTTCCTCGTTTTGCGTGAGCTGATAGTTCTTCGGGGAGTCGGGATAAAAGTAATTTTTGCGGTCCCATTTACAGACTTCTGCGATTTCACACCCGAGCATGAGGCCCAACTTCGCGCAGGCCTCAATCGCGGCGTGGTTGAGCACCGGCAAGGTTCCCGGCAGACCCAGCACCACTGCGTCGGTCAGGGTATTGGGTTCCGCGCCGTAGCTATAGGGCGCCGCGGTGAACATCTTCGTGCGCGTTTTGAGCTGCACGTGGATTTCAAGACCGATGACTACGTCGTATTCCATGATTCCTAAATTGCTGCTACCTGCCGGTGATAATCGTGTGCTTGTTCAAAGGCGTGCGCCACCGCAAAGAGATCCGCCTCGCCAAATGCTTTTCCGATGACCTGCAACCCAATCGGCAGGCCCGCACTCGTCAGGCCGCTGGGAAGCGACAGCGCCGGCAAGCCCGCAAGATTCACCGCAATGGTGTAGATATCACTCAGATACATCGCGAGGGGATCGTCGCTGCGCTCCCCGCGCTTAAAGGCGGGGGTCGGTGAGGTCGGTGAGAGGATTGCGTCCACCTGTTCAAAAGCGGTTTCAAAATCGCGGCGAATCAAGGTGCGCACTTTTTGCGCGCGCAGGTAATAGGCATCGTAGTAACCCGAACTGAGGACATAGGTTCCGAGAATGATGCGGCGCTTGACCTCATCGCCAAAGCCCTCGCCCCGACTCTTCGTGAAAAGACTGAGGGCATCATTTGCCTCCGCGCTGCGGTGACCATAGCGCACCCCGTCAAAGCGGGCGAGATTCGAGGAAGCCTCCGCCGTTGCGATGATATAATAAACCGGCACGGAGAGGTGGGCATGCGGAAGGGAAATATCCACGATTTCCGATCCCTGTTGGCGATACCAATCGATTGCGGCCTCGATATTGGCCTTCACCTCCGGGTCGATCCCCTCCGCAAGAAATTCGCGCGGCACGCCGAGTTTCCACGGCCCCTTGCGGGTTTTGAGCTCGGCGCGGAAATCCGGGACTTCCGGCATCGCAATGGAAGTTGAATCAAGGGGATCCTTGCCCAGCATTGCCTGAAACAGGATGGCGGCATCCTCCACGGTGCGCGACATCGGCCCCGCCTGATCCAGCGAGGAGGCAAATGCTACCAGCCCGCAACGGGAGACGAGCCCGTAAGTGGGTTTCATTCCGACGACCCCGCACAGCGCTGCCGGTTGGCGGATCGAGCCCCCGGTGTCGGTGCCGATCGTCGCGATGGCCTCCCCTGCCGCGAGGGCGGCGGCACTACCTCCGGAAGAACCACCGGGAATGCGTTCGAGATCCCAGGGGTTGGCGGTGGTGGCGTAAGCGGAATTTTCGGTGGAAGAACCCATTGCGAATTCGTCCATGTTGAGACGACCCCAGAGCACCGCGCCGGCTGCCTTGAGCTTCGCAATCACGGTCGCATCGTAAGGGGAAACAAAATTATCGAGGATTTTAGAGGCACAGCGCAGGGGTTGCCCTTCAACCGCGAGAATGTCCTTAATGCCAAGCGGGATGCCGTCCAGCGGACCCAGCGCTTTTCCGGCGGCACGGCGTTCGTCCGAGGCGCGCGCCTGCGCGAGGGCGTCCTCCGCATCATAATGAATAAAGGCCTGCACTTTGGCTTCGACCGCCTCGGTGCGGGCGATGACCGCTTCGGTCAGCACGACGGAACTGAGGGAACCCGCCTCCAAGGCAGCGGATAGCTCAGCAATGGTTTGATGGTATAACTCGGGCATCGCAGCTTTTTCCAATGTAGTTATTCCACAACCTTTGGCACAACGACCTGCTGGTCGCGCGACTCGGGCGCCATCGCGGTGAGCGTCTCCGGCGCGTAAACCGGCCCGGCGTTGTCGCCTTCGCGCCAAATATTTTCCACGGGATGCGCATGGGCGGTCGGTTCGACCCCGGACACGTCGACCCCCTTGAGGGCTTCAAAATGTTCAAGGATGGCGTCCAGTTGCCCGCCCAGTTTTTTCTTTTCGGCATCGTTGAGTTCGATGCGGGCAAGACGGGCGACGTAATCAATATCGAGATGGGCGTGATCGGTCATGAGAATTAAAATGCTATTCGGAAGGCCCCCAACGCTTGGTAAAGGGATAATAGATAAAGATGGCGCGTCCAATAACCGATTTCTGCGGGACGTAGCCCCAGTAGCGACTGTCCGCCGAGTTGGCGGAATTATCGCCCAAGGCCACAAACTCATTTTCGGGCACTTTCATAGTGGCACCCACTCCCAACAGGCCAACATTCTTATAGCCGACGTATTCACCCTCCTGCGCGGCGTTGCGCTCAAAAGCCGCGACCTCATCGCGGGGCTGTCCGTCCACCAAGAGGGCGTGATCTTTTATCTCCAGAGTCTCGCCCTCTTTTCCGGCGAGCCGTTTGATGTAATATTTCGGCGTGTAGTCGTTGGTCGCCCTACCCACCGCGTCCAATATTTGATCCGTGCGAAACACAAAGGGATCGCCCACTTTCGGTTTGCGGAAATGATACGTAAGGCGGTCCACAAATAGCGCATCTCCCAAACGGATATCAAAGGAGAGAATCGATTCGCCCGCCTTAATTTGGCGTCCGGTAGCCCAGCGCTCGAGTCGGGGATCGATGCTGGCGATGCGCCGAGGGTTTTCCCCCGCACTTAGGCTATCGATCACCTGATCCATCTGAAATTCCGCAGGCACGCGCAAACGATGCGGGGTATCGCCTACAAAAAGTGTGTATTCCTTGAATTGGGCGGGCAAAAGACCGAACCATTTGCGGCCCTTAACCACTTGATAGAAAGCAATGCTGTCATTGCTTTGCGTGCGGGCCTTTTGGATCGATAGCTCGCCGGAAGCAGTCGCCACCAAATTATGATGGCGGGCGCCCTGCGTCAGGAAATTGAAAACTTTTTGCGGGGCAGAAGGTGCTTCCCCTGTACTGTAAATTCGCTCTTTCATTCCACTGTAGGTCGGATACATGGAATTGGTGGGAATGATGAACGGTTGAAAAAAGAAGGAACGGATCCCGATCACCACAATTGCCGCGACCAGGATGACTTCGATATTGTCACTGAGAAAGGTCTTCGGGTAAATCTTGCCACCGATTTTCTTCAAATGCGCGTGGAGCGGTTCCATCGCGGCGTGGCAAGCTTCATCCCCCGCGGCTTTATCGGCAAGGACCGCCTTCAAATCTTCCATGAGCGCATCCAACCGGGCGAGATCCTCTGAGGAGGTAAGATCGCGCCGGTAATGGTAAATCTTACCTGCAGCGTGCAAGAGCTCCCGAGCTTGTTTGTGAAGCTTTTTCATATCTTTCATTACATCAAGGGTGCAGATGCCGGCTTTGCAAACCCTAACCGCCGTCCGAGGTTTTAAGAATCTTAATAAAGGCATCCTGCGGAATCGAAACACTGCCGATATTCTTCATCCGTTTCTTACCCTCCTTTTGTTTTTCAAGGAGTTTGCGTT
The DNA here is from genome assembly GCA_965656495.1 of Coraliomargaritaceae bacterium. Taxonomy (GTDB): domain Bacteria; phylum Verrucomicrobiota; class Verrucomicrobiia; order Opitutales; family Coraliomargaritaceae; genus UBA7445. The sequence goes on from CBFHKU010000004.1 coordinate 88,282, forward strand.
TGCGGGAAATATCGCCGCCATAACACTTTGCGGTCACGTCCTTCCGGTAAGCACTGATGGTTTCACGCGCCACGACCTTGCCCCCAATCGCCGCCTGCACCGCGATCTTAAACATTTGCCGAGGAAGGATTTCCTTGAGGCGTTTACAAAGAGCACGCCCCCGACCCTCCGCTTTCTCGATGTGCACAATCGAAGAAAACGCGTCGACCTGTTCCTGATTCACCAAAATGTCCAGACGGCACAGCTTCGCGCGTTCATATCCGTCCATCTCGTAATCCATCGAGCCGTAGCCGTGGGTGATGCTCTTGAGACGATCGTTGAAGTCCACGAGGATTTCATTCAGCGGGACACGACACACCAGCATGACGCGGGAATTGTCAATGGTCTCGGTGTGTTCACAGATGCCGCGCTTTTCGCTCATCAAAGCCAGCACATCGCCAATCGAATCGCTCGGGATGTGGACCGAGGCCTTGATCATGGGTTCTTCAATAAAGTCGATCTCCGCCGGTTCCGGCAAATGCACGGGATTGTGCACCTCGATCATGGTTCCATCCGTTTGGGTGACATGATACACAACACTGGGATAGGTTGAAATAACATCGAGGTCGTATTCCCGCCGGATGCGTTCCTGAATAATCTCCATGTGCAGGAGGCCGAGGAATCCACAGCGGAAGCCAAAACCCAGCGCTACCGAATTTTCCGACTGATACACAAAGGCGGCATCATTCAAGCGCAGCTTACCCATCGAGGCCTTGAGTTTGTTGTAATCATTCGTGTCGATCGGGTAAATTCCACTGAAGACCATCGGGCTCACCGCCTTGTAACCCGGCAACATCTCCTGCGCGAGGGCGTTGCTGTGGGTGATCGTGTCACCGAGCTTGATTTCCGCCACGTCACGGATGTTCGTAACGATATAGCCCACGTCTCCCGCTTGCAGGCTTTCCTGTTTCGTCATTGCCGGTGAAAATTTCCCCACCTCCTTGACCTGCGCCTTTCGGCCATCGCTCATCGTCACAATCGCATCGCTCGCTTTAACCTGCCCCGAGAAGACCCGCACATAACAAATCACGCCCTTAAAGGCATCATAGACGCAGTCAAAGATGAGCACCCGCAAACCCTCGACCTCCGCCCAGCGCGGCTTTGGCACCCGCGCCACCGCTGCCGCCATGAGATCCTCGACCCCGAGCCCGGACTTGCCGCTCGTCAGAATCGCCTCATCTGCCGGGATCGCCAGCACGTCCTCCAGTTGCGCCTGAATCGCCGGCACATCCGCACTCGGTAAATCCACCTTGTTGATGACCGGAATAATCTCCAAGCCCTGTTCCAGCGCCAAATGCGCATTGGCCACCGTCTGCGCCTCAATCCCCTGCGCGGCATCAATCAAAAGCATCGCGCCCTCACAGGCCGCCAAACTGCGCGAGACCTCATACGAGAAATCCACGTGCCCGGGGGTGTCGATCAAGTTGAAAGTATAATCCTGCCCATCCGCAGCCTTGTATACCATCGAAACCGGATGGCTCTTAATCGTGATCCCCCGTTCCCGCTCCAAATCCATTGAATCCAGCAACTGGTCCTTCATCTCCCGCAGTTCCACCGTCCGCGTCAATTCCAGGATGCGGTCCGACAAAGTGGTCTTACCGTGATCCACGTGGGCGATGATGCAAAAATTGCGGGTGTGTTCTAAATCGGGCATGGCGCAGTCAAACCCTCTACCTTCGTTCTGGTAGCGGAAAACTCAATCTCTTTGTTCCTCAATATTTCTGGCTTGCTGAAATCGACAAAAAGTAATGCCCTGCAAATAATATGAACAAAATACATTTTACAGTGTATATTCGTATTTAAGCTATCCTTACACTAACAATTCGCATGATCCGATTCCTACTCTTCCTCAACGCCCTGGTTTTCATTCAACTTCAGGCAGACAAAATTACGGAATTTACTTTCGATGGCCATCTCTATCAGGTGTATGACGATTTAGAAAGCTGGAACGACGCTCGAGTCGACGCGGCAAGCAAAATATATAGCGGAGTATCCGGCTATCTAGCAGAAATCAACAGTGCTGCGGAAAACACTGCAATTTTCAATGCCCTTCAAGCCAACGACAGCAGCTTTACTCAAACGGCTGGTGACGGCGGTGGCGCGCGCTACGTTTGGATCGGTGCCAACGATAGCCTGAACGAAGGCACCTGGGTCTGGGACAATAGCGGCACTAATTTTTGGACCGGAGACGGGCAAACCGGTTCCGCACAGGGTGGTAACTACGAGAACTGGGGCAGCAGGGATAACTGGTATGAGCCCGACGATTATCTAGGCAATCAGGACGCCGGCGCCATTGCATTGGATGATTGGCCTGTAGGTACAGCCGGAGAATGGAACGATATAGATGGCAATAATACGATGCCCTACATCGTCGAATTTGACACCGTGCCCGAATACTCCCAGTTGGGTTTGGTACTAGGGCTGGGTAGCCTTGGCACCCTTCTCTTGCGCAGGCACCGCTCCCGCTCCAAATCCATCGAATCCAGCAACTAGTCCTGCATCTCCCGCAGTACCACCGTCCGCGTCAATTCCAGGATGCGGTCCGACAAAGTGGTCTTACCGTGATCCACGTGGGCGATGATGCAAAAATTGCGGGTGTGTTCTAAATCGGGCATGGCGCAGTCAAACCCTCTACCTTCGTTCAGGTAGCGGATAGCTTGAGCCCTGACGCTGGTAAATCAATCAACGCATCCTGATTCTCCTTTGAATTTGCGCTTTCCATGAATTTTAAAAGGTGTTATTCAATTTTATAAATTAATGAAATTTTTGACTTATTTAATAAAGATAAGCCGATGGTTCAGGATCATGGTATTTATCGTCCTCGCGTGGAACATGGGCGTTTCTGAACTGCACGCTCGCGAATGGGTAAACCATGAGGGCCAAAAATTAATCGCGGATCTCCTCGAAGTCGTTGATGCCAAAACGATCAAACTTCGCTCTGCAGTAAACGGACGCATCTATAACTATCCCATCGAAAAGCTTTGCGCTGATGATCAAAAGTTTGTGCGGGATTACATCCAGGCGAAATCACAAAAAGCGGCTACTTTACTAACTGAGAAATCCGGCCCGAAACCAAGCAAGCGCCGAGCGAAATGGACAGAGGATTATAAGGAAGCTCAAAATGAAGCAAAGGAGCACGATCTCCCCATTCTATTACTTTTCACCGGCTCGGATTGGTGTGGGTATTGTATAAGGCTGGAGGATGCAGTCTTCAGCGAGCGGGACTTCGAGAAATTTGCGGACCAGAATATTGTCTTGATGAAAGCTGATTTTCCCCGAGCTAAGCAAAAGTCCGCAATCAAAAAACAGAATGCTGAACTCAAAAAAGAATTCAAAGCATCAGGCTATCCCAGCGTTTTCATCCTCAGCCCTAGAGGAAAAACACTCGGGCGTATTCACGGCTATGGGGGATGGTCGGTAGATGAGTATATCGATAAAATCGAAAAAATTATTCGCTAAATTAAAAGACGGCATTTCCGCAAATCTTAACCTTCAATACTTCAGCACCCCATAATCCTCCGCCCATGAAAAACAAACCACTCCGCATCGCCTTTCTTTCGACTTTCATCAGCCTATTGCCGCTCCAAATAGCCAGTGCTCAAGCTGCCAACGAAACGCCCCACATCGAAGTAAGCGGTCAGGGGCTCATGGAGGCGGAACCGGAACTCCTGCGCTGGGATATTGAGGTCGAGAACCGGGGCCCCGATATTGCGCAGTTGGCGGAGGTGCACGCCAACGAGGTTGCCCGAATTTTAAAAGCCATTGAAAAACTGGGAGTCCCCAAAGACCGCATTCAGACCAGCCGGCCAAAACTAAGCGAGCACTATACCCGCAAGAACAACAGCAACGTAAAGGATGGCTACGAGGCCTCGACCCGTATCGCCTTTGAACTAACCAACATCAATCAATACGATGCGGTTTGGCGCGACTTGTCCAAATTCGAAAGCCTCCGGATTCGCAATTCCACTTGGGGTCTCGACCACGAGACCCTCGCACAGATTCAGGCAAAAGCCCGCCTCAAGGCGATCGAGGACGCCCGCCTCAAAGCGATCGAAATGGCGGGAGCCCTTGGAATGGAAGTCGGATCACCCCTGCGTATCAGCGAAAGCCGCGGAGCCCGCCCCTACCCGATGGCAGATGCCATGGTACTATCAGCAGCCCCGCGCAATGGCGGCTCGGGCCCTGCTCACGCTGCCGGAATGCTGGCGGTGCGCGCCGAGGTCACGATCGTCTTTGCCATTCACGCGGCAGAGCTTGAGCACTGATACCCTCCCGCTTTTTTCGGGATTTTGCCTTCCCCCGCGTCATTGCGGCAAAGCCACAATGCATTTGCCCGGCCTCCCCTTCCGGTCCCGCCAATGCCCGAACAATGAACCGCGCCTGCTCGCATTCCCATTGAACGAGCTTCCCCGCCTTGGGTTTAGCCTGAATATCGGTCCGCTATCTTTTAAAATAACGTGAAAATAATTTAAAAAATAATAATTTTTCACTTGCTAATTTATTTAGTAGGCCATAAAAGCTAATTTAGCAATGAACGTATATCTAGCTGAGGCAACGGGAACTGCCATTCTTATTCTACTGGGTAATGGGGTGGTCGCCAATGTGGTGCTCAATCAATCCAAGGGACAAAAGAGCGGATGGATCGTCATAACAGCCGGCTGGGGCATGGCGGTCGCGCTGGCGGTTTATACCGTGGGTCGAATTTCCGGCGCGCACATTAATCCAGCGGAGACGGTGGCACTCGCTTCAATTGACGCCTTTGAATGGGCCAAAGTACCGGGTTATATCGCGGCGCAGATGCTCGGAGCTTTTGTTGGCTCGGTGCTGGTCTATCTTGCTTACTTTGCCCACTGGGCGGTTACCGAAGATGAAAAAAGCAAACTGGCGTGTCATTGCACCGCCCCTGCCATCCGTAAAAACGGCCCCGCTTTTATGACAGAGGTCATTGGGACCGCGATGCTGATTTTCGGTGTCCTTGCACTCGGGAAGGTCGCCCTTGGCGCGCAAGACGGGCAAGAAGCCTGGACCCTCGCAGTGGGCACCTGGTTTGGCCCCCTCTTGGTGGGCCTCCTCGTCTTTGCGATTGGTCTCTCCCTCGGCGGTCCCACCGGATATGCCATCAATCCCGCCCGCGACCTCGGCCCCCGCCTCGCGCATTTCCTCCTGCCCATTCCCGGAAAAGGCGACTCTGATTGGTCCTATGCCTGGATTCCTGTCGTAGCTCCCCTTCTGGGTGGCATTCTGGGCGCTAACCTATTTATCATACTCCAACTTTAACCCAACCCCCCAGCCCACTTGCAAACTGAAACATGACTACTGAGCAAAAATATATCCTCGCAATCGATCAGGGTACCACCAGTTCACGCACCATTATCTTTAACCATGACGCTGAAATCGTCGCAGTGGCCCAGCAGGAATTTCAACAACTCTACCCAAATCCCGGCTGGGTGGAGCACAACCCGGAGGAAATCTGGAGCAGCCAAAAAGCCACTATTGAGGAAGCGATGCAAAAAGCGAACCTCGATAAAAGCAGGGTCGCCGCAATTGGCATCACCAACCAACGCGAAACGACTGTCATCTGGGATCGCGACACCGGCAAACCGATCCACAACGCTATTGTCTGGCAGGACCGCCGCACCGCCGACTTCTGCAGCCAACTCAAACAAGATCAGCACGAGGATAGGATCCGCGAAAAAACCGGCCTCTGTCTCGACCCCTATTTTTCCGGCACAAAACTCCGCTGGATTCTTGAAAACGTGGAAGGTGCGCGGCAACGAGCCAAGGATGGCAAACTTTGTTTTGGCACAATTGATAGCTGGCTCCTCTGGCAACTCACCGATGGCCGGGTTCATGCCACCGACCTCAGCAACGCCAGCCGAACCCTCCTTTGTAATATCAAAACCGGCGATTGGGATCCGGATTTGCTGCAACTCCTCGATATACCCGAGGCCATTCTGCCTGAAATTCGCTCCTGCTCAGAAGTCTACGGCTGTGTAGACACGATCCCCGAACTGAGCGGAATTCCGGTTGCCGCGATGGCGGGCGACCAACAAGCCGCTCTCTTCGGGCAGGCCTGCTTCGAGCCCGGTATGGTTAAAAATACCTACGGTACCGGTTGTTTCATGCTCATGAATACCGGCGAAAAACCCATCCCTTCAGAAAACAATCTCCTTACTACCGTAGCCTGGCGTATTGGCAACCATACGGAGTACGCCTTAGAGGGATCCATCTTTATTGGTGGCGCGGTGGTGCAATGGCTGCGCGACGAACTCAAGCTGGTGCAGGATGCCAAAGAACTCAACAAACTCGCCGCCTCGGTCGATGACGCCGGAGGCACTTATATTGTCCCCGCCTTCACCGGACTCGGAGCACCGCATTGGGATCCCTACGCCCGAGGCACCATCATCGGCCTGACCCGTGGTACCAACCGTGCCCAGATCTGCCGCGCCGCCCTTGATTCAATCGCCTACCAAAGCGCGGATCTCATTCAAATAATGGAAAAAGACAGCGGGCTTAAACTGCGTGAACTCCGCGTCGATGGCGGCGCCGCCCGCAGCAACCTCCTCCTGCAATTCCAAGCGGACCTCCTACAGACCCCGGTCATTCGTCCCCAATGTATCGAGACTACCGCCCTCGGAGCTGCCTACCTCGCCGGTCTTGCAGTCGACTTTTGGAATGACCGCCAAAGTATCACCCAAAACTGGACCTCTGACCTAAGCTTCAAGCCCATGCGCTCAACCCAACAAATGTCAGGGTGGCACGCAGGCTGGAAGAAGGCCGTCAATCGGTCCCTCCACTGGGCTAAACCGGATGAATAATCCAGCACCATAACCACGCGGGCCACCCCAATGCCCGCCAAACCAAGAGAGCTCCATGAAAATCAACTATCATTTTATATGGACCCTTATCCTGACACCACTATCTGCTCTCTTGTTTGCCAACGATTACACCGAGACTCTTCTCGGCGATTTCAACGGTACACGCACCTCCCTCGCTGACAGCGGCTTAGAAATTAAAGCCAAACATATTCTTGATGTATATGATGATATCAGCGGGGCGCCCAAAACCGGGGCCTCGTATTTCGGTCGCCTACAGGTCGATGCCAGCCTTGATCTCGACAAATACTTCGGATTCTCCGGAGCCACCCTCGCAATTGGGGGCATCCATCAATATGGGCACCATTTTTACAACCGGCGCACCTTTGATGTCTTGACGAATCCGAGCACCATCGAGAGCCGGCAATTCACACGCTTAACGAACCTCAGCCTTAATCAAGAATTAATGGATGGGATGCTTTCCTATAAGATCGGTAAAATTGACGGGGTGGCAGAATTTGGCCTGCAGGAATACAGCACGGTGTTCATGAATTTGGAGTTGGACTACGTGTCACGCATCATTCTACAGCCACCAACTGGAACCAATCTCCCCTTTCATCCCGGAGAAAAATGGGGTGCTGTAGTTGAATACCGAACCGGTATTGATCCGAACAACACCAGCTATCTGAAAATCGGCCTCTTTGATACCAACAACTACAATGTCTATGAAGATGATTCCAACGGTCTAAACTTCGACTATAGCGGCCCCTTGGCCTATGCACTTGAAATGGGGATTCGGCAACCCGGCCCTGCCACCAGTTACGTCAAGATCGGAGCCCATTTCAACGAAGGCAGTTTTCCTGATTTATCCTCGGTTAATACAAGCACCCGAGTAAACAATAACTATCTCGTTTATATCGGCGCGGGCAAAACCATTGCACAATTTGGTACAAATCCAGCGCGCCACCTGAATGGATCGGTCATGTGGAGCTACGCACCCGCAAACCGCAACCTTTATCACCAACAGCTCACCGCACTCCTCCGCGCGGTCGGCCCTTTTGAAAACCGCCCACTAGACGAGCTCGGCTTTGGTGCAGTGGTAAGCTTCCTCAGTGATCATTATGCGAGACGAAACCAACTTAGGATGAACGAGGAATATATTCTCGAACTCTCCTATAAAACAAAGCTGACACCCTACTTCACAATTCAACCGGGGCTTCAAGCCATTCATCACCCCAAAGGCGACAAGAACCGTGATACCATTTACCTCGCCACCTTACGCACCGTAATTACATTTTAATTTTAACCATCAAAATAAAAGTAGAATAAAATAAAACGCTCCCATCAAATCGACCGAGCCCAATCTGCAAAAACTCCTTTTGATATTGCGGTAATCGGCGGCGGTGCATCCGGACTAGGTGCAGCACTTGACGCAGCTGCCCGCGGCCACCGGGTTGCGCTCTTCGAGCAAGCTGATTTTGCAAAGGGCACCTCCAGCCGTTCCACCAAACTGGTTCATGGAGGCGTGCGTTACCTGCAACAGGGAAATGTCTCGCTGGTTCTGGAAGCACTGCGCGAGCGCGGGCGCCTCGCTGCAAATGCCCCCCATCTGGTTCACCCACAGTCCTTTGTTATTCCAAATTACGCTTGGTGGGAAGGCCCCTTCTATGGCATTGGTATGAAAGTCTATGATCGACTCGCCGGCAAACTCGGCCTTGCGCCCTCACGGCACCTTAATATCGATGAAACCCTCGAGGCGATCCCGACGATCGAACAGGCCAAACTCCTCGGCGGAGTTATTTATCAGGATGGGCAGTTCGACGACGCACGCCTTGCCATCAACCTCGCCCAAACCGCCGAATCCCTCGGCGCAGTAGTCCTAAACTATACCCGCTGTGTTGGCCTCGTCAAAGAACACGGCCTCCTTTGCGGAGTCGAAATCGAGGATCTGGAATCCGGCCAAACCTTCACCGTTCGCGCGAAATCAGTCATTAATGCAACCGGTGTTTTCGCAGACTCACTCCGCCAAATAGACGAACCCAAAGCAGGCTCCATTATCGCGGTGAGCCAAGGAATCCATATTGTCCTCCCCAGGCATTTCCTTCCGGGAGAAGCAGCCATCATGGTTCCCAAGACCGAAGATGGGCGCGTCCTTTTCGCAGTACCATGGCATGACCATGTCGTCGTCGGCACCACCGATACGCCCATTGCGACGGCAAAACTGGAACCGCGCGCGCTCAGCGAGGAACGTGAGTTTGTAATGACTCATGCCTGCAAATACTTAAACCATAATCCCCAACCCGAAGATGTTTGCAGTATCTTTGCGGGGCTCAGGCCGCTCGTGCGCTCCGATGATTCAAACGGAAACACCGCAGCCCTTTCACGGGATCACAGTATTATTATCAGCCAAAGCGGTCTCATCACTCTAACCGGCGGAAAGTGGACGACCTATCGAAAAATGGCTGAAGACGTCATCGATCACGCCGAAACCCTTGCAGGACTGGAACATCAACCCTGCCCCACCGTTAATTTGCAAATCCACGGTTGGACCCATGAGCCCATCAAAGCAAAAAACCTCCAAGTCTATGGATCGGATGCACGTGAAATAGAAAACCTCATAGAGAGCACACCTGCGCTCGCGGAAAAGATACACCCTGATCTACCATACCAAAAAGCCGAAATCTTTTGGCACGCTCAGGAAGAAATGGCGCGCACCGTGGAAGATGTACTGGCACGACGGACGCGGGCCCTCCTGCTGAATGCACGCGCATCCATGGAGGCGGCGCCCATAGTGGCGAGCATGCTTGCAAAGGTTTTTAACCATGGCAGCGATTGGCAGAAAAAACAGATAGAAGCTTACTTAGACTTAGCCAGAGGTTATGATTTCCTGTCCTCCGAAAGTGTTGGCAACTGAAAACGGCCCCACAATTAGAACCTACTTGTTCAATTTTATACCCTTTTAATACCAAATTTAAAATTATTTTATATTGATTCTAAATGTTTAATTTGTACATTTATAAACCATTGCTAAAAAGCATTAACCCTAAATATTAACTCAAAATAAAAAGTAATGGAAGATTGGAATTACAAAGACATAGAAGTGTGCTGCAACGAGTGTGGTAAGATCGCAACCTTGCATCCGGATCAAAACCTTATCAAAGGCAAAGATATAAAATGGCCGCCGCCGGAGCTGACCCGTAAAATTTCTCAAAAGTCAATGGATTCATGCCACTCCGGCAATGTACATCTCCTAAATGACAACTGGAAACTAGGCTATTTTTGTGAACTTCAGGCCATCAACAATGTATCAGCACTAGTGTGGTCTGCCTTCGGAACAGTAATGAAAACCAAGAAGGAAATCCTTGAAAGCTGGACTTCCGAATTATTCAAGCAACTGAAGATTGATGATGCTAGCGCTGAAGACACACAGATGTTCCTCTGGCGAAAGCTACCACCTTGCAAAAATCTAACCGTGCCAAATTCCGAGTTGGATGTCATCCTCTCGACTCGTAATTGCATCTTGTTTTTCATCGCTTCATGGAGCGAAAAACAGGGCAGTGCTTTAAGAGAGGAAATCCGCCAAAAGCTTACCGCCTTGAGCGAATTCCTAAAATCCGATTCGCCCTTCAATCTTTTAAGAAATAAGATCTACGGCATCGTCGGTGTAAGTTATAATGACGACATCTGGGATGGAATCGATTTACCAGCAGAGTGTCGCACTTTTGGCCTCACTTGGCATCAATTATGTGCCCTCAAAAATCATCCCTACGCCCTCGAGTTACAGCATTATTATAAGTGGAAGGAAAAATACTCCTACATCACTGATGGCAATGAGGCTCATGTTGCCCAAACCAAGCTCATCGCTTGAACTGAGGAAATTTTAGACCGGCAGGTCTTCATACCCGAAAACCGGGATCACGTCGATCGACTTGTCGGTTCGCCGGGCAAGCCCGGAGAGCACCTTGCCCGGCCCGCACTCATAAAATTGCTCTACCGCGTTTTCAGCAGCGGCGTTACGCAGGCAATCTTCAAACTTCACCGATGAGACCACCTGCTGCACGAGACATTCCTTTATTTGCGCCGGCTCACTTACCTTTTGCCCGGTTACGTTGGTGTAAACGGCAAGACTAGGTGCCTTAAACTCAAAATCCTCAATATAACCAGCAAAAGCATCGCGGGCGGAGACCATCAAACGACTGTGATAGGCACCGGCTACATTGAGCGGTTTCACCAGCTTAAAGCCACGACCCGAGGAATTCGCGACCGCATCCAGAACTTTCTCATTTTCTCCGGAAATCACAATCTGGCCCGGGCAATTCAAATTCGCGATTTCAATATCAAATTCTTCACAGAGTTGCTGCACTGCCTCCGGTTCTCCCCCGATCACACTCGCCATACCACCTTTCGTTGTATCACAAGCCAATTGCATCAAACGACCCCGTTCCGCCACCAGACGCAAACCGGTTTCAAAGTCAAACACCCCTGCGCAGGCTAGAGCGGTCAATTCTCCCAAACTCAAGCCGCAGGCCGTTACCAAATTATCGAGCAATCCCCGCTCCTTGAGCAACGCATAGACCACATAACCATGCACATAAAGCGCTGGCTGACAAACCTTCGTGCTGCGCAACGCCTCCTCCGGCCCCTCAAAGCTGATGCCCTTCAAGTCCCATCCCAAGACCTCATTCGCGGTATCATAGAGGGTGCGCGCGGTCTCGGAAGATTCATAAAGGGAGCGTCCCATCCCAATTTGCTGCGCGCCCTGTCCTGAAAAAAGTAAGCCTGTAACCATAATTGAAAGATTTTAAAATTTAGAATAGGAAGTAAAATAAAGAGTGCAGGTGCGTAGCGTGGCAACCCGAAAGAAGACATGTGCAAAAACAACAACTGGACCACTGGGATAAAAGTCATAGCTGGCATCCCTTCATTTGGCTGGGTTTGGATTTTCAACGGGGTTGGCTACCAGCTTTGCCGCATGGAAAATAAAATACGGCGTTATGAATACCCGTGCGCCTTGTCCTTTTGGAAATCCCTGCATGGGACCGGTGTTAGCGTCCGCCGAAAATCCAAACCCAGCCAAATGAAGCGCTTTTTTCGGGATTATGAGGCTAAATTTTCCGGAAAGGGAGGAGGAATCTACGCAAGCTGGAACTTCTGCCGGGTACAATTACAAGCTCCGCAATAAAAAACGCTGTAATTGTTTTTGATTTGAGAGGTTGCCAGTCGCCAGAACTCGACCACAGTCAATACAGTGAACGATACAAATAAAACGATGGATTGCCCTGATATCGACCGCTTCTGGGATGCATTGCGCCATTTGGCGGCAGCGATGCTGGAGCGTGAACCCGCCCTGAAGACTCTCCTGCATGAGACCGTTATCGACCGGTCTAGCTTTGCGGAAAGCCTCACCCACCGCCTCACCCGCAAGCTCGCCAACCACGCTGCTTCAATCGAGGTGCTCCACCAGACCTTTCTCCAGGCATTCAACGAAGATCCCCAAATACTTGAACAGATCGCGATGGATATGCGGGCCGTTTGCGATCGCGACCCGGCCTGCCCGGATGCCTTGACCCCACTCCTGTTTTTCAAGGGTTTTCAATCCCTTGTTTGCTACCGCGTCGCACATTTTCTTTGGAACCAGGACCGCCGCGAATTCGCGCTTTACCTGCAAAGTCTTATCTCCGAGACCTTCAGCGTGGATATCCATCCAGCGGCAAAACTCGCCGGCGGCATTCTCCTTGACCACGCGACCGGTTTTGTCGCGGGCGAAACCGCCGTCATCGAACAGGATGTTTCGATCCTCCACGAAGTCACCCTCGGTGGAACCGGGAAAGACCGTGGCGACCGGCATCCCAAAGTGCGCTCCGGAGTTTTGCTCGGAGCCGGAGCAAAGATCCTCGGCAATGTTGAAATTGGCGCGGGCGCGAAAGTCGGGGCCGGCAGCGTGGTCCTGAATGACGTGCCACCCCATACCAGCGTGGCGGGAGTACCTGCCAAAGTGATTGGCAAGACCAGCGAAGTCTCACCTGCGCTGGGTATGTGCCATGAATTGGACCGCTAGCTGATAAACCCGGCGCTGATATGGACGCTTCCCATCTAGCCAACGCAGATCCGCATAGTGCCCTGTGGGCCCTCTGCCTCGCCGTGGGCGCTGGCTGTTTATTGACGGTCCTCTCCCGCCGACTCCACTTGCCCACCATCGTACTGCTTCTCGGTGGCGGCTTTGTCTTGGGGCCCGAAGGTCTCAACCTCCTGCGCCCCGATGCGCTCGGTCATTTTCTGCCGGTGCTCGTCTCTCTTGCGGTGGCACTCATCCTTTACGAAGGGGGACTCACTCTCGACCTCAAGGAATTTACCCAAACCTCCACTGTAATTCAACGCCTGCTTAGCGCAGGTGTGCTCATTACCTGGTTTGGTACTGCCCTGAGCGTCTATATTTTCTTTGATACCACCCCCTCCTACGCTCTTTTAATGGGGAGTTTGGTGATCGTGACTGGCCCCACCGTGATCGTACCCCTCTTACGCCGTATTCGTCTTAGCAAACGAGTTGCGAGTATTTTGCATTGGGAGGCTGTACTCATCGACTCAATCGGTGTCTTTGTCGCCATCCTTTGTTATGAATGGGTTGCGGAGGGCGGTGGCGCGGTGGCACTCCCGAATTTCATCGTGCGCATCCTAAGCGGCGCGACTTTGGGAGTTGTCGGCGGTTATTTGATTTATTTCACGATGCGGCGGGGTTGGGTTCCCGACAATATCGTGAACGCCTTCTCGCTGGCCAGCGCGATGCTGCTTTTTGGGCTGACCGAATTAATCCGCCCCGAGGCGGGCCTCCTGAGCGTCACGGTCGCCGGACTCATCGTGGGGCTCAACAAGCCGCGCCAACTGCGGGAGGTGAAGGCTTTTAAAGCAGAGATTGTTGACCTTTTGATCGGTCTGCTCTTCCTCCTGCTGGTCGCCCGCCTTGAATGGGCACAGTTTGTCAGTTTTTATTCCAATGGCGGTGGCTGGGTCTTGCTCTCCGTCATCTTTTTGGTGCGTCCTTTGAGCGTTATCACCTCTTCCTGGGGAACCGCTTTGAACAAGCGCGAAAAAGCATTGCTCAGTTGGGTTGCCCCCCGGGGCGTGGTTGCCGCCTCCATGGCTTCCCTTTTTGCTTTGTCGCTTTCACAGGCAGACAACCCCCAGGGCGACCCCAAGCTCCTTGAATCCTTTGTCTATTCAGTCATCTGCGCCACTGTCATACTTCAAGGTCTCTCCGCTGGAATTTTCGCGCGTATGCTTGGACTACAGCGACCCGCCCCAAATGACTGGGTCATTATCGGTGCACATTATTTTGGACGCCAATTGGCGCGCCTTATCAACGATGTCGACAAGCAACAGGATGTCATCCTGCTCGACAGCAACGCCCGCAACGCTGCCCTCGCACGCCGCGAAGGCTACGTTGCCCTCCACCGGGACGGCATGGCAGCCGAGGAACTCTACGAGGAGGAACAGGCCCTCTTCGGCACCGGTTACGTCCTCGCATTGACCGACAATATTGAACTCAACAACATCCTCATGCAGCGCTGGGCCGAAAAACTCGGTTCAGAAAAGGTATTTGGTTGGATTCCTGAAACCAGCTCGCATGACATCAACCGTATAACCGGTCAGTCCGTCTTTGGCGATTTGGCGCGTCCATCCCTCATCAGCAATGAACTGATGCAAAACGAAAGCAACTTCGAGACGATTGTATGGACCGAGGGCACAGTCCTGCCAACAAACGACTGGCACCCCCTCTTTATTCGCCGGGGTCGGAGCCTGCGCACCCTCACCAACGATGCCGCCTTAAAAGAAAGGGTGCGTCAAGGCGATGAGGTCATATGCCTGAAGCGATCCAAAGGTTTCCTGGTCAGAGCCCTGCAGGAAGGTTCGTTTCACGGACTCCAAAGCACAAGCCTTGGAGCACTTTATACCGAGATTGCTCAAATTGCTGACGCCAACCTCACCGGTGTTCAAAGCAAAGTGGTCATGGAGCACCTCGAAGCACAAAATACCCGCTACCCCGCTTGTCTTGGACATGGTATTGCAATCCCACATGTTCACTGCGAGGGGCTCGATAAACGCGCTTGCTTTGTGATTCACCTCTCAAGCGGATTGCCCGTCCCGAATCAAACGGAGCCCCTTCAGCTCATTTTCTTCCTCCTCAGCCCGACTGATGATACTGAAGGTCACCTGGCTACTTTAAATGATATCGCAAAAAACTGCCGCTCCTCAAAAACGAGAGCAAAACTGCTCGCAGCAAAGTCTCAAAGTCAGGTTATCGATGCGATCCTGAGCCGCTAAGCACCAAAAATACGGTAATTTTAACCGAAAATACGTGTTTTTTACATTAGATGCATTTTATTTATAAATATGTATAATTTTATTTTTTAGTTGTTGACATTATTTTTAATTGGTTTTTCTATACTATTTAAATTCAGCCCGCGTTCTTTTTCAAACCAGTCAACTTTTTCAGCTTTTGCGTCTACGGCGCAAGTTAGTAGTAAGTAAGAGTAGATAGTATAGGGTAATATAGGGTAAGCGGGCAGTGCCGCAAGGCGCTGTCCGCTTTTACTTTTTAGATTTATTTTTATATTAAAGAGATGTATCCGACAAAAGAGATAGGTAATAAAAGGCAATCAATTAACCATTGGAAGCAGCCCAGTGTAAGTCTATTATTTAGATACTGCTTCATAAACCTTTTAGCGCTGGCCTGTTTTCCCCTCTTCGCCCAAGCCAATATTTCCAGCAAATTATTGGAAGTAAAGGAAGCGCGAGAAACAGCCAAAGTTTCGGGTCTCAAGAATACTACGCCCACAAATGCAAAGATTAATATTGGGAGCGGTTTTGAACAAAGTGCCTCGTCTTCAAGCTTATTCAAGAGCGCAAATAAAAGTTATGTTGAAAACAATACGATACGCGGCCTTTTAATCAACGACCTTGCTAATAATAATCTACTTGAAAATATCACCGAAGCTCAGACTGCTACTTCATCAGAAAATAACGCCTCCGTTAGCAAAACTTCCGGAAATAATCCGACTAATATAACAGCCCAAGGAAGCATCACTGAAAAGGTTCGTAGCTTGGCAATCATGTTGTCAGTTGTTGCCATACCGCCCGCTCTGGTTGTTGGTCTTCTATTTTACAAAGTTTACCGCCGCAATAAAAGGTACGCGCATCGTCACGTAAACCACGAGCACAGCTGGCAAAGCTAAGCTGTCTTTTTTAACAAGCGTAGCCGAACGGACCTTGTGCCCCCGTTCTTATTATTTGCGAATCTGATAACTCGTTTCAGCTTCAATTTGATCCTGAATCGATTGAAAGGCTGAATTGACCTCCTTGTCATTCAAGGTGCGGTCTGCCGCACGGAAACTAAAACTCAGAGCCAAGCTTTTCATTCCTTCCGACAAGCCCTCGCCTTCGTAGGCGTCAAAGCAAGTGACCGACTCGCAAGTGAAACCCACCGCTGCTTTGTTCGCAAACTTTGCTAAATCGGATTGCACCCGGCCCGCCAAAACCGATTGCTCCACCAACAAGGCGATGTCACGAACCGAGGCTGGTTGATTGCTGAGGGAAGCATGACGCGCACGTTTAACACTGCGTTGAAAACATTCCGGATTGATTTCCACCATTCCCGCAAAAACCGGATATTCAAGGCTCCAGCGCTCACGGAGTGTCGCCGCATTCAACATCCCTGCGGTGCAGCTAAAACCCTGCCGCAGCAGGTCACCCGCCTGTGCGCTTTGGCCGCCCTGCCACAACGGGGAAGTCTCCTGTGGTTCAAAATTCAACTTTGCCCGAGGAAAACCTGCAAGTGATGCGATATTCTCACACAAGGTCCTCGCGGTATAAAAATCCCCCAAATTTGAAGCCTTCCAGGCGCGTTCCTGTGATTCACCCACCAGCACAAAAGCAAAAGCAGCCAACTCCATTACCCCGGACTCCATTGCCCTGAAAATGCGACCACGCTCAAAAAAGCGCATCGCTCCGGTTCCTCTCGCGCTGTTCAATTGCAACACATCCAATAAGCCCGGAAGTAAACTTGCGCGCAAATGACTCTGGTCTGTCTGTAGAGGGTTTGCCAAATTCAAACGACCATGCGCCGCCTCACCAAATAGCACTTCGGTCTCCCCCGGATCACGGAGCGAGTAAAGCAAGGCCTCGTTGAAATTTTGCCCGGTCAAATAGGCCGCTACATTAGCGCTGACCGTGTAAGCCCGATTGTCCGCTACATCAATCCCGCGAGCGATCACGGCAGTTTCCGGAATTCGATCCGTCCCGTAAAGACGCACAAATTCCTCAATCAAATCGACGTCGCGTTCCAAATCGCCGCGATAAGAGGGAATCCGAACCTCCCAACGAACCACGCCGTCTGCTTCCGTGTGCTCGGCTACCTGCAAATCAAGCGCGGTTAATGTTTCGCAAATTGCTTCATTCGACACTTCAAAGCCAACGAAACGGCGCACTTGATCGGGAAACAAATCAATTGCCTTCAAGGTTGCCGGTTCCGAACCTGCCTCAATGCGATCACCCTCGACGCTACCGCCCGCCACTTCGAGGATCAAATCCACTGCCCGCAAAGACGCATAGAGCAAACCCTTGGGATCAATGCCACGCTCAAAACGATAGGAACTGTCACTACTCAAACCAATCCCCCGTGCAGTAGCACGGATTGAAGCAGGGTTAAAATAAGCGGTTTCCAAAACCACATCGACCGTCGTCGCGTCCACTTCCGCATCGACTCCGCCCATCACTCCGGCCACCGCCAACGGGCGCTTTGCGTCGGCAATGACCGCATCCGATGCTTTGAGCTTGCGCGCTTCGCCATCGAGCGTGGTGATCCCCTCCCCGTCTTTCGCGTAACGAACCACCAGTTTCTTTCCTTCAATCTTCGCAGCATCAAAGGCGTGCATCGGTTGTCCCGTCTCATGCAAAACATAATTCGTGACATCCACCACATTGTTCACGGATCGAAGCCCAATCGATTCAAGCGCCTTGACCAACCACTCGGGACTTGCGCCCACCTTAACGCCCCGGATGCAAAACGCGGTGTAGTGCGGGCATACCTCCTCCGCCAGCAATTCAACCGCATCCAAAAGCGATTCCCCCGCAGATGGATTTTGGGTGCTTGCCTTGACCTCGGGATATTTAAGCTCGAGGCCAAAACGCGCCGCTACTTCCCGCGCCAGACCGATGTGGCTGAGCACATCCACACGGTTGGGTGTGATTTCCAAATCCAGAATGGTATCCACTTCGTCGTAAATTTCATTGAGCGGAGTCCCAAGAGCCTGCCCTTTCTCAAGAATAAGAATTCCGTCATGATCCTGCCCGAGATTCAGTTCCTTCGCCGAACAAAGCATCCCTTCTGAAGGCTCACCCCGTAACTTGGATTTTTTGATTTTAAAATCACCGGGCAAAACCGCCCCCGGCAGCGCAACCATTACACGATCGCCCGCCTCGAAATTCTTTGCACCACATACGATCCGATGGGGCTCTCCCTCCTGGCCGGTACTGACCCGACAACAACGCAGGCGGTCGGCGTTTGGGTGTTGTTCGTATTCCAGCACTTCGCCCACCACCACGTTCTTCAGTGACGGCGGCCCAAGATGCTCGAGGGTCTCAATGTCAAAACCCAGCAGGGGCAAGACCTCCGCGAGCACCTCCGTAGCGTGTTCAACGGAATCCAGGTCCAGGTACTTTTTCAGCCAGTTGTAGGAAATTTTCATCGGTGCTTCAGTTCAGTCTAGGCAAATTGTTTCAGGAAACGCAGGTCGTTCTGATAGTAATAGCGAATATCGTCCACGCCCTGCAGAATCATCGCAATGCGCTCAATCCCCATTCCGAAGGCAAAGCCTGTGTAAACCTTCGGGTCGATTCCCACCGCCTTGAAAACTTCCGGGTCCACCATGCCGCAACCCATAATCTCAAGCCATTTGTTGCTCAATTTACCTAAGTCCGGAGAATAAAAATCCATTTCAAAGCTCGGCTCCGTGAACGGGAAAAAACTGGGACGTAAACGGGTGCGCGCCTTTGCCCCAAAAATTGTTTTCACGAAATGATCCAGTGTGGCCTTCAAGTCGATCAAAGTCACATCGCGATCGACGTAGAGCCCTTCAATTTGATGGAAATTCGCGCTGTGCGTCGCGTCGGGCGTGTCCCGCCGGAAACAGCGCCCCGGTGCGATAATCCGAATCGGTGGCTTGCGTTCCAGCATCGTACGAATCTGCACCGTCGAGGTGTGCGTGCGCAGCAGGTATTGTTCATCCGCATGCTTGCTCACGTTCTGCATCTCCAAATCCTTGGGCAGGTAATAGGAATCCTGCATGTCCCTCGCGGGGTGATCCTTCGGAATGTTGAGTGCATCAAAACAAAAATGCTCGGTTTCTACCTCCGTCGCTTCCGCCACCGAGAACCCAATGCGTTGAAAGAGTGCGACCATTTCTTCCCGCACCTGCGCGATCGGATGCAGCACCCCCCGGTCCAGTTCGGGTGACGGCAAAGTTGGATCGATCGCCGGGCCAATTTTTGACGCCAGCTCGGCAGCTTCGATCTTAGCCAAGGCCGCCGATAAAGCCTCCGTCACTGCTGACTTCGCTTCGTTTATCAACTTACCCATCGCAGGCTTTTCTTCCTTGGGAACCTTGCCCATCGACTTCATGACGGCAGTCAGCGAACCGTTAGGCCCCTGAATAGTAGCCTTAAAAGCCTCAAATTCGGCACGATTTTCGATTCGGGGAGCACCCTCCTGAACCTCCGCAATGATTGTTTCCAACGCCTCTTTCATTTTATAAATTTAAATTACGCACTTGAAAATCCACAGCCTCGAAATTTTGTCGAGACGGATTTAGCGCCCTCATTCCTGCATCCCTCATAGTTCAACCTCGCGGGCATCTTTCCACAATTGATCCAGCCGGTAAAATTCACGCATTACCTCCGTCTGCAGATGCACCATAAAATCAAACGCATCCACCACCAACCAACCGCTGCCCAATTCCCGGTCCTGACCCACCAATTCAACCCCACTCTCCTTAAGTGTGGCATCTAGAGCGGACTTGAGCGCCTTCACATGCGGCTCGGAAGTACCCGTCGCCAACACAAGGAAATCCGTGATGGATGATTGCGAACTTACATCCAGCACGCGGATTTTCTCCGCTTTTTTATCCTCGAGGGCTGTGACCACCGACTGAATATCCTTCAAAGCGGGGTGATTGTTTTGCATGGCTTGGGTCGACATTGTATTATTCAAAGCTATGGCTTATAAAGACCTTCACGCAAAATGAAAGCATCAAGTCCACGCGGCAGGTACCCTTCGGGGATTTCACCCTTCGCAAACGCATCACGTATTGCACTCGAGCTGATATCCATCAGCGGTGCATCGACCTCGATATATTTCAAACCGGCTACCTCGGGTGCGACCACCGAGGCCTCCGCCCGTCTGAAAACGGCAAAGGTCAGCAGCGATGCCAGGCGTTCAATCTCGCGCCAACGCCCCAACTGTTCAAATTGATCGGCCCCCAAAATCCAGAAAAGCTCCGCACCCGGAAAACGTTCGCCGAAATGCAAGGCGGTCTCGACGGAATAACTGACCCCACCTCGCTCAAGCTCATAGGGATCAATGAAAAAACCCGCTTCACCCTCAATTGCCTGAGCCAGCATCGCCCGGCGCTGGGAACCGCTTGCCCCTGGCGCGGATTCCTTGATCGGTGACTGTGCGTTGGGAATGAAAATGACCTGGTCCAAACTCAGCGCTTCACGGACGCGCCGTGCGATTTCCAAATGCGCACAATGAACCGGGTCAAAGGTTCCCCCAAAGAGACCCACCCGAAGTGCCTTGCCTGCATCGCCTTCAAATTGGGAATCCATCACTTTGTTTTGACCTCATTCACTTTGATCGCCATGTCAGAATCTTTCCTCCTCATTAAAAACATGCAAACCGAATCCAAAGATGGACAAGCAAGCCTTGCCGAGGTCCTGCGCTCCGCCCTCCAACTGCCGGAAGGCGCAAACCAGAACATCGGCACTTTATCCCGCGAAGTGGGTGAAAAAGGATTTGGTCTGCTGCTCATGATTTTATCCCTGCCCAGCGCCCTCCCCGTTCCGGCACCGGGCTACAGCACGCCATTCGGGGTCGCAATTCTCCTCATCGCACTCCAAATGCTAAGCGGACGCCGCGATCTTTGGCTCCCACAGCGAATCCAAGGGGTGCAAATCCCATCGGGTCTGGCCAAGCGCATGGCTGCTGCTGCCGACAAATTTCTGCGCGCAACCGAACGTTGGATCAAGCCGCGCCATAAGTGGATTGCCTCGCCCGCCGGTCACGCCGGTCTTGCGATCGTGGTTGCCGTGATGGCGGCACTGATGATGCTCCCCATCCCCCTGACCAATACCTTTCCGGCGATGGTCATCTTTTTAATCGGCATCGGCCTCGCCGAAGAAGACGGCTTGCTCGCCATAGTGGCATTCGCCATCGGCCTGATTGCGATCCTGCTCTACGCCTATATCATTTATCTACTGGTTACCCAGGGACCGGAGGCCATTGATCAGCTCAAGCACTGGATCAAAGGCCTGTTGAACCTCAGCTGAGTCCAAGCGCTTATACGGGGGTCTTCAAGTCACCCGTGTCTGCATGGAAAGGACTCTCTGCGGTGGTTGCGGCCACATAGCCCTTCCGCACCGTAAAGTCACCAAAGCGCTCGCCATCCTCGCGTTCCTTCGCGTAGGCCAACAGAATCGGCTCCAGCGTCTCAAGGATTTCCTCGTGCGTGATCGAAGTGCGATACAGTTTGTTGAGTCGCGCACCGTCAAACCCGGCACCCAGATAAAGATTATACTTGCCGGGCACCTTGCCCACCAAGCCGATTTCTCCCAAATATGGACGACCGCATCCATTCGGGCAACCGGTCGAGCGAATAATGATCTCATCTTCCCGTAAACCCGCTTTCTCCAAAATCAACTCCAGATCCGTCACCAGATTGGGCAAGTAACGCTCCGATTCCGCCAGCGCCAAGCCGCAGGTCGGCAAGGCCACACAGGCAATTTGACTGCGCCGCATTCCGGATGCCGTCCGGTAGCCGTCCAGTTTGTATTCCGCCACGAGGCGATCGATGTCCTCGCGGTCCGCGGCCTCAATATTTGCCAAAATTAAATTCTGATTCGGGGTCAGGCGGAATTCACATTTTCCGGTTTCGGCAATAGCACGCAGCCCACTCTTCAACGGCAGCCCTTCAAGGTCAACAATCCGACCGCCCTCAATAAAGAGCCCCAAGTTCCATTTACCATTGCTTCCCTCAGACCAACCGTAGCTGTCTCCATTGCTTTCAAATTTAAAGGCGTGGGCATCCTCCAGGGCATAGCCCAAGCGCTTTTCTAATTCGCTTCGGATAAAGGCAACGCCCCGATCCTCCACCGTGTATTTGAAGCGGGCATGTGCGCGCTCCACCCGATCGCCGTAGTCCCGTTGAATCGCCACAATCTTCTCTGAAACCTCCACGACCTGTTCCGGTTTACAGAATGCGAGCACGTCCGCCAATCGGGGATAAGTCTTCTCGTTGCCGTGCGTCATTCCCATGCCCCCGCCAACCGTGATGTTAAACCCGACCAACTTACCCGCCTCAACGACCGCGATGAAGCCGAGGCAGTGCGCAAAAACATCGACATCATTCTGCGGCGGAATCGCCACTGCGATTTTGAATTTGCGCGGCAAATACGTTTTTCCGTAAAGCGGTTCGATTTCGTCCCCGCCCATGTCCAGCGAACGCGGTTCCTGCGAGGCGATCTTTTTACCGTCGAGCCAAATCTCCGAGTAGGCCTTGGTCTGCGGTTTCAAATAGGCATCGATCGCATCTACAATTTCCTGAACTTCCTCGTGCACCTGAGACGCCTGTGGGTTGGGTGAACACATGGTATTGCGGTTCACATCGCCGCATGCTGCCAAGGTTGACATCATCGCCTCGTTCACCGACGAAATCGTCCACTTCAAATTACCCTTAAGAATGCCGTGCAATTGAAAGGCCTGCCGAGTGGTCAACTTAAGGGTGTCAAAGTCGCAGTATTGAGCCAGTTTGTCGACCACCAGCCATTGCTCTGCCGTCGCCACCCCGCCGGGCAAACCGATGCGTGCCAAAAAGGAGTATGCCTTGTCGAGCTTGTGCTTCCGGCGATCGTTGCGAACATCCCGGTTGTCCTGCTGGTAAATACCGTGGAATTTCGTCAACTGTTGATCGTCCGCATCGATCGAACCCTGCGAAGCGTCCGCCAAACCTTCCAGAATGGTTCCGCGCAGGTAGTTGCTGCCGGTTTTAATACCCTCATTTTTATGAAGTTTTGCTGCGCCTTGGCTGTCAGAAATCATGATTGTTTGCTTTGAATGATATTTTCAATATGAGTTTAAGCTCTGTCCTTGCAAATAAACGTGGCATTAATTTGACTCTTTTCTTTAGTTTGTCACTTAAAAACCTAAGATAACAATTTTAATGCGCTTCGCTTGCGCCCTGCGCCTACAAGTGCCATAACTTTTAGCATCCATGAACGCTTCCAATAACATTCCGGAAAACGCCCCATTCTCGCCTGAGCAGGCGCGAAACCTTGAGGCGGCATTTAAAGATCTAAAGCCCGAGCAGATCCAGTGGCTTGCCAATTTCTTTGGCGGACAAAGCGGCGGAGCCGGCAATGCCAAAAAACCAAAACTCACCGTGCTCTACGGCTCAGAGTCGGGCAATTCCGAAAACCTCGCCAGCCAAACCGCCAAGCAAGCGAAGCAATTGGGCTTCAAGGCCGACCTCGTCAATATGGCGGATACCACCCCCGAAAAAGTTGCCAACGCCGAAAATTTGCTCGTCCTGGTAAGCACCTGGGGCGAGGGCGACCCCCCCGAAACTGCCACCGATTTCCACGCCGCCTTCATGGCTGACAATGCCCCCAATATGAACGGTATTCGTTACTCAGTCCTCGGTCTGGGCGATACCAGCTATGAGCACTTCTGTAAAATGGGTAAGGATTTTGACAGCCAGCTCGAAAAACTGGGAGGCGAGCGCATCTTTGCGCGTGTGGACTGCGATGTCGATTTTGATGACAGTTACGCCGCTTGGCTGGACGGATCCCTCGGTGCGCTGGTTAAAGCAGCAGCTCCGGCAGCCGGAGCACTCGAAGCCACCGCGCCAGTCGAGGCCGAGCCGACGCAATATTCACGCAAGAACCCCTTTCCCGCCGAACTCAAGGAACGGATCCTTTTGAACGGTCAAGGCTCTGCCAAGGAAACCATCCACCTTGAATTCAACCTCGAGGGTTCCGGCCTTCAATACAACGTAGGCGATTCACTCGCTGTCATTCCCCACAATGCCACCGATGTGGTCGAAGCCGTCCTGGAAGCCTCCAAGCTCGACCCCGCCGAAAGCATCACCCTCAAGGATGAAAACTTCACCCTCCAAGAGGCCCTGACTTCGCAACTGGATCTGACCGCCCTCTCCAAGCCGGTGCTCAACCGCTACAACGAGATCGCGCAAAGCAAGGACCTCGATGCCATCATCAACGACAAAGAGGCGCTGCTGAAATTCATTGAGGGGCGCGACCTTGCGGATCTCCTCAACACTTATCCCGCCTCGGAACTCAAAGCGCAGACCCTCGTTGAATGCCTGCGCAAGCTTCCGCCAAGACTTTACTCGATTGCCTCCAGTCTCAAAGCACACGAAGAAGAAGTGCATTTGACGGTTGGGGTCGTGCGTTACGACAGTCATGGGCGCGCGCGCAAAGGCGTCTGCTCCACCTATCTCGCCGACCGTATTCAAACCGGTGAAACCGCCAGCGTCTTCGTAACAGCCAACAAAAACTTCAAGCTACCGGAAAACCCGGAGACCCCCATCATCATGGTCGGCCCCGGCACCGGCATCGCTCCCTTCCGCGCATTCATCGAGGAACGTGCCGCGACCGGCGCAACCGGCGAGAACTGGCTATTTTTTGGTGACCAGCATTACCAAACCGATTTCCTCTACCAACTCGAATGGCAAGACTACCTGAAGGACGGCCTCCTCACCAAACTCGATGTGGCCTTTTCACGCGACCAACCCCACAAGGTGTATGTTCAGGACCGCATGCGTGAAAACAGCAAAGCACTATTCGAATGGTTGCAAAAAGGCGCGGTATTTTACGTCTGCGGCGATGCCTCGCGCATGGCGCATGATGTCGATCAGGCGCTCCATGAAATTGTGGCACAGGAAGGTGAACTCAGCGAGGAAGCCGCCGCCGAATACGTCAAGGCATTGAAAAGCGAGAAACGCTACCTGCGCGACGTTTACTAGATCTCCAGCGCACGACAAAGAAGACCGTGCAATTGATAGTTCTCAATGTAGGCGGGAACCCCATTCGCTCCCGGCCCAATCGCTGCCAATTCCACATGTTCGGCGGTGTGATTGTGAGAGGTCCAGCCCACTGCAGTCGCCGCCTCTAGTTCAGCCTGAAAGCTATCCGCTAAGACCCCCGCCAGATAATCCATCGGCTCCGCTAATTGCGCATTAAAAGCTGCAACTTTTGCTTCGGGCAAATCAATCCCTGTAACCGATTTAAAGTAGGCGGAATCCAGACTGCCGACCCGCTCAACCTCGCGGGCAATGGCTTCAAGGCTCGCCGTTACCGAGTTTAGCTTATCGAGCGCCGCCCCGCTTCCATTATAGCTCTTACCCGTACCATTGAGCTGGCAGCCCCCGGTTCCGTGATCCGTGGTAACGACCAAAAGCGTGTCGGGGTGCCCTTTGCAAAATTCAAGGGCTGTCTCGATACAGCGGTCAAACTCCAGTTGCTCGTGCAGGATTGCCGCCCCATCGTTGACATGTCCGGCATGATCGATCCTTCCCGCCTCCACCTGCAAAACAAAGCCCGCTTTGTTGCCGGACAAGCGTTTCAGCGCCGCCTCAAACATGACCTCCAGACCCGGAATGTCCGCCAAGGCTGCATCATTTGAACGATCCAGCGCATAAGGCAGGTGATCCTCATAATATAAACCCAGAAGAGGCCCACTTTGCCCGGACAGTTTCTGCAAGTCCCCGACGGTCTCACTGATGGCATAACCTTTACTCGCAAACGCAGGCAGCAAATCACGCGTCTCGGATTTAAAATGGCGACGGCCTCCGCCCAACAGGACATCGACCCCCCGCTCGAGATATTGCAGCGCAATGTCATCCTCCAAATCCCGGTGTGCGACATTTGCCACAAATGCTGCCGGGGTGGCATGTGTGATGCGGCAGGTGCTCACACACCCCGTCACTTTTCCGGCTTTTTTAGCCCGCACAAATATCGGCTCCAGTGATTCACCCTTGGGATTAACATTGATCGCGCCGTTGTTGATGCGCTGGCCGCAACCCCAGGCGCTACCCGCCGCCGCCGAATCCGTAACGGGCGAACTCGCGGAGGCTGTGCCCTGTAAAGCGCGCCGCACCCCGGGCCGTTCAAGCAGTTGCACCCAATTGAGCGCCGATCCGGCATTTTTCAAACGCCAGTAGTGCGCCAGAGAAAGCGTCCCGGTCCCCATCCCGTCCGCAACCAGAAAAATCATATTCTTCGCGGATTGCCCCGCAGGGGGCGTTGCTGCCGTAGCGGAATGGCCAAGCATCCCGGCAAAACCCGCCAAACCGGCACCCTTGATGAAATTGCGGCGACTGTTTTCGGATCCTTGATTCATAGTTTTAAGCGGTTAAGAGAATCGCGAGACGGGTATCACCTATCTTTCTCAGCCGACGCGGTATACCATTCCTGCACCAACTCCATGATAGCTTCAACTGAATCCGCCTGCTCAAACTCAAGTGATGCTGAGTTGATGCAATACCGCAAACCACCCGGCCCGGGGCCATCCGGGAAAACATGCCCTTGATGCGAACCACAGACCGCGCAATGCACCTCGGTGCGAATCATGCCATAGCTTACATCCCGATGTTCCCCCAAAGTACGCGCGTCAATGGGCTTGGAAAAGCTCGGCCAACCCGTCCCGGAATCAAATTTATCGGTGCTGCTGAATAACGGTGTGGCGCAGCCGATACAGCGATACAAGCCGATGGCTTTGTTATCGTGGTAGGGGTTTTGGAAAGGACGCTCGGTGCCCTGCTCACGCGCCACTTTATATTGTAATTCGGTAAGGCGGGCACGCCACTCCGCTTCGCTGCGTTGCACCGGGAAGTCGCCGCTTGAAAGATCGACATGCGAAGGCATTGCACAGGCACTCGCGCAGGCCGATACATCCGCCTGCAAGCCTTCGCCTTTTTTTTCTGGACTGGAATCATTTTCAACCACCGCATTCAAAATATATATAAATGCGCTGAAGCCAAGTACCGGTAGGAGAAATTTCCACGATACCCCAATACTCCCTATAAAGGACTGAAGGCGCTTTTTATGTGTACTCATGCTGCTTATACTTCTGTTAAACTTCCTATATTTAAGACTGTTTTTCGTTCTCAAAGATCCGATCTTTTGCATCGACATGACGCATTTCAGTCGGTTTCCCGTTAAATCGTTTTTTAAAGTCTGTGAGCACCGCCTCACCAACCCGCTCCAGCGCGGCCTCCACTGACATCAAAGGCGCTTGGTTTTCGACCGGTGCCATAGCCCCCGATCCTCGTTTTGGCGCATCTGACACCGCAACTTCCGCCGCCTCTGCGTAATCGACCGGTTCCTCCGCAATCGCAATGGTCGCTTCCTTAAACTCTTTTTCTTCAGCAGGTTCTACCCCTGGTACCACCAGCGCGGGCAAATTTAACTCACGTAGATTCAGTTTTTTTTTTGGTCGCTTCCGCCTTCAGATGCCGTGGCATTTCCCGCGAGCTGTTTCAAGACCGTATCAATCGCACGGGAGCGTGATTCCTCCGCAGCTTTCAGTAAAACCACCTCAAAGTTCACTTTTTCCGATAAACCGCGTTGCACACTGGCACCCCCCTCATGCAGGGCATCCAGCATCCGCATCAAGGATTCCGTCGTCAAAGCTGTGCCCAGTTGTTCCGTGCTTCCATTGTTGTGAATCGCATCCAACAAGGCACGGCGCACCTCCGCCTCCAAATCGATCAAAATGCGATACAAGTCCCGACCCTCGCCTACAAAGCTATCGACCGCCGCGATAATCGCCGCAAAATCCAAGGTTCCCAATGCCCCCGCAAGTTGCGTGATCCGCTCCGCAGAAACCAATCCATACACGTCCAAAACATCCTGCTCCGCGATTTCCTTGCCGCAGAAGGATATCATTTGATCCAAAATGGACTGCGAGTCACGCATTCCCCCGTTGGCGAGCCGGGCGACCGCCGCCAAAGCCTCCGGCGCTACTTTAATACCCTCCGCATTTGCAATGGTGGCAAGCTTCTCCACCATCACCTCGTCCGGGATGGGCCGGAATTCAAACCGTTGGCAACGGGAAACAATGGTGGGCAGCACTTTGTGTGATTCCGTCGTTGCAAAAATAAAGATCACATGCGGCGGCGGTTCCTCAAGGGTCTTAAGGAGCGCGTTGAAAGCCGCAGTCGAGAGCATGTGTACTTCATCGATAATGTAGATCTTGTAACTACATTGAGTCGGCGCGTATTGGCAGTCCTCCCGCAATTCCCGAACCTGATCGACGCTGTTATTGGAAGCACCATCGATCTCAATGACATCCATGCAGGACCCATTCATGATGGCCTGGCTGATCTCTGAGTCATTGTCGGGGGCAACACTCGGTCCGCCCTCGGCATTGAGCGATTTCGCAAAGAGTCGCGCCGAACTCGTCTTTCCGGTGCCACGTGGTCCAACAAAGAGATAGGCATGGGCAATGCGTTTGCTCTCAATCGCATTGCGCAGGGTTTGAACGATGTGATCCTGACCCACCAGTTCATCGAACTGTTTCGGACGCCAGCGGCGGGCGATGACTTGATAAGCTTGCTCCATGCAATTAATAAAAAAGCCGACATCCTGAGCCGCTGGCAAGTGGTTTCATAAAAAAAGCCCTTGCGCTGCCTAAAAGGCAAAAAAAGTGGCCAGGCACCCTACGGCACATGTGGATCAAACTACCGCTGCTCCCTTCCGGGCCTGACGGGGTTTATTTGTCCGGCATTGCATAGGACCCGGCCACTGAACAGCCAACTACAGGCGGACCCTAAGCTCAACCCTAAAATAGGATTTGCCCCCAACGCCTCCTCTGCTTGTCTTTTCCTATGTCCTTTGAAGCGATGCAGCAGAGAAAGCTTTTCTTTCCAATCAACGATCAATTTCGCGAATACCTGAGCAGTTTCAGGCGGGCCCGCGAGCTGCCCGTGATCTATGAGGATATGCTGCAATACGAGGAAACCTTTCCCCTCATCGACAAAGACGGGAATGATACCTTGTGGCTCACCCTTAAATATGAACAGCAATTGGGCCAGGAACTCTACGAGGGCCTGAAGCGCATTTATGTAATGCTGCGCTCGGATGGAGACGAACGCGTGCTGGGCAACCTCTACATCGACCGGGTCGATTACTGCACCTTTGGAAACACCAAACCCATGCGGGTCCGCGTCGTGAATCAACACAACGACAACCATGATTACTTCTACGTGAAAAAAGCCGACGCCTCGCGGGTGTATGGTCTGGAACTAGAGGAACTGCTCTCCCCCAATGATATCAACTTCATGGTCTGCGGTGACACCCTTATCGAGGAGCACATCATTGGTGTCCCGGGTGATGATTTTATTCGCGATTACCTCCCACGCCATGACCTGCACTCGGTACGCCTCGCCAAAGAATTCATTAAATTTAATGAACGTTGCTTCGTGCGCCTCTTGGGCGACATGCGTGCCTATAATTACGTCGTGGAAGTGACCCCCGATTTTGAGCAAAATCAATATCGCGTCAGAGCAATCGACTTTGACCAACAATGCTATGAAGGTCGGCGTTCCCTCTATCTACCGCAATTTTTCAAAAACAACTTACCGGTAGTGGAACTGTGCTCCGAGTTGATTAACTACCAAACCAGCCTGCAATACCAATACGAGGAGCGCTCCCTCATCAAACGACGCGTCAATTTTGTGATGGACCGCATCGACGCCCTTCGAACCTGCATGTGCGCCGATCAAATATCCAGTCAGGAAAAAGTGGTTCAACTTGCTGCGGAATTAGCGGACATGCATGACGTCAGCGCATTCAACGAGTGTACCTCAATGGGCGAAATCACTTTTATGAATATTGGTGTTACCCTTGAACTTGACTTCTAAGAGCGCGTTTGCGCGCTTTCAACGGCAACATTAACGGGAATTGCATTTGAATGTGGCTGGCAATGGTAAATGAGATCATCGTAAATAGACTCAATATCAAAAGGAGCCTTACCGGGTTTTACTTCATAACGCTGCTGTATATAACGCTCACCCAGCGTTGACAACTGCCAGCCACGACCCACGTGCTCATACAGTGAGTGCCCCTTGCATTTGGCTTGCCGCATTGTATTGTCCGGGCGGTTTGGAATCATCAAACCCACCTGAAGCGCAGTTTCACGTACCAGTCTTGTTTCAATCGGGAAAAGTCCATAAATTGAATAAAGCCATGCTACAATAAGATGCACATTATCCTTTAATCGGTCATGCTCATGACCCGAGAAAAACTCCGGACGCACAAGAGGTACCTTATGGCTAAATGCATTGATCTTTTTTAAATTCCTCGAATGTAGCTTCACGTTATCACGGCTGTTCGGTGTGGTGAGGACATTACCAAAGGCCATTCTCAGGAGAACCTCGGAGGCACGCTCTTGCAAAGCTGGATCCAGCGATTTGATGATACCGTTTATTTCTAAAATTTTGTTTACAGCATTTTTCATGAATATACGCGTAGCGAGTATCTGGATGATAATATTTTACTAACACAAAATTATACTTATATTTTATACTGTCAATAACTAGTAATAAAAATAATTCATGCCATCGAGTTGCCCACCCGTCTTCTTATGGCCTATTGAGGCTTTAATGTATCCCAGGGAAGCCGGGCACAGTTCAGGCGGGAGGGAAAGGCCCGGATTGCCCCCAAGGCCGCAAATGCATCGATGGGGTGGTCGGCTTGCCCCGAATCACCTTCCAAATGCGCCAAACCCTTGGCGTGCAGCACTTCAAAATTGCGGAACTCGTCCTGCATCGCTTTTTCAAGGAGGATGGAGGCACTTGCTTTACAAATGGCGCAGGCCGCACATTCAAAGCTCGCAGCTTCTATTTTTCCCTCTGAACGCTTGAGATAAAAGGTTATTTTATCACCACAGAGCGGGTTATAACCTTCTTTGACCTCGGTATAATCCGGCAAAATGCCGTAATGACGGGGCGTTTTATTGTGTTCAAGGATGGTGGCCTGATACAACTCGTGTAAAACTGCGTGTTCGTCATTCATACTCCTTGGCAGGGCATTGGATCCGCCGGTGACTCTCAATCAAAAAATCGACGGAGCTTGTGTAGCGCCGCACTCAATCGCTCGACTTCTTCCAGAGTATTGTAAAAAGCAAATGAGGCGCGGGCGGTCGCGGCATGGCCAAAATACTTGAGCAGGGGCTGGGTGCAGTGGTGTCCAGCCCGTATTGCGATCCCGTCCGCATTGAGAAAAGTTCCGATATCATGCGGATGCACGCCCTCAACCAAGAAGGAAAGCACCGAGGCTTTTTGAGGCGCGGAACCAAAAATCTGAAGGCCGGGAACCTCCGCCAACGCAGCGGTCGCAGCCTCCAGTAAGCTTTGTTCGTGCGCAAGCGCGGCAGCGCGATCCAACCCGTTCAGGTAATCGATCGCCGCACCCAAGCCAATCACGCCTGCGATATGCGGCGTGCCCGCCTCAAATTTTCCGGGCAGACCCTTGTAAGTGGTCCCCTCAAAATCGACCACCTCGATCATGTCACCCCCACCCTGATACGGCGGCAGGCGTTCCAGCCATTCCCGCTTGCCCCACAAGACCCCAATCCCGGTCGGGCCAAAGAGCTTATGCCCGGAAAAGACGAAAAAATCACAACCCAAGTCCGCCACATCCGCCGCTGCATGTGGTACGAGTTGAGCCCCGTCCAACAAAACCGGGATCCCTTTGGCATGCGCCATCGCGATCATTTCCTTTGCGGGATTTATGGTGCCCAGAGTATTGGAGGTATGCACAAAGGCAAAGATGCGGGTGCGCTCATTTAAAAGCGTGGGCAGGGCCTCCATATCGAGCGAACCATCCGGCAAAACCGGAACCACCTTGAGTTCCGCGCCAGTGCGCTCGGCTGCCATTTGCCAAGGTACGATGTTGGCATGGTGCTCCATGTGGGTGATCAGAATTTCGTCTCCCGGCCCAAGGCAGGTTTTAGTGAATCCCTCCGCAATGAGATTGATGCTTTCGGTCGCTCCCCTGGTAAAAATAACCTCTGCCGCATCCTTCGCTCCCAGATGATCCGCTACTTTTTGCCGTACCCCTTCGTAGGCATCCGTCAAATGCTCGCTCAAATAATGAACCCCTCGGTGAATGTTGGCGTTTTCGAATGCATAGTAGCGTTCCAGTGCTTCGATCACGGCTTTGGGCTTTTGCGCAGTCGCGGCATTATCCAAATAGGTAAGCGGGCGCCCGCCGACCTCCCGATGTAAAATCGGAAAATCCGCACGTATATTTTCAGTATCAAAACGAGTATCAAGCATACCTATTCAAATGTATAAAACGTAAAATATGCGGCGATGCTTCCCTTTGGCAAACGAAGAGCGCAATTCCTACTGGACGCTCTCTTTGGAGTTCTGCTCCGTCTGGGACTTCAGGATCATAAGTTTTTCCATATCCATCCCCGGACGAAAATCCAGCAAGGCGTCGAATTCCAGGGGTAAGGGTGAACCCACTTCCACTTTCCTATTTGTACCATTAAAATGATAACTAAGCATGATTTCGCTGGAGTGGAGCATCAGGCGCTTGATTTGAGTCTCACTTTTAATATCGCGGTTAAAACTAAAACTCCCATAGGTCTGGTCGCCCACAATCGGAATTTTGTGCTTGCTGCATTGAATGCGCAGTTGGTGCGTCCGCCCCGTCACCGGAAACAATTTTATGAGGCTAAGCGGAAATCCCGCTGGCGCCTTACGAATGAGCTGATAGCGCGACTTTGCCCGCACTGAAAGCGCATTACGTATGACGCGGTTCCCGTTCTTTCGATCCTTCATAAAACGATCCTCCCAGACACCTGCCACACCTTTGGGCGAACCCTTCACCAGCGCGTAATAAATCTTTGTCACTTTTCGCAAAGCAAAGGCTTCCTTAATCACCGGCGTGAGCTCGCGATTCAAGGAAAGCAGGATCACTCCAGAGGTCGCCGAGTCCAAGCGGTGAATCAAATCCGCCTCTCGCTCCTGACCCTCCGCGTCCACCCACCGGTAACATTCCATCTTCAAGTCATAGTATGCATTCAGCAAGGATCGCTTCTCGTCCCGCTTGCAATTAGGGTGCGACATCATGCCTGCCGGTTTTTCAAGCGCCAGCAAACCATCCTTGTTGTAATCCAAAATCCGCACCCCTCTCCCAAATGGTAAATGCGACGGCTCTAATGTCTCAATTTTCACTGATAGATAAATACCACGGTTAGCTCGTGCGAGTCACCATAAACTTCAATCATTTCTTTTGTCCACGGTCGAAATTGTTTTGGTTTCGAAATCGCATTCTCACAGATGATGGTCGCAATTTCAGACGCAGTCGAATACACCGCCTTCACATCGGTCACGGTGCCGTCAGCCCGCATCGTAAAACGCACCTGTACCCGCGTCTTTAGATCAATCGGCTGATAATACTCAATGTCCTGATACCATCCCGTTACGACCGCCGCGAAAAATTGCTGCTGATACTCCCCGAATTCACTGAAGCTCGCATTGATTGATAGTTTCCCGCGATGCGAGGCAGCCCCCGCACTTTGCATCAGCGGCCCCATGATCAATTTCGGATCCAGACGCGGACGCGGTTTCGCCTGGGTGGGATCCCCGCTCGGCACCATTGCCTCCGTCGCTTTCACCTCGGTCGGTTGATACAGCCGCACCCTTCCATCCGGTTCCCCGCTTGCCTGCGCCGCGACTTCCTTCTGTGGCGTGCTTCCCACTTCACCCATATCTGCAAGCGCGGCCTCCTTTAAAAATTCCGGTCGTTCGATTCCCTTCGGTGGCAAGGCTACGGGCGTCGCCACCTGTGCCGGGTTTTGATTCGCCGCGCCGGGAGCCGGTTGCGGCGTTACGGCAGCACTCGCAAGCTGCCCTTCCAGAATTTTCTGGGATTGCTCCACCCCATCCACCCGGGGCTGGTTCTCGGCGCTCATCGGTACCGGATCCGCCTCCGCCGCCTGCTGATTCCGGAAGGAGTATTGCTTCGTAGTATCGGGCGTATTCTCCGGCGCATCGGGATTTGCCTCCACAAAACGCAGCTCCTCCGGTTTTATTATCTCAAGCTCCAGCTCGAGTGCTTCAGGTTCCGCTGGCAAGGCGGCCTGCGGCAACATCCGCTCGGGGAGCAAATAAAGCAAAATCAGGTGCAAGAGAATCGACAGCACAAACGCCAAACGCGTATTTCCACGATTCAACGACTCAGTAGGCAAATACCCCTTTGGGGCATCCGATACCTTCGCACAGTTGGTCGCATTCAAAGTCATTCAATACTTGAGAGCCGCAAATTATAACCCAGTTCCCTTAAAATCTCAGCCAAACGCTGAATCGGCAAGCCCATTACATTTTCCACGGAACCCGTCACCGAATCGATTATCATTTCGCGACCCTCCTGTATTCCGTAAGCCCCCGCCTTGTCGAGGGGATTGACCCGCGCGTGATAGGCTTGGATCGTCGCGGCATCCAGCACATGGAAACGCACCTTGCTCGCCTCCACAAAATCATAGGCGTAAGCACGCTCGCGGCAGCGCAACGCCACTGCCGTGTGAACGGTGTGTTCCCTTCCCGACAGTAATTCCAGCATCGCCTGCGCCGCCCCCAAATCCCGTGGTTTGCCGAGCACCCGATCCTCCACCGCCACCGTGGTATCAGAACCCAGCACCAAGGCCGCTTCATTTTTTAATGCCACCGCATCCGCCTTTAACGCGGCATTGTGCGCGACCATCCACTCCGGGCCCTGCGCAGTGCACTCCGATTCCTCCACCGGAGCGGCCTCCACCTCGAAGTCCAGCCCCAAACGCGCGAGCAGTTCATGGCGACGCGGCGACGCCGAGGCCAATATAAAGGGTGCAGGATCTAGTTGTTTTGATGCCATCAACCCGCATCTTTCATTTGCAATCGTTCACAAACAAACAAATTCTTAACTTTCACAGTTAATAACTGTTATTAACTGTTTGTAGCACCGCATGAAAATAGGAATCGCACAAATCAATCCCACCGTCGGAGACCTCACCGGCAATTGCGCCCGTTTGCTTGAGGCGTACACCGAATTG
Organism: Coraliomargaritaceae bacterium; assembly: GCA_965656495.1. GTDB lineage: Bacteria > Verrucomicrobiota > Verrucomicrobiia > Opitutales > Coraliomargaritaceae > UBA7445. The sequence continues at coordinate 123,523 of CBFHKU010000004.1, forward strand.
GTCGATGCGGGCGCCGACCTGATCCTCGCTCCGGAATTGGCGACCTGTGGCTACCCGCCCCGCGACCTCCTCTTTAAATCCAGATTCGTCCGCGATACCGAAGACGCCCTCCTTGCCCTCACCGCCAAAATCGGCACCGTCCCCCTCGTCACCGGTACCGTCATCAACGAGGACGGCGCCTGCTACAACGCCGCCGCGTGGTGCGAAAACGGCGTCATCCAAACCATCGGACGCAAATGCCTCCTGCCCACCTACGACGTCTTTGACGAAACCCGCTACTTCAAACCCGCCGCCGCTCCCACCATCCACTCATGGAACGGACTCAAGATCGGACTCACCATTTGCGAGGATATCTGGGCTCAATCCGACCAACCCGCTAAAGCGCACTACCCCGCCGATCCCCTCAAAGCCCTCGCCGGCGCAGATCTGGATTACCTCCTCAATCTTTCCGCGAGCCCCTGGCAATCGGGCAAGGCAGGGCAACGCGAGGCCCTCGTCCGCGCTGCCGCGGAGCGCTGCAACTGCCCCGTCATTTATTGCAACGCGGTCGGCGGAAACGACGAACTCATCTTTGACGGTGGCAGCATCGTCCATCATCCCCAACGCGGCATCCTCGCGGGACTCGCCTCCTTCCAAACCGAAAACGCCGTCATCGATCTTTCCCTGACCGAAGCTGCGCCCATCTCTCCTTGCTACAACCCCGTCGGGATGGCGGCCATTCATCAGGCGCTCGTACTCGGCCTCCGCGATTACGCCCGCAAGTGCGGATTCCAACGGGTCCTCCTCGGCCTCAGCGGCGGAATCGACTCTGCGGTGGTCTGCGCCCTCGCCGCCGAGGCGATGGGCCCGGAAAACGTCATCGGTATCGCCCTGCCCTCCGCCATTTCCAGCGAACACAGCCGCAGCGACGCCGCCGACCTCGCCCAACGCCTCGGCATCCAATTCCACGAAATCCCCATCAGCGAAACCGTCGCCGCCGCCGAAGAAGCGCTCCAGCCGCTCTTCAAGGATTTACCCGCCGATGTCACCGAGGAAAACCTGCAGGCCCGCGCCCGGGGTCTCCTGCTCATGGCGCTCTCCAATAAATACGGCGCCCTCCTGCTCACCACCGGCAACAAGAGCGAAATCGCGGTGGGTTACTGCACCCTCTACGGCGATATGTGCGGCGGACTCGCCGTGATCTCCGACCTCCCGAAAATGAAAGTGTACGCCCTCGCCCGCCACCTCAATTCCGAGCGGGAACTCATCCCCCTCAATACCATCGAGAAGCCCCCCTCCGCCGAACTCCGCCCCGACCAGGCCGACTCCGATTCCCTCCCGCCCTACCCCGTCCTCGACGGAATCCTTCAACTCTACGTCGAAGAAGGCCGTTCCCGCGCCGAAATCACCGCAGCGGGTTACGAATCTGAGACCGTCGACGCCATCGTCCGACTCGTTGACCTCAACGAATACAAACGCAAACAAGCCGCCCCCGGACTCAAAACAACCCCCCTCGCCTTCGGGGTCGGACGACGCATCCCCATCGTTCAAAAATACGTCAATTAAACGACATCCCCGATTCAACCTCACATTTCATGGATAACGATACCAGTTCAACCGCACTCTTTAAACAAGCGCAGGCCCTCATTCCCGGCGGCGTCAACTCCCCCGTACGCGCCTTCCGTTCCGTCGGCGGCAGCCCCTTCTTCACCGCTCGCGCCGAGGGCGCCCAACTCCACACCAGCGACGGCCGCGCCCTCATCGACTACGTCTGCACCTGGGGCCCCGCCATCCACGGTCACAACGACCCCGAGATCCGCGCCGCCCTTGCCGCCGCCCTCGACCGGGGCACCAGCTTTGGCACCCCCAACCCCGACGAGGTCAAAATGGCAGAACGCCTCGTCGCGATGGTCCCCTCCCTTGAAAAAGTCCGTATGTGCAACAGCGGAACCGAAGCCACCCTTTCCGCAGTCCGCCTCGCCCGGGGATTCACGGGGCGCGATAAAATCATCAAATTCGCGGGCTGTTACCACGGTCACGTGGATTCCCTCCTCGTCAAAGCGGGTTCCGGAGCCCTCACCCTCGGCAACCCCGACAGCGCCGGCATCCCCGCCAGTTTTGCCGCCGAGACCATCGTGCTCGAATACAACGACCTCGAAGCCCTCGAAGCCTGCTTCACCGAACAGGGCGACCAGATCGCCGGACTCATCCTCGAACCCTACCCCGCCAACTGCGGCCTCATCCTCCCCGAACCGGGCTTCCTCGAAGGAGTCCGCAAACGCTGTACCCAACACTCCACCGTCCTGATCTTTGACGAAGTCATGACCGGATTCCGACTCGCCCCGGGCGGCGTGCAGGAACGCATCGGGATCACCCCCGACCTCACCGCCCTCGGTAAAATCATCGGCGGCGGCCTCCCGGTCGGCGCCCTCGGCGGCAAAGCCGAAATCATGGATCACCTCGCCCCCCTCGGTCCGGTTTACCAAGCCGGAACCCTCAGCGGCAACCCCCTCGCGATGGCCGCCGGAATCGCCTCCCTCGACAAACTCCTCCAAACACAACCCTACCCCGCCCTCGATGCAATGGGCGCCCAAATCGCCAACGCCCTACAGGATGCCGCCCACCAAAAAGGCATCCCCCTCCAAGTACCCCAAGTCGGCTCCATGTTCGCCTGCTTCTTCGCCGAACAACCCGTCCGCAACTACAACCAAGCCACCGCCAGCAACACCAGCGCCTTCAAACAACTCTTCAACCACGCCCTCGCCCACGGCATCTACCTCCCCCCCTCCCCCTACGAAACCTGCTTCATCAGCAGCGCCCACCAAAACCAGCACATCGAAAAAACCATCGAAGTCCTCGTTCAAGGCATCCACGCCCTCGAAATATAAGAAGCTTGAGAACCTTGAGGGAGTTGGAAGTTTTTAGTTGAACCTTGGAAATCCAAATTCACCACAGAGCAACAGAGTACACAAAGGGTTTCATTAAAGCTTCAGTGTCCAGGCAACGCTCCGTGCTCTTCCTGCCTTCGTAGTGAGCGTTCTCTGATTAAGATTAGGAGTAAGACCTAGACTAATCCCAACGAACAACTAGCAACGTTCAACACCTTCCCTTCAACGTTCAATGTTCGACGTTCAACGTTCATAACCCTTCCCCCAGCATTCAGAAACTAATGGCACGCATTAATTTTACTTTTTATTTAATATACTCATTGATTTTAGGCTTAATGCGGTTTTTAATAATACCCTGTTTTTCATCTACACGCGACCATGCCCCTCAGCGAAGCCAAAGCACATCAAATTTCTTCAAGCCCCATTAAACTTGAGGATTGCTGGGCCAAGACTGATACAGAAACGGGAGAAATAAATTTAACCGTACTCGACCACAGTCTAACAGTTGGGGTCGTTGCGGGTGCGCTCTATTGTGCCTCCTTGAATCAAGTTTGCCGACGACTGCCACTTGGTTTCCAGACCTTAATCGCTTCCCACGATATTGGTAAACTCACCCCTGGCTTTCAACTCAAGGCCACGAAGTGGATTCACCATGAAAGTTTGTTGAATTTAGTATGTAACAGAAACCTATGTACTAAGCATGCAATCATCAGCCAATGGCATCTTTCGCAAAATCCTAGTTTCAATACTAGCACCAAAGGATGGCTCCTTTCGACAGGCGGACACCATGGCAGTTATATAAGTTCAATCATCCCTCAGATGGCAAGATATGAAGGCGGTGATACAATCTTTAACGGTTTACGTGATCAACTGCTTGAAATCTTGATTGAGACCTTCGGGCCCTTACCTCACGAATCCGCCGAAGAACAACAGGCAAGAATTCACCTTTTAACAGGCCTCACAATCTTTGCAGATTGGATTGGCTCAAACACAAACTGGTTTCCACCAAACAAAAGACATAACCTCGAAACGCTCCGCAATACTGCCGAAGATTGCCTTGAGAAGCTCTTTTGGGAAGTTGAGCCTCAAAAGGACTTGAGTTTCGGGGCGCAGTTCAATCCCGCTAAGCCCAAAGCCTTCCAGCCGCGCAGCATTCAATCCGCACTGCTTGAAGCGGCACAACATCCCGGTCTTTATATCGTAGAAGCACCGATGGGCATGGGAAAAACGGAAGCAGCCCTCTCTGCAGCCTATCAACTATGGAATAAAAAAGCTGCTCGGGGTTTATACTTTGCCCTTCCCACTCAACTGACCTCAGAAAAAATCAACGAGCGCATCTTCAAGTTCCTTGAGAACACCTTTGAATCAACCACCATCCAAACCCTAATCCATGGGAACGCTTGGCTGAATGAGGAGCAAAGCCGTCGTTTGGTTCACCCTAACACAAAAGAAGATGCTGAGGAAAAGAGCGATACGGATGAAGCGCTTCGTTGGTATAGTACAACACGAAAACAACTGCTCGCTCCTTTTGGAGCTGGCACGATTGATCAAGCTCTACTCGCGATTCTCCCGGCTAAATTCGCCGCCCTCCGGTGCTTCGCCCTGGCGGGTAAAGTCGTGGTCATTGATGAAGTACATTCCTTTGACCCTTATATGTCTGCTTTGATTGATCGACTGGTGCACTACCTCATCGAAACCGGCAGCACCGTCATCGTTCTCTCCGCAACCCTCACGACACAAAGACGTCGCGAATTGGTTGAGGCCGCAGGTACCAATGAATCGAGTCCGCCCGTAGCATATCCACTTATCACTAAAGTTGCCACTGGTGAAACGGGGGCGCAACACTTTGAAATTGCGCATGAATTGCCCGAAAAAACGGTGCACATCAAAAAGCATCGCCTTCCTGAGAATAACGATCGCTATTGGCAAGAAATCGCCAGCAAGGTCGAGGCCGGAGCCAATGTGGTCGTTATCCGTAACACCGTTGCCCTTGCACAGGAAACCTATTGCAAAATCAAAAGCTACCTCCGCGACAGAATTCCATCTGAAAATATCGGTTTGATCCATTCCCGTTTCCCGCATTTGCGACGGCTGGAGAACGAAAAAAAGTGGACGGAACGATTGGGCAAAGACACCGCCGAGCGTCCTCAAGGATCGCTCCTTGTCTCAACCCAAATCCTTGAACAATCCGTTGATATCGACGCCGACCTGCTCGTCACAGATCTCGCCCCCCTCGACCTTATCCTACAACGCATTGGTCGCCTGCATCGACATGAGATAAGCGATCGCCCGAAAGGATTTCGACAAGCTACCTGCGAAATTCTAATGCCCAACACGAATTGGAAAGGTTCTGCGAAGGAAACTAAAGCTGCCCTATTACCGCACGCTTTTGTTTATCGTGAAATAACCCTTTGGCGTGCAGCACAATTGCTACACGACATTGATTCAATTAAATTGCCTGGCGAAATTCGCCCCCTGCTTGAAAAGAATAGCGCCTTATTACCCGATCCAGAGAAAGAACCGGGCATCTACGCTTTATGGGAAGCATTCAAGGATGAAGTAATCAAGAAAATCGATACCGTGAAGAATCGCGATGTTTTCAACGCATTGGCGAATGACGATAAAGAAGGTATTGAGACACGCGACGGCATACAACCCACCGCCCAACTTATTCTCCTGAGAGAATTTCCAAAAGAAAATAACAGCAGCAGCGAGTTGGATTTACTCGATGGCGAGTCCGTCCGCATAGATCATAACAATTTCTCATTTGAAGTAGCCAAGACGCTCCAGCAGCACGCCATCCGTATACCGCGCTACCTCGTCATAGAGCAACTGATCGAGAGTCCCCCTTGGTTAGTCCGATATTGCGGCGATGCAGTTTTGGCCCTCTACCAACCGGATGTTCCAACCCTGCAATTCCAAAGTGAGACAAGCTCCGGTTACCAACTCAATTTCCGCGAGGATCTCGGGCTGAGCTATCGAAAGGAAGAGATTTCTGCCGAATTTATTTCACAAGAAGATGATTACTGGAATTGATCCCCACGTATGTGGGGAAACCAAAAATTTTTCTACGAAAAACGGTTCATCCCAATATTGTATCGGGCGCTACTTATCATTTCTATTTAATCTATCATTTCAATGCCTAATTTTTCTACAAAAGACTTAACTTTTTAGCTTTACAAACCCAATATATTAATTTTAAAAAATGCCATCAAACATTACATTTGATAGCATTGGACTCAGTGATGCTTGGGCATCTCTTGAAACTGTCTATTTTAAGGTTGAGGTTCGACTCCTCCTGAGTCCAACAAATTTTTAGCCAAATGAATAATTTTAACATTTTAGAATATAAATTCATCCCAGTCCGTTATATTAAACATAGCGGGAATAAGAATCCATTTTTAGTCTCGCTGACGGATGCATTTATTCGATGCGAAGAAATCGCGGATCTAGACTGCGCCCCACATGAACGTATCGCCCTGCTACGTTTATTGATCTGTATCGCACATGCCGCCCTAGGAGCGCCCAAATCACCCGATCACTGGGACGACTTTGGCGAAGATCTGGAGGAAAAAATCACCGCCTATTTGAAGCGACCTGAGATAAGCCAGCATTTTAATCTACTTGGTGACGGCGCACGCTTCCTGCAGGAAGATGTCCCCTCTAATGGAGAGGTAACACCGCTTTCAAAACTAACCCCATATCTCGCCACCGGTAATAATCCAACATCCAGCGATCACTTTGGGATAAGCCCCCATCGGAAATTTACGCCGGCTCAGGCAATCCTTGCTCTCTTAGCCTTCCAAAACTTTTACCCTCTTTATGGAGCGGGCTACAAAGGGCGCGGTCCATGCGCTGACGGCAATGCGATTCACACCTTTCTTCATGGCAAAAACCTTAAAGCAATTCTCCTCCTTAATTTATTGGACCATCAGACGATTCAGGAATTCGCCCCGAATGGCATCGGTAAACCCATCTGGGAGTGCAAGTCAGATGAAGAATTGGAAGCATCGACACGCACCTACCTTGGTCGACTGGTTCCAAGGCACCGCTCGCTCAAACTCACCGACAATCTTTCGGGCTTCTATCACCGCAAGAAAAGCCTCCTTTATTCCTCATGGGAGCCTTACCGCGAACCCACCTCAACTGGCATTCTAAATCATAAAAAAGAACGACGGTTGCTTTCCGCACGCTTGGATCGGGGCATCTGGCGCGACCTGCACTGCATCATTGCTCTCAAAAAAAATATCCAAACTGAAGGCGTGGAAGTTGCACCTATCCTTCGCAGTCACATGCTAGCCTTTGATGCCGGCGAGTGTAAGCTTTGGACCGGTGCGCTGATTACCGATTTCAAAGCAAAAATTCTCGATACGGTCGAATCTACTTTCACGATCAACCATCAAATGTTCAGCGTACATGGTTATATGACCTACCTGAGCGGTCTGGATCTTGCCGAAATAATTTCCACCAAACTCTATGGAGCTATAAGGGTATATTGGTCTGCCCTTAAACATGAAACCCCACCAACAAAAGAAGGACAGAAGCATTACTGGAACTGCCTCGATCAAGACCATCGCATTCTGATTCAACTCGCGGGCAATCCCGAATCGCCTCCGGGAAAAGCTGATTTTGGTCAAGCTAGTGCGGAAGATGAATGGACTAAACTTGTTCGCGGTGCCGCAAAGAGGGCCTACGAGTCCGTCTGTCCCCGCACCACACCGCGTCAGTTAAAGGCTTATGCTGCGGGACTTAGCACACTCAATCGCGCTCTCTTTCAAAAAAAGGAAGCGAAATAAAAATTAAATCCAAAAACCATGACCTCTGATAAAAAATATAAGGATTCTTTCGTAAAGCAGCTCCTGCCCTATGCGAGTGATCATAAACGTGGAGAACGCGCGGCGCTACGCCGTTATTGGAGTGAAGCCTCCCGAGCCCATGCCTTCCCGATTCTAGGGAATTTGGGCGCATTGGGCGATGAGCGAAAAACTATTCTCGCGGCGCTCTTTGCGATCCATCCACTTCATAAGAAAAGCAAAATGGGTTCCATTGGCCGCGCCGCCAATCAGCTGGGCAAAACCAAAGAGGGCGACCATCCCTATGAGCGTCATTTTAAACGCCTCCTCGCCTGCGAAACTTTGAGTGACTTGGCTCCCAATCTTTATCGCCTATGCAAGCGATTGGACCGCGATAAAATCCCGCTCGATTACGAATTATTGCACAAAGATCTAAACTTTTGGGCAAATGATAGCGAGCGTGTTAAAACCGACTGGGCAAAAGATTTCTGGCAACCCTACCTGATTGAAGAAACCCAGAAACAGGAGGAATCAGCATGATTTTGACCCGCGCAGAAATCCCTTACGACATTGTGGCTCGGAAGTGGAAGAAAAATGGATTCCGCGACAGCTACGCATGGCACAAAAGAATCTGGGAAGCTTTTCCGGGGAAACCCGATGCAAAACGTGATTTCCTCAGCCGACTTGATGATACCGGCGAGTGTTATCGCCTCCTCATTCTTTCCCCCGAACCTCCTACCCGCCCCGATTGGTGCCCCAGCCCAAACTGGGAATCTAAAACAATAAGTGAGGACTTCCTGGGGCATACCCATTATCGGTTCTCACTACTCGCCAACCCAACACGCAAACTTATGGTGACGAACGACGACGGAATCAGAAAGAAAAACGGCCGCCGTGAACCCTTACGGAAGCGGGAAGATTTAATTGAATGGCTTAAAAAGAAAAGTGTTCAACACGGCTTCAAGGTCGATCTGCCAACCCTCAAAACGCTTCCACGACCGCGACAAAATTTCTCTGTCATAAAAAAGAAAATTACCGGCACACACTCCGCCGTCGAATACAGCGGCACTCTCGCCGTAACCGATCCCGTATCTTTCAAAGAAGCAGTCGCCAAAGGCATTGGGCCCGCCAAAGCCTTTGGCTTTGGAATGCTCTGCCTTCATCCAATCACAGAATAAATCCGTAAAACTAAATAGATATAAACATGAAACTCATCGAACTCCATATCCTCCAGTCCTTCCCGGTCTCCTGTCTCAATCGTGACGACATCGGATCCCCCAAGTCCGCTCTCTTCGGCGGCGTCAAACGAGCCCGTATCTCAAGCCAGTGCCTTAAACGTGCCAGCCGCCTTAGCGCCCATGAAAACCATCCCTCTTTTGAAGGCATCCGCTCCCGTCATCTGCTTTTGCCTTTTAAAGAGGCACTCACAAAAGCCGGCCAGGATGAAGCATCTGCAAATAAAAACGCAGAACTATTGTGTGCATTATTCAGCAAAAAGGACACCAAGCACCCAGAGCAAGTGACGACTGCAGTCTACCTTTCCCCGCAAGAAATTGAGCAAATTGCACAGACAATTTTTAATGAAACAAATACCGAAGAATATCAAAATTTAGAGGACGAAAAGGAGGCCAAAAAACTGGCTTCAATCATGAAGTCTGCCATCAAAAACGCGACTCGTTGCGATGCTGCTGACATTGCCCTTTTCGGTCGGATGATCGCCAATGACCCAAGACTGAACATAGAAGGTGCAGGCATGTTTTCACATGCACTTTCCACTCATAAAGCAGATATTGAAGTTGATTTCTTCTCCGCAGTGGACGACCGCAAAGCCGACGCCGACGATGCCGGTGCGGGCATGATAGGAACGCTCGAATACAACTCTGCAACCTATTACCGCTACATCGCGGTGAATCTTGATTTATTGGCAAGTGAAAGTCATCTTGGTGGACTCAGTGAAGCAGAGCGCAAAGACATCTTGGCAGCCTTTATTCGTGCGGCCCTTACCGCAGTGCCTTCTGCCCGCAAAAACTCTATGAATGCAAGCACGCTCCCGCATGAAGTACTGGGCATTCGAAAATCCGAAGGACAACCGCTCCAACTCGTGAACGCCTTTGAAGCGCCTGTTTGTGCTACCGGCAAAGGTCTTACTCAAGCTTCGCTTGAAGCAATGAACACCCATTTGGAAAAGATTGAAGGCATTTGGGGCGAGCAGGGTCATAAGTACTTTTTGACGGAGACCGAAGGCGGCCTTGAAGGCTTCATTGAAAAACTTCTGGAGGACTAAACTTATGCCTGCCCTCACTTTCTATATCGACGCGCCCCTTCAGTCATGGGGCGCGTCCTCCAAGTTCCAAAACCGGGAAACCAATAGTTTCCCTACAAAAAGTGCCTTAATTGGAATCCTCGCCGCAGCACTCGGAATTGATAAATGGGATTCAGATGAGGCAGAAAAACTGCAAGTGCTTACCGCGCTTAAACTGACTGTAGTAAAGCTGTTTAAAGAGAAAGCCCCTATTACCCGTCTTTCTGATTTTCACACCATTGGTGGCGGTTACGATAAAGTGCTGCAAAAAATGCATATCTCAAGCAAGGCTTCAGGTGGTTCATTTGGAACTGTTATTACCCGTCGTTCTTACCTCAATGACGCTCGCTTTATTGCACTTTTTGAAGGCGAGCAGTCCCTTCTGGAAAAAATTCAAATCGCCCTACTCAACCCAACTTGGGGTCTCTGGTTTGGTCGAAAGCATTGCCTTCCTGCAAGCCCCCTGAGCCCAACTCTCGCCGACGATCCTCAAACGGCATTGGATGCCTTGCTTGACCTTTTGCCGGATTATTTGCCCGCACCGCTTCAATCTTTGGAATACCAGAGGGAAAGTGACGAGGGTGTCTTTTTTCAAAGCGACCAGCCCGTTGCTTTTGGGCAACACCACGGCGCGGTTCCTCAACCCTACACCGCCCGCGGAATAGTTCATCACCGTCCCGATGCCTCATAATGCCACTTTTTCAACGGCCTCCCCTCGATGCGCTCACCCCTGCTAAAGATCGCTGGACACCTATATATCTGGAACATGGACGCGTTGAAGTCGATGATGCCGCCATTAAATGGGTCGGCAGCGACGGCTCCGTATGCCCAATCCCAATTGCCACCGTCTCAGCCCTCATTCTCGGTCCGGGCACAACCGTCACACACGCTGCAATAAAAGCAGCGGCACAATGCAATTGCCCCTTATTTTGGCTCGGTGAAGACGGTCTTCGTTTCTACGCCTTCGGCATAACTCCCAACCATGATAATTCCATGGCTCGCATTCATGCCCAGGCATGGGCTGCTCCACGCAAGAAAAATGAGATTGCCCGACGAATGTTCCGCTACCGTTTCCCGGACACACCTACCAGCGGAATCTCCATAGAACAATTACGTGGCATGGAAGGTAAACGCGTGAAACGCATTTATGAGGAATTAGGCAAACAATACGGTGTCACTTGGAAAGGACGTAATTACTCACCTTCAAACTGGAATTTTGCCGACAATATCAACCGCGCACTCTCCGCCGCCACCGCCTCACACTACGCCCTTGTCGCCGCAATTTGTTGTTCCATGGGCTTTATCCCACAACTGGGTTTTATACACAAAGCCGGTACCCTGCCTTTCATTTACGATGTCGCTGATCTTTATAAACATGAGACTTCATGGCCCGCCGCCTTTGAAGCGATCTCAATCGATCCAAAGGATGACGGCACCCTCGTCAGAAAAATCCTCAAGCGCAATGTCGAGCAATCCAGAATGCTCCTGAAGGCTCCAAAGGAATTAAAAGCACTATTTGAAAACCTGAAAACCCTTCAGGAACCCACACCACATCCACTTCAACCTAAAGCCCCTATTTAAGTTGACCATAATCGTTGCCAATGATGTGCCTCCTGCAATACGAGGTCATTTAAAACGCTGGTTCATTGAGCCCAGAGCTAACATCTTTGTGGGCACACTCAATATACGCACACATAAAAAAGTCATACAATTTATCACTCGAAACGCTCCACCTGACTTTGGGTTTCTCAGCATCTCCTCATACCCGAACTGTCAGGGTTATAAAATTGAACGCTTTGGTCCACAGGGCGTATCCGGACGAAAAGAATCCGTGCTATCTGGAATCTTTCTAGTTGAAGATAACTAATCGCTTAATCAGTAATAGGTCGTGTTCAACTTGCTTTTTGCAACCCCTGCATACCTGGCTTTTAAATAGGCTCAAGTTCCATAAGTTGTTGCTATTACGAGAGACTTCCCCACGCGCGTGGGGATGAACCGTTGTTTACGTGGGTTACTCCGGCAGTCAGCTTGACTTCCCCACGCGCGTGGGGATGAACCGACATCCGTCCCTTGACCGATAACGTCTCGGTTGACTTCCCCACGCGCGTGGGGATGAACCGAACAAAAACGCCTCGCGATCGCAAATTCCGCCGACTTCCCCACGCGCGTGGGGATGAACCGTGTAGGCACCCTGAATGTATTCGCGCACTTCGGACTTCCCCACGCGCGTGGGGATGAACCGATGCCCTCCATTGTGAGTTGCCGGGGATCCGTGACTTCCCCACGCGCGTGGGGATGAACCGCCGTCGTTGACGGAGAACTTGGCGCGGAAGTCGACTTCCCCACGCGCGTGGGGATGAACCGCCCGCGATTATCGTCTGCACGGCAAATGCCTGGACTTCCCCACGCGCGTGGGGATGAACCGCCGTGATCTACACCTTCAAAGGCCCGGACCCGGACTTCCCCACGCGCGTGGGGATGAACCGACATCGCACGCATCTTCGGAGTCCCCGGCCACGACTTCCCCACGCGCGTGGGGATGAACCGGTGGTTTTTAGTTTTTGGGCGTGTGGGTTTTGGACTTCCCCACGCGCGTGGGGATGAACCGGCCAGCCAAAGAATTAACGAGAGGAGATCGAGGACTTCCCCACGCGCGTGGGGATGAACCGAGTAGCTAGCTCGCCCAACCAACGATCGCTGAGACTTCCCCACGCGCGTGGGGATGAACCGTCCGGTTCCACTCGGCGAGGATTTTACGGGCCGACTTCCCCACGCGCGTGGGGATGAACCGGCATCCGTCGAGTATATCACGGACCACGGCACGACTTCCCCACGCGCGTGGGGATGAACCGACGAATAACCCGCCGCTTGACACCTCCCCCCTGACTTCCCCACGCGCGTGGGGATGAACCGGCTTGTGGAGTCGCCCAGTTTTTCTTTACCTGGACTTCCCCACGCGCGTGGGGATGAACCGACCGGAAGCATTATTATTTGCACGAGCTGTTTGTCAGGGAGACTCAGGTCGGCGAGACAGGACCAGAACCAGAATTTCCAAGTAAGGGAAGTCCTGCCAAGCCAACCCGAGTCATATATAATGTGCCAAAAGAGTTTGAGGCGGTCAAACTTAAGAAGCCTTCACAAGACTTCCCCTCACGCGTGAGGATCTTGTTCGTTCCAGGCAGCTTACAACGTTCAACGAACAACTGCTAACCCCTCCCCATTCATGCCCATTCGTGTCCATTCGTGGTTCCAATCAACAACGTTCAACGAACAACCCCTTTAGTGCCTTCGTTCGAGGTACCCTCCGTGTCCTTCGTTTCTCCGTGGTAAATCCCCTTTCCGAATCGCGTCTTTCGTGGGTTCGCGGCGTAGAATTCCCTCGCTCGCCGATAGCCTGCCTTCACTTTTTTAAGGAGGGTATCGTAATCGTAAACCTCCGGGACCGGCTTAGCTGGCGAGGCCTTGCTTTCGGGTTTGTTAGCTTGTGTGGGTTTGTCTGTCATGAATCTTGCAGTATTCTGTCTTACTAATGCCAGTTCCACTTCCCCACCCGCGTGGGGATGAACCGGCCGGAAGCATTTTTATTTGCACGAGCTGTTTGCCAGGGAGACTCAGGTCGGCGAGACAGGACCAGAACCAGAATATCCAAGTAAGGGAAGTCCTGCCAAGCCAACCCGAGTCATGTATAATGTGTCAAAAGAGTTTGAGGCGGTCAAACTTAAGAAGCCTCCACAAGACTTCCCCACCTGCGTGGGGATTAACCGGGCCGACCCAAGCCAAGACCAGCGCCTGGTACGGAATTCCGCTGCCCTGTTGCCTGTTGCCTGCTTCTGGGCGAACCTGCGTCTTAATGATTTATTTGTAGGTCTTTGTGGGTTTTACGTTAAAATCCATTGATAACCCTCAGTACAGAATATCCGGACCGTTAGGATAAATATCAAAATATTCAATTGCTTCCTCACGTGTAGTTAAATCAGAGCAGTCGCGCTGTAATATTGAGAGCCGGCCTTCATAACCAAGAAGACGCGCGGTGGTTTTAAGGTTTTTCCAAAGGGCCAAATGATGAATCGCAAAACTGTCGCGGAGGGCGTTGACTGGCACGGTTCGTTCCATTTGTTCCTCAATAAAATGATCTAATTCTCGTAGTGAGCGTGGAAAAATCGGCCCTTGCTCTTTGCGTTCCCACTCGAGCCATCGCCAGAGATTTTTTGGGGCGCAGTCGATAAGAAACGCGGGGTTTCCATGGTTCAGTGCTTTCGAGATGAAAATAGTACGTGCGGAAAAATCGATATTCTCCCACGACAAGGGAGTACAATGTTCGCAAACCAATGCCTCTTTTTTAACTCCTCCAAAAAGCATAAGCGCGAGCGCTGCTCCGTAGTCGGTTGAACGCGCTGCTTCCATAATGTAATACGCTTCTAACGGGGTAAAAAAAGGAACTTTCAGATTACGGAATGTATGAGCGCCGCTGTCTTTAGGTGGTATTCGTGCCATTGCTACAAGTGTTGATTTTTATATTACGCCGCCCTTACTGCGTTTCCATTGGGAATTGGATAATTTTATTCTTCTAGAGACGCGTGTCGGGCTTTTTTGCGTCGATAACGTGAGCGGCGGTGAGCCCATCTTTTGCGATCTTCCTCCATTTCATACTTAATTTTTTTCGCGGAATAGAAAAAGTAGTAAATCAGCGGACTCATAAACAGCAGCAGGAGGAATAGGAATGCATAAGCCAGCATGAGAAAAAAGAAGGCTGTCATTGAACGCCCTTTCCTGCGGGTTCCAGCTGATTCGTGCTTTCAGCAATTGATTCTCTTTTAATCTCTTCTGAAACATAATGATACATGAAAAACACTGCGACGATTGTGAAAGAAACAATCATTATAATGGTCTTGATCTTCTCGTCCTTTTCAAAAGATTCCGACATCTCTTGCTCGTAGATGCTTTGGCCCTCTTCAAAGCCATGTAACTCGATATAGTGTTCCAGCAAGGGATCCATTTCCTCAACCGACACAATGACCTTATAAGTATCTTTCTTGTCTTTCATTCCTGTCCATTCGTGGTACAGCAAGGGCGTCTAGCAGGGGGGTAAAAGGAGGCGACCCCTAAAGGAAGGCTGAACAAACACCTGAATCAAGATAGGGGTCGGACCAACCAAAAGGGGTCAATCCCCAGCGTGTAAAAACAAAAACCGATGTCAACTCCGGTATTTCGCTTCCGACATCGTACACCGAACGTTCAACATCGAACTCACCACCGAGGCTGTTCTGAGCATCGAACATCCAACATTGAACATCGAACGCTGAACTTCAACTTTCATACATTCCAACTTTCCCACCTTCCCACCATTAAATCCCACCTTCGATGTTGGAAGTTCGATGTTCGGCGTTCCTCCACCTTCCCACTTTCCCACCTTCATACTTTCCCACCTCACCTCCTCACCTCCCCATTCGTGGTTCCTGCAACTGATTCACCGCCGAGGCACCGAGTACGCGGAGTGGTTATGGGGTTGGAAGCTGTTAGTTGAACGTTGGAAGCGTAGAAGCGACACTCTTGTCGCTTTCCTAGCACAAGCCGTACAAGCAAAGCGGCAGGATTGCCGCTTCCACGTGATAGCGCGCCTTCGTGGTGAACAACTTCCCTGATGAAGATTAAGACTTAGGGTAATCCCAACCTTCCCACTTTCCCACCTTCATACTTTCCCACCTCACCTCCTCACCTCCCCATTCGTGGTTCCAAACAATTGATTCACCGCCGAGGCACCGAGTACGCGGAGTGGTTATGGGGTTGGAAGTTGTTAGTTGAACGTTCGAAGCGTAGAAGCGACACTCCTGTCGCTTTCCTAGCACAAGCCGTACAAGCAAAGCGGCAGGATTGCCGCTTCCACGTGATAGCGCGCCTTCGTGGTGA
>CBFHKU010000004.1:139490-187882 GCA_965656495.1 Coraliomargaritaceae bacterium
AACAACTTCCCTGATGAAGATTAAGACTTAGGGTAATCCCAACCTTCCCACTTTCCCACCTTCAAACTTTCCCACTTTCCCACCTTTCATACTTTCCCACCTTTCCACTTTCCCACCTGCGCGCGGCGCGCGCGTTGCGCGGAGCGCCTACGGCAACCAGGGGTAGTCTTTGAAATCGGGGGCGCGTTTTTCGTTCCAGGCTTTGCGGCCTTCCTCGCCTTCTCCGGTGAGGTAATATAGGAGGGTGGCGTTGCCGGCGAGTTCCTGGAGGCCCTGTTGTCCATCGACGTCGGCGTTGAAGGCGGATTTGAGGCAACGGATCGCGAGGGGGCTGTGCTGGAGGATTTCCTGTGCCCATTGCACGCCTTCCGCCTCGAGTTGCTCGTAGGGCACGACTTTGTTGACGAGTCCCATTTCCTGGGCTTCGCGGGCGTCGTATTGACGGCATAAATACCAGATTTCGCGGGCTTTCTTTTGTCCGACGATGCGGGCGAGGTAGCTCGCGCCGAAACCGCCGTCGAAGCTCCCGACCTTCGGGCCGGTCTGTCCGAAGATGGCGTTGTCGGCGGCGATGGTGAGGTCGCAGACCACGTGGAGGACGTGTCCGCCGCCGATGGCGTAGCCCGCGACGAGGGCGATCACGACCTTGGGCATGGAACGGATGAGTTTTTGGAGGTCGAGGACGTTGAGGCGTGGGACGCCGTCTTTGCCGATGTAGCCGCCTTTTTTCTCGCCGCGAATCTTTTGGTCGCCGCCGGAACAGAAGGCGAATTTGCCGTCGGTTTGTGGGTTGAATCCGGTGAGAAGGACGACCCCGACTTTAGGATCTTCGCGGGCGTCGGTGAATGCCTCGATCATTTCCGCGACGGTGTCGGGGGTAAAGGCATTGCGGCGGTGGGGCCGGTTGATGGTGACCTTGGCGATCCCAGCGGATTTTTCGTAAATGATTTCTTCGAAGTCGCGGACTTTTTCCCAGTTCATAATTGGAGGACGTTAATTAAAAATTGAGGCAAGGCAATCCCGGTCGGCTTGTCGGTCGGTCTTGATTTCGAGGAGTCGGATTCCGTTGGGGGCCTCGCGGAGTTGGTCTTCGAGGGTTGGCCAATCGGGGATATGGTGGTATCCAATCCCGTGCGCCTCGCAGAGTTTCGGGAGGTTGATGCTTTGCGGGGTGGCGAAGTAGCGCTCGTAGACGGCGTCGTGTTCGGCGATGGGGAGGTGTTGAAAGACTCCGCCGCCGGAGTTGTTGAGGAGGATGATGGTGAGGCTGCCCTGCATTTCGCGGGCGAGGAGGAGGGCGGCGTGGTCATGGAGGAAGGCGAGGTCGCCGCAGAGGAGGACGGTGGGGGCGTGGCAATGGGCGATGCCCATGGCGGTGGCGAGGTTGCCGTCGATTCCGTTAGCGCCACGGTTCCCGAGGAGGGCTCCCCTGCCCTTGCCCGCCCGCCAGAACCATTCGGCGTAGCGGACGCTGAGGCTGTTGGCGAAAAAGACGGCGGTACCGGGGGGGAGGCATTGTGAGAGGAGCCAGGGGACCTTGCCGCCGAAGAGAGAACCGGTGGCGCGGAGTTTCGCGTCGATTTTAGAAGCGGCATCGGATTGGGCGCGCGCCCAGCGTTTTTGCCAATCGGGGTTTGCGGACTGGGGTTTGAGGTTTAGGGCGAGGTT
This sequence comes from Coraliomargaritaceae bacterium, assembly GCA_965656495.1. GTDB lineage: Bacteria > Verrucomicrobiota > Verrucomicrobiia > Opitutales > Coraliomargaritaceae > UBA7445. The sequence continues at coordinate 141,159 of CBFHKU010000004.1, forward strand.
ATTGGCATCGCCCTGCAGGACGGTGGCGATGCGATGGAGGGGGTCGGTGTTGACCGGGCGCCCGGGCAGGAGGAAGGTAGCGGCGTCGAGGCCTGCGAGCCAATTGCGGAGAACCTTGCTGGTGGGAAGGGTTCCGATTTGCAGGATGGCGGTGGGGGCGAGTTTCGCGGCGTGTTTGGGGTCGCGCAGGATGGCATCGTAATGGGTGATGAGGGCGGGCTCGTCGGATGCCTGAGCGCGGAGGGGGTTGAGGACGTCGGCGAGGACCGGCCAACCGAGGGCGCGGGCAATGGTCTTGAGGGCATGGGTAAAGGAGGCGGATTTTTCGGGGCCGCCGGGGTTGACGTCGCCCACGATGATGCAGCCGTTTTGATGGCTGGCGAGGCGTTCGAGGGCAACCGCGTCGGGGCGACCGGCAACGGGCACAGCCTCGGTGAGTCGGGTGAGGACGGTGGCGGCGTTTTCGAGGGCTTGGTCGCTGAGGAGCGGTTCGGCGTCCGGGAGGGGCGCGAGGGGTTCGCGGAAGGGGAAATTGAGGTGGACGGGGCCGGGATTTCCCTGGAGGGCGCGGTCGAGGATATGGACGAGGGTTTGACGGAGGTGGTGGAGCGCGGCGGGACTTGCGTCGGGCAGCGGGAGTTCCTCGAAGGCGCGGACTTGTTGGCCGAAGTATTGGATTTGGTCGATGGTTTGGCCGGCGCCGCAATGGCGTTCATCGGGGGCGCGGTCCGCGGTGAGGATCAGGAGGGGGGTACCGCTTTGGTCGGCTTCCGCGACGGCGGGGGCGTAGTTTGCGACGGCGGAACCGGAGGTGCAAACAAGGGCGGGCGGGCGACCGGTGTGCTTGGCGATCCCAAGGGCGAAAAAGGCGGCGGAGCGTTCGTCAAGGACGGGGACGACTTTGAGTTTTGGGTTGCGGGCGGCGGCGTAAACGAGGGGGGTGGAACGTGACCCGGGGGAAATAATGATGGTCTCGACGCCGAGGCGGGCCAGAACTTCCATCGCAAGGGTACCCCAGATCGCATTGGGAGTGCTGCGACTGAGGGCATCGAATGTCTGGGGGTTGCTATCCATTAAAAGTTAAAAGTGATATATGAGTCTTGGAACTCAGCAACCCCGAAAGCATCTTTACAGCGGGGCGGGATTTATCGCTTGCGCCCCTGCCCCAGCGCGACAGACTCACTCTTTCACCTCAACCGTGCTTTTTATGAATCGTATTTTGCTCCAATCCTCCAGCCGTCTCAAGCGCCGCAAAAGTGGTTTCAGTTTGATTGAAATTCTCATTGTGATCGCGTTGATCGCGGTGATTGCGACGCTCGCGATCGGGAACATCGGCAAGATCTTCGGCGGGCAACAGGAGAAGGTCGCGAGTATTTTCGTGAACCAGACCGTGAAGCTCGGCTTCACCGCCTACAAGATCGACGTGGGCAGTTACCCGAACACCGAGGAAGGGATCGGCGCGCTCGCGAAAGCACCCGCCGGCAAGGAGACCCGCTGGAAGGGCCCCTACATTGACAAGGTCCCGGTGGATCCCTGGGGCAATGCTTATCAATATCGTTTCCCCGGCAGCAAGAATATCAACGGCTCGAGCGGCTACGATATTTGGTCGCTGGGTGAAGACGGCACGGAGAGCGCCGATGACATCGGCAATTGGTAAGCGCGCCGCGATGCGGCGCGGTGGCTTTAGCCTGATCGAGATCCTGCTGGTGCTCGCCCTCATGGCGATTGGCGGGACGGTCGTGATTCTCAATTTCACCGCCTACGCTGACCGCGGCGAACAAAATGACGCGGCGGAACTCCTCACGCAGGCGGTGCGCAAGGCGCGTTTTTACGCGGTGCAGGATCGCCGCGAGACGCGTCTGCGCTTTGACCCCGAGGGCGGTCGGCTCGTGGTGGAGCGCGAGACCGTGACCTTGCATGCGGAAACCCTGCGGCCGGAATTTCGCGGCAACGGCGGGGGTTCCGTTACTTTCCTGCAGGTGCCGAGCGCGGAGGGTTTGAGTCCGCCCCCACCGGTCACGGCGGCGCGGGAACCGCTTGCGGCGGTGCGTTTTGCGCCTGATGGGAGCTGCACGCCTTTTGTAGCGGAGATCAATACCGGTTACGGGACGCCGCAGCGCGCCGCCTTCGACCCCTTCTCGAATTTACGAAAGGCGATGGAATGAAGCGGCGGGGCTTTAGTCTGATTGAAGTGGTGGTGGCGGTGGCGCTCTTTGCCAGTGCGGCGGTGGTCCTGAGTTCCGCTTTTGTGAACGCCCTCCTCGCGCGCGACTTCGGAAAACGCAATGCCAGTTTCGCGGAGGATGTCCGGACGGTACGCCTGCAGTTGCTCCTCGAACCGAATCTCGAGGACGCGGAGGATGGCGGGCTATACGAAACCTTTGGTTCCGGCGAAGCGGAATGGGAGGCGGTGATCGAACCGATGGAAGTGGTGGACCTGTTCTACGTTCGCCTGCAGATCAACTTCAGCGAACCGCCCGAGGGGGTGGAACCGCTTTACCAGGAGGAACTCTACCTCCTTCGCCCGACCTGGTCGGAAAGCGAGGAACGCAGCGACCTCCTCGCGGACAAACGCGATGAACTCTACGACGAAAGGGGCTTTGAATAAAATGCGGGCAGGCTTAAAAGGATCGCCCCGGGCGGGAATGAGTTTGATCGAGGTGGTGCTCGCCATCGCGGTGGCGGGGTTTGTTTTGACCGCTGCCACTTCATTCGTGGTCTCGGTCAGCAGTATTTGGAGCACCCGCGCCGAGCGTCATTTCTTCGAGGATCATGTCGATGGGGTCATGCAATTCCTGCAATCGAGTTTTGACCGCGCCGGCATCGCGATCGCCACCGAGCGCGCCGGGGACTCCGGGGATTCGGAGCAGGACGGCGACGATAGCGGGCAGACCCAAGCGCCGAACGGAGATGTGCCAACTGTCAAAATTGAGATTGAGGGGGACGGGGATGCAGGCATTGACCGCGAACAAGATGAGGAGCGTAACAAGGGGAAGGATGAGGGCGTGAGCCTTATCCAAGGAAGCGAGGAACCGATATCCTGGGAACGCCTGCCCGGTGCCAGCAATTACGAGGATCCCTACCTGAGTTTTGAACTGAACGCCCTGCCCCCGCTCTTCAATGCCCCCGAGGAACTGCCGCAACTCGGCGGGGTGCGCGCCTACCTGTATTTTGACCGTACTCACGGCCTGCGTCTTCTCTGGCATCCCCTCCTACAGGAGGAAGTTGAGGATAACGACGATCTCCGCAGCACCCAACTCAGCGCCTTGGTCGAACAAGTCGAATACATCTATTGGGATGAACGCCTCGAGGCATGGGAAATCGAAAACGAACCCCTCGAGGGTGACGGACAGGATCAATTCCTCCTGCCCCGCTATCTGCGCTTCACCTTTTCCCATGAAGGCGTCAGCGAAACCCGCAAGCTCGCCATCCCGGTTCCATCCCGCTCCGTCTTCATTTTTTAATTCGCCATGTCCGCCGCCACCAACCGCAGCCTACCCAGCCCGCCCGCTCGCCATGAAAAGCGCCGAGGGGGCGTGCTCATTGCAGTGCTCGCTATCATTGCGCTCCTTTCTTTTTTGGTGACCCGTTTCCTACAAGAAGCGAGCGATGCGATGGAATACCGTGCCCTCTTCAATGAACCGCCCGAGGCCCGCGCGTACGCCTTCAGTATGCTTGAGGCGAGCCTCGCCACCCTGCAGGAAGTCGCCCTTATCGACGACGGAAAACTCTACGCCCCGGAACAGGGCTGGGCCGACCCCCTCGCCTATTGCGGGATTCAGGTGCCCAATGACTGGAACGTCTCGGTCGAGATCAGCGATGCCACCGCAAAGCTCCCCCTCAATACCATCGAGGAAGGCGAACTCAACCGAATCCTCGAGCAGTATTTCGAGTTCGACTTCGGCACCACCCGCGAATTGAGCAGCATGCTCCTCGATTGGATCGACCCCGACGATTCCCGACGCCTCAACGGGGCGGAGTCTGAGGATTATCTCGATGAAAACCCGCCATACCGCGCCGCCAACCGGCCCCTCCAATCCCTCGAGGAACTCCGGCTCGTGAAAATCTGGCAGGATGAATTTTTTGATGCGGAGGGTCGACCGAATGAAACTTTCAGCCGTTTGGCAGCGATCTTCACGGTGGAGCACCGAGGTTCCGTCAACGCCAACAGTGCCCCTGCCGCGGTCTTTGAGAGCCTCGCTCCCGAGGACGACTACTTCGGCGAAAACCTCTTTGACCAAATTCAGGACGATACACCTTACCTCAAGCAAATGCCAGACAGCGCCCGCGGCAAAGCCCTCACCAGCGAGATCGAGCTCCTGCGCATCACGGTGACCCTCACCCGAGGCACCGTGCCCTTTGTGGTACAGGCGCTCGTCGAGCCCAATTTCAAAACAGGGAATTCCGGCGGCGGCGGTAGCATGCCCGGCGCCGACGCCCGCGACACGGTCCGCACCGGCAGCACCGAGGAACAGGATGCCCTCAATTATCCCTTCCGCATCATTGAACTGAGTACCGGGTACCGCCGCCCCGATGCCGCATCCGCCGCCCGTTATTCCACTGTCGACATTGACGTCTAATTCGCTTCATTAGAATCTTAGCCTCCCCCGATCGAGCCATGGAAACCACCGAAAACGAGCCAACCGAACCAGCAGCAGAGCGCAGTCTTTGCCTCCTGCCCGGTCACCTCTTTTTCATTGAGGGCCTGGAATTGCCGGAGGGTTTGAGCGAGGAGGAGATTCCCTCTTTCGCGGAACTCAGCGTGGAAGCAAATGCCCCCTTTCCGATCGAGCAACTCAACTGGGGTTACCTCTGTGATCGTGAAGCGCGGCGCCTCCTTTACTTTGCCACCCATCAGGACCGCCTAAAGCAGGCGGGGTATCAGGATCTCGAAAGCCACACCTGGGTACTCCCTGACTTCCTGGCCCTTTACGGTCTAAATCCCGGCAGCGGAACGCATCCCTTCCAGAGCGACCTCAGTCAAGCGGAGGTCAGCTTTGGCGACAGCCCCACCGTTCCCGATGCCATCGAGGCACAGCCCCCCGAGACAGACCGGACTCCTACCACCGAGCGCTTTGAACTCTTGCACGCCGAGGCCAGCGAAGAGGAAGTGGTGCAGTTTACCCTCCGCGCCCCGGATTCCGAGGCCGAACAAACCGTGCAAATGGAAGGCGGGAGCCTCTGGGCAGCGGACGTTCGCCCCGCCGAGTTCAAGAACAGCGAACGCCGCGACCGAAAACTCAGTCATTATTTCTTGCAAGGCTTCAAATACGCTGCCTGTTTTGTAGCCCTGCTCTTGATCGCAGAGTTTATCCTGCTATCCGCCAATCTCTGGCTCAACACGCGCGAGGGCAAAGTTGCCAGCCAAGCCGGTCCCGTCGCGAAGATTCAGGAACAGCAAGCCCTCACCGTAAAACTCGAACGCGTCTTCGAAAACCAGTTGCGTCCAGTCGCCATGCTCGAGGTGCTCAACAAACTGCGACCCGCTAAAAGCATCCATTTCAACGAAACCAGCACCGAGGAAAACAATCAGGTTACGGTTGAGGGCGAGGCCACCACCGTCAACGCCCTCAACGCCTACATCAATCAACTCAAGGACTCAGGGCAAATCGAACTCCTCGCCCCACCCAAGACCCTCACCCGCTCAGGTAAAACCACCTTCTCAGTTGAACTCGGTTACCAACACCGCGAACCCGAGCCAAGCCCGCCGGGTAAACCTGCCGCCGCGCCCGATGCCCCCGCCGCGAAAACCGCCCAACCCGCCGAGGCGGAAGCCGAAACCGAGGCTGCAGCCGCAGCGAGTCCCGAATCTCAATCCTAATGCACGAGCAACTACAACGTATCACCCGCACCCTGCGACGCCTCACGGTTCGCGAGCAACTCCTCAGTCTGCTCTTTGTGGTAGTAATGCTCGCCATCTGGGCGGGCACCTGGTTCGGGCGTTCCGGCGAGTGGAATGATGCCCGCCGCGCCGCCGCCGCCAGTCTTACCGAGCAGGCCCTCTGGCTCGAACGCGCCGAGAGCTACGACCGCAGCGCCCGCGAGGTCATGGAAAAACTCGACTCCGCAAAAACCTTTGGTGCCACGCAATTGTCCGGTAGAATCGACCGCCTCCTCCGCGAATCGGGCCTCTCCACCCGAGCCGATATGGATCCCGTCAAATCCCGTCAGGGTGAAATCTTCAACGAGCACACCCTGCGTGTGCAACTCAAACGCGCCTCCATCGCGCAATACGTCGCCTTCAACGAGCTCCTCCTGCGCGAGGCGCCCTACATCAACCAACACAGCGTCCAAATCAAGGCCAACCGGCGCAACCCCGAGGAACTCGACATTCGCTTCGAAATCGCTTCCCTTGAACTCATCGATAGTTCGATTTAATCCTACTATAACTTTATCCGGCACATTATGAGAATCCCATTCCAAGCCCTGCAAGCCAGCCTGCTTCTCGCTAGCCTTTGCATCCTTAACTCCCTGTCCGCGCAGACCGCCGCCGATCCGAACGCCGAAATCGGCACCCTGATCCTCAGCGACGACTCCGCCCTACAGGTCATTGAACTCTACGAACAACTCACCGGAAAAATCGTCCTCCGCCGTCAGGACATCCCCGCCGCCAAGATCAATTTCAATTCCCGCGGCCCGATCTCGCAATCCGAGGCGGTCCTCGCCCTCGAAAGCCTCCTGAGCCTCAACAACATCATGCTCACGGAAGTGGGCGGACGTTTTGTCAAAGCGGTCCCTGCGAGCAACGTTAATCAAAACACTCCCGTCATGCTCAGCGGCAGCACCCTTGACCTGCCCGCCAGCCAACAAATCTACACCAAATTTTTCCGCCTGAAATACCTCGACGCGGCGGAAAGCCGCGATGGAGTGGTCGCGCCGCTGCTGTCGGGCCAGTCTCATTTGGTCGCGTTTACCAAAGCCAATGCCATCTTGGTGAGCGACGCCCTCCTCAACCTGCAGCGCGTGGAAACCATGCTCCTTGACCTCGACCAGCCGCAGCAATACCGCGAGAAAATCGAATTCATCAAGCTCGACTACATTCAGGCGCAGGATATGCAACGCCAACTCGAGAACCTCTCGAAGGGGCCCCTCGCGCGTTACTTTGATGGCAACACCAGCATCACCGCCGACGAGCGCAGCAACCAGCTCATCGTGGTGACGCATCCCGACAACCTCGCCACTATCCTAGAGGTCGTCAAAAGCATCGACGTGGACGCCGCCCCCATCACCCGCAGCGAGGTCTTCCAGCTCCGTCAAGCAAAGGCCGAGGAAGTTGTCCCCATCATTGAAAACATTATTTCCGGGCAGGAAGAGGGCCGCGAGGAAGACGCCAAGGTCACCCGCAACCAGAACAACCAAAACAACCAGAAAAACAACAACGCGAATAATAAAAACGCCCCCAAGCCCGCACCGGCGCGCGCCGCCAGCAAACCCACCAACGAAGCCAACAGCGCCCTCCAATTCTCCAACTTCGTCGGCCTCTCCGCCGATACCCGCACCAATTCCATCGTCGCCTACGGCACCGACTCCGACCTCAAGTCTATTAGCGAACTCATCGACAAAATCGACATCCCCCTCCCACAGGTGCGCATCGAGGCCATCATCACAGAAGTCTCCCTCGATGAAAATCAAGGCAGCGGGCTGGAGACCTTCAACCTTAGCTTTGGCGATGGTGCCGCTAATATTACTGCTGGCATGTCCAGCATTACCTCAAAAGTCATTACTCCGGGTACACCGACGTCCGGTAACGCTACTACTGCATTATCAACCTTCGGAAACTTCACCCTCGACGCGGTGCTCGACCTCGCGGAGGGCGACAACAAAGTTAAAATCCTCTCCACTCCCTCCATCGTGGTGAGTCACAACGAAGAAGGCGTCATCAACGTCAGCCAATCGCGGCCCTTTGAAACTGGATCCACCACTTTCAATAACAGCAATAACAACACGCAGACGCAGGTCGAATACCGGGATGTTGGCATCAAGCTCACCGCGACTCCCCTCATCGGGGCAGACGGTTCAGTGCAGCTTCAGATCGAGCAGACCATTGACACCGTGCAAGAAGTCAGCAAAACCACCAGCGAAAGCGGCAACATTGATACAAAACCCATCATCGGCAAGCGCGAGGCAAACTCCACCATCACGGTGAACGACGGGGATGTTATCATTTTGGGCGGCCTGCAGGAGAACAAGAAGGATGTCTCCAACACCTACTTCCCGCTCATCGGTCGCCTTCCGCTTTTTAAGGAATTCCTGAGCAATGAATCGGTGGACTACACCCGCACCGAGCTGATCATCTTCATCCGCCCCACCATTCTCAAAAATCCCAGTGAAGCCAGCGAGATGAGCCAAAAAGCGATTGATCTGCTCGAAGAGAGCGAGGCGGTGAAGGACTACCTCGAAACCGGCACGACCGGAGACACCTACATGGATGGCAGCGGCTTTGAGGACGAGAAACCGAAGAAAGAAAAATCGGAAAAGACCTCCCTCCCGCGCTTTCGCTAAGCTTCCAGTCTTGAATTTATGACAGCACCATTCCAACGCCGCCTTCTTTTGCCCCTCCTTCTGATGGGTACGGCTTCCGCGGTAGCTGCCTCCATTGAAACGCAAAGCCCCTTCCTGCCGCCCAACCACGGCGTTGTCATCGCAAAACCACCCGCCCCCGCTCCCAGCGGAATCCTCGCCCGCGAACTCGAATTGCGCGGCATCATCCAAATCGGCGGAACCTTCCAATTCAGTGTCTTCAGCAAAAAAGAAAACATGGGATATTGGATTGCGGAAAACGAGAACGCCAACGGCATCAGCATCCGTGATTTTGACGCGAGTGATCAATCCGTAACCGTGACCAAAAACGGGCGCAGTGAACGACTCAGCCTTGTGGCTGCCAACGAAAAACCTCTCCCTATCAAAAACACCGGCCCGGTTGTCTCGCGGGGCTCCTCCGCTCGGCCTGCCGCTCCGACCCCAGCGTCCCTGCCTGCCCTGCTGAAGAACCAAACCAAGGCCAATCCCACTCCCGGCAATGTGGTTCGCCGCCGCGTCATCCTCCCCAAGAAATAAGCGACCGGAATGATCGAGATCCTCGATTGGGGACGCACCCCCTACGCTGCCGCCCTCGAACGCCAAAAGGAACGCCTCCGCGCTCGTTGCGCCGACCGCGTCCCCGATGCCCTCATCTTTACCGAGCATGAACCGGTCTTTACCACCGGGCTCCGCAAAGACGCCGAACAACACCTGCTCTGGGATGCGCAGGAACGCGATGCCCGGGGCATCCAATTCTTCCCCTCCAACCGAGGGGGCGACATCACCTACCACGGTCCGGGGCAAATCGTAGGCTACCCAATCCTTTCCCTCGTGCACCGCCGCGACCTCCACGCCTACCTCCGCGACCTCGAAACGATCCTTATTCAAACCCTCGCGCACTACGGTCTCGAAGCCACCCGTCGCGAAGGCAAAACCGGGATCTGGATTGAAACCCGCAAAATCTGCGCGATCGGCGTCGCTGTCAAAAAATGGGTCACCTATCACGGCTTCGCCCTCAACCTCAACCCGGACCTCGCGCATTTCGAGGGGATCGTTCCCTGCGGCATCACGGACGGCACCGTGACCTCCCTTCAGGCCGAACTCGATACAGCGCCCGGCCCCGATGAACTGAAAGCACGATTAGCAGTTGAATTTAAGCAGGTTTTCGGGAACACTAGCACGTTTTCATGAAGACCCGTAAACCAGAATGGCTCCGCGCCAAACTCCCGAGCAGTCCCGCTTATAAGGCGACGCATAAAATTGTTGAGGATAATCAACTGCATACCGTCTGCAAAAGCGCCCAATGCCCCAACATGGGCGAATGCTGGTCACGCGGCACCGCCACCGTCATGATCCTCGGTAATATTTGCACCCGCTCTTGCCGCTTCTGCGCAGTCCAGACCGGGCGACCCACCGAGCTCGACCTCGGCGAACCCGCCCGCGTCGCGGAATCCATCGCTAAAATGGATCTCAAACACACCGTGGTGACCTCCGTGGCGCGCGACGATCTCAAAGACGGCGGCGCCTCCGTCTGGGCCGCCACGATCCGCGCCATTCACCACCGCGTCCCCGAATGCGCCGTCGAAGTCCTGACCGCCGATTTCCGTGGACAACAGGAATACCTCGACGTGGTGCTCGATGCCTGCCCCGATATTTTCAACCACAACCTCGAAACGGTTGAACGCCTGCAACGCCCGATCCGCAAAACCGCGCGTTACGACCGTTCCCTCTGGGTCCTCGAACACGCCAAATCCCGTGGCTTCATCACAAAGTCCGGCATCATGCTCGGAATCGGCGAGACCGAAGAGGAAATTGAACAAGTCCTCAAAGACATGGCTGCGGTGGGGGTCGACATCCTCACGATTGGACAATACCTTCAGCCCACCCAAGAACATCAACCGGTTGACCGCTGGGTTACCCCCGAGGAATTTCAGCGCTGGAAGGACTACGCCCTCGAAGTTGGCTTTGGAGTTTGTGAATCCGGCCCCCTGGTGCGTTCCTCCTACCACGCCGATGAGCAATCCATGAAATTCGACGTGCGGGCACGGCGGATGGAAATGCTCGCCGCGCAGAAAGAGGCCTAGGCTCGCGCTCGAGCTAGAGCTAGAGCTAGACCCAGTTCTCGCCGTGCGCCTTGAGGGCTTTAGCGATGTCGCGCGCCAGGGAAGGACCGCGATAGACCCACCCGGTGTAGAGCTGCACCATCGAAGCGCCCGCATCCATCTTTTCGCCCGCGCTTTCGGGCGAATCCACCCCACCCACGCCCACGATCGGCAAAGCTCCGTTCGTGGCGCGATAAATGTAATTGATGACCGCGTTGGAGCGTTCCCGCATGAAGGGCCCGCCGCTCCAACCGCCGCTCGTCTCGCCGGAAAAATTTGGGGGACGCGCAATGGTGGTATTGGTCGCGATGACCCCGTCAAAGCCCAACTCCAGCAAGACCTCCAGAATGCCGTCAATTTCCCGGTAGCTCAAATCCGGCGCGATTTTCAAGAGCATCGGGTGTTTCTCACGCCCGAGTTTGCGCGCCAGTTTGGCGTTCTCCGTCTGCAGCGCCGTCAAAAGGTCGCGTAAATACTGCGCCCCCTGAAGGTCGCGCAGACCCTCGGTGTTGGGACTGCTGATGTTCACCGTAAAATAATCCGCCTGATCCGCCAAAACCCGGAAACCGGTCAGGTAATCCTCCACCGCGTGCTCCAGAGGGGTGACTTTAGCCTTTCCGATGTTAATACCCACCGGCATCCCGCGCTTTCCCTTGGGGTAATGCTTGGCGAGGCGTGCCTGCATTGCCGCCGCTCCCTTGTTGTTGAATCCCATGCGATTGACAAGGCCGTCACCTTCGGGGTGGCGAAAAAGCCGGGGGGCAGGATTACCGGGTTGGCCTTCCGGGGTGACCGTACCGACTTCGCTGTGGCCAAAACCAAGGGCCTCAACCGCGCGGGTGAACTCGCCGTCCTTGTCCATGCCCGCCGCAAGCCCGACGCGGTTTTTAAATTCCAGCCCAAAGAGCTGTACCGGATTGTCCTCTTTAACCTGCAAAAGCGTCTGCAATACGCGGCACGCCAGCGGCACGGCCCCGAGGGTCATCAAGGCGCGGCGACCACGCTCATGCGCTTGCTCCGGGCTCATTTTGAATAAAAAAGAGCGTATAATATTTTCGTACAGAACTCCCATGAGAATCAGGCCTCGCCTTTGAGACCGGTAATATGGACTCGAACGATAGGTAATTTAAGCACCTTCACAAGAAAAATGCCCCGGATATATATTTGACTCAAATGACCGGTAAATAAATCTTGCCAGCCACAAAATTTAAATGCTCAAATTTTCAAAGAAGAGCGAATGGAACTTCTAACTCCACGCTTTTACTCTTTTAAATATGTCACAATCATCTGCGAAACTTACTTGGTGCAAAGCCCGCCTCGGCGAGGACATGAACTGGTGGATCACCGAAATCAGCGACCCCATCCATTGGGACCTCGATGGGCTCGGCATCATCGACCCCCGACAGTTCCAACACATTGTCGATCTCCTCGAGGCACTCAGTGACTACGGGCTCCAGACCAACCTCGTGGAAGAAGCGTTCTACACCTTCAATATCGGCAAGGTTGAAAAAGACAAATCCGTCCACCTTGAGCGCCAACAGGACAGCATTCTGGACTGCGAGGATCAGGTCTTCGCCCTCCCCGATGTGATCGACGAGGAAAAAGGCCCCTACGCGGACTTTATCGACCACATCACGAAGCTTCGCATCAAAATGCTCAACGACCTCATCGATTTCACCGAAAATCTCACCGTGGAGGAACTCGAGGAGGAAATCCGCGAAGCGCAAAATGCGGACTTCATGGAAGGCCGCGCCTCCCATTTCTTTAACGAAATAACCGCAATCCTTGAATACATCCCGGAAGGCTTCGAGCTCGAGGGTGAAGAGGCTCCCAAGAAATCCGAAGACGAGGAACTGGAAGAGGAACTCTCTGACGTCGACGAAGACACCGATGAAAAAATCGAGGCGGACGATACGATGAAATGGGAGGAGGAGGAAGAAGAGGAAGAGGAATACGAAGCGCCCACCAGCCCGCCCGACGAAGACTAGCAGGGGGATTGAACGCCGCGCCTCAACTGCAAATCCAGTCGACCGCCGCCTCGATCCCGAGGGTTCCACGCAAGCGCCACATCACCACGACGGCGGCAATGCCCGCCGCAAGGCGTTGGATATTCTGAAGTAAACGCGGCCCGGCGATTCGCTGTAAGCGCATAAACTGGGTCTGCGCAAGCCAGAGCAAAGGCAGGGTTCCCAATCCAAAGCCCACTGCAAACTCGGCGCCCTGCAGGGCGGAACCGGTAAAAAGCGCGAGCCCGAAAATCATATAAAGCGGGCCGCAGGGCAGCAAAGGGCTGGCGAATCCGATGAGCCCCGCCGCCAGTGGTTTACCGAGACTTCGGAAACGCGCCGTCAATCCGCCATAGGCACGTCCCAGCCAGGTCGGCTTTGGGAAAAAACGATCCAAGCGGAACGCCACCGCGACAAAAAAGAAAACGAGGAACCAGGGCAGGTAATTCAACCAACTCTCCTGCACCGCCCTTAAAATCACACTGCCAAAGGCGCCCGCCAAAGCGCCCACGATCAGATAACCCATGAGCTTCGCAAAGTGATACACCGTCAGCACGAGCTGCGGCGAGGCTTCCCCCGAGCGCACCGGCATAAAGGCACAGGACAAGGGCCCGCACATCGCCACGCAGTGCACACTGGTCACCAAACCCGCCACAAACGCGGTGCCGCCATTATAAACTGATTCCAACTCAAACACAGCAGCAAGCTAGGCGAGCAACTACCACAGGACAACTTATTATCACCTTCAATTGCCCTGCTGGGGTGGAGGTTGGTTGTTCGTTGAAAGTTGGATGTTCGCGTTGCTTCGCGGGCAATCGTTTCATCCGTAGCCCCCTTACTCTTATTCTTAATCTTAATCTTAATCCTACTCTTACTCTCAATCCCCTTCAACGATTTGCGCCGTTGGTAGTTGACCTGATTGCTTACGTAGAAGCGACAATCCTGTCGCTTTCCAGCAACAGGACGTAGAAGCGACACTCTTGTCGCTTTCTTACCCAAGCAAAGCGGCAGGATTGCCGCTTCCACGATTTACCGCGCCTTCGTGGTGAACACCTTCCCCTGATGAAGAATATTCTGAACCACAGATGACACAGATTTCCGCAGATAATCTTTTACGGTGTCGTGATCTGCGCCCATCTGCGCAATCTGTGGTTTAATTCAATCCAATCGCCCCGTTTCAATGTTCTTCAGAGTAAGATTAAGAATAAGAATAAGATTAAGACTTTGGATAATCCCGCCCCCTGCCCATTCGTGTCGATTCGTGTCCATTTGTGGTTCCAACTAACAACCATCAACTAACAACGCCCTCCCCATTCGTGGTTCCAACTAACAAGCAAAGCGGCAGGATTGCCGCTTCCACGATTTACCGCGCCTTCGTGGTGAACACCTTCCCCTGATGAAGAATATTCTGAACCACAGATGACACAGATTTCCGCAGATAATCTTTTACGGTGTCGTGATCTGCGCCCATCTGCGCAATCTGTGGTTTAATTCAATCCAATCGCCCCGTTTCAATGTTCTTCAGAGTAAGATTAAGAATAAGAATAAGATTAAGACTTTGGATAATCCCGCCCCCTGCCCATTCGTGTCCATTCGTGGTTCCAACTAACAACGTTCAACTAACAACGCCCTCCCCATTCGTGGTTCCAACTAACAACGTTCCTCACACCACTTGCGATCTGTTCACCCGCAATCTTTAATTTACATTATAGTATTTTTGGTTTACTTATATAAATATACCCTACAAAAGATTAAATCGGCAGGTAGTATCGATTCCATGCCTGAAAAATTCACACCCAAGCAAGCTTACAATTTCGCATGTAAGTGAAATCAAAAATTGACAACCTTCATATCATCCAGAGCGATGCAGGCCTTATAGCCGACCTCCGCTCCATGATCACGCAAACCCGCGAGGGAGTCGCTCAGGTTGCCAATCAGAGCCTAACCCTGCTCTATTGGCGAATCGGCAAGCGGATTCACACAGAAGTTCTTGGAAAGGAACGAGCTGAATACGGAAAAATGATTGTGTCCGCACTGAGTGCACAATTGCGAGCAGAGTTTGGACATGGCTTCACCAAGCGAAACCTATTTAATATGATCCGATTTGCTGAAGTTTTTCCCGATCCTCAGATAGTGCACGCACTGAGTGCACAATTGGGGTGGACTCATTTTCGTACTCTCATTCCAATTAAAGACGAGCTTCAGCGTAACTTCTACGCCGAAATGTGCCGCGTAGAGCGCTGGAGCACCCGCACCCTCGTCAAAAAAATCGACTCCATGCTCTACGAGCGCACCGCCATTTCCAAGAAACCCAAGGAAGTCGCCAGAGCAGAACTCGCTGAGCTTCGTGACGAGGACAAGCTCACCCCTGACCTCGTCTTCCGCGATCCCTACCTCCTCGACTTTCTCGGCCTCCGGGATCGCTACCTTGAGAAGGATCTTGAAGACGCTATTCTGCGCGAACTCGAAACCTTCCTCCTGGAGCTCGGCCAGAGCTTCACCTTTCAGGCACGCCAGTTCCGCATCCCCATCGATTCAGACGACTTCTACCTCGACCTCCTTTTCTACCACCGCGGGCTCAGGCGCCTCATCGCCATCGACCTCAAACTCGGCGACTTCCAAGCGGAATACAAAGGCCAAATGGAACTTTACCTCCGCTGGCTCGCCAAACACGAACAGCAACCCGGCGAAAAACCGCCCCTCGGCCTCATTCTCTGCGCCGGGAAAAAGAAGGAGCAAATCGAATTATTAGAGTTGAACCAGAGCGGCATCCACGTCGCAGAATATTTGACTGCACTCCCTCCGCGCGAATTGCTCCAGCAAAAACTCCACACCGCCATCGAGATCTCGCGGGCACGATTGGAGCACAATTCTGATGATGACGCAGATTTCCGCAGATGATTGTTTACAGTGCCGTGATCTGCGCCCATCTGCGCAATCTGTGGTTTAATTCAATCCGATCGCCCCGTTTCAATGTTCGATGTTCGATGCACTTCAGAGTAAGAGTATGATTAAGACTAAGACTTTGGATAATCCCACCCCTGCCCATTTGTGTCGATTCGTGTCCATTCGTGGTTCCAACTAACAACGTTCAACAAACAACTACCTCCCCATTCGTGGTTCCAAACAACAAGCAAAGCGGCAGGATTGCCGCTTCCACGAGATACCGCGCCTTCGTGGTGAACAACTTTCCTGATGAAGAGTATTCTGAACCGCAGATGACGCAGATTTTCGCAGATGATTTCTAATGGTACCTTGATCTGCGCCCATCTGCGCAATCTGTGGTTTAATTCAATCCGATCGCCCCGTTTCAATGTTAGATGTTCGATGCACTTCAGAGTAAGATTAAGAGGAGGAGAAAGAGTATGATTAAGAATAAGAGTTGGACTTAGGGTAATCACAACCTTCCCACTTTCATACCTTCAAACTTTTCCACCTTCCTACCTTCCCACCAGAGTCCCTACTGACAGGCCTCGCATTCTCCGCCGTTGATCATGGCGTCGAGGGAACAGGCCTGCTTTTCAGCTTCGGTAAATTCCTTCTTCGGCTCGGCAGCGGGGACGGTTTGATTTCCGGCGCGACCCCTTACTTCCTTCTTAACGCTGGTTGTAGCCTTCTCGATATTGGAGGCCCCGAGGGTGCGCAGGTAATAAGTGGTCTTGAGGCCCTTGTGCCAGGCTTCGCGATACATGTGTGAGAGGGTCTTGATGTCGGGCTGGGCGAGGAAGAGATTGACCGATTGAGACTGGTCGATCCATTTCTGGCGTCGCGCGGCGGCGTCGATGAAGTATTGGTATTCGATGGTGAAGGCGGTCTTGTATTTGTCGCGAAGGTCATCGGGGATGCCCTCAACGGAGTCCAGTTCACCGTCGAAGTATTTGAGCTGGTCGAGCATCTCAGCATTCCATAGGCCACGATCCTTGAGGTCGCGAACGAGCGGCCCATTGAGTACAATGAAGTCGCCGGAAAGGTTACTCTTCACGAAGAGGTTCTTATAGGTGGGCTCAATGCAGGGGGTGGTGCCCATGATATTGGAAATCGTGGCAGTGGGCGCGATTGCGAGGACGTTGGAATTGCGCATGCCCTGTTTGGCAATCTTTTCGCGCAGGGGTTTCCAGTCCATTTTTCCGGCGCGGGGTACCTTGACTTCTACGCCACGTTCTTCCTGAAGGAGGTCGAGGGTATCCTGCGGCATGAGGCCACGGTCCCACTTGGAACCCTTGTAGGTGCTGTAGGTGCCATGCTCGGCGGCGAGGTCGGAGGATGCCTCGTAAGCGTAGTAGGCAATGGCTTCCATGAACTCGTCGTTGAAATCGACGGCGGCCTCGGAGGCGAAGGGAATGCCCTTGCGGTAGAGGGCGTTTTGGAGCCCCATGATACCGAGCCCGACGGGGCGGTGACGGCTATTGGCGGTCTTGGCAGCCTCGGTGGGATAGAAGTTGATGTCGATGACGTTATCGAGGGCACGCACTGCGATACTGATGGTGTCGCGAAGTTTCTCGTGATCGAGGTTTCCATCGCTGTCGAGGTGCGAATCCAACACGACCGAGCCGAGGTTACAAACGGCGGTTTCTTCGTCGCTGGTGTTGAGGGTGATCTCGGTGCAGAGGTTGGAACTGTGAATGACGCCGGTGTGGTCCTGGGGGCTGCGGAGGTTACAGGGATCCTTGAAGGTGATCCAGGGGTGCCCGGTTTCGAAGATCATGCGGAGCATGGATTTCCAAAGGTCGATGGCGGGCATTTTTTGTCCGACGATTTCACCGCGCTCGGCTTGGGCTTCGCATTCGAGGTAGCGTTCTTCGAAGGCCTTGCCGTAGAGTTCGTGCAGGTCGGGTGCTTCGTTGGAACGGAAGAGGGTCCAGTCCTCGCGAGCCTCCATGCGCTTCATGAAGAGGTCGGGAATCCAGTTGGCGGTGTTCATGTCGTGGGTACGACGGCGGTCGTCCCCGGTGTTTTTGCGGAGTTCGAGGAAATCGAGGATGTCGTTGTGCCAGGTTTCGAGGTAAGCGCAACCGGAACCCCGGCGTTTGCCGCCCTGATTGACCGCGACGAGTTGGTCGTTGTGGAGCTTCAGGAAGGGAATGACGCCCTGGCTTTCGCCGTTGGTGCCCTTGATGAAACCACCGGTGCCGCGCACCGCAGTCCAGGAACCACCGAGTCCGCCCGCCCATTTGGAAAGGAAGGCGTTGTCGGCGATGCCTCGGTGCATGATGGATTCGATGCTATCGTCGACCTTGTAGAGATAACAGGAAGAAAGCTGTGAATGGAGGGTGCCGGAGTTGAAGAGCGTCGGCGTGGAGGAACAGAAGCGGCGGCTTTTGTAGAGGTTGTAGAGGCGAATGACGTAGCCCTCGCGATCTTCCTTTTCGGCATGGAAGAGCCCCATCGAGACGCGCATCCAGAAGAACTGTGGCACTTCGAGGCGGCGGTGCGATTTGCTCGTTTTATCAACGATGAGGTAGCGGTCGTAAAGGGTTTGAATACCAAGGTAATCGAAGTCGAGGTCGGCAGATGGATCAAGGGCATCGCCCAGGCGCTCAAGGTCGTATTCGAGCAGCTTCGGGTTGAGGCGTTCGATTTCAATGGCGCGCTTGAGGTAGGTTTTCAAGCCACGGCGGTGGGCATCCTTGAGTTGATCCACCCCATCGCGCAGGATGTCCCAATCGAGGACTTCCTCGTAGATGAAGGTGAGGAGGATGCGGGCCGCGAAACGTGCGAAGTCGGCGTCGCGCTCGATGAGGGCTTTCGCGTTGAGAATGATGGTTTTCTTGAGGTCGCTGCGCTGCATCTCAGGGTAGATCGAGCGGCGCAGTTCCGATTCCACGTCCTCGGGGCTCATGTCGATTTTCAGACCGATCATGGCGTATTCGATGCGGCGCTTAAGGTCGACCCCGTCCCAGAAGTTGCTGTCACCATTAGCCTCGGTGACCACGATCATGGAGTCCTGCTGGGTTTCGTCCTGCGCGGCGACACCGCTCTCCTCACGGAGACGGGCGCGGTGCGCACGGTAAAGAATGTAGGATTCCGCAACTTTGAAGTGACCCTGGCGCATCATTTCTTCCTGCACGCTGTCCTGCACATCCTCGATATTGATGAAAGCCTGCCCGGAACGGTTGAGGCGATCCGTGACGGCCTGCGCAATCGCGACCGCGGGTGACGAATCGAGCTCGAGGGAGAGAAAGGATTTGCGAACCGCGATTTCGATCTTGGCCTCATTCCATGGAACGACCTGCTTGTTGCGGCGGATCAGACGAATGGATACCGGAAGCCGCTCCGTTTCGGTATCGCGCTGTTGGCGGGAAAGAACGAGGCTCTTGGCAACATCATAGGCGTCGTTTTCGATGAGGGCCTTTTCAATGAGGAGGTTGATGTCGTGCGCGGTAAGTTTTAACTCCTTGCCCTGCTCGATTTGCGCAGCGAGCACTTCCCCGACGTTTTCCGCGACCTTCGCGACGAACTGGCGATTCATCTCGGTAAAGATTTCCTCTTCCTGACGCGACAGCAGCAAATCCGTCAGGGCGGTGCCGATGGTTTCTGCGATTTCGGCGAGGTCGAAGGCACGCTCTTCACCGGCTGCTTCGACTTTGATCTCAGGACGGTTGAGGCGGTCTTCGTTAATCACGCCGCGCCAATCAAAGCGGGGCTTGTCTTCCTTGGGAGTAGAGGTGAAACGCTTCAGTTCGAGATCTTCGTCAAATGCCAGTTTGTGAATCATAGAGTTAGTTTTTCTTTTAAGTTTAGGTGGGGAGTCGGGGTAAAAATAGGAAAAGGGTTCGGCGCGGGACGCCGAACCCTCGTGAAAGTTGATTTAGAGTTCGTCGTCGTCGACCGATCCAAGGGCGGAGGCCTTTTGGTATTCGGTGACGCGACCCTCGAAGAAGTTCTGCTCCTTCTTGATGTCCATCATTTCCGCAAGCCAGGGGAAGGGATTTTCGACGCCCTTGTTGAGCGGGGAAAGTCCGACACCCTCGAGGCGGCGGTCTGCAATGTAATCGATGTATTGGCAGAATTCGTCGGCGCTGAGACCGAGGGCGTTGACCGGGAGGCAGTCACGGATGAACTCTTTTTCGAGATCGACCGCCTCGCGCATGAGTTCGGTGAGTTCCTCGCGGAATTCCGGCGTCCAGACATCCTCGTTCTCCTCAATGAGATCCATGAAGAGATTGCGGAAGACCTCGATGTGGTTGGACTCATCGCGCAGGGTGTAACGGAACATCTGGCCGATGCCCGGGAACTTGTTCTGGCGGTAGAGCGATAGCACCATACCGAAGAGGCCATAGAATTGGGTCCCCTCCATGCACTGACCAAAGAGGAACATGTTTTTCGCAAAGGCCTGCTTGTCGGCGGTGGTGGTCAAGTCCATGTCGCGGCGCAAGGCGCGGGAATTACTCACCACAAAGTTGGTCTTCCGCTCAATGGTCGGGATGTCCTCAAACATCGCCTCACATTCGTGGGGATTGATGCCCAGAGAGCTGATCATGTAAACCAGCGAGTCGGCGTGAATGTTTTCTTCGTGCGCGTGACGCCCGAGCACCAGTTTCAATTCCGGGGCGGTCACCAGCTCACGGGTCACGTGCTGAATGTTGTCACCCACAATACCCTCTGCGGCGGAGAAATATCCCACCGCCATTTTGATGATCCAGCGCTCAACGTCGGAAAGCTCACTGCTGCGCCAGAGTTCAACATCCTTCTGCATCGGGATGTCCTCGGGTTCCCAGTGGTTGTTCTTCATGGTCTTGTAGAGATCATACGCCCACTGGTATTTCAGGGGGAGGATGTTAAAGAACATCGTGTCTTTGCCGTTGATGATTTTCTTGGCGGAAAAAGCCTCTTCGGCTTTGGCTTGGTCCAGCACAAATGTGCGGTCTCCGATTTTGTAGGTTTTGTCCATTATTGAGGGAATTGCGCGCTTGATTGGCATTGTTGATGGTTGATTCTACAACAAATCAGCGTTTGCGGCCATTTTAGGCAGCCGATCCACTAATTTTGTGCAGTAGGTATATTTCATCAGCAATTTACGTTACTGATGAAGGAAAATGAGCCCGTTCTATCCCCCTGTCAACTCATCAACACAATATATTGTACTTTTTTTAAAAAAAATCACTACATCTAGTAATAATCCACAAGTTATTCACAATCAAGCGTGAACAAGTTCCGTCTGTATTCTCGTAACTTTTTAAAAATATCCCCACTCAGGAGCGTAACTTTCTAGTTTTGAGGACGATACCCATCTTTGCCATGCTTGCCAAGACCCTCAACTACAGTCATTCTTTTTTTCCGCTACCCTCAGCAGCGCCGGATCCAAAACCTGTCATGAGCCCATCCCCTCGTTCGGAATCTTCTATTGAGAACATCGACAGTGCCTGCATGCGCGCCGCCGCCGAGGGCGATACCAGCGCTTTTAAAAGTATTGTCGATCGTTGGCAAACGCGCCTCATCGGCTTCTTCTACCGCAGCCTCGGCAACCGGGTGGATGCCGAAGACCTCACCCAAGAGACCTTTGTTCACCTCTATCGCGCCCTTCCCCGCTATGAGTCCCGCAACACCTTTAATGCCTACCTCTTCACCCTCGCCCGCCGTCGCCTCATCGATTTCCAACGGCGCCGCGCCCGCCGGCCCCTCGAATTCATCGACCCAAATGACTGGCCTCTCCAGCAACAAGCCAGCCCGGAAAATTGCACTGCCGAAATCGAAAAAGCCTTTCACCGCGCCCTTCACGATCTGCCCGCCAAACAGCGGCAAGCCATCCTGCTGCTTCAACAACAAAACCTCAGCTACGAGGAAATCGCGCAGGCCCTCGGCGCCAGCATCGCCTCCGTCAAAACCTCCATCCACCGCGCCCGCACCCATTTGCGCGAAGCCCTCAAAGAATTCCGACACATCCTTTAAATCCAACACGCCCGATGAAAGACAAGCATTCAACTGATCCACTCGATGCCACTATCGATTCCCTCCTCCGCGTCCAGCCGCTCAAGGCTCCGGACGACCTGCCCGAACGAGTTCTCACAGCAGCACAGCAGGCGTCTCATGAGCAGCACGACGCACGGCAAAGCTATCCCATGGGAAAAAGACCATTGTACTGCGCCCTGCCCCTTGCCGCCGCCCTCGCGCTGGCCTTTATCCTCTGGCCCGGCATGCAAACTCCGGAAAACGCACCCAGCCTGAGCTTTGACGAAGCGCAGGAAATTCTGCGCATGGAAGCCAGCCTGCAAGCGCTCATCCCCCTGCAGGACGATGAAAACTTTACCGCCAATGGTCTCCTCGCCACCTTTGAAACCGCCACCTTCACACTCTGACGCATGATGAAAGCGCTCCACGCCATCACCACCCTCCTGTTGCTCTGCCTGAGCCTGCTCCCGCTGCAGGAAACCCATGCCCAACACAGCAAGCAACACGAGCACCAAAACAAACCCCAAGGCCGCCTCCTCATGCACCTCCTCAAGATGGATACCGCGGAGCTCACCGAACTGCGCCGCACCCTCGAACGCATCGAAGCAATGTCGCCCGAAGAAAAAAAAGCCTTCAGCAAAAGCGTGCAACGCCTCCAAAACATGCCGCCCGAGACCGCTCAAAAACTTCACCATGGGTACCACTCCATTCCACCCGAACAACGCGAAGCCATGCTACAGCGCTGGCGTGAAATGACCCCTGAACAACGACATGAATGGCGCGAGCGCATGAACGCACTCGAACCCGCAGAGCGCCTCAAACAAATCCAGAAAGAAGGCATCCTGCCCGGCCCTCGCTACGGCGGCAAACGCGAAGGCCTCCCCATCCCACCCAAGAAAAGCAAGCGCACCGTAGCGCCTCCCGAGCCCTCCAAAAGCGACGCCCCACCTGAAGAAAATTGACTCAGCGCAGGCTTGACAGTTCTGGCCCGCTCAACACGCTTCTCAACTCGGTCGCCACTAGGTGGCCTCACCTGCTGGATTAGCTCAATTGGTAGAGCAGTTGACTCTTAATCAATTGGTTCGGGGTTCGAGTCCCCGATCCAGTAGGACCTGAATTTTGGACGCCACCTTAGCTCAGCTGGTAGAGCAGTTGATTTGTAATCATCAGGTCGTCGGTTCGATCCCGACAGGTGGCTCCACTCAATCCCAGTAAATAAGCGGTCTCCAGACGGAGGCCGCTTTTTTGTGCCCAATCGAAATATATTAATAGGCGATTTATACGGGACTCATTTAACCTGCGATGACCCTGAGACGGTAGTTATTAAAGTTTTTGAATCCGTATGCTCTACGCTGAATGGCTCAACTTTGTAAAAGTGAAAGGTTTTTAGCTTCATACTAAAGGGGCCAAGCGCAAAAAGTCCATCGTGTGAAGTCGCATGCGCAGCATGAAAAGACCGCGCTTAACCCAGCACCTTTCTCAACCCAAGTATTCGTTTCTGAATCAAACGACCCACCGCGACTTCTGCCTCGCTTTTAGAGTTTCCAGACTGGACCTCGACGATTTCCGTGAACTGAAGAACCTGCTTCCGGGCCTGCTTTTTCGAAAACCCGATCTCGCCCCAGAGTCGTTCCCAGTCATTCAACCTCAACTTATCGGGCAGATATTGTCCGCCTATTTTCATCGCCATTTTGGGCGAAAGTTCAGGGTAAGTTGCAGTGCTGACGCAATCGTAGAAGGGAGCCAGCTCGACGACGCGCCCTCCCCGCACCTCCCGATACAGCAGGGAAAAATTTTTGCCATGTGCATCATTGTTCCCGATGAGGTAGTTAAAGACGACACCATTAAATAATTGAATCAAATCACGACCAGGCGCAGTGGCAGCACGTCGCACCAAGTCGAAACAATCGCTCAACCCAGGACCACCTTCATTCTGATACTTGATTCGCGTGGGGATCCCCAGGGCCTGACAGAAGTCTTCCTGGTGCAAACGCAGGATACTGCCCTCCGCATCGACCCTTCGGTCGTATCGCTCGACCAGCAGGCAACGATGTTTACCAAAGTTGGCCGGCACCGCACGCGATGCGGGCAGGCCACACGCCCCGGCCAGTCGAAGACAATAGGCTTCATTCTCTACCAAATGCGGAAAGCGTTCTATCTCAGGTTTGAGGATATGGGTGCTGGGCGACTCGTTCAGCGGCAGGGCAAAACCTTCTTTTCCCTTGTAGAGTGCGATCTTGTTCTGTGCCCCCGCCAGCGACAGCCGAACCTCGCCTTGCCCCGCAAGCAAGGGTCGCTGCGGCAACTGATCAAGCAGATCGACGAGTTCCACATCGGAGACGGATTGGTAGTCTTGAGCATGCGACACCTCCGGAGCATCCGCTTCCAATAAGCTGACGGCACCCGCGCATTCGCCACCGATCTCGCGCAGCATCGCAAAATCGTTCCGTGCACTGATCCCGAGATTTCGAGCAATAATTTCGCGGTTGTATTCTTCAGGCAGCAGGCCTCCAAAAAATCCCACGCACTGGCGCTCATCAAATAGCCGATCCTCGAGCGGCAGAGATTGCGAAAGCGGATGCGCCCCCACTTTCTGCAGCCAGTCTTTCGTGTAACGAAACTCAATCCGCCCAGTTGACGTCTGCTCAAGGTTTCCGACTGGCTGACCCAGTAAATAAACCTGCAGCGTTTTCATGATCCCTCACCCCCTGACGACGCGTCAGACCCACGCAAGCCGATCCGTATGCCAAGCGCAGCCAGCACATCCAGCGTCTTGCCGAGCTGGCAGGTCGGCTTGCCTCGCTCCAATTCGGAGATGAAGCGCTGGGCGGTATTCGCGATCATTGCCAGATCCGACTGCGTGAGCCCCTGCGACTTGCGTGTCTCACGTATCAGCGCTCCTATCTCTTGACTCGTCTTCATATCAAATAATACAGAACGGTAATAAAATACACCGAGGCGCACGATGCAATCAAAATTTTCCCGAACGGTAAAATATCAAAAGATTCTCAACCTCAGCCCCATTATGATACCGACCGGTAATATAAAAAACAACAGATTTGCCGTGTAAATCAGCCGCCGGAGCCATATTTGAGGGATTTGCTCCAGATTCAGAATGCTCTTACACAACATTCAAAACGTTTTGATAGTCGTACAGAGCTCCACTTTTATTTGGGTCCATTAACAGGTTCAGCTTACCTGACTTCGAATAAGACCACTTACAGGCCCTCCTGTCGGTCCATCCATTCGACGACAAGGAGGTGTGGTACGGTAAGGGATGAAATCACCACGAGGTAGATCCCTATGAATGCGCTGAGGTCGACCGATCCGCGAAGGAGAAGCAGGACTACCGCGAGGATAAGAACGGAAGCGAGGGTAAAGGGGAGC
The DNA here is from genome assembly GCA_965656495.1 of Coraliomargaritaceae bacterium. GTDB lineage: Bacteria > Verrucomicrobiota > Verrucomicrobiia > Opitutales > Coraliomargaritaceae > UBA7445. The sequence goes on from CBFHKU010000004.1 coordinate 166,063, forward strand.
GCCTGGCAATAGAATCGTTTGAATTGTGCAAAGGCTGTGCCGCATTCGTCTTCGCTGCCTTCGTAGCGGATGAGACGCAAGACATGCCGGAAACCATGCCACAGGCAAAAGTACAGGCCAATCGCAAGGACTGGTGGTATCAGCACAAAGAACGCGATAAGCCCGAGGTCTTCCGCCAAGCGCAGCTTCCGTTGTTCTCCTTGGTAGCTTAGGTAGGCAAGCTCGCTCAAAAGAAGCAGGATCAGGGCGATCAAAATGATGAATGGAAGTGTCGTGCCCAATTCATATTCATAGCCAAAGGCAATAGAACAACTGTTCAGAATTGCCTCGGTTGCATCCGGAAAGGCCAAAAAGGGAATTCCGATGGGGAACATTCCGCGCAGGAAGCTGTGGTTGAACTTTAGAATTCGGGGGGTGGTTTGAAGTGCCGCAGGATTGAGCAAGCCTTCAAAGGCGAGGTCCGCCCTCCCCCAATGATAGATCGTGATTCCGAGAAATAGAATCACTGCCACAAGTGGAGCGAGCCACCACAAGCAAAGCATCGCGACCACAAAACTCAGATAGATGAGACAAACCAGCGTGAGGGCTTTAAGGCTAAGGCTGCGCTTTGCGAGTCCCAGAACCACTAGATGATCAATCGCACCGTGCGGGAGGCCAAACAGAAGCACACTGGCAAGCATCGGGAGGTAAAGCGGCAGACCCGCATCGAGGTCCAGCACCACCATTACCAGGCCGAGGAGACCCCCCGCGAGCGCGAGGCCATTTGCAAAACGCGTTCCCATGCTGGGTTTACCGGCAGGCGGCTTGAGCGGGCTCCAATGAAAAATCGGTCTCATACGCGCCGTAAGCTATGCCAAAGTACAAGGCCCTGAGCCAAGAGCAGACTGGTTATAAAGAAAAAGAAGGTTTCCTCAAAAGGCAGCTGTCCCATTTCCCAACCCGTGCGAGTCATTGGATTAATGCTCCAAATCCCGTCCGCAATCGCAAAGGCATCTGCGATTGAAAAATAGAGCGTAGGCAAAAGGCTTGCCACAAGAATAAGCCCAAGCTTTTGCTGCAGTGCCCGTGGATCAAAAAACCACTGGAGCACGAGCGGCGGCACAAACCAGAGCAAGGTGAGCGAAAGGTAACCGAATCGTTCCTGTTTTAACAGACTGGCAGCAAGGAGCATCAGCAGGATGCCTGCGATTAGGACGATGGCGCGACTGCCCATCTGCCGCTCGCGCCAAGTGCTCTCTATCTTGAGCCCTCGCAGAAAAAAGGTCGCGAATAAGGTGCTGTTAAAAAGCGGCATCAAAATAAAAAAGAGGTATTCTTCGAGTGGCACGTAGCCCATTACCCCGATCACGCGCTCCGCGCCATAGGACCATATCCCCCGCGCCACGATAAAATTATCCCAGGGCGTCGTCCAAAGGAAGGCGATCAAAGCGAGTATGGCGCTACCCACCCAATGCCATTGCAAGAGCATGGACTGCGGTTTGAGGTGCGCGCGGGCTTTCAAATATAAAAGGAGAAGGCAGGTCGGTGCAACCACCCACAGCAGAAGAAAAGTCAGGTAACTCATGGGGTTTTGAGTGAGGAGCTGCTGACCCCCGCAGCCTCCAATTTTTGACGGAGTTCCATACAATGCGCGGGCGGGCTTGGGTCGGTCCATTGCTTTGCCTGCGTGGGCGGTGCAAAACAAAGGGTCCGCAAACAAAGCTTGATTTTTTCACCAGCCGAAAGAGTTCGGCGTTTTCGCCACGCCCCACCCCCAAGTCGAAGCAGGCTTTGCCCGATTTCACGATAGAGCATGGTGGCAAGCAGGACCGCCCGCCGGTTGCGCGCTCCGATAAACCAGAAACCCTCCAAGGCGCTATCATAGAAGCTTTCCGCGAGAGACAAGAGGCGTTCAATGGCGGCATCCACTGTTTCGATTGAGTCAGAATCGCCCGCAATGGCAGCCTCAATAACGGCGGGCTCAATCCATGCTCGCGGGAGGTAATAACGCCCAAGCTCAGCGTCCTCGGGAACATCCCGCGCGATATTGGTCAATTGAAGGGCGATACCCAAATCGACCGCAAAAGGAATGGCACGCGGGTCGTGCACCCCAAGCACCGGACACATCAAGACCCCAACCGTGCCCGCCACCCCAAAGGCGAAGGCAAGCAATTCATTTTCATCCTCCACCCGGCGCGTTCCGCAGTCGTCACGGAGGGCTTGCGCGAGGAGCGTGGCTGCTTCAAGGGAGAGTCCGCGTTTGGCGGCAAGGTCGAGAAAATCAAGCACCACCGGGTCGGTCGCACTTACGGCGGGATCGAGTTCGCTAATAACGCGTTCCAGCGCGGCGGTCTCGCCCTGCGCGGAGGCATCCGCTAGATCATCGAGGACTCGGCAAAAATAATAGAGACGCGCTACTGCGTTCTGGTCCTCACGCGAAAAGAGCTGCGCCGCCAGCGAAAAGGTGCGGCTCTTAGCGCGAAAAAGCGCGGCAGGATTTGTTTCGGGTGGCATCAGGCAGGCGGGCTTACTCGGTCTAAGACTTTGGCAGAGCAGAGAACGCCCGGTACGCCCGCCCCCGGATGCGTGCCCGCTCCAACAAGATAAAGATTCTGGAGGGCCTCCGAGCGGTTGTGGAAACGGAACCAGGCGGATTGAGAAAATATTGGAGAAACAGAAAACCCGCTCCCCTTTGAGCTCAGGTAATCCTGCGAAAAATCCTGTGGCGTCATGAAAAAATCGGAGCGAATGGACTGTTGTAATCCGGGCAGAATGGTGCGGTCCAGGGCTGCGACAATGCGGTCGCGTAATTGTGGCCCCTCCACTTCCCAGTCAATTTGTGCCTGCATATTTGGAACCGGAGCAAGGACATAGAAGGAATCGTGCCCCTCCGGCGCGAAGCTCGCGTCGGTAGCGGTCGGGCGATGCAGGTAGAGGGAGAAATCTTCGGGCAAGGTGGAACCGTGAAAGATTTCATGAATGAGATCCTTGAAGCGTTCGCCTAGCCAAATGGTGTGGTGAGCGACCTCGGGGTATTGTCGGGCCGTCCCAAAATAAAGGACGAATAAACCCATGGATTGCTGCATGCGCATGCGTTTTGCCCTGAAACTCCAAGGGAGGGATGTGGGTTTTATCATCTTGGAATAGAGGTGCAGCGGATCGGCATTGGAGACCAGGAGATCGGTCGCAAAGGCATCGCCGTCATCCAATTCAACACCAGTGGCACGGCGACCTTGCGTCGTAATGGAATCAACCGTCACCCCGGTGCGTATTTCAATCCCGGTTTCCAGCATGAGTTTGGTGAGGGCATCGACGATTGCGCCGGTGCCGCCCTCCGCAAAATAGATACCCCACTTACGCTCCAGGTAGTGGATCAGACTGTAGATGCAGGTCGTTTCAAAGGGGTTGCCGCCCACCAAGAGTGGATGGATCGAAAAAGCGCGCCGCAGGTGCTCATTCTTTAAGTATTTGGATACAAGTTGCCAGACAGTGCGGTGGCAACCAAGTCGTGCAAGATTAGGAACCTGTTTGAGCATCGTGCCCACCGAGTGAAAGGACTGGTCTGCCAGTTCAGTGAAGCCAATATCAAAAATGCGCTTTGAATGATCCAACAGTTTGCGGTAGCCCTCGCAATCGTCCGGTTCAAAGGCATGGATTGCCGCTTGGGTGTCCTCCACCGTACCACCGTAATCAAATTCCCGACCATCGTGAAAATGAAATCGATACCAAACATCCAGCGGAATGAAATTCAGGTAATCCTCGCGCCGTTTGCCAAACAACTCGAAGAGTTCATCAAAGAGAAAAGGAGCGGTAATGACGGTGGGTCCCGCATCGTGGCGGTAACCATCGCGTTCAAAAACCTGGGCGCGACCTCCCAAACGGGAGCAGCGATCCAGGAGACTGACGTCATAGCCACGGGCGCGAAGGCGGAGGGCGGCTGCAATTCCACCAAAGCCCCCGCCTATGACCGTAGCCTTTGGCATCCTTTAGGTGTAGCTTTGCCTGACTTGTTCGATCAGTTTCCCGATGCCCGCTCCGCTGTGCTCCGGCAGTTGCGCCGCAAGCTCAAGTGCTTCATTGAGCACAGAGTCCGCGACTTGACGCGCTGCCATCTCCGCCTCGACGAAACTCAAGTCCGTCTCAAAGGCATTTACAATGTTGGCATCGACTGCCTGCAGACGGTCGGTGGCACGGTCTTTCAAATCATCGAGCGCCTGATAACCCAAGCCGAAGAGTTTCCCGAGGCGTCGGGCGGTTTCGAGCGCTTCCTTGTGACCCGCCGCAAGGAGCGGGAGACTCACGGAAAGTCCAAATAACGGTCCTGATTTCATGGATGCCGTTAGTTTAACCTGCTCGACCGCCTCAATCTTCGTATCGTCCTGATCCCAGGTTTGACCCAGAATCGTGTCGGCGACCGCCTGATGCACCTCCATAGTCAGGGAACCAAGCTGCTCAACATTTTTGATTTGGCTCAAGGAAACAAAAGCAGTGGTCGTAAGGCGCAGGGTCAATCCCAGGGCAACATCACGCCCAAAAAGCGCACATACCGTCGGGTGTCCACGGCGTTCAAGGGCGCTGTCCTGAAAATCATCCAGCACCAGCGAGGCGTTGTGCAGCGCCTCCACGCAGGCCGCGAGGCATTGCGCGGTATGCGAATCCAAGCCAAGCGCCTGCGAGGCATCCAAGCTGAGGGAGGCCCGCATTTGTTTGCCAGAAGCTTGGAAGTGATGCTCAAAGGCATCACGAATCGGATCGTCATCACGAGAGGAGGTGACCTCTCCGAAATGATTTCGTATTAGGCAGATAACCCCCGACAGCAGGGAGCTGTCGGGGGCTACGATAAAAGAACTATCGGTTTTCATTACCAATAGCTAAAGACCGTGACTTAAGCGGCAATGGATTGACCGCCTCCTTGAGACTTCTTCAATGCGATCACGAAGATCAAGACACCAAAGACAGCCTTCGCAACGATGTCAGCAATTGAGTAGCCCACTTCTACGAAGGTGGTGGCGTCGCCGCCGTCAATACCGAGCATGGGGAAGATGAAGACAATCGGATAGAAAGCCCAGGAAGCCACTACGAGGAAGCGTGCTTTGCCGACCAGGGAACGGACCGACTCCGGTTGCTGTGCTTGAGCATCTTTTAAACCTACAAAGAGTTCGTAAACAATCACGATGAAAGGAACCATGGAAATCGCCCAGAAGATCCAGCGGGTGCTGTTTACGTCGGAAATTTCACCGGGATAACCAAATATAATCATGATCGCCGCAAGAGATCCCAACTTGATTGATTTGTTGGCGGTTTCCGCAGCACTGAGTTTCATAACCAAAATGAGCTCAATGAGAAGGAGGGGCACTGTTAGGAGCCAGTCAACGTAGCGGTAGGCAGGATTGAAGGCTTTACCGGTCGCAACGAGTACGCCGTCAACAATCGCATACGCCTCTTCCCAGCTAGCGAATATACGCCAGTAGTGGTAAAGAGCAATGAAGGTAACAAGTCCGCTGATAGTAACGGCAGTCTTGTATTGGTCAGCAACCTGAGAGCGGTTGATCCACAAGAACGCGGTAGCCGCGCCCATTGCTGCGATGGTGAGCGAGAAAAAATTGCTCACGAGGTGGTATTGTCCAATGGTTAGTTCTGTCATATTTAGTTTTGGGTTAAAAGGGGTAAGAACATAATCAAAATTACGGTAACAATCCTTACAAGTGTATTTTAACTAAAAAAAATTGTAAAATACGGGGAATAAACCATCTGAAATTCGATACTGATCGCCCTAAACCTTGATGCAAACCCGCATCAACGCCCAACTGTCTGGAAAAACCAATCCTCCGCGTAGAAATACATTAATCCAAGTTGTCCCAGATGCCTCCAAGAATGCAGCAAGGGCGCGATTCGCTAAAAATTTCCTCTTTTGAATCAGATGCCTTGACAGGCAGGGCATCCCGAAAAACGTTCTTCCCCTATTCTTCTAACTATGACCGATTCAAACAACCAAGAAACCGCCGGGAAATGCCCTTTCCCCCATGGAACCACCCCCAGCGAATCCTCCGCCGGAAAATGCCCCGTCATGCACGGTAGCAATACCTCCGATCAGCAGGCTCCTCAGGATTGGTGGCCCGCTAACCTCAATTTGGATATCCTGCATCAACACGACCACAAGACCGATCCCATGGATGCCGACTTTGATTATCGGGAAGCGGTTCAAAGTCTGGATTTCGAAGCGGTCAAAAAAGATTTGCACGCCCTCATGACCGACAGTCAGGACTGGTGGCCCGCCGACTGGGGTCACTACGGCGGCCTCATGATCCGCCTCGCCTGGCACGCCGCCGGCACCTATCGCGTCACCGATGGTCGCGGTGGTGCTGCCACCGGCAATCAGCGCTTTGCCCCGCTCAATTCCTGGCCGGACAATACCAACCTCGACAAAGGCCGTCGCCTCCTCTGGCCCCTCAAAAAGAAATACGGCAACCAGCTCAGTTGGGCGGACCTCTTCATTCTCGCTGGCAACGCCGCCTACGAAACGATGGGGCTTGAGATGTATGGCTTCAGCTACGGCCGCGAAGACACCTGGCACCCCGAAAAAGATATTTATTGGGGCGCGGAAAAAGAATGGCTCGCACCGAGCGATGAACGCTATGCCGATGTCAATGAACCCGCCACCATGGAAAACCCCCTTGCGGCGGTTCAGATGGGACTCATCTACGTGAATCCCGAGGGCGTGAACGGTAAATCCGACCCCCTCAAGACTGCCGCTCATATCCGCGAGACCTTTGCCCGGATGGCGATGAACGACGAAGAAACCGTCGCTCTCACGGCGGGCGGTCACACCGTCGGCAAATGTCACGGCAACGGAAACCCCGAGCACCTCGGCCCCGCCCCCGAGGGCGCCGACCTCCACGAACAGGGCCTCGGCTGGATGAACCATACCTCCCGAGGGATTGGACGCGACACCGTCACGAGCGGAATCGAAGGCGCCTGGACCACCAATCCCACCCAATGGGACAACGGTTATTTCTACCTCCTCTTCAAATACGATTGGGAACTCAAGAAAAGCCCTGCCGGCGCAACGCAATGGGAACCGATTGAGGTCGAGGAAGCCGACAAAACACCCGACGTGGAGGATCCCTCCATCCGTTACAACCCCATTATGACCGATGCGGATATGGCCATGAAAATGGATCCCGCCTATCGCGTGATCTCGGAAAAATTCCGCGATGACCCGGAGTATTTCTCCAAGACCTTTGCCCGCGCCTGGTTCAAACTCACCCACCGCGACATGGGCCCCAAGACCCGCTACATCGGGCCTGAGATTCCCACAGAGGATTTGATCTGGCAGGATCCCATTCCCGCCGGAAACTCCGATTACGACGTGGCAGCGGTCAAGGCGCGCATCGCCGAGAGCGGGCTTACGGTCGGTGAACTCGTTGCGACCGCCTGGGACAGCGCACGCACCTTCCGGGCTTCCGACCTGCGGGGCGGCGCCAACGGGGCGCGTATTCGCCTCGCACCCCAAAACAGTTGGGCGGGCAATGAACCCAACCGCCTGCAAAAAGTTTTGGGCTTGCTGGAACCCATCGCCACCGAGAGCGGCGCGAGTCTCGCGGATGTCATTGTCCTTGCCGGTAATGTCGGCCTCGAACAGGCCATCCATGCCGCCGGTCAAACGGTGGAAGTCCCCTTCACTCCCGGACGAGGCGACGCCACGCAGGCGCAAACCGATATTGAATCCTTTGCGGTTCTGGAACCGCTCGCGGACGGTTTCCGCAACTGGCAAAAGAAGGACTACATCGCCAAGCCCGAGGAAATGCTCCTCGACCGGGCGCAATTGATGAATCTGACCGCCGCTGAAATGACGGTTTTGATCGGCGGTATGCGCGTGCTCGGCACCAATCACGACGGCACCCAGCACGGCGTCTTCACCGATCGCGTTGGCACCCTCAGCAACGACTTCTTCGTAAACCTCACCGACATGGCCTACCTCTGGCATCCCGCCGGCGAGAACCTCTACGAAATCCGCGATCGCAAGAACGGGGACATTCGTTGGACTGCGACCCGCGCGGATTTGGTCTTCGGGTCCAATTCGGTCCTGCGTTCCTACGCCGAAGTCTATGCACAGGATGACAATCAGGAAAAATTTGTACGCGATTTCGTAGCGGCCTGGACGAAGGTGATGGAGGCGGATCGTTACGATTTGAAATAAGCGGACCTGGCGCCCCAAGCGCCTCAAGCGTCAGTGCTCCGCCCACGAAGGTGTTGCTCAAATCGCTTGCGGTGCTTGGTGATGCGTCCGCTGACTCGCTCCCGCCAACGGCGGAAACTTGCGGGTTTGAGTTCGCGCCGCATCAGACGAATGACCTCCGCTTCCGGCAGACCATAGGTTTTTTCAATGACCTCAAAACTGGTGCGGTCGTGCCACGCGAGGCGAACGATCGCATCTTTGGTCTTGGGGCTGAGGATGGACTTCGGCTTTGGCATAGTTCAACGAGGCTCGCTCAGGCTGCGGATTTTTTGCATCGCTCCGAGCAATAGCGAACTGCCTCCCACGAACGCGCCCATTTCTTGCGCCATTTGAAAGGTCGCACGCAAACCGGACAAATTTTCTCGGGCAGATCGCATTTGTGGACTGTTTTTCCCTTACGTTTCACAAATTCGAATGAGTCACAAAGCAAAGAAAGCTCAAGTTGCGACGTCGTTTATTTCGTAAATGAGATTTGAGGAAACCCTTTGCTTGGTGAAGATTTCGAAGCGATAAATAACCTCCTAATTTGTCGATGCGCTCCTGGAATTGAATGCGTTTTCAGGTGCTTACCCGTTTAGCAGGCAAGAATTTTACTGCAATCAATACTAATTACGAAAACTTAATATTTTACATTTAAATTTTTTAACCCCTTTAACATAGTTCCAAAACCTATGAATAAAATATTTATAATCCTGTTCATTACACTCTGTGCTTCAATCGCAGATGCGAGAGAGTTTCGGACATTTAAAGACAAGCAAGGTCGCGAAATGAGCGCTAAAGTAACTCTTGTTAGTGGAGATGATGTTTATATCGAGCGCAGTGATCGGCTAAGAACAAAGCTTTCCATTAACATCTTCTGTGAATCAGACCAAAAGTACATTCGCGACTGGGCTATGAAAGAAGCCCTAAAAAATGGCGCCTTTGAAATACGTTTCACCAAGGAAGAATCAGATAAAAATAAATCTGAAAACGGAGGCATTATTACTACGAGTTATAAAGCTTGGTATGAGATTGTTCTCAAAAATACGACACAACAGGCAATCAAAGATTTGAGGGTTGAATATATCTGCTTTAAATTCACCGATAAGGTAGCAGCAATAAAGCGCAGTGAAGGTGAATTTGAGCGTATCAATGGTGAGGTTCTTTTTGAATCCTTAGCTGCACGCTCAGAGGAGAAACGCCCAACCAAAAATTTCAAAATGAAGGAAACGGGACTCATGGATGGCTGGGTTTGGTCAGGGGACGCGAGAAAATCACGAGAAAGTAAAGACAAGTTAGAGGGGATTTGGGTTAAAGTTTATGCCGGAAATTCACTTGTTTTAGAGACTGCGCGACCCGAAAGCCTGATGAGAAATGAAGTTTGGTAGCTACCTAACATTGAAAATATTGGTCTGTGAGTCCCGGTTTTTCGCACAAAGCATCAGGTGAATTAGAAATAATTAGCCTTTCATCATTGGTAGCCAAAGGATCGAATTAAGCTAAGAAAATGAATTGCAGGGCAGCGGGGAGACCTTGAGGATGCTTGGCGATGTCGACGACTGAGTACAATTTTACGAGCTGCCCGGAACGGCGTGGCCATGGATCCCTCAAGTGGGAGAAATACGCGGATCCGGAGGTCTTGCCGCTTTGGGTCGCCGACATGGATTTTGAGACGGCGCCGGAGATTGTATCCGCTCTGCAGGCGCGATTGGATCATGGGGTCTTTGGTTACACGATCCCGCATACTGAACCGATCGAGGCAGTGCTTCGCTATCTCGAACGGGCACATGGCTACGCCGCAAAAGCGGGATGGCTCAATTTCCTGCCGGGCCTGGTGCCGGCGATCAACCTTTGCTGTCACGCCTTCACCCAGCCCGACGAATCGGTCATGACCGCGACCCCGGTCTACCCTCCCTTTCTAAGCGCTCCGGACTATGCAAAACGGGAATTGATCGGCGTGCCGCTCTGTCTGAATGCATCCGACCAATGGACCCTCGATTTTGAGGCAATGGAAGCGGCGGTACGTCCAAATACCCGCCTCTTTATTTTATGCAGTCCGCACAATCCGGTAGGAAGGGTCTTCACGCAGGCAGAATTACTGGCATTGGGGGAATTCTGCGAACGCCATGACTTAATCCTGATCTCAGACGAAATTCATTGCGATTTAATCTTTGACGAGGCTGCCAAGCACATTGTGACTGCGAGCCTGAACGAAACGCTTGCGGCGCGCACCATCACCCTCATGGCGCCCAGCAAGACCTATAATCTGCCCGGTCTCGCCTGCGCCTTTTCCATCATCGAAAACCGCGAACTGCGACAACGATTCAACCAAACCATTCGCGGAATCATCACGGAGGTGAATTGCTTCGGGTATGCCGGTTGCGCCGCGGCCTACAATCACGGCGAAGCATGGCGCCTCGCTCTGGTCGATACCCTCCGGGACAATTACAACACCCTGCGGGCATTCCTCGCCAGCGAACTGCCTCAAATCATCTTCCGCCCGATGCAGGCAACCTACCTCGCCTGGCTCGATGTGCGTGGCCTCGAATTGAAACAACCGGCGCAATTCTTTGAACAAAACGGAATCGGACTTTCCTGCGGCGAACCCTTTGGCGGCCCGGGGCATGTGCGCCTGAATTTTGGTTGCCCCAAGACCCGCCTCGAGGAAGGACTGGAACGCATGGCGCGGGCATTCAAGCACCGTGGTTAAACAATGGAAAGCGTGCGACTGGACAGGTGGTTATGGGCGATGCGGGTTTACAAAACTCGCAGCGATGCTCTGGATGCCTGCCGCGGTTCAGCGGTGCGCCTGAACGGCAATATCGCCAAGCCCGCTGCCAAAGTGCGGATCGGTGATATCGTGGTAGCACGCACCCAAGCGCTGCGCCGTACCCTGCAAGTGCTCGCGCTCAGCGATAAACGCCTCGGCGCGGCGCGGCTCCCTGAATTCATGGAAGATCAAACCCCGCCGGAAGATCTGGAGGCCGCCCGCGAGAAGCGTGCCAACGCGAGACTCTTCAAACACGAGGGCGGCGGTCGCCCTACCAAAAAAGACCGGCGCACGATTGAACGCCTGCTGGGACCTTAAAGCGGGATGCTATTTGGGGCTTATGGGCGTCCCAAGAATTGATATTTGACATCGCCAAAATACGTACATTATCCTGTTCGTATGAAGGCTATCACATATACCGCTGCCAGAGAAAAACTGGCCACTACGATGGATCGAGTCTGCGAAGACCGTGACCCGGTCATTATCACAAGAAAACGAGAACAAGCAGTGGTCATGATCTCGCTGGAGGATTATGAAGCCTTACAAGAGACCGCCTACCTCATGCGGAGTCCGGCGAATGCGAAACGCCTCATGGAATCGATTGAAGCCGCCGAAAAGGGCGATGCCCGCTCGCAAAAGATTGACCTCGAAGGATGAACCTCAGCTTTACGCCTCAAGCCTGGGAGGATTATCAATATTGGCAAAAGACGGATCAACGCGTCTTAAAGCGGATTCATTTATTGATACGTGAAATTTTGCGTGACCCCTATGAGGGCATTGGAAAACCGGAGGCCCTAAAGCATAATCTGAGTGGTTATTATTCGCGGCGCATCACCGAGGAACACCGCATTGTTTACAAACAAATCGAGCGCAGTATCATCTTAGTGCAATTGCGCTACCACTATCACTAGGATAGTCTAAGCGTGTTCCCGCATGAAGGCCTTGATCGCCTCCGGGGTGGGCTCGACGTAGTGCTTCACAATGGGACGATCCTTGAGCACTTCGAGGCTGGGATGAGTGGGTTCTTCGCCAATCGCCTCAACAATGGTGTCGGGGAATTTCGCGGGGTGCGCGGTGGCGAGAATGATTTCCGGCCCGTCCCCTGCCCCGTCTTTCTGGAATCCACATGCGGTATGGGGATCGACGACGTAATCATACTGAGTATGAACCGCCTTTATGAGGCTTGCGATTTCAGCATCATCGGTACGGGAACTGCCAAAGCTTTGGCGGTCAAAATTCTCAAATTCATACCGCCCGGTGGATTTAAAAGTCTGCATGATTTCGCGCACCTCAGTGGGGTCGGAACCCACTGCGTAGTAAAGGAAGCGTTCAAAATTCGAGGCGACTTGAATATCCATGGAGGGGGCAAGGCTGGGCGCGACATTTTCAAGGGCGTAGGTGCCGGTTTGAAAGAGGCGGTGCAGGATGTCGTTTTGATTGGTTGCGACCCGGAAACCCTTGAGGGGCACTCCCATTTGTTGCACCAACCAACCCGCGAGGACATTCCCGAAGTTCCCGGTCGGTACCACAAAGGTGACGTGTTCGCGCTCCGCGGCAGGCAGGCGGAAAAAGGCGTAAAGGTAGTAAACGCACTGGGCAAGAATGCGGGCGAGATTGATGGAATTGACGGCAGAGAGCCCGACCTCCGCAGCGAAGGCGCGGTCTTCAAACACCGTTTTCATCGCAGTCTGGGCGTCGTCAAAGCTGCCCTTGATCGCAAGGGGAAAGACATTATCCGCACCGGTGCAGGTCATTTGACGCTCCTGCAGCGGCGCAATGCGTCCATCGGGATAGAGAATAAAAGTTTTGACCCCTTTCTTACCGAGGAGGCCGTGAATCGCAGCGGCGCCGGTATCGCCGGAAGTCGCACCGAGGACCGAGATGGGGCGTCCGGTGCGGGCGATTTGCGCCTCGTAGAAATTGCCGAGGAGTTGCAGGGCAAAATCCTTGAAGGCGAGAGTCGGCCCGTGGAAGAGCTCCAGGACGTAGCGTCCGGGACCCAGTTCCCGAATCGGGGCAATGGCGGGATCGTCAAATTTATCGTAAGAAAGGGAAACAATACGGTGTAGTTCAGCCGCATCCAAATCGGTGGCAAAGTGCGCAAAGAATGCCTCGCACAATTCGGGGTAAGTCAGGGATTCCCATTCGTGGAGGTACCCGCTGAGGTCGGGGAGTTGCTCGGGCAGGTACAGTCCGCCGTCGGGCGCGAGACCGTGCTCGACTGCCGTGCTAAAGGAAACAGGAGGGACTTGACCGCGGGTACTGTGGTAATTCATGAATCGCTGGCGGCGTCGAGACCGAAGGCACGATGCACGACCTGCGCCGCTTTTTCGGCGTCCTGCGGGTCGATACCAACGGAGATCTTGATTTCTGAAGTGCTGATAAGCTGAATATTGACGGCGGCTTCGGCGAGCGCCTCGAAAAGCGTCGCGGCAACTCCGGAATGGGTCCGCATCCCGACACCGACCACCGAAACCTTCGCAATTTCACTGGCCTCAAAACCCTCACCCGCCTCCAATTCCGGAAAGGCTGCCTTGACTGCTTTTTCCGCGCGTTTCACGTCGTCGCGCGTCACGGTAAAGGTCATGTTGGCTTTGCCCTCGCGCCCGATATTTTGAACGATCATATCGACCGAAACACCGGCATCTGCAATCGTTTGGAAGAGTTGCGCGGCGGTTCCCGCCTGATCCGGCAAGTCACTGACTACCAACTTGGCCTGATTCTTATCAAGTGCGACGCCGCTGACCACGACATCTTCCATTGAGGGGACTTCTTCTTTCACAATAGTTCCGGGGTTGTTGTTAAAACTGGAGCGGACTTCAAATAGAACCTTAAATTTTTGAGCGAATTCAACCGCACGGTTCTGCATTACCTTAGAACCGGCGCTCGCCATTTCGAGCATTTCCTCATAAGAAATCGATTCAATTTTTTTGGCGAGCGGTACGACGCGGGGATCCGCAGTATAGACGCCGTCCACATCGGTAAAAATCTGACACAAATCCGCTTTGAGCGCTGCCGCAATCGCAATGGCGCTGAGGTCGGAGCCCCCGCGGCCAAGCGTGGTCACCTGACCCTCCGGCGAGAGACCTTGAAAACCAGCGAGAATGACGACTTTCCCGGCATCGAGTTGTTCGCGGATGTCGCCACCGGTAATACGAAGAATGCGGGCGCGGGTGTGAGCGGGATCGGTCTCGATACCCGCCTGTGAACCCGTGCGAGATACCGCCGGAATGCCCAAGGCATGCAAGGCCATCGCCGTCAGGGCGATGGTCTCCTGTTCGCCGACTGTGAGCAGCAAGTCCATCTCGCGCTCATCGGGATTCGGGTTTAATTGGTAAGCCCGCTTGACCAGTTCGTTAGTGACACCCGATCGCGCCGAGACCACGACCACCACTTGATTGCCGGAATCGTAGCTTTCCTTGACGCGGCGGGCGACATTCTGGATGCGTTCGACATCCGCAACAGAAGTCCCGCCGTATTTTTGAACAATGAGTGCCATTTATAGGATGAGTAATTGAGGCCTAATTTCTGCCAGAGCAAAAGTTTATACCTCCGGTTCAAAAATGCGGAAACTGACCGAAGGGGAAAGCACAATATCCAGCCCTGCGAGCGCTTCTTTTGCGGCGCGAATATTGGATTCACGGCTCTTGTGGGTAGTGAGCATAATCCGTGCAGTACCGTCGCTGAGCTCCTTCTGGTTGACGGTCGCGAAACTGATGTGGTGCTTGGTCAAAAGATCCGTGAGGGCGGCGAGCACCCCTTCCTGATCCTTCACATGAATACGGAGATAATAACGACCCTCCAGATCCTCGGGGGCGGTCAACTCCAAACCGTCTGCAAGGCGGGCGTAAATAGCCTCATCTTCTTCGGAAATCGCAGGTTTGGGCGCACCCTGCAGCATAAAGACCGCATCGGCGATATCACTGATGACAGAACTGGAGGTGGCATCCTGCCCTGCCCCGCGCCCGATCAGGACGGTGGTTCCCACCACATCACCCGTTACGCTCACGCCATTATAAACTTCGTCCACTCCCGCGATGACTTCAGACTTTGAAATTAGGGCGGGGTGTAGTCGAACCGAGAGCTGGTTTGCTTTGAAATCGCGGGCAATGACCGCGAGGAGCTTGATCTTAAAGCCGAGTTCTCCCGCGATGCGAATATCGTCCCCTGTGATCTCGCGAATCCCTTCGCAGATGATTTCGTTGAGCTTGACCCATTTGCCGTGCGCGAGGAAAGCGAGGATAACGGCCTTGTGGGCAGCATCCACCCCATCGAGGTCAAGGGCTTCATCGGCTTCGACATAGCCCAACTCGCGGGCATCGCCCAAGGTGGCATCAAAGCTCAGGCCCTCGCGTTCCATGCGGGTGAGGATGTAATTGGAGGTGCCGTTTAAGATGCCGAAAATCATGCTGAAGCGATTCGCAACGAGCGCTTCGCGGATGGTCTTGATAATCGGGATGCCGCCCGCGACCGAAGCCTCGTAGAAGTAATGCCCGCCATTTTCATGCGCGATTTTAAAGAGCTCCTCGCCGTGTTCACAGATGAGCGCTTTGTTGGCGGTGACCACAATCTTACCTTTCGAAAGGGCGCGACGTGTGAGTTCGAGGGCCGCGCCGGTGCCGCCCATCAATTCGCAAACAATATCAATTTCGGGATTATCGACCATGCGGGCGGGGTCGTCGGAATAAATTTCGCTTGGAACCTGCACGCCGCGCTCGCGGTTCAGATTTTTTACGACGACTTGGGTAATGTCGAGCGCCGCACCGAGGCGGTATTCCAAAGCCTGGCGATTTTTTTCAATATTTTTCCAGACGCCTTGACCCACAACCCCGAAGCCGAGGAGTCCAATGCGAATTGTGCGTTTATCAGCCATTATAAATACAGGGGGGTTGTCGATGCGGAGCGCAGCAGTTATTTTTTAAAAGAGTTTTCCTCGCCCTTAAGCAGGCGCTGAATGTTGGAACGATGACGGGCGATAATGAGTAGCGCCAACAAAAGACCAAGACCAAAACGCAGGTCTCCCGCCCCGTACTTGAGAAAAGCACCTAGCGGAAGGCTGATGGAAAAACATATCGAAGCGATCGCGACGATGCGCGTGGCATAGAAAACAATCACCCACACCAAAAGCCCTACCAAGAGAACCGGAGGCATCAAAGCCGCGAGTCCTCCCATCGTAGTGGCGACCCCCTTCCCTCCCCGGAAATTCAGGAAGCAGGAGAAGCTGTGGCCTGCAATCGCGGCAATGAGTCCCAAAACACCGAAAGCCAGCGTTTCGCCCTCATTGGCGCCCAGAAATAGCAGGGGCCAGCCGGTCGCAACAAAGCCCTTGAGCACATCGAGAAAAAATACGGCATTACCCAAGCGCGAACCGAGGACGCGTTTAACGTTGGTTGCGCCGGGGTTCCCGCTGCCCACTTTCAAGATGTCAACGCCCTGAGTGCGCGCTACCAAAACCGCAAAACTGATCGATCCCAGCAGATAACCGACGATCAGGACGAGCAGTATAATTGGAATCAGCATGGTGTTGAGCGGTTTGCCGGGTAAAGCCGCGGTCTATGAGACAGACCCTAACTTGTCCCTAGAGCTTGATAATACGATATTTTTCGATGGCTTCGTGATCCGTGATTTTCTTGGCAGCGGCCTCCGAGGGCACGCTGTCGAGTTCAAAGACACTGACTGCAAAGCCTTCGCCCTGGTCACGACTGAGCGACATGTTTGCAATGTTGACCTGATCTTCTCCGAGGGTCACCCCGATGAAGCCCACGATCCCGGGAACGTCTTTGTTCTTTAAAACCAAAAGGGTGGCGTCGGTGTTCACCTCCACCCCGTGTCCGTCGATGAGAACAATGCGCGGCAACTGATTTTTCCCAACGAGGGTGCCGCCAATCGCGCGGGTTTTGCCGCCCTTGCAGGTGACGACGACCTCAATCAATTCATTGAAGTCTGCGTGGGCACTGCTCTTGACCTGTTCGCATTCAATCCCAAGGCGTTCAATTTTCTTGGGGGCGTTGACGTTGTTGACGTTGTCAGAAATCTCACGCAGGAAGCCGCGTTGAATCGCATTGGTGAGCGGCAGGGTATCCAACTCAATCATCTTTCCATAATAACGGATCGAGAGTTTCTCCACACCATCCGGAGCGAGCTGCTGCGAAAAGGTCCCGACTTTCTCCCCCAGCGTCATGTAAGGGGCGAGTTTTTCGAGTACTTGCGGATCCACTGAAGGCATATTCAACGCGTTTACCACGCGTCCGCCATTCAAGGCTTCAATCATCTGCTTGGCAACATCGATCCCGACATTCTCCTGCGCCTCGGCAGTCGATGCCCCGAGGTGCGGCGTCAAAACAAGATTTTCAATCCCGCGCATGGGGTGATCCTGCACCGGCGGTTCGTCCTCGTAAACATCCAAGCCCGCCGCTGCGACCTTGCCGGACTCCAAAGCGGCAATCAGCGCGGCCTCGTCGATAATGCCGCCACGGGCACAGTTGAAAATACGCACGCCGTCCTTCATACGGGCAAAGGCATCAGCGTTCAGCATGTGTTTGGTGTCCGCGGTCAGGGGCATGTGAACCGTTATGTAATCGGCATTTTCAATGACCTCGTCGAGACTCGCTTGCTGAATCCCTAAGCTATTGGCGCGGGATTCGGTCAAATAGGGATCGTAGGCGAGGACCTTCATTTGAAAGGCCATGGCGCGCTTGGAAACCTCCGCACCGATCCGCCCCAAGCCAAGGACACCGAGGGTCTTACCGTTCAGTTCAGATCCGGTGAATTTTTTGCGATCCCAACCACCCTCGCGCATACGGGCGCAGGCCTGCACGATGGGGCGCGTTCCCGCGAGCATGTGCGTAAAAGTCAATTCGGCGGTGGCAATGGTATTCCCGGTGGGGGTGTTCATCACGATCACGCCCCGGTCGGTGGCGGCCTCGATATCGATGTTGTCAACCCCGACTCCGGCACGACCGACCACCTTGAGTTTCGGAGCCGCAGCAATGACCTCGGCACTCACTCTGGTATCGGAACGGACCGCAATGGCGTCCACTTCAGGAACCAATTCAAGAATTTGTTCCGGGGAAGAACCATAGGCTTCAATGACCTCAAAACCGGCTTCGGCTTTGAAGAGATCCACACCAATGGGAGAGATTCGATCTGCAACTAGAATTTTCATGAAGGGCACAAGTAAATTTGTAGCGGTCAATTTTGCAATGAAAACCCTTGTATATCTTACATTTGGCACCGAATTGAAGAATGCCTGACATACCTATTGCTCCCTGCACGGAAATACCTAGCATAAATTTTGGGAATTTAAAAAAACTGCAGCATGAAAGACCATAATCGCAAGCATATCCTTTGGGGCTTACCCGCTCGTTTTCAGGCCACCATTCGCAATGTGGTACGTGATCTCTGGATCATAGAAAAACAACAAAGCAATCGGCTCCGCGAGCATGGTTTCCGTTTCCTGCGGATCCTGATCCTCGCCTGGCAGGGGCAAAAACGCAACCAACTGCCCATCCAGTCCGCCGCTCTTACATTTTACAGCATGATTGGAATCGGCCCGCTGGTGGCCTTCAGCATTATGGTTTCGGGATTCCTGATCGATAAAGACATGGCTGAAAAAGGCACCGGAGTCGCGGACAGCGTGGTCATTGAATCCATCACGAAAGCCATCACCTTTGCCGCACCACAGGTCACCTTGTCCACCACCACCGATGACACCGACGCTGCAACTGAAATCGCGCCCGAGGTCCTTGAACTCATCGACAATTTCAGCAAGCGAGCCAAGTCCGGAACGGTGGGCGTGGTGGGTTCCCTGATGCTGCTCTTGATCGGCATCCAAGTGCTCACCTCCATTGAAAAATCCTTCAATACCGTTTGGGGCGTGGAGAAAGGCCGTAAAATCCCGGAGCGCATCGTGACCTACTGGACCTTTATCAGCCTGGGTGCGGTACTGGGAACCGCCGCCCTCTCGCTCATAACCGCCAATGCGATCCTGGGCGCAATGGAGACCCTGCCCTTCGGCGCAACCCTTGCCGCCCTCTTTCAATTCTCCCTGCCCCTCCTCGCCTTCCTGATCTTCACCCTCGCACTTGCAATTTTCTACCGCTTTATCCCCAACACCACCGTCCGCTGGAAACCCGCCCTCATCGGAGCCGCCCTCGTGACTGCCGGTTTAAACGCCTACCAAATGCTTTCCTTTTTATACGTTCAACGCGTGGTCGACACCAAAAGCCTCTATGGCTCGGTCGGTATAATCATCGTCCTCATGCTGGGCCTTTACATCTTCTGGCTCCTGATCCTTTACGGCGGTCAGATCACCTACGCCATTCAAAACGCCGACCACCTCACCAACGAAAACGCCTGGCAACGCACCAGCCAACGCGCCCGCGAAGCCATTTCCCTCGCGATCCTCATCCTCGTTGCACGCCGCTTCCAGACCGGCGAACCTGCCCCCACCAGCACTCATTTACAGCACCAACTGCGCGTGCCCTTCCATATCCTCAACTCCAGCATCAATCACCTTTGCGAGCTCGGTTACCTCAGCCCGATTCACCAAACCGCCGGAAATGGGCTCCACGACCGCAGCTATCAACCCGGTAAACCGCTCGATGCAATCACCCTTGGCGGCTTTAAAATTGCCTACGACCTCCACGGCAACAACGAAGGGCTAGAATGGATCGCGCAGGATTTCCCCGCGGTAAAACAATACCTCGCCGATGCGGCACAATGGAACCACAGCCCGCAAACCCAACAAAGCCTCCTGCAAATCATACAGAGTGAAAACGCTACCGAAACTGCCTCCGGGTAAGCAAGGGATTGACAGCTATATGCCGAATCCTAAGTTCGCACCTTTGGCTAACCACTCCTATCAATGATTTCCTGGATTCAACACCACTTAATCCGCCACGGTCGCTGGATTTTCCTTACCCTCCTCGCAGTTGTTATTGTTGCCTTCGTCGGCACCATCGGCAACACCCCCGGTTGCACCACCAACCGCTCCAACTATCAGGCGCTGGATTATTACGGCTATGACCTTAACTCCGAGCGCGACATGCGTCCGGTGGGGATGCGCCTTTCATTGAGCAATGAACTCAATCAGCTGAACCGCAACAACCAGCAGCAGCTCAGCAACCAAATGCTCTCCCGCATCGCCCTCCTCCATCTCGCCGAAACAATTGGTATTCCCGCCCCGACCCAAGAGCAAATCAGCAGCTACCTGCAGGAAAAACCACTCTTCCGCAACCCGACCGGGGAATTCGACCGCGACCGCCTCACCCGTTTCATTGATACCATCGAGGCCAACCCCCTCCTCCCGGAAGGCATCCTCGTCCGCGTCCTCGAAGAAGACTACCGCATCGAACAAATCTCTGAGGCGCTCGCCGGCCCGGGCTACGTCATTGATGACGACGCGCGCCTGCAGGCCCAGCGTTACCAGACCAGCCTTACCCTCAGTACCGCCAGCATTGATTACGCAAGTTTTGAGCCGGAAATAGATGCCGCCCAGCCCGAACTGGAAGCATACTATAACCAAAACGCCAGCCGTTACGAGATCCCGGAACGCATTCAGGCGAGCTATCTGAATTTCAAAGCCGAGACCTACCTCCCGCAAGTGGGCACCCTTGAAGAAGACGCCCTGCGCGAACACTTCATCGCCAACCGCGCCCGCTTTGTCGAAGCTCACGAAGCTGCTACCACCGGAGACGATGCCGATGCCGATACCGACGCCGAAAAACCCGTTGTTAAATTTGAAGACGTCCGCGATGCGGTGAGCACCGACCTTCGCAAAGCACAGGCAAACCGCCTTGCCAACGAAGCCGCTCAAAATTTCGCCTACGAACTCTACAATAAATCCATCCCCCGCGAGAGCGCCGCCTTCAACGCCGCCCTCAATTCCGCCGGACTCGAACTGATCCCGGTGGAAGCTTTCAGCACGCGCGAAACCGCGACTCGGGGACTGCCCGCCGAAATGCTCCGTAGTGCGTTTGCCTTGAGCGAGGCACGCTACTTTTCCGACCCCTATCCCCTTGAGGATGGCTTTGGAGTGTTGATCTACCAAGCGCGCCTACCGGTGGAACTGCCTCCATTCGAGGCCGTCGCCGAGCGCGTAAAAACGGATTACGCCGCAGAGGAAAAACGCCGCCTCTTCTACGAAAAAGGAGTTGAACTCAAAAAAGAGCTTGAAGCTCAACTCGCAGAGGGAGTCAGCTTTGCGGATGCCGCCGCTAAACTTGAACTCACAGTTGAGGACTTCGAAAGCTTTAAGATTTCTGAAGCCCCACAAAACCTCAACCGCTCCGCGCTTCAATCCGCAATGGAACTCAAAGCCGGCGAAGTTACACCCATGCTGCAAACCGGAGCTTCGGGCATGATCGTCTATGTCGCGGAACGCGCCGTCCCTGAAATCCCTTCGGACGACGCCACCCTGCAACAAGCCAGCAGCTTCCTAAAATACAACAGCTCCATGCTTCGCATGAACGCCCTCGCCAGCGAACTGGTGGAGCGCGGAATGCCCGCTGAGCAAAACTAAGGATCAAGCCCCCAACAGTTCGGTTGCGTGCGCCCGCGCCGACTCCGAGTTGCGGTCGCCCAACATGCGCGCCAACTCATCGATCCGGCCTGACTCTGAGTCATGAACCGGGCCGATCTCAACCGTTGTTGAATCGGCATCCTGCGTCTTGGTGACCAGAAAATGTTGTTGGGCAAGTGCCGCAACCTGCGGCAAATGCGTCACACAAAAGACCTGATGCTTTTTGCCAAGCCGCGCCAGCTCAGCGCCAACGGCACGACCCACTTCCCCGCCCACATTGGCATCGACCTCAGGCAAGGCCGAACTCCAGGACTGATCAGCGATGCTGCCC